>NZ_JBHTUY010000007.1:7376-186161 GCF_042793335.1 Isoptericola sp. NPDC056573
GGGGGGCGGGGGTGTGGGGGGTGCACTCCCCGGGGCACGCGGGGGGGGGGGCCCCGGGGGGGGGGGGGGGCCCGGGGGCCCCTCCGGGGCCCGCCCGGGGGGGGGGGGGCCGCCGGGCCCCCCCGCCCCCGCCGCGCCGCGCCTGTGACTCGCGTCATCGCGCCCACGGAATTCGCGCGTAGGATCGGGAACAGCTCTACCGGCCCGCCTGTTGGAGGAAGCATGACCGACACCACCGAGATCGCCACGCACGGCGTGGACCTGTCCGACGTCGCCGCCGACAAGGTTCGCAGCCTCCTCGAGCAGGAGGGCCGCGACGACCTGCGTCTGCGTGTGGCCGTCCAGCCCGGCGGCTGTTCCGGCCTGATCTACCAGCTCTACTTCGACGAGCGCATCCTCGACGGCGACGCGCTGCGTGACTTCGACGGCGTCGAGGTCGTCGTGGACCGCATGAGCGTGCCCTACCTCGAGGGCGCGAAGATCGACTTCGCGGACACCATCGAGAAGCAGGGCTTCACGATCGACAACCCGAACGCCGGCAGCTCCTGCGCCTGCGGCGGTTCCTTCAGCTGAACCGCTGAGCGACTCCGACGGCCCGGCCACCCCCACGGGGCGGCCGGGCCGTCGTCGTTGCGGGGCGGTGTCGTTGCGGGGCGGTGTCGTCGCGGGCCAATGTCGCCGTGGATCAGTGTCGTCGCGGATCAGGAGGCGGCGCCCAGACGCACGGTGATCGACCACGTCGTCGGAGCGGTCCCGCCGGCCACGCCGCCGTCCTCGTCGCCGTCCTCGTCGCCGCCCCGGTCGTCGGGCTCCTCCGCCGCTCCGGTCTCGGCCTCGGTCCCGGTCGTGGTCTCGCCGACCGTCGCGTGCCCGCGCATCCGGGCCCAGGCGGGCACGTCGAGACGGGCCGCCGGGTCGGTCGACAGCACGGTCACGAGCGTCCCGGCGGGCAGGTCGCGGGCCGCCGCGGCGAGCCGGATCACCGGGAGCGGGCAGCGCAGGCCGCGGGCGTCGACCACCACGGCGTCCGCATCTGCGCCGATCTCTGCGCCAGACCCTGCGCCGTCGGTGCTCACAGCCCGGCCACCCCGAGCACGTCGCGCACCCGCCGGACGGCGCCCGGCAGGACCGCGAGGAAGCGGTCGACGTCGTCCTCGGTGGTCGACCGGTCGAGGGCGATCCGCACGTTGCCGTGCGTGAGCACCCCCATCGCCGCGAGCACGTGCGACGGCTCCAGGGTGCTGGCCGTGCAGGCCGAGCCGGAGCCGACCGCGAACCCGGCCCGGTCCAGCTCGGTCACGAGGGCCTCTCCGTCCACGTACAGGCAGGAGAACGTCACGACGTGGGGGAGCCGGTCGTCCGGGTCGCCCACCACCTCGACGTCGGGAACGGCGGCGGCCGCCGCCCGCACGCGCGCCGTGAGGAGCCGGCGCCGCTCGTCCTGGGCGGCGCGGTCGGCCGTCGTCGCCTGGAGGGCCACGGCGGCGGCGAACGCGGCGGGCACGCTCACCCCGCCGGGCGCCCAGGGGTCGGCGTCCTCCGGCCCGGGCGGCACGGCACGCACGCGCTGGCGCACGGCGAGCACGCCGACCCCGGCGGGCCCGCCCCAGTCGGCCGGGTGGGCGGCGAGGAGGTCCCAGGAGTCGGGGACGACGTCGTGACCCAGCGACGCGCCCGCGTCCACGAGCAGCGGGACCCCCGCCGCCCGCGCGGCGTCGTGCACGACGGCCAGCGGCTGTCGCGTGCCGACCTCTCCGTTGGCGTGCTGGAGCGCGGCGAGCGCGACGCCGGGTCGCGCGACCCGCTCCGCAAAGGTCGCCGCGTCGACGCGGCCGTGGCGGTCGACGTCCACCACGACGCGCTCGCCGTCCCGGGCCCCTGCGGCGGCCGCCGCCGCGTGCAGCACCGCCGCGCGCTCGGTGGCGCCCACGACGACGTCCCCACCCGCGCGCCGCCGGGCCTGCACGGTGCCCACCAGGGCGTCGCGGAGGGCGGACGCGTGGCTGGCGGTGAAGCGCACCTCCTCCGTGCGCGCGCCGAGGACGGCGGCGACGGCCTCTCGTGCGCCGTCGAGCAGCCGCGCCGCGCGGCGTCCCTCGGTGTGCAGCCGGTGCGGGTCGGCCCAGCCGTCCTCGAGCGCCTGCAGCAGGGCCTGCCGCGCGAGCGGGTGCAGCGGGGCGCCCCCGCCGTTGTCCAGGTGCACCCGTGAGCCGGCGGTCGCTGAGGACGTCGCCGCGGTCGCCGCCTGGGACGTCGGGGTGGACGGCGCCGAGGGGGAGTGGTTCCCGGTCGGGTCGGTGGTGTCGGTCACAGGCGTGCTCCGTGGGGGCTGACGTGCGTCCCGACACCGTCGGCGGGCGGGTCGGGCGGGCGCCCGAAGCGCGCCCGGGGCACGATCGTGCCATCTTCGGGGTCTCGAGGTCCGGTCGGTCGGGGTCCAGGAGCGCTCCGAGGATCTGACACTCCTGAGGATCGATCTGACACTCTCCAGGGGTCTGTGTGCAAGAAGGAGATGTGGACGTCCCGTGCGGAAAGAGTCACGCCCCGAGGGGGCTTTTGCGGCGTCGAACCTGCTCCGGGCGCGCTAGGCTGCACTTCATCGAGGACGAAGGTCCTGTCCGCGTGCCTGTTGCCCAGAGGGGCCGTGGCGGTCGGGCAGGACGTGACGTGAAAGGCCTCCCTTGCACTCGAAGAGCCCCACCCGCACCCGGCGGGTCATCCTGCGCGCGACGGCTATCGCCGGCGCCGTCGCCGTGTTGGCCTCCGGTTGTGCCAGCGACTCCGTCAAGCGCGGATACCTGCCCGGCTACAGCGACGGGGAGGTGACCAACCAGACCGAGCGAATCACCAACCTCTGGGTCGGCTCCTGGATCGCGGCGCTGATCGTCGGTGTGATCACATGGGGCCTGATGCTGTGGTGCGTCGCGGCGTACCGCAAGCGTCGGGACGACCACCAGCTCCCGATCCAGACGCGCTACCACATGCCGCTCGAGATCATGTACACGGCCGTGCCGACGATCATGATCCTCGTCCTGTTCTTCTACACGGACCGCGACATGTCGGCGGTGCAGGACACCAGCGCCGAGCCGGACGTGAACATCCAGGTCATCGGCAAGCAGTGGAGCTGGGACTTCAACTACCTCGACGACGACGTCTACGACTCCGGGCAGCACCTGCTCGACGTCGGCGGCCAGACGCTCGACGACGAGGTGGACGGCGCCCCGGGCACGTCGAAGGACGTCCCGACGCTGTACCTCCCGGTCGACCAGACGGTCGAGTTCACCCTGGACTCGCGCGACGTCATCCACTCCTTCTGGATCCCCGCCTTCCTGTACAAGCAGGACATGATCCCGGGCCGGACGAACACCTTCCAGGTCACCCCGACCCGTGAGGGCACGTACGCCGGCAAGTGCGCCGAGCTCTGCGGCGAGTTCCACTCCGGGATGCTCTTCAACGTCAAGGTCGTGTCGCAGGCGGAGTACGACGCCCACATGGCCGACCTCGAGGCCGCGGGCCAGACCGGCGAGCTCGGGCTCGACCTGAACCGCCAGCAGCACGACGCGAACTTCCCGCAGGAAGACACCCTCCCGGAGGTCGAGAACTGATGGCGGCCACGACTGCCCCCGCGCACGACGTCGAGGTCATCCCCGGTCTCGCGCCGAAGCGCCAGAACCTCGGTCGCACCGTGGTCAAGTGGATCACCTCCACCGACCACAAGACGATCGGCTACCTGTACCTCATCACGTCGTTCATCTGGTTCGCCGTGGGTGGCATCCTCGCCCTGCTGATCCGCGCCGAGCTGTTCATGCCCGGCCTGCAGGTCGTGCAGAGCAAGGAGCAGTACAACCAGCTCTTCACGATGCACGGCACGATCATGCTGCTGCTGTTCGCGACGCCGTTGTTCGCGGGCTTCGCCAACGTGATCATGCCGCTGCAGATCGGTGCGCCCGACGTCGCGTTCCCGCGGCTCAACATGTTCGCGTACTGGCTGTTCCTCTTCGGCGGCCTCATCGCGGGGGCGGGCTTCTTCACCCCGCAGGGCGCCGCGTCGTTCGGCTGGTTCGCCTATGCGCCGTTGTCGAACACCACGTTCAGTCCAGGGCTAGGCGGAGACCTCTGGGTGTTCGGGCTCGCGCTGGCGGGCTTCGGCACGATCCTCGGTGCCGTCAACTTCATCACCACGATCATCACGATGCGCGCGCCGGGCATGACCATGTTCCGGATGCCGATCTTCACGTGGAACACGCTCGTCACGAGCCTGCTCGTGCTGATGGCCTTCCCGCCGCTGGCCTCTGCGCTGTTCGCGCTGGGCGCCGACCGTCGCCTCGGTGCGCAGGTCTTCAACCCCGAGAACGGCGGGGCGATCCTCTGGCAGCACCTGTTCTGGTTCTTCGGCCACCCCGAGGTCTACATCATCGCGCTGCCGTTCTTCGGCATCGTGTCGGAGATCTTCCCGGTCTTCAGCCGCAAGCCGATCTTCGGCTACAAGGGCCTGATCTACGCGACGATCGCGATCGCGGCGCTGTCCGTGACGGTGTGGGCCCACCACATGTACGTCACCGGTGCGGTGCTCCTGCCCTTCTTCGCCTTCATGACGATGCTGATCGCCATCCCGACCGGCGTGAAGTTCTTCAACTGGATCGGCACGATGTGGCGCGGGAAACTCACGTTCGAGACACCCATGCTGTGGTCGATCGGCTTCCTCGTGACCTTCCTCTTCGGCGGTCTGACGGGCATCATCCTGTCGAGCCCCGCCCTGGACTTCCACCTGTCCGACTCGTACTTCGTGGTGGCGCACTTCCACTACGTGGTCTTCGGCACCGTGGTCTTCGCGATGTTCGCCGGCTTCTACTTCTGGTGGCCGAAGTTCACGGGCCGGATGCTCAACGAGCGGCTCGGCAAGGTCCACTTCTGGCTGCTGTTCGTCGGCTTCCACATGACCTTCCTCATCCAGCACTGGCTGGGTGTCGAGGGCATGGCCCGCCGCTACGCGGACTACATGCCCGAGGAGGGCTTCACCTGGGAGAACCAGGTGTCGACCATCGGCGCGTTCATCCTGGCCGCCTCGACCCTCCCGTTCCTGTGGAACGTGTACACGACCTGGCGCAACGCGCCGAAGGTCACCGTCGACGACCCGTGGGGCTACGGCCGCTCGCTCGAGTGGGCCACCAGCTGCCCGCCGCCGCGGCACAACTTCACCTCGCTGCCGCGCATCCGCTCGGAGTCGCCGGCCTTCGACCTGCACCACCCCGAGGTCGCGGCGATGGAGCAGGCGCCGGGCCACGGCCCGCTCAACCAGGTCTTCGGTGACCCGGAGCGCCGGGGGCACCAGCAGCTCGTCGAGGAGCGACGCGACAGCGCGCAGTCGTCGGCCGCACAGTCGACCACCACCGTGATCGACGACGAGGAGGAGAACCGCAAGTGAAGATCGAGATCAAGCTCTTCCTGTTCCTCGCCCCGTTCTTCGTCCTGGTCGGCGTGATCTACGGGTTGGTCACGCACTTCCAGGAGCCGGTCGGCTACCTCGGCATCCCCCTCGTAGGGGCGCTCGTCGCCATGGTGGGCGCCTACCTGGCGCTCACCGCGCGTCGCATCGACCCTCGCCCGGAGGACGACGAGGAGGGCGAGATCGAACAGGGCGCCGGCGACCAGGGCGTGTACTCGCCGTGGAGCTGGTGGCCGCTGGTCATCGCCGCTGCCGCCGCGGTCGCGTTCCTCGGGCTCGCCGTGGGCTGGTGGGTGCTGTACATCGGCTTCATCCTCGGGGTCATCGGGCTCGTCGGCTGGGTGTTCGAGTTCAGCCGCGGGCAGCACGCCCACTGACGCTCCTGCTCTGACGAGAGCCCCTCACGCGACTCGCGTGAGGGGCTCTTCGCCGTTCCGGGGGGAGGCGACGTCGCGGGACACGGATCGGCAACGATCGGCGTCCGCGCGGTCCGACCCGCCCATGGGACGACGGTCCCGTGATGCAATGAAGTCTCACGTTTCCCCGAGAAGGAGCAGCATGCGCGTCCCCCAGAAGACCGTGGCCCTGGCGTCGGCAGGCCTGGTCGCCCTCGCCCTGAGCGCCTGCGGGGGCGCGTCCCCGGCACCCGCCGGGGGCGAGCAGGCCGCCCAGGAGCAGGCGGCGGAGATCGCGACGGTCTCGACGATGACGGACCTGGCCGGGAAGATGAAGGCCGCGCAGGGAGAGGCCTCGACTGCGCACATGGAGCTGACCTACTCGGGGGAGCTTGCCGAGTCGGCCGGGATGACCGAGAGCACCACGACGGCCGACGTCGCCTACGGCCCGACGTTCGAGGAGACGACCCTGCAGATGACCATGGCGGTCATGGGCATGGACATGGACATCGTGCTGCTCGACGGCACGATCTACCTGTCCATGGGCGAGATGACGCAGGGCAAGTACCTGTCGATGACCGCCGAGGACATGGCGGACGACCCTGCCCTGGCCGGCACGATCGACTCGATGGAGTCCATGGACGCCGCCTCGCAGGCGGAGGCGATGGCCGACGCCGTCACCTCGTTCGAGCACACCGGCTCCGAGACCGTCGACGGCGTCGAGACCGAGGTCTACACGGCCACGATCGACCCGTCCAAGGTGAAGGACGGCACGGCGGGCATCGATGCGTCGACCGCGGACCAGCTCGGCGAGATCTCCGCGGTGTACAAGGTGGACCCGAAGGGGCTGCCCGTGGAGGCCGACATCACGATGGAGGTCGAGGGCCAGGAGATGGTCGTCGAGTCGACGTTCAGCAAGTGGGGCGAGCCGATCGACGTCCAGGCGCCCGCCGACGAGGACGTGATCCCGTACTCGGAGTTCGGCCAGAACTGATCCCGAGGCTGCCGCGCAGCTCGGAGAGGACGACGAAGGGCCCCGCACGCGGATGCGTGCGGGGCCCTCGCGCGTGCTTGCGCCGCCCTGTGCGGGCTGAGCGGGTCAGGCGGGGACGATGAGCCCGGCGGTCTGCGTGCGGGCGCGCTGGAGGCGCGCGGCGACGTCCTGCCAGTTCGCGATGTTCCAGACGGCCTTGACGTAGTCGGCCTTGACGTTGAGGTAGTCCAGGTAGAAGGCGTGCTCCCACATGTCCAGCATGAACAGCGGGGTGATGCCGACGGGGACGTTGGCCTGCTGGTCGAAGAGCTGGAAGATCGCGAGGCGCTGGCCGATGGAGTCCCAGCCGAGCACGGCCCAGCCGGAGCCCTGGATGCCGGTGGCGACGGCGGCGAACTGGGCCTGGAACGTCTCGAACGAGCCGAAGGCGTCCTTGACGGCCTCGGCGAGCTCGCCCTCGGGCTGGCCGCCGCCCTCGGGGGAGAGGTTGTTCCAGAAGACGGTGTGGTTGGTGTGGCCGCCGAGGTTGAACGCGAGGTTCTTCTCGTGCAGGTTCACCGCGGCGTTGTCGCCGGACTCGCGGGCCTCGGCGAGCTTGTCCAGGGCGGTGTTGGCGCCGGTGACGTAGGCGGCGTGGTGCTTGTCGTGGTGCAGCTCCATGATCTTGCCGCTGATGTGCGGCTCGAGGGCGCTGTAGTCGTAGGGCAGGTCAGGGAGCGTGTAGACAGCCATGCTGAGTTACCTCCGGTTGCGTGCCGCACGTCGTGCCCGGCGTGCGATGGGGGACGTCGTCGACGACCGGTCTCCGACCGAACTCATCGGCCGGGGACGACGACGGCCCGCGCACCCCGCCCGACGAGTCGGGGGAGGGAAGCGCGGGCCACCGTTCCAGCCTGCAGGAGACTCAGTGCTCCCGCTCGACGTTGCCAGACCCCGAGACCAGCTCGGGGGTGTCGTGGGCGGGCTCGAGCTCGTCGTGCTCGCCGTGGGCGTGCGCCGCGGCCAGCTCGGCCGGAGTCACGGGCTCCACCCGGTCCTCGTAGAAGAACTGCGACAGCTTCTGCCAGCGCTTGTCCTTCTTGTAGCCCTTGCGCTTGACGCCGCGGGCGTCGGTCGCAGGCTCGACCTCCAGGGGTCGGTGCGCCTCGTAGTTGACGCGCAGCCAGCGCTCCTGCTCGTCGAGCGGGCGGTGGACCTCGATGTACTCGCCGTTGGCGAACCGGACGATGCGGCCGGTCTCGTGACCGTGCAGCACCAGTTCGCGGTCCTTGCGCTGCAGGCCCAGGCAGATCCGCTTCGTGACCCAGAACGCGAAGACCGGGCCGACGAAGAACAGGATCCGGAAGACCCAGGTGATCGTGTTGATCGACAGGGCGAAGTGTGTCGCGATGAGGTCGTTCGACCCGGCCAGCGCCAGGATGACGAACGCCGTCAGGAACGCGACGCCGAGGCCCGTGCGGGCCGGGACGTTGCGCGGGCGGTCGAGCACGTGGTGCTCGCGGTGGTCGCCGGTCACCTTCGCCTCGACGAACGGGTACACGAAGAGGAACGTGAACAGCAGGCCCGGGATGATGACCGCCGGCACGAGGATGTTCAGCGACAGCGTGAAGTCGCCCCACGTGACGATCTCGGCCTGGCCCGGCATGAGGCGCAGCGATCCCTCGAGGAACAGCATGTACCAGTCCGGCTGGGCTCCCGCTGACACCGGTGACGGGTCGTACGGGCCGTAGTTCCAGACGTTGTTGATCGCCATCGTGCCGCCCATGAGGGCCAGCACGCCGAAGATGATGAAGAAGTTGCCGCCCATCTTCGTGGCGAACGCCGGGACCGCGGGGTAGCCGACGACGTTCTTGTCGGTGCGGCCACCGCCCGGGTACTGGGTGTGCTTGTTCAGCACCATGAGGAACAGGTGCACGCCGACCAGCGCCAGGATGAGCGCGGGCACGAGCAGGATGTGCACCGTGAACAGGCGCGGGATGATGTGCTCGCCCGGGAACTCGCCGCCGAAGACGAACCAGGAGAGGTACGACCCGATGATCGGGATCGACTTGATGACGCCGTCGGTGATGCGCAGGCCGTTGCCGGAGAGCACGTCGTCCGGGAGCGAGTAGCCCGAGAAGCCGGCGAGGAGGCTGAGGATCAGCAGCATCGTGCCGACCAGCCAGTTGAGCTCGCGGGGCTTGCGGAAGGCGCCGGTGAAGAAGACGCGCATCATGTGCACCACGATGCCGGCGACGAAGATCAGCGCCGACCAGTGGTGGATCTGCCGCATGAGCAGGCCGCCGCGCACCTCGAACGACATGTTGAGCGTCGACGAGAAGGCCGTGGACATGAGCTGTCCGTCCATCGTCGCCGGAGCGCCGTGGTGCGTGACGAGCGCCATCGACGGGTCGAAGAACATCGCCAGGAACACGCCGGAGATGAGCAGCACGACGAACGAGAACAGCGCGATCTCGCCGAGCATGAAGGACCAGTGGTCCGGGAAGACCTTGCGGACGAGCTGCTTCGCGAGCACGCCGACCTTGGTCCGCTGGTCGAGGTAGTCGGCGGACTTGCCGATCACGGTCGTCGGCTCCGCCGTGGCGGGGGGAGTGGTCGTGGTGCTCACTTCAGGCGCTCCCAGTAGCTCGGGCCGATGGGCTCGTTGAAGTCGTCCTCAGCCACAAGATACCCCTCGTCGTCGACGGTGATGGGCAGCTGGGGCAGCGGGCGCTTGGCCGGTCCGAAGACCACCTTGCAACCGTCCGCGATGTCGAACGTCGACTGGTGGCACGGGCACAGCAGGTGGTGCGTCTGCTGCTCGTAGAGGGCGACCGGGCACCCGACGTGGGTGCAGATCTTCGAGTACGCGACGATGCCGTCGTAGGAGGCGCCCTCGCGGTGGTCGCGCTTGAGGTCGCGGGGGTCCATGCGCACGAGGAGCACGACCGCCTTCGACTTCTCCGTGATCCACTCGTGCGACTCGCGCTCCTCGGCGGGCACGTCGGGGATGACGTGCGCGACGGAGCCGACCGTGAGGTCCGAGGCCTTGATCGGGCGCCCGGAGGGGTCGTACGCCAGGCGGACGCCCTTCTTCCAGATCGTGTGGCGGAACGAGGCGACGTTCCACGTGCCACCGACGCTCGACACGAGCGGCACGGCGATGGTCAGCGGGAAGAGGGCGAGCGCGGAGACGACCGCGCCCTTGAGGACGGGGCGGCGGGCGATGCCGGAGTCCTCGAGACCGTCCTTGAACTGCTGCTGGACGACCTCGCGCACGTCCTCCGAGCTGCTGCTCGAGTGGCGCTCCTCGACGTACTCCTTGCCCGACATCAGGGTCTTGGCCCAGTGCACGGCCGCGAAGCCGATGCCGAAGAGGGAGATCGCGATCGCGACGCCGAGCAGCACCGTCGAGAGGCGCACGCCGGGCGTGGTGCCGTCCGGCCGGACGGCGAAGTAGGCCACGATCGAGCCGATCGTGCCGAGGCACGACACGGCGAAGAGGATCGCGATGATCCGCTCGTTGCGCTTGGCGGCCTTGGGGTCGGTGTCCGTCAGGCGGGGGTGGTGCGCAGGGACGCCCGGGTCCGCGAAACGGTCGGTCCGGGCGACCGTGCCGTCGCCGTCGTGCCGGGCCACGTCGCGCGACGGGCCCTGGGGGTTCTGGTTCTCGCTCACGAGGACTTCGCTCCGATCCACACCGCGCCGCCGATGATCAGGCCGATGCCGATGATCCAGGCCCAGAGGCCCTCGCTGACCGGGCCGAGCGAGCCCAGGGTGAGGCCACCGGCCGAGCCCTGGTCCTGCTCGTCGAGGAAGGCGATGATGTCGCGCTTCTCGTCAGGGGTGATGTTGGCGTCGTTGAACACCGGCATCGACTGCGGGCCGGTGAGCATGGCCTGGTACACGTTGCGGCCGGAGGTGTCCCACAGCGGCGGCGCGAACTTGCCCTCCGAGAGGGCGCCACCGGCGCCCACGGCGTTGTGGCACATGGCGCAGTTGGTGCGGAACAGCGCCATGCCGTTGGCGGCGTCGCCCTTGCTCCCGTCCACCTGCTCGTCGGTGGGGATGGCCGGGCCGGCGCCGAGGGACGCGACGTACGCGGCGAGCGCGGCGGTCTGCTCCTCGTCCATCTGCCGGGGCTTGGCCTCGGCCTGGGGGCCGTTCATCTGCATCGGCATCCGGCCGGTGGAGACCTGGAAGTCGACCGCGGCCGCGCCGACGCCGACGAGCGAGGGCGCCTCGGTGGTGCCTTCCGCGTTCGGGCCGTGGCAGGTGGCGCAGTTGGCCTGGAAGAGCTTCTTCCCGGTCTCGATGTCCGCGGTGCTGGCGGTGTCGGCCTGGGCCGGGCTCGGGGCCAGGGCGGCGTAGACGCCGCCCGTGACCAGCAGCGCCAGCAGCAACAGCACGACCGGCGCGAACCGGTGGTGCCTGCGGGCGGCGAGTGCCTTCACGAAATGATCCTCGTCTCGCAGATCGAAGGTGCAGGGTCAGTGCCGGCGGCGACGCCGGCCGGGGGGTTCAGCGCAGGAGGTAGATGACGGCGAAGAGGGCGATCCACACCACGTCGACGAAGTGCCAGTAGTAGGACGTGACGATCGCGGTGGTGGCCTCGTGGTGGCCGAAGTTCTTGGCGGCGAAGGAACGCCCCAGCAGGAACAGGAAGGCGATGAGGCCGCCCAGCACGTGGAGGCCGTGGAAGCCGGTGGTCAGGTAGAAGACCGAGCCGTAGGGGCTGGACGAGATGGTCAGGCCCTCGTGCACCAGCTCGGTGTACTCGAAGATCTGGCCGCCGATGAAGAACGCACCCATGAGGTAGGTGAGCGTCATCCACTCGTGCATGCCCCACCTGTTCACCTGCAGCAGGGAGCCGGAGCGCACCGGCTTGAACCGCTCGGCGGCCCACACGCCCATCTGGCAGGTGACCGACGACAGCACCAGCACGGTGGTGTTGATCGTCGAGAAGGTGATGTTGAGCTTGTCCGCCTGAGCGGCCCACTCCGCCTCGGGCATCACCGACCGGACGGTGAAGTACATCGCGAAGAGGCCAGCGAAGAACATGAGCTCGCTCGCGAGCCAGACGATCGTCCCGACCGACACGGGGTTCGGACGGTTGACGCTCACGTGCTGGTGGGCATGGGGGGCAGCAGCCGTTGCGGTCGACACGTCAGCCATTATGGCCGACATACGGCCGGTTCGAGCCACCCGGGCGGGCCTTGCGCGAAGTCGATGTGCACAGAATCTGCGGAAACTCGCCACTCTGCCACTACGAGGTGACGGATCCGTGGAGAGTGCCAGTAAAAGACCACGTTCGGCACCTGCCCGAGGTGACGCGAGTGTGCCACGATGCCAGCAAACGTCGACGTCCGACGGCCGCGGTACGGGTGGCGGACGTCGTGACCGTGCCCGAAGCCGTGCACGTCCGCGAAGGGGAGCCAGACAGTTGACGGATCAGACGGACCAGACGGACCCGACGACGACCAGCCCGACCAGCCCGACCAGCCCGACCAGCCCGACCAGCCCGACCGGAGCGATCGTCCCGACGGCCCGCACGGGCCCGGCGGCCCGGGGGCCGCGCATCCTGCTCTACAGCGACGACCGCACCGTCCGCGCCCACGTGCGCACCGCCGTCGGCCCTCGTCTGCGCGCGCACGCCCCGGAGATCGCGTGGGCGGAGGTCGCGACGCCGGCTGCGCTCATCGCGGCGGCCGACCGCGGCGGGTGGGACCTGCTCGTGCTAGACGGAGAGGCGGACAAGTCCGGGGGCATGGGATTGTGCCGCCAGCTCAAGAACGAGGTGTACCGCTGCCCGCCCGTCGTGGTCCTCACCGGCAGGCCCGACGACGGATGGCTAGCATCGTGGTCGCTCGCCGACGCCGTGGTGCCGAGGCCGCTCGACGCGATCGAGCTGCAGCGCACGGTGGCCGGCTTCCTGACCGCAGCCGCCTAACCCGCCGCGGGGCCGCCCACGCCCTGTCGGAGGGCGTCCTGCTCCGACTCCGAAGGGATCTCCGTGGCCTCCACCGACCCGGCCTCCGACCTCACCTGGCCCGGCATCCTCACCGAGCTGGTCGCCGGGCGCGACCTGACCACCGCCGAGACGGCCTGGGCCATGGACGAGGTCATGTCGGGCGAGGTGCCCCCGACGCGTCTTGCCGGCTTCCTCGTCGGGCTCCGGGCCAAGGGGGAGACGGCCGCGGAGCTCACGGGGCTCGCTGACGCGATGCTCGCGCACGCCACGCGGATCGAGGTCCCGGGGAGGACGGTGGACATCGTCGGCACGGGCGGCGACCGGCACCACACGGTGAACGTGTCCACGATGGCGGCGGTCGTGATCGCAGGGGCCGGGCTGCGGGTGGTCAAGCACGGCAACCGCGCGGCGTCCTCGTCGTCGGGCTCGGCGGACGTGCTGGAGGCGCTCGGGATCCGCCTCGACCAGGCACCCGAGCGGGTCGCGGCCCTGGCCGAGCAGGTCGGCATCACGTTCTGCTTCGCCGGCCTGTTCCACCCGTCGATGCGGCACGCCGGCGTGGCCCGCCGCGACCTGGGCATCGCCACGGCGTTCAACTTCCTCGGCCCGCTGACCAACCCCGCCCAGCCCGGGGCGACGGCGGTCGGCTGTGCCGACGCCCGCATGGCGCCGCTCATGGCCGGGGTGTTCGCGAGCCGCGGGACGGACGCGCTCGTGTTCCGCGGCGACGACGGCCTCGACGAGCTCGCGGCCACCGGCGGCACGACCGTGTGGGAGGTGCGCGGCGGCGCGGTCGTCGAGCAGCGGCTCGACGCCGCGGCGGACCTCGGCCTGCAGCGCATCGAGGTCGCCGACCTCCGCGGGGGCGACGCCGCCCATAACGCGGGCGTGGCGCGCCGGGTCCTCGACGGGACCGACCGCGGCCCGGTGCGCGAGACTGTGCTGCTCAACGCCGCCGCGGGCCTCGTCGCCGACGGGAGCCTGCCCGGCACCGGCCAGGGCTCGCTCGTCGAGCGGCTGGCCGCGGGGATGGAGCTCGCCGCCCGCAGCGTCGACGAGGGCGGGGCCGTCCGGGTGCTCGACGGCTGGGTCGCGGCGACCGCGGCCTGACAGGGCAGCGGGGCGGCCGGGCGGACCCGGCCTGACAGGGCAGCGGGGCGGCCGGACGGACCCGGCCTGGTTGCCCCGGTTCTCGGTCGTCCGGTCTCAGTCGTCCAGGCCGAGGGCGAAGGCCTGCTCGAGGTCGACGTTCGAGTAGGTGCGGAACGCGATGAGCGTCTCCGTGCGCACCACGCCGGGGACCTTGCTGATCCCGTCGGCGATGACGTCGGCGAGCTCCTCGTGCTCGCGCACTCGCACCATGGCGACCAGGTCGGCCTTGCCGGTGACGGAGTAGACCTCGCTGACTCCCTTGAGGTCGGTGACCTTGGTGGCGACCTCGGGGATCTGGTCGGCCTCGGTGTCGATGAGCACGATCGCGGTCAGCATGCCGTCATCGTAGCCACCGACCCCGGGTCCGCGACGTGCTCGGTGGTCTCGTCGGGCGTGCCCGGGCCGGCCCACAGGCCGGCGACCGTCGTCGAGACCGCGCCGAGGTCGGTGTGCGCGGCCGCGGAGCGCACCGGGCACGTCCAGGGGTCGCTCACGTGCACGAGCCGGACCCCGGGCTCCTCCAGCCAGGCCAGCACCAGGGCGGCCTCCTCGGGATGGCATGCGGGCGCGGGCGCCACGGGCGGGGCGACGACCTCCGCCGTGGCGCGCAGGGCGTCGACCACGGGCAGCGGGTCCTCGTCGGGACCGGTCACGGCGGTCGCGGCGAGCCGCGCGTGCTTCACGACGACGAGCTCCCAGCCGCCCGCGGGGGTGGGCCGCGCGGCGACGAGCTCGGCGCACCGGGCGACCGGGTCCAGCCGCTGGGCGCGCGCCGCGCCCTGCACGAACGCCCGGAGCCGGTGGGTCACCGTCCCGGCCTCCTCGAAACGTTCCTGCGCCGCGAGCCTGGCCACCCGCGCGGCGAGGGCGTCGACGACGGACGAGGGGTCGGACGTCAGCGCCGTGCGGGCCGCGTCCGCGACGGCGTCGTACCCGTCGTCGGCGCGGCCGGCCGCCGTGCACGGCGCGGAGCAGCGGCCCATCCCCGCGAGGGCGCACGGGCTGCCGGCCGTCCGCGCGACGCGGGGGAGGCGCGCCGTGCACTGGCGCAGGGGCAGGGCGTCGTGGACCGCCTCGACGGCGGCCAGCGCTGTCTGTCGCGACGTGAACGGGCCGATGTGCGGCGTCCCGGCCCGCACGTCGCGCACGACGGACAGCCGGGGGTAGGCCTCGTCCGTGAGACGCACCCAGGTCTGGCGCTCCGGGTGCTTGGAGCGCCGGTTGTACCGCGGGGCGTGCTCGGCGATGAGGCGCAGCTCGCGCACCGACGCCTCGAGCGGGGTCGCGCAGACCACGGGGGTGACGGCGTGCGCGATCCGCACCATCTCGGTGATGCGCCCGCGCTTCTCCGCGGCCGTGAAGTAGGACCGCACCCGCTTGCGGAGGTTCGTGGACGTGCCGACGTACAGCACCTCGTCCCCGGGGCCGCGGAAGAGGTACACCCCCGGGGCCTCGGGCAGGCCGTCCGCGAGCGTCCGCTTGCGGCGCACGTCCGGCGGGACGGGGTCGGCGGCGCCGGCGAGGTCCTCCAGGTGGGTGATGCCGAGGGGCGCCAGGCGCTCCAGGAGCGCGTGCAGCACATCCACGGTGGCCCGCGCGTCCGCCAGCGCGCGGTGCTCGGGCGTCACCCGTGCCCGGAAGAGCGCGGCCAGGGTGGACAGCTTGTGGTTCGGCGCCTCGTCGCGGGTGACGACGCGGCGCGCGAGGGGCACGGTGTCCACCACCCGGAAGCCCGGCCAGTCGTAGCCGAGCCGGTCGCAGGCGGCGCGCAGGAAGCCGACGTCGAACGGTGCGTTGTGCGCCACCAGCACGGCGTCGCGGGCGAACTCCAGGAAGCTCGGCAGGACGAGCTCGACCGGGGGAGCCGTGGCGACCATGGACGTCGTGATGCCGGTGAGCCGGGCGACGAAGGCCGGCACGGGGTGGCCCGGGTTGACGAGCGACTGCAGCTCGCCCAGCACCTCGCCGCCCCGGACCTTGACCGCGCCGATCTCCGTGATGCCGCCGTCGGCGGCCCGGCCACCGGTCGTCTCGAGGTCGACCACGACGAAGGTGACGTCCCGCAGGGCGGTACCGAGGTCCTCGAACGAGGGCTGGAGCGCGGTCGGGTGCCCGGTGCTGCGCGTCGGGGACGGGGTGGTGCTCGGCATGCCGGGACCGTAGCGGCGGCCTCCGACAGGGGAGCCGGGCCGGGCAGAGGTCGAGCCCGCCGGGACGAGGTCC
Source organism: Isoptericola sp. NPDC056573 (assembly GCF_042793335.1). NCBI lineage: Bacteria > Bacillati > Actinomycetota > Actinomycetes > Micrococcales > Promicromonosporaceae > Isoptericola > Isoptericola sp. NPDC056573. The sequence goes on from NZ_JBHTUY010000007.1 coordinate 23,537, forward strand.
CGGCGGGCTCGACGGAGCCGGCACGTGCAGCCGCCCGGTGCTGGTGCGAGGCGGCGCCGGTGTCAGCTCGCGGACTTCTGCCGCGTGTCGACGTACAGCTGGTCGATCTCGGTGGCGAAGTCCTTGACGAAGACGTGACGGCGCACGCTCTGCTTGGGCGTGAGATACCCGTTCTCGACCGTGAGGTCGCCCGGCAGCACGGCGAACTTGCGGATCGACTCGGCCTTCGACACCGCCTGGTTGGCACGGGTCACGGCGGCGTCGAGCGCCGCCAGCACGTCCGGGTCGGTCGAGGCCTGCTCAGGCGTCATCTCCGGCTTGTCGTGCATCTTGAGCCAGCCGGGCAGGCCCTCGGCGTCGAGCGTGATGAGCGCGCCGATGAACGGGCGGTTGTCGCCGACCACGACGCACTGGCTCACGAGGGCGTGCGCCCGGATCCGGTCCTCGAGGAGCGCCGGGGCGACGTTCTTGCCCCCGGCCGTCACGATGATCTCCTTCTTGCGGCCGGTGATCGTGAGGAACCCGTCGTCGTCGAGGGTGCCGAGGTCGCCGCTGCGGAACCAGCCGTCGTCGAACGCCTCGGCGGTCGCCTCCGGGTTGTTGTGGTACCCGCGGAACACCTGGATGCCGCGCAGCAGCACCTCGCCGTCCGGGGCGATCCTGACCCCGCAGCCGGGCAGCTGCGGCCCGACCGAGCCGATCTTGATGGCGTCGGGGCGGTTCACGCTGGTCGGCGCTGTGGTCTCGGTGAGCCCGTAGCCCTCGAGGATCGTGACGCCGAGGCCGCGGAAGAAATGACCGAGCCGTTCGCCGAGCGGGCCGCCGCCGGAGACGGCGTACTGGGCCTGCCCGCCGAGCACGGCACGCAGCTTCGAGAACACGAGGGTGTCGGCGACCTTGTGCTGGACGCGGAGCCACAGCGACGGGCCCGACGGCGTGTCGAGCGCCCGCGAGTAGGCGATGCCGGTCGCGGCCGCCCAGTGGAAGATCTTCAGCTTGCCGCCGGCAGCCGCCTTCTGCTCCGCCGCGTTGTACACCTTCTCGAAGACGCGCGGCACCGCGAGGATGTACGTGGGCCGGAAGGCCTCCAGGCCGGCGGTGACCGTCTTGAGGTCGGCCCAGTGGCCGAGCACCGTGCCGCTCGCGATCGCGAGGATCTCGATGTAGCGCGCGAAGACGTGCGCCAGCGGCAGGAAGAGCAGCGTGCGCCCGCCGTCCTTGAACACCTCGGGCACGGCGGCGACGGCGTTCACGCCGAGCAGCGTGAGGTTGCCGTGCGTGATCTCGGCGCCCTTGGGGGTGCCGGTCGTGCCGGAGGTGTAGATGATCGTCGCGACGTCGGCGAGGTCCGCGATCCCGCGGCGGCGGACGATCTCGTCGTCGGCGACGTCGGCGCCCGCGGCCGTCAGCTTGGCGATCGCGCCGTCCTCGATCTCGAGGACCTCGCGCAGGGCCGGCGCACGGTCGGAGACCTCCGCGACGGTGGCGGCGAGGCCGGAGTCCTCGACGACGAGCAGCGTGATGCCGGAGTCGGTGAGGATCCACTCCACCTGCTCGGCGGACGACGTCTCGTAGATCGGCACGGGGACCGCGCCCGCGGCCCAGGCGGCGAAGTCGAGCAGGGTCCACTCGTAGCGGGTGTGGGACATGATGCCGACGGGGTCGCCGGGCTGGACGCCCTTGGCGACCAGCCCCTTGGCGACGGCCACCACCTCGGCGTCGAACTGTGCGGCCGAGACCGGCTGCCAGCCGTCGCCGGAAGGACGCTCGGCGAGCGTGGCGCGCGGGTCGCTCGCCACACGGGTGGCGAGGAGGTCGTTGAGGTTCGACGTGGCAGGCAGCTCGACCGCCTGCGGAATGGTGATCTCGTCCATGCTGACTCCATCGTCCATGCTCATGCATTGGCCAGGGGTGCGTTCCCCGGCCGCCACGATACCGGGTCTCAAGAGTGGTCCAGGACACGGTTCGGTGACGGTCCGTGGCCGATGGTGGCGTCCCGGTGATGGACGAGCGTCGCACCCCCGGGTCGTGGTGGCTAGTCTTGTCCCTGCGCGCACCGCGCGCCCCCGGCGCCGCGACGGCGACCGGGTGTTGCGCCGTGTGGACGCGGCGTCCCGACACATGAACGCGAGGTCCTGCATGCACGCCATCGGAGTCGACATCGGCGGCACCAAGATTGCCGTGGGTGTGGTGGACGAGGCGGGCAAGATCCTCGCGAAGGTGCGGCGCGAGACGGTCGCCGACGACGTCGCCTCGATCGACCGGGCGATCGCGGACGCGTGCACCGAGCTGGCCAAGGAGCACGAGATCGGCGCGATCGGCCTCGCCGCCGCCGGGTTCGTGAGCCCCGACCGGCGCTCGGTGCTCTTCGCACCGAACATCGCCTGGCGCGAGTACCCGCTGGCCGAGCGGATCGAGGGCCTGCTGGACGTCGACGTCCCCGTGGTCGTCGAGAACGACGCGAACGCGGCGGGCTGGGCGGAGTTCCGGTTCGGCGCCGCCCGCGAGGCCACCGACATGCTCATGCTGACGGTCGGCACCGGGCTTGGCGGCGCGATCGTGGTGGACCGCGAGCTCGTGCGCGGCAAGTGGGGCGTCGCGGCCGAGGTGGGCCACATGCGCGTCGTCCCGGGCGGCCACTACTGCGGCTGCGGCCACGAGGGCTGCTGGGAGCAGTACGCGTCCGGCACGGCCCTGGTGCGTGACGCGAAGCAGGCCGTGATCGCCCAGCCGGAACGGTCGGCCCGGCTGGTCGAGCTCGCCGGCGGCGACGTGTCCGCCCTCGAGGGCCCGCACGTCACGCAGGCGGCGCAGGAGGGTGACGAGCTCGCGGTCGAGCTGCTGGCGACGCTGGGCCGGTGGATCGGCGAGGGCTCCGCGTCCGTCGCCGCGCTGCTGGACCCCGAGCTGATCGTCATCGGTGGGGGCGTCGGCGCGGCCGGTGACCTGCTGCTCCTGCCCGTGCGCAAGGCCTACGAGGCGCAGCTCTCGGCCCTCGGGCACCGCCCGGTCGCCCAGATCGAGCTCGCCGAGCACGGCAACGAGGCGGGCATCATCGGCGCCGCCGACCTCGCCCGTCGCTGACCCGACCGTCCCTCCGGCCGGTCGGCTCGCCCGACCAGCCCTCCCGGGTCGGTCAGACGACGGCGCCCGTGCTGTGGTCGTCCGGGTCGCGGCGGTGCGGCATCCGCCAGATCAGGACGCCGAGCGCGACGAGGAAGAGGACTCCGGCGACCGGGCCGGACCATCCGGGGATGCGCAGGGCCGGCACGGCGGCGCGCAGGACGACGCCGAGCACGACGAGCACCGGCACCCCGACGACCGCCGCCCACGCGAGGGTGAGGAGGGGGTCGCGGGACAGGACCGGGTCCGGCTCCGGCGGCGTGAAGTGAGACTCCGTCTCTTCGAGCTCCTCGATCTCCGGCGTGACGGGCCAGTCGCGGGGACCCGGGCTCACCACCCGTCCGGGCGGCGGTGCGGCCTCCTCGCGGCGCTGGTCCGCGGTCGTGTCCTCGGTCGTGTCGCCCGCAGGCTCGTCCGGACGGTCGGCGTCGGCGGGCTCGTCGAGGGGCCCCAGCTGCGCGACGATGTCGGCCCAGCGGGCCTCGACGGCGTCGTCGGGCAGGTCGTCGTCCGGCAGGTCCGGTTCGGCGTCCGGGTTCGGTACGGGCATGGGTTCACTCTATTGTCGTGGGCGATGCTTCGTGTCGACGGTCCCGCCCGTCGGCGCCACGGCCCGTCACCGGCGGTCCGCTGAGCGGGGCGCCGTGCAGCACTGGGCGAGGAGGACAGTTGTTCTACTGGGTGATGAAGAACGTGGTGGTGGGGCCGTGGCTCCGGCTGGCGTTCCGCCCCTGGACGAAGGGCGTCGAGAACGTCCCGACCTCCGGCCCGGCGATCCTCGCGAGCAACCATCTCGCCGTCATCGACTCGTTCGTCCTGCCGCTCGTGCTCGACCGCCAGGTCCAGTTCCTCGGCAAGTCGGACTACTTCACCGGCGGCGGAGTCCGGGGCCGGATGGTGGCCGGCTTCATGCGCGGCGTCGGGACGATCCCGGTGGACCGGTCCGGCGGCAAGGCCAGCGAGGCCGCGCTGAACACCGGGCTGCGCGTGCTCGACGACGGCGACCTGTTCGGCATCTACCCCGAGGGCACCCGCAGCCCCGACGGGCGGCTGTACCGCGGCAAGACCGGCGTCGCCCGCCTCGCCCTGGAGTCCGGCGCCCCCGTGATCCCGGTGGCGATGGTGGGCACCGACGTCGCGCAGCCGATCGGCCGGTCGATCCCCAAGCCGATGCCGATCGGGATGGTCTTCGGCGAGCCCCTCGACTTCAGCCGCTACCGGGGGATGGAGGGCGACCGTTTCGTGCTGCGGTCGGTGACCGACGAGATCATGTACGCCATCCTGCGGCTGTCCGAGCAGGAGTACGTCGACGTGTACGCGGCCACGATGAAGGCGCGCCTCGCGGCGGCCCAGCACCAGCCGCCGGAGGAGCCCGGCGCCGGGTCCTGAGCCGCCTCGGCCCACCGCTCAGCCCACCGCTCGGCCCACCGAAAGGCTCAGCCACGCGTCCGGCGGCACGTCGGGGCGGCCGGGGACCGCGCGGTGGGCGACCGACCACGCGTCGCCCGCGACGTCGGTCGCGACGCGTGGCCAGAACGCCGCCGCGGCGGCGTTGGCGTCCTGGAACGCGATCTCCCACGGCCCGGGCACGTCCCGCAGCACGGCGGCGGCGACGTCGCGCCCGACGCCCTGCTGCCGGGCCGCGCGCACCACGAAGAACGCCGACAGCACCCGGGTCGGCGCGTCGAGCCCCCGGACCAGGGCGAACGCCACGGGTCGCTCGCCCGTCCGTCCACCCGCCCCGGTCGCGTCGCCGTCGACCGTCGCCAGGTACCCGCGCCAGACCGCGGGACGTCGTCACCTCCCGTCCTCGTCCCCCTGCGCGTCGTGTTCGATCCCGTCGATCCCGTCGATCCCGTCGATCTCGTCCAGGGCGGCGCGGAGCCGTTCGTCGCGAAAGTTCCCGTCGGGCCCGGGGAGCTCACCCGAGACGGCGGACATGTCGTGACGGAAGAGCGGCCACAGCCGCTCGAGGACAGGGCGGTCCGCCGGCGTGGCACGCCGGACGCGGACCGGCGGGCCCGCGGGGTGGGTGGACGGGTCGGGGAGGGGCGCAGGTGTCGTCATACGCAAGAGCCTCCCGGCGCCGGACGGCGGGGGAGGCTCGCCCGACATCATCGCACGGCGGGGCCCCGGAGCGCGCGGTGCGTTCGCCCGCCGGACGTGCGGGGCCCGGCGCGGGGAGGTGCTCCTAGGATGGGAGGGTTCCCGTCCCCCACCGAGAGGTAGCCCCTGTCATGTCGGTTCGTCGCGTGGCTCTCCTGACCGCCGGCGGCTTCGCGCCCTGCCTGTCCTCCGCCGTCGGCGGCCTCATCGAGCGCTACACGGAGCTCGACCCGTCGATCGAGATCATCGCCTACCAGTACGGCTACCACGGGCTCCTCACGGGCACGAAGATCGTCGTGGACGAGGAGGGCCGCAAGCAGGCCGGCATCCTGCACCGCTTCGGCGGCTCGCCGATCGGCAACTCCCGCGTGAAGCTCACCAACGCCGCGGACTGCGTCAAGCGCGGCCTCGTGCAGGAGGGACAGAACCCGCTGGAGGTCGCGGCCGAGCAGCTCAAGGCCGACGGCGTCGACGTGCTGCACACCATCGGCGGCGACGACACGAACACCACGGCTGCGGACCTGGCCGCGTACCTGCACGACAACGGGTACGAGCTCACCGTCGTGGGCCTGCCCAAGACGATCGACAACGACGTGGTGCCGATCAAGCAGTCGCTGGGCGCCTGGACGGCCGCCGAGGAGGCCGCGGGCTTCGCCGCGAACGTCATCGGCGAGCACCGCTCCGGCCCGCGCATGCTGATCGTGCACGAGGTCATGGGCCGCCACTGCGGCTGGCTCACGGCGGCCGCCGCGAAGGAGTACCGCACGTGGCTCGACGCCCAGGAGTGGGCGCCCGCCCTCGGCCTGACGCGCGAGCGCTGGGACGTGCACGCGGTGTTCCTGCCCGAGCTGGAGATCGACATCGACGCCGAGGCCGCCCGCCTGCGCGCCGTCATGGACGAGATCGGCAACGTCAACATCTTCCTGTCCGAGGGCGCGGGGATGAACGAGATCGTCCAGCAGCTCGAGGCGGCCGGCGAGGAGGTGCCGCGCGACCCGTTCGGGCACGTCAAGCTCGACACGATCAACCCGGGCCAGTGGTTCGCCAAGCAGTTCGCGGAGAAGCTGGGCGCCGAGAAGGTCATGGTGCAGAAGTCGGGCTACTACTCCCGCGCCGCGGCGGCGAACGCCGAGGACCTGCGTCTCATCAAGTCGATGACCGACCTGGCCGTCGAGTGCGCGCTGCGCGGCGAGCCCGGCGTCATCGGCCACGACGAGGAGGACGGCGACCGCCTCAAGGCGATCGCGTTCCCCCGCATCGCCGGCGGCAAGGCGTTCGACGTCAGCCAGCCGTGGTTCGGCGAGATCCTCGAGGGCATCGGCCAGCCTCTGGTGCCCGCGAAGCCCGCCGCGCACTGACGACCCGGTCGCGCCCGACCCGCAGCCAGAGGAAGAAGCCCGCATGACCACCGCCGTCGACACCCCGCCCGGGAGCGACCCCGAGGGCCTGGACCGGTTCCGGACCCTCGAGGCGCGCCAGCAGCCCGTGTGGCCGGACGCCGAGGCGCTCGCGGCGGTGGCGGGCCGGCTCTCGCAGGCCGCGCCCCTCGTGGTGCCCGCCGAGGCCCGGCTGCTCACGGAACGCCTCGCCGCCGCGGGCCGCGGCGAGGCGTTCCTGCTGCAGGGCGGGGACTGCGCGGAGACGTTCGCCGACGCGAACGCGACCCGCATCCGCAACAAGATGCGCACCATCCTGCAGATGGCCGTGGTGCTCACCCACGGAGCCAGCACGCCCGTGGTGAAGATGGGGCGGCTGGCCGGGCAGTACGCCAAGCCGCGCTCGTCGGACCTCGAGACCCGCGACGGCGTGACGCTGCCCGCCTACCGCGGCGACATGGTCAACGGGCACGAGTTCACGACCGCGTCGCGCACGCCCGACCCGCGGCGGCTCGAGCAGGCGTACCGGATCTCGTCCGCGACGGCGAACGTGGTGCGGGCCTTCACCCAGGGCGGCCACGCCGACCTGCGGCGCGTGCACGAGTGGAACCGCGGGTTCATGCGCAACCCCGCCTACGCGCGGTACGAGCGCACGGCGGCGGAGATCGACCGGGCGATCCGCTTCATGGAGGCCTGCGGCGCGGACTTCGACGCGCTGCGCTCCGTGGAGTTCTACCTCAGCCACGAGGCGCTCATCCTCGACTACGAGCGGGCGCTCACCCGGGTCGACTCCCGGTCCGGCGAGGCGTACGCGACGTCGGCCCACTTCCTGTGGATCGGCGAGCGCACCCGCCAGCTCGACGGCGCGCACGTGGAGTTCCTGTCGCGTGTGGCCAACCCGATCGGGGTCAAGCTCGGCCCGACGACGTCGGCCGACGACGCCCTCGCGCTGGCCGCGCGGCTCAACCCGGGCAACACCCCGGGCCGGCTCACGTTCGTCACCCGGATGGGCGCCGGCAAGGTGCGCGACGTGCTGCCCGAGGTGGTCGAGAAGGTCACCGCCGCGGGCGTGGCCGTCACCTGGGTGACCGACCCGATGCACGGCAACACCATCACCTCCGACAGCGGCTACAAGACGCGCCGGTTCTCGGACGTGCTCGACGAGGTCACCGGCTTCTTCGAGGTGCACCGCGCCCTGGGCACGGTGCCGGGCGGCCTGCACATGGAGCTCACCGGTGACGACGTCACCGAGGTGCTCGGCGGCAGCGAGGAGATCGACGACGCCGGGCTGGCGCTGCGCTACGAGACGCTCGTCGACCCGCGCCTCAACCACCAGCAGTCGCTCGAGATGGCGTTCCGCGTGGCGGAGATGCTCACGAGCTGGTGATGCGCCCGACGGTGCGGCTCACCAGACCGTCAGGGTGACCGTGCTGCCCTTCGGGGCCTTGCCCGTGGTGTCCTGGAACCGGACGGTGTCGAGGATGCCGCCCAGGTAGGCGTTCTCGTCGACCTTGAAGCCCGCCTTCTCGAGCGCCTCGCGTGCCGGCCCGGTGTGCTTGCCCACGACGTTCGGCACCTCGACCAGGGGCGGGCCCTGGGAGATCGTCAGCGTCACCGTGTCCGTGCGGTGCGCGGTGGCCCCCTCCTTCGGGTCCTGGGCCAGCACGTGCCCCTTCGGGACGTCCTCGGAGTACTTCGGGTCGGCCAGCTCGACGACGAGCCCCAGGCCCTCGAGGTCGGCGACGGCCGTGTCCTTCTCCTTGCCCACCTCCTGCGGCACCTGCACCGGGGCGGGGCCGTCGGAGACGGTGAGCGTCACGACGGTGTCGTGCCGCTGGCGCGAGCCCTCGTCGACCGACACGTCCAGCACCTCGCCGCGGCCCGCCTCGTCGTCGTACGACCGGGCGGGGTCGCCGACGGTGAAGCCGGCGTCCTCCAGGGCGCCGGTGGCGTCCTCGTGGTCGGCACCGACCAGGTCGTGCGGCACCGTGAGCATCTGCACGCCGCGGGACACGACCAGCTCCACGGAGCCGTCCGTGCGCACCCGGTCGCCGGGTGCGGGCACGGTCGTCACGACCGACCCCTGCGGGACGTCGTCGTCGAAGGCGCGGCTCGTCGTGGTGCCCAGCCCGGCGTCCTCGAGCACGGCGCGGGCGTCGTCGGCAGCCACCCCGGCGACCCCGGTCGGCACCGAGGTCCACGCGCCGGGACCGTCCGCGAACCACCACCACGTGCCCAGCCCGCCGCCGGCGAGCACCAGCACCAGCGTGAGGGTCCACGCGACCGCGCGACGACGGCGGGAGGGACGCCGGTACGCCTCGGTGGGCTGCTCGACCAGCAGGTCGGTGGGCTGTGCCGGCGCGCTCGCCGACACCTCCTGGAAGAACGCCGTCGGGATCTCGTCGACCGCGTCCGTCCCCGCGCTGCCGTCGTCCTCGCCGTCGTCGGGCGGTGCGTCGCCGATCCCGGGCGAGCCGCCCGGCCCCTCGGCGTCGGAGGGACCGGTGCCGGCCCCGGGCCGCTCCGCCCGTCGCGCGAGCAGGGCGTCGTCGAGCGACGAGCGCAGCGCCTCGACGGCCGCGAGGGCGGCACCCGCGTCCGGCGGGCGGCGCTGAGGGTCCCGCGCCGCGAAGGACGCGACGAGCGCGTCGACCTCGGCGGGGAGCCAGTCCACGAGCGCGGACGGGGCCGGGAGGTCCTCGTGCACGTGGTGGAAGGCGACCTGGATCGGCGTCTCGCCCGCATAGGGCAGCGTGCCCGTGACCAGCTCGTAGGCGAGAACCCCGACCGCGTAGACGTCGGTGCGGGCGTCGCAGGTGCCGCTGGTGATCACCTCGGGCGCCAGGTACGCGACCGTGCCCAGGACGGTTCCGGTGGTGGTCGTGGTCACCTCGGTGACCGCGCGCGCGAGGCCGAAGTCGGCGACCTTGACCCGTGCGCCCGGCACGGTGCCGCCGGCGGAGTCGTCCTGGGGGCCGTCGGGGGCGGCGTCGTCACCGACGACGAGCACGTTCTCCGGCTTGACGTCCCGGTGGACCAACCCCTTGCGGTGCGCGGCGGCGAGGGCCGCGAGCACCTGCGCGACGACGTCGAGGGCGCGGCCCAGGGTGAGGGCGCCCGACGCGTGCAGCTCGCGCCGCAGGTTGGTGCCCGGCACGTACTCCATGGCGAGATAGCTGGTGTCGCCGTCGACGCCCTGGTCGTAGACCGCGACGACGCCGGGGTGGGTGAGGCGGGCGGCGGCGCGCGCCTCACGGCGGAAGCGGGACACGAAGGCGGCGCCGTCCACGCCGTCCGCGAGGTGCGGGTGCATCACCTTGACGGCGACCTCGCGGTCGAGCCGGCGGTCGGTGGCCCGGTACACCGTGGCCATGCCCCCTCGGGCGACGCGCGCGACGATCTCGTACCGCCCGTCGACCAGGCGGCCGAGCATCGGGTCGGTCGTCGTGATGGCCACGCGACGAGTGTAGGGGCGCCCGGTTCGGCAGGCCCGTAGGCTGGTCCGGTGAGCGACACCACCACGCCGGAGCCCGGCGCCCCCGCCTCCGGCAGCACCGACGACCGCACCGACGACCGCACCGCCCTCGAGTCCCTCGTGGACGAGTGGCTCACCCTGCCCGACGTGGCCGAGGCCCTCGGGACCGAGGTGAGCAAGGTGCGCGGCCTGGTCTCGGAGCGCTCGCTGGTGGGGATCAAGCGGGGCGAGCGGAACACGTTCCAGGTGCCCGCCGCGTTCCTCGTGACCGACGACGGGGCCCCGCGCGTGCTCCACACGCTGCGTGGCACCGTGCTGGTGCTCTCGGACGTCGGGCTGGACGACGCCGCCATCCTGCGCTGGCTGTTCGAGACCGAGCCGTCGATCGGCCGCACCCCGATCGGGGAGCTGCGCGCCGGTCGTCGGGCCGAGGTGCGTCGGGTGGCGCAGGCGCTGCTCTGACGCCCGGTCCGTCGGTCTGAGGGCGGCCGGAGGGTCAGGCCGCCCGGTCGACGGCGGCCCGCGCGAGGTCCAGGAGGACCTCGCGCCCGGGCTCGGCGAGCGGGGCCGCCGACAGCGCGTCCAGCGCGCCGTCCGCGAGACCGTCGATGAGGGTCTCGACGCCGTCGAGCGCCCCCGAGCCGGCGATGATCCCGCGCAGCCGCTCGACGGTGGCGGCGTCCAGGGCCGGGTCGCCGAGCCGTGCGACGACGAGGTCGCGGTCGCCCGCGCCCGCGGCGGCCAGCGTGCGCGCCACCAGCACCGTGCGCTTGCCCTCGCGCAGGTCGTCGCCGGCGGGCTTGCCCGTCACGGACGGGTCGCCGAACACGCCCAGCACGTCGTCGCGGAGCTGGAACGCCTCCCCGAGCGGCAGCCCGGCGTCCGAGACGGCCGTCACCCGCGCGGGCGACGCCCCCGCGAGGACCGCTCCGAGCACGAGCGGGCGCTCGACCGAGTAGCGCGCCGACTTGGCGCGCAGCACGTCGCGGGCGCGCTCCTCGTCGGCCGCGGGGTCCAGGCCCCAGGGCTCGGCCTGCACGAGGACGTCGAGGTACTGACCCACGACCACCTCGGTCTGCATGGCGTCGAACAGCGCGCGGGCCGCGGCCGCGCGCTCCGCCGGCAGGTCGGCGACGGCGGCCGCGATCTCGCGCTGGCACGCCACGAGGCACAGGTCGCCGAGCAGGATCGCGGCGGACGTGCCGAACCGCTCGGCCGAGCCCGCCCAGCCCGCGGCGGCGTGCCGCGCCTCGAACGCGCGGTGCGCGGTGGGCTCGCCGCGGCGCGTGTCCGACGCGTCCATGACGTCGTCGTGCAGCAGGGCGGCGGCCTGGAACAGCTCGAGTGCCGCACCGGCCCGCACCACCGCGTCCCGCTCGGGGCCGACCGCGGCGCCGCCGTGGGCCCGGTAGGACCAGTAGCAGAACGCCGCCCGCAGCCGCTTGCCCCCGCGCAGCAGCACGGCGGCCTGGTCGGTCAGCGCGGTCGCCGCGGTGCCGATCGAGGCGACCTCGCGGGCGAGGGCGTCGAGGTGCTCCTCGACCCTGGCGTCGACGTCGGTGCGGAGGTTCTCGAGGTCGACCAGCGACGCGGCAGTGGGCATGCCGACAGCCTATGCGCCCGGTCGGGAGGTCCCGACGGGGCGAGGCCCGTCAGCCGACGACGACGGAGCCGCTGACCGTCACGAGGCGGCGCTCGCCCTCGTCGAGCACGCCGAGGGTGACGGACTCCACGACCGGTCCCGCGTCCTTCTTCCCCTTCGGCGTGCTCTCGCGGCCGAAGGTGGTCTGGGCGGTGAGGCCGGACAGGCTCGACGTGCCGGACTCCTCGAAGCCCGCCTTGCGCAGCCGCTTGGCGAGCTGGTCGATGACCTCCTGCGTGCCGCGCTGCGTGGCGAGGTTGAGGGTGACGTCGGTGAGGCCGCCCTCGCCCGAGGTGGCCGAGCTGGCGAGCACCGTCGCGTCCTCCGGGGCCCCGAGCAGCTTCTCGGGGAACCCGTCGGCGTACCCGCCGACCGTCGTATCCGGGTCAAACGTGGGCAGGGCTGACGCGTCGCCCGGCCCCGCCTCCGGAGCGGGTGCCTCGGTCGCGCCGCGCACCCCGACCCCGGACCCGTCCTCTCCAGTCGCGGCGACGTCGTCGTCCGGTGCCCCGGCGTCGCCGAGCAGCCCGCAGCCGGACAGCGCGAGGAGCGCGGTGAGCGCCGCGGCGCCGACGCCGCGGGCCCCCGCCGCGGGTGCGGGACGCGACCGGGCCGCGCGGCGCGGAAGGCGGGGGAGCGAGGGCACGGCGCCTACCGTAGCGGCCCGCTGTGCCCTGCTCGCACGTCCGGACGGGTGGGACGCCGCGGACGTCGCGCGGCGACGCAGGCCACGGAGCCTGCCCCCAGGCGGGCGCCGTCCACAGCAGGGCACGCCAGCGGCGCAGGGGCCCGAGCGGTGCCCTGGGATCGGACTCATGGACGCCGCATATGCCACCGATCGCGCCGGGGAGTCCGGCCTCGCCTTCGACACGCCCGTCGTGCTCCGCTCCTCCCGTGACCTGCTCGCGGCCGTGCCGTACCTGCTGGGGTTCCGGCCGCGGGAGTGCGTGGTCGTCGTCGCCGTCACCGGGGAGGGCCGGGTCGGCCTCGTCGTGCGGACCGGACCGGCAGACCGCGGCGAGGCCTCCGGAGGCGACGTCGCCGAGAGGTGGGACCGCACGGACGTCGTCGCCCGGGCGGTTGCCGGGGTCGGGGCCCGCCTGGCGCTCGTCGTGCTCTACACGGCGTCCCCGCCGGACCAGGCCCGGGCGCGCGAGGCAGCCGGGGTGGCGGCGCTGGCGGAGTCGCTGGGCCCGGCGGTCGACGTCGAGGCCTGGCTGGTCGGCCCGGACGGCTACCGCGGCCTCGACTGCGTCGATCCTGCGTGCTGCCCGGCGCGAGGGCGGCCGGTGAGCGAGCTCGAGCACGGAGCGGTGGGGGCGGCGTTCGTGGTCGCCGGGCGGGCGGTCGCCGACACGGAGCAGGAGGCGCACCGGGTGCGCGCGCTGCCGGCGAGCGTGCGGGACCGAGTCGCCAAGGCCGCCGGACGCGCGGCGCGGGCGCGCGAGGCGGCAGGTGACACGACCCGTGCGGCGCCTCGTGGGACGGCCCGTGACGAGCTGGGGCACTGGCGTGCCGAGGCCTACGGCGTCTGGTGCGACCTGGTGCGCCAGGCGGCGGCGGAGCTGCGCACGTGCCCGGACGGCGACGTCGAGCTCCCCGCAGCACGACTCGGCCGCCTGGCGGTGGCGCTCGCGGACGTCAGGGTCCGCGACGCCGTGCTGCTGTCGTTGGTCCCGGGGGCGCGCGAGGCGGCGGACCGGACCGCCGGGGCGGGCGGGGACGCCGCCGTCACGCGCGACGTGGAGGCCGCCACGGCCCGAGCGATCGCCCGGGTGGTGGACCCGAGGGTCGGGGTACCGCCGGACGGGGCGACCGCCGACGCGGCCCGGCTCGTGCTGGAGCAGCTGGTGGGAGGCGCGCCGCGGCGGTGGCACGCGCCGCCCCTCGCGCTGCTGGGTTTCCTGGCGTGGTGGCGGGGCGACGGGTGGCTCGCGGCCCGCCGCGTGCGGGAGTCCGCGCGCCAGGACCGGTCCTACCGGCTGGCCGCGCTCGTGGCCGGCGTGCTGGAGGCCGCGGTCCCGCCCGGGTGGGTGAGCGCGGCGCGGGGGCCCGCTGTGGAAGGTGCGTCCGGTGCGGTCGGTGTGACCTGGCCGACCGTCGGGTAGCGTGCCCCCATGGCGATCGTCGTCGGACTCCTGAGCACGGCCGAGGGACAGGCGGCGCTGGCCGCAGCGAAGCGCGAGGCGCGGGAGCGGTCCGTCCCGCTCACGGTCGTCGTCGCCCGGGACGACGGCGGGCCCGAGAGGCAGGCGGTCGAGGACGACCTGGCCACCTCAGGGCTCGCCTACTCGGTGGTGGGCGGAACAGGTGACCTCGCCGAGGATCTGGTGCGCACGGCGCAGGAGGCGGGCGCCGAGCTCATCGTCGTGGGCCTGCGCAGGCGCAGCCCGGTGGGCAAGCTGATCCTCGGGTCCGGCGCGCAGCGCATCCTGCTCGAGGCGCCCTGCCCGGTCCTGGCGGTGAAACCGTGACGACACGCGCGGCGACCCGCGCGGCCCTGGAGCCGTGCGGTGTGACGCTCGCGACCGTCCTCGGGCGGGCCGGCGCGAGCACGGGTGAGATCCGGGGGCGCCGTGCCGCCCGGAGTTTCGCCCGCCGTTCCGCCTGTGCGGCCGGGAATCTTCGCGCCGCCCCGTACGTTGAGCCAGGACCGGGGAACGGACGACGTGGGTACGGGACTGGGCGCAGGAGCCCGTGGTGCCCTTCCGTCGCTGATGTCGCCGGTACAATAGAGGTGTCCGCCTGAGCCACGACAGTCCGAGTCGGAGGCCTTGACGGCGGTGCACCGTCCCCTCGAATGCCGAAAGGTCGGTTTGTGGCGTCCACTGCGCAGAACCCTGCACTTCCCCGCGAGTTCGAGCACCCTGCCCTGCAGGGCCTGCTCGCTCGAGGCACCGCCGACGGCCGGGTCGACGCCGAGAGCTTCCGCGCTGCCTGCGAGAACGCCGCGGTGGCGGACCCGAAGCGTCTGAAGGCGGTCCTGCGCGCCTTCGCGACCGCCGGGGTGGAGATCGGTGTGCCCACGGCCACCAAGGTCGCCGCTGCCAGCGCCGGCCGGAGCACGACGACGCGTGCGAAGGCGCCCGCGGCGCGGTCCGCGAGCCCGGTGAAGACCTCGACCGTGACGACCTCCTCCGTGAAGTCCGCCGCGTCGACGGACGACGAGCCGGCCGAGGCGACGACCGCCAAGAAGCCGGCGGCGAAGGGCGCGTCCACGAGGTCCGCAGGCACCAAGACCGCCGCGGCCAAGGGCGCGAAGCCGACGCGTGGCCGCAAGGCGGCGTCGAAGGACGAGCCCGGTCCCGACGACGTCGAGGACGTCGAGCTCGACGACGTGAACGACGCCGAGGACGAGCAGGAGAACGAGGCCGCCGCCAAGGGCGGCAAGGCCACCGCCGCCGCAGGCAAGGGCAAGGGCGAGGACGAGGAGACCGGCTTCGTCGTCTCGGACACCGACGACGACGACCAGCCCGCGCAGCAGGTCGTCACGGCCGGCGCGACCGCCGACCCCGTCAAGGACTACCTCAAGCAGATCGGCAAGGTCGCGCTGCTGAACGCTGAGCAGGAGGTCGAGCTCGCCAAGCGCATCGAGGCCGGCCTGTTCGCGGAGGAGCGCCTGTCCAAGGACTTCGCCGCCTACGACAAGACGAAGGCGAGCGCCGACGAGCGTCGGATGTACCGCGACCTGCGGTGGATCGCGCACGACGGCAAGCGCGCCAAGAACCACCTGCTCGAGGCGAACCTGCGTCTCGTCGTCTCCCTCGCCAAGCGCTACACCGGCCGCGGCATGCTGTTCCTGGACCTGATCCAGGAGGGCAACCTCGGTCTGATCCGCGCGGTCGAGAAGTTCGACTACACCAAGGGCTACAAGTTCTCGACGTACGCCACCTGGTGGATCCGGCAGGCGATCACCCGCGCGATGGCGGACCAGGCCCGCACCATCCGAATCCCGGTGCACATGGTCGAGGTCATCAACAAGCTGGCCCGCGTGCAGCGCCAGATGCTCCAGGACCTGGGCCGCGAGCCCACCCCGGAGGAGCTCGCCAAGGAGTTGGACATGACCCCCGAGAAGGTGGTCGAGGTCCAGAAGTACGGCCGCGAGCCCATCTCGCTGCACACCCCGCTCGGCGAGGACGGCGACAGCGAGTTCGGCGACCTCATCGAGGACTCCGAGGCGGTCGTCCCGGCCGACGCCGTGAGCTTCACGCTGCTGCAGGAGCAGCTGCACCAGGTGCTCGACACCCTCTCGGAGCGCGAGGCGGGCGTCGTCTCCATGCGCTTCGGCCTGCAGGACGGCCAGCCCAAGACGCTCGACGAGATCGGCAAGGTCTACGGCGTCACGCGCGAGCGGATCCGCCAGATCGAGTCCAAGACCATGTCGAAGCTGCGGCACCCGTCGCGCTCGCAGGTCCTGCGCGACTACCTCGACTGAGGCTGCACGGCTCGGCCCACGCGGCCGCGCCCGCAGCACGCGAGAGCCCCGGTACCGGATCGGTACCCGGGGCTCTCGCGCGTCCGGGACGGCGGCGACGGCCGGCGTCAGGCCGCCGGGGTGCCGTCCACGACGTCCCACCGGGCCGACGGGGCGAGCACGTCGTGGGGGTCGAGCCGGCGGCGCAGCGCCACCAGGCGCTCATAGGTCGGGCCGTAGGCGCGGTGCACGAGCGACGCGCTGACGTCGTCGCGCGGCCCCGCGAAGTTCACCAGGGCACCGCCCGTGCTCCACGGCGCCATCGTCTCGCACACCCGCTGGAGCTCGTCGGCCACGTCCGGGGGGCCCACGGGGGCGGCGAGCGCTCCCAGGAACACCGTGTAGGACGCCTCGCGGCCGGCGACGGCGTTCGGCACGCCCGCCGGGCGGGCGACGGCGCCGCCCAGCAGCCGGATCTCCGCGGCGAGCACGGGGGAGTCCGGAGGCACGGCGCCGAGGAAGGCGTCGACGGCGTCCTCGTCCAGCGTGTGCAGGAGGCCGCCGCGGTCCACGAGGGGCATCGGGGCGTCCGGGTCGGCATGCACCTCGCCGATCCGCGCGTACGGCAGGTCGCCGACCGTGTCGAGGATGGGCGTCGCGACCTGCCGCAGCGTGTCGACGAGCGGGTCGGGCGCGCCGAGCTCGCCGTGGCGCACGTACCGGACGACGAGCACGGCGCGGCCCCGCAGCGGCTCGGGGACCTCCGGCAGCGGAGGCAGGTTGAGCCGGGCCACCGACGTCGAGACCTCCTCGGGAAGGGACGCGGTCTCGGCCCGCCAGCGGTGGAGCACCGCAGGCGCGTCGTCGACGTCGAACCACAGCGTGCCGGCCCGGACCGTGTCGAGCGGGAAGAGGTCGAACGTCATCGCCACGACGACGCCGAACGCCCCGCCGCCACCGCGCAGCGCCCAGAAGAGCTCTTCGTGCTGCGTCGGCGTCGCCGTGACGAGGTCGCCGGCCGGGGTGACCACGTCGATCGCGCGGACGTGGTCGGCGGCGAAGCCGAAGGTGCGGGCCAGGGGGCCGAGCCCGCCGCCGAGCGTGTAGCCGACCACCCCGACGTGGGGCGACGAGCCGCAGAGCCCGCCCAGCCCGTGGACCGCGCCGGCGGTGAGCACCGCCTGCCAGGGGACGCCGGGCCCGACGGTCGCGGTGCGGGCGACGGGGTCGACGACGAGGGTGTCGAGGGCGGACACGTCGAGCAGGACGTCGCCGGCGCCGGTCGCGGCGGCGCTGTGGCCCGTGGAGCGGACCCCGACGCCGAAGCCGTGGCCCGCGGCGGCGCGGACCGTCGCGACGACGTCCTCGGGCGAGGCCGCCCGTACGACGAGCGCGGGCCGGTGGGCGAGCGCGAGGTTGAAGCCGGGGAGCGCGGCGTCGTAGGCCGGGTCGGCGGGCAGGGCCGTGGTGCCGTCGAGTGCGCGGTCGAGCTGGGCGGCGAGGGCGGCGGCCCCGTCGAGGTCGCGGTCGGGGGCGGCGGGAGCGGAGCTGGACATCGGGGACTCTCCTTCGGTGGACGGTGCCGAGAAGAGAGAGACGCCCGCGCGCCGGCGATGACGGTCGGTGCCCCGGGCCCCCGGGTGAACTGTGGGGGTCGTTCCCCTGGCCTGGGTCGATGTGGCAAGGTGTCCGCGTGCTCCAGACCACGACCCTCCCCGGGCGGCCCCGGGTCGTCGCCCTGCTCGCGCTCGTCGTCGCCCTGGCGCTGTCGCTCGCCTCGGTGCTCGTGGCGCCCCCGGCGCAGGCGGCGACCTGGTCGCTGACGGGCTCCGGCGGGGGGACGACGACGGCGGCGACCGGAAAGTCCCTCACGGTCCGCTACCTCAAGTCCGGCAAGCCCGTGCAGGGCGCGACGGTCACGCTGCAGCGCAAGACGGGGACGTCGTGGGTGAAGGTCCGCACCGTGCGGACCGGGTCGACGGGCCGCGTGTCGACCACGGTGAAGCCCACCGCCTCGACGACGTACCGCTTCCGGACCAGCCACGCCACGAGCGGCGGTGTCACGGTGCTCGTGGTGCCGGTGCGGTTCGCGATCTCCGGCTCGGGCTCGGGGCACGGTGTCGGGATGGCCCAGTGGGGCGCCTACGAGCAGTCGCGCTCGGGCCGTACCGCGGCCCAGATCCTGGGCTACTACTACCCGGGCACCACCGTCTCGACGGCGAACGACCCCCGGACCACCCTGGACGTGCAGGTGCTCGGACCGCCGTCGGACAGCCGGACCACGACGGTGCTGGCGGTCGGCTCCGGCGCCTGGCGGCTCAAGGACCCGGCGGGCGCGGTCGTGGCGAGCGGCGGAGCCTCGGAGAAGGTGACCGTCGGCGTCGCGTCCGCGGGGGTCACGGCCAAGGTGACGAAGGGCGGTACGACGACGAAGAGCGTGTCCGCGCGCTCCAGCCTGACCTACGAGTGGTCCGGCACGCGGGACTACCAGCCCACCGGGACGAAGGCGGTCGCGACCGTGGCCGGCGCCCAGGGGACCTACCGCAACGGGCGCCTGGTGGTGACGAAGCGGTCGAACCGGCCGAACGTCGTCAACCAGGTGGTCATCAACACCGAGTACCTCTACGGGCTCGACGAGATGCCCTCGGGCTGGGGCGCGAGCAGCAACCGTGGTGCTGCCGCCCTGGAGGCGCAGGCCGTCGCGGCGCGCAACTACGCGATCGTCGAGAAGGTGAAGGGCCTGAAGTCCACGTGCGGCTGCCACGTCTACGACGACACCCGCTCGCAGCACTACACCGGCTGGAAGAAGCAGGGCGGGAGCTGGGGGAGCGCCTGGGTCGCGGCGGTGGACGCCACGGTGCAGGACGGCACGGTGACCGTGCTGCGCGACGCCGAGGGCGGATTCGCGGAGACGCCGTACTTCGCGTCGACCGGCAGCGCGGGAGGGCGCCGCGGCACGGCGACCAACACGGAGGTGTTCGGGACTGCGGCACTGCCCTACCTCGTGCACGTGGCCGACACCTCCTCGGCCAAGGCGCCCGGCAACCCGTACCTGACGTGGAGCGACTCGATCACGCAGGCGAAGGCCCGGTCGGTCTTCGGCCTCGCGTCGGTGCGCTCGATCGCGGTGACGTCGCGGTGGTCGAGCGGCCAGGTCAAGACGCTGACGGCCACCTCGGCCCTGGGGACGAAGGTGTCGCGGACCAAGACGGCGGACGGGTGGCGCACCACCCTCGGCGTCCGGGGGTCGTGGGTCGGCTCGTTCTCGGGCCGCAGCAGCTGATCCTCGCCGGCCACGACCGTCATCCCGCGCACGACGCACGAGAGCCCCGCACCGGACGGTGCGGGGCTCTCGTGGGGTCGGTGTGCTGCGCCGGGGTCAGCGCGCCCCGTGCTCCTCGTGGAGCCGGTCCGTCTCGTCCTGGACGTGGACGGCGACACCCTGGTAGGCGTCCGCGTGCGCGCGTGCGTGGTGCCCGCAGAAGAGGAGCTCTCCGACAGGCAGGACCACTCGCACGTACGCCTGGGCGCCGCAGCGGTCGCAGCGGTCGGCGGCGGTCAGCGGCTGGGTCGGTTCGGTCGTCGTGGTGCTCACATGACCATCCAACCAGACAGGTGGCCCGGAGCATCCCCGACCCGGGCCGGGTTCGCTCCGGGCATAGCGGCGTGGAGCACACCCGGCGGCGTGGGTCGACGGTACAGGCGTTCGAATCGTCTACCCTCGTTCCCGTGACAGCCACCTCCGAGTCCGGGTACACCGCGCGCCACCTGTCGGTCCTCGAGGGCCTCGAGGCGGTGCGCAAGCGCCCCGGCATGTACATCGGGTCCACCGACTCGCGCGGCCTCATGCACTGCCTGTGGGAGATCATCGACAACTCGGTCGACGAGGCCCTCGGCGGCTTCGCGACCGCGATCCGCGTCGTGCTGCACGCCGACTCGTCGGTGACGGTGGAGGACGACGGCCGCGGCATCCCGGTGGACGTCGAGCCCAAGACGGGCCTGACGGGCGTCGAGGTGGTCTTCACCAAGCTGCACGCGGGCGGCAAGTTCGGTGGCGGCTCGTACACGGCGTCGGGCGGCCTGCACGGCGTGGGCGCCTCGGTCGTGAACGCGCTCTCGGCGCGGCTCGACGTCGAGGTCGACCGCAGCGGCAAGACGTACGGGATGACGTTCCACCGGGGGGAGCCGGGAGTCTTCGGGGACCCGGCCTCCGGCCCGTCGCCGGAGTCGCCGTTCGAGCCCTTCGTGTCCGGGTCGGAGCTCGCGATCGTCGGCAAGGCGAAGCGCGGCGTCACCGGCACGCGCGTGCGCTACTGGGCCGACCGGCAGGTGTTCCCCAAGACGGCGGTGTTCAGCTACGACGAGCTGGTCACGCGCGCGCGCCAGACGACGTTCCTGGTGCCGGGCCTGAAGCTCACGGTGCGCGACGAGCGCGGGTTGCCGGGCACGCCGGGGGAGTCGGGCCCGCACGAGGAGGTCTTCCAGCACGACGGCGGCGCGGTCGACTTCGTCGAGTTCCTCGCGCCCGACGCACCGGTCACGTCGACGTGGCAGCTCAAGGGCAGCGGCCACTTCACGGAGACCGTGCCGGTGCTGGACTCCCGCGGCCACATGTCCCCGCAGGAGGTGCAGCGTGACTGCGAGGTGGACGTGGCGCTGCGCTGGGGCGGCGGCTACGACACGGAGGTGCGCACCTTCGTCAACATCATCGCGACGCCCAAGGGCGGCTCCCACCTGTCCGGCTTCGAGCAGGGTCTGCTCAAGACGGTGCGCAAGCAGATCGAGACGAACGCGCGGCGACTGAAGGTCTCCACGAAGGACGCTGCCGAGCGCATCGAGAAGGACGACGTCCTCGCGGGCCTCACCGCGGTCGTCACTGTCCGCCTCGCGGAGCCGCAGTTCGAGGGGCAGACCAAGGAGGTGCTCGGCACCGCACCCGTGCGGGCGATCGTCTCCCGCGTCGTCGAGAAGGAGCTGGGCGCCCTCCTCACGTCGTCCAAGCGGGACGAGAAGGCGCAGTCGGCGCTGCTGCTCGAGAAGGTCGTGGCCGAGATGCGCGCCCGCGTCACGGCGCGCAAGCAGAAGGAGATCTCGCGGCGCAAGAACGCCCTCGAGGCGTCGTCGCTGCCGGCGAAGCTCGCGGACTGCCGCAGCGACGACGTGAACCGCAGCGAGCTGTTCATCGTCGAGGGCGACAGCGCCCTCGGCACGGCCAAGCTGGCGCGCTCGAGCGACTTCCAGGCGCTGCTGCCGATCCGCGGCAAGATCCTCAACGTCCAGAAGGCGTCGATCAGCGACATGCTCCGCAACGCGGAGTGCGCCGCCATCATCCAGGTGCTCGGGGCCGGCTCCGGACGGTCCTTCGACCTCGACGCGGCCCGCTACGGCAAGATCGTGCTGATGACCGACGCCGACGTCGACGGCGCGCACATCCGCACCCTGCTGCTCACGCTCTTCTACCGCTACATGCGCCCGATGCTCGAGGCGGGCCGCGTGTTCGCCGCCGTCCCGCCGCTGCACCGGGTGGAGGTGCTGGGCAGCGGCCGACGCAAGAACGAGTACGTGTACACGTACTCGGAGGCCGAGCTCACCGCGACGCTGAAGAAGCTCGACCGTGCCGGCCGCCGGTACAAGGAGGACATCCAGCGGTACAAGGGGCTGGGGGAGATGGACGCGGACCAGCTCGCCGAGACCACCATGGACCCGCGGCACCGTACGTTGCGCCGCGTCACGGTGGAGGGCGCCGAGGCCGCGGAGCGGGTGTTCGAGCTGCTCATGGGCAGCGACGTCGCACCCCGCAAGGAGTTCATCGTCGCCGGGGCGAGCACGCTGGACCAGTCGCGGATCGACGCCTGACCTCGTCCGCATGGCGGCCCGAGCGGCGGGCGCGCCCCGGTGATGGGTACCCTCTGGCCGTGAAGATCCCCCGCTCGACCTCCCGTTCGGCGTCCCGTTCGGCATCGTCCCGACTGCTCGCGCTGCTCCCGGCGACCGCCCTGGCCGCGGGCCTGCTCGCCGGCTGCTCCGGTGAGGGCACGCCCGACGCCGGCGCGTCGGCGACGGCCACCGCGTCGGTCGACCCGACGCAGCAGGTCGCGGAGAACCTCAGCGAGTTCTCCTACGCGGGCGAGGACGGCAAGACGGCGCTCGAGCTCCTCGAGCAGCACGACCCGGACGCGCAGGTCCAGGGCAAGGGCGAGAACGCCTTCGTCACCGCGATCCGCGGGCGCGGGGCCGACCCGGAGACGGAGTTCTGGGGCCTGTACGTCGACGACGAGATGGCCCAGGTCGGCGCGGGCTCGCTCGAGACCAAGGACGGGCAGACCATCACCTGGAAGCTCGAGGAGATCGAGCAGTGACCGCCGTGACCTCGCGCCTGGAGGCTCCGCTGGCCGCCCGCGAGCTCGTGCACCGGTGGTGGCGGCCCGCGCTGGCCGTGCTGCTCGTCGCGGGCGCCGTCGTCTGGCGGCTGGTGAAGACCGATCTCGGCGCGCCGCCGAATCTCGAGCTCTCGACCGCGGCGGCGTTCGCCGCCGCGGGGCTGCTGCGCCACCGGCTCGCGATGCTCGCGCCGTTGGTCGTGGTCGCGGTGAGCGACGTCCTGCTCGGGAACTCCTCGGTGCTGGTGTTCACGTGGACCGCTTGGGCCGTGATCGGCGTCGGCGCCTGGTGGGCCGGCCGCACCCGGGGTGGCGCGGGACGCCTCGTCGCCGCGCTCGGCTTCGGCGTCGGCAGCTCCCTGTTCTTCTACCTGTGGACCAACGCGGGCGTGTGGTGGCTCGGCCGGGGCACGTTCTACCCCGCGGGCCTGGACGGGCTGCTGGCCAGCTACGTCGCCGGGCTGCCCTTCCTGCGCCCGATGCTGCTGGGCAACCTGGTGCTCGTGCCGCTCGCCGCGGGTCTCGTCGCGCTCGTGGCACGGCTCGAGCGGGCGTCCGTGCCGGGCGTCGGCGCGGTCGCCGCGCGGTAGCCTCGACGGGAGCACACCCGACCGCCACGACAGGAGGCGACCGATGCCTGCCGACCGGATCCGGCGGATGCCCTTCGCCAGCGTGTACCCGCTCTACGTGCAGAAGGTGGAGCGCAAGGACCGCAGCACGGATGACCTCGACCGCGTCCTGACCTGGCTCACGGGCTACGACGACGCCGGCCTCGAGCGGGCCGTCGCCGACGAGGTGGACCTGGAGACGTTCTTCGCCCAGGCGCCCGCGATGAACCCGAACGCGTCACTCATCACCGGGGTGATCTGCGGTGTGCGCGTCGAGGACATCGACGACCCGCTGATGCAGCAGATCCGCTGGATGGACAAGCTCGTCGACGAGGTCGCCAAGGGCAAGAAGATGACGTCCATCCTGCGAGGGAGCGCGGCCGCCTAGCCTGTGGCCCGCGGCGATCGATCGACGGCGCCGGTCCGGGATCAGCGGCGCGGCAGGCGCATGCCCATGGTCAGCCCCCACGGGTGGTGCTCCAGCGTGCGGAAGCCCAGGTGCTCGTAGAAGCCGATCGCGCGCACGTTGCGCCCGCCGACGCCGAGGTGGATGCCCGGCGCACCGGCCGCGGCGACGGCGTCGAGCACCGCCTCGAGCACGCGGCGTCCGCGGCCGCCGCCCTGCGCCTCGGGCAGCAGGTCCACATGGAGGTGCGCGGGGAACTCGTCGAGCCACGGCGCCGTGGTGCGCGACGGCGCGTGGATCGCGCGCAGCAGCGGCGCGTCCGGCGACGCGTCGTCCTCCGCAGGGGCGGCATACCGCCGCCGCAGCGCCGGCCACCAGCTCTCCTCGCAGCGGCGCTCGAAGTCCGCGGTGCTCGCCGTGGCCACGCAGTACCCGAGGGGCGTGCCGTCCTCCCGCCGCAGGACGCGCGCCAGGTCGGGCTCCAGCTCGAGGTACGCGCCGAGGTAGACGTGGCCGAGCAGGTCGCCGTCGGCGTACAGCCCGGTGGCGTCCTCGCCCGAGTCGCCGGTGCGCAGGCACACGTCGTAGAGGGTGTCGCGGTCGGTGGGGCGGTATCGGTCCACGGCGATCGCCTGGTGGGGCCCCGCGGGCATGACGTCGTGACCGGTCTGCGGCGTGCTCATGCTCGTATCGTCCCTGGTTGCGCGCCCGACGTCGAACCTGGTCGACCCGACAGAGCACGCCCCAGGACTCACACGGAGAAGTACTTCGCCTCGGGGTGGTGGAAGACGAACGCGTCGGTGGACTGCTCGGGGTGGAGCTGCAGCTCGTCGGACAGCGTCACGCCGACGCGCTCCGGCCGCAGCAGCTCGACCACCTTGCGGCGGTCCTCCATGTCCGGGCAGGCGGGGTAGCCGAGGGAGAACCGGGCGCCGCGGTACTGCAGCTTGAACAGGCCCTCGACGTCGGTGGGCTCCTCGCCGGAGAATCCGAGCTCGTCGCGCACGCGGGAGTGCCAGAACTCGGCGAGCGCCTCGGTGAGCTGGACGGACAGGCCGTGCAGCTCCATGTACTCGCGGTAGGCGTTCGCCTCGAAGAGCTTCGCGGTGTGGCCCGAGACGGTGTCGCCCACGGTGACGAGCTGCACGGGCAGCACGTCGAACCGGCCGGTCTCCTCGGCGAACGACCGCGGCCGCACGAAGTCGGCGAGACACAGGTGCCGGTCGCGGCGCTGGCGCGGGAAGTGGAACCGCAGCCGCTCGGTGCCCGGCTCGCCCCCGGAGCCGCCGTCGGGCCCGTCGTGGTGCGCCACCACGACGTCGTCGCCCTCGGACCACACGGGGAAGTACCCGTACACGACGGTCGGGTCCATGATCTGGTCGGTGCGCACGCGCTCGAGCCACGCGGCCAGCCGTGGCCGGCCCTCGGTCTCGACGAGCTCCTCGTACGAGGCACCGTCCTCGCCTCGACCGGGCTTGAGCCCCCACTGGCCCATGAACGTCGCACGCTCGTCGAGGAACGCCGCGTAGTCGGCGAGCTGGACGCCCTTGACCACGCGGGTGCCCCAGAACGGGGGTTCGGGCACGGGGTTGTCGGCGGCGACGTCGGAGCGCGCCGGCAGGTCCTCCGGCGCCGTCTCGGTGACGGTGACGACACCGTGCCGGCGCTTGCGGAGCGCGGGCAGGCCCACGGACTCCGGGTCGGCGCCGCGCGCGATGGCGACGAGCGGCTCCATGAGCCGCAGCCCCTCGAACGCGTCCTTCGCGTACCGCACGGTGCCGGGGAACGCGGAGGCGAGGTCGTCCTCGACGTACGTGCGGGTGAGGGCCGCGCCGCCGAGCAGCACGGGCCAGCGCTTCTCCAGCCCGCGGGAGACCAGCTCCGCGAGGTTCTCCTTCATCACGACCGTCGACTTCACGAGCAGGCCGGACATCCCGATGACGTCGGCGTCGTGCTCCTCGGCGGCCTCGATCATCGCGCTGACCGGCTGCTTGATGCCGATGTTCACGACCGTGTAGCCGTTGTTGGTGAGGATGATGTCGACGAGGTTCTTGCCGATGTCGTGCACGTCCCCGCGCACGGTGGCCAGCACGACCGTCCCCTTGGAGCGGTCCTCGCCGCCCTCGACCTTCTCCATGTGCGGCTCGAGCAGCGCCACCGCGGTCTTCATCACCTCGGCGGACTGGAGCACGAACGGCAGCTGCATCTGGCCGGAGCCGAACAGCTCGCCCACGACCTTCATGCCGCCCAGCAGGTGGGTGTTGACGATGTCGAGGGCCTTCATGCCGTCGGCGAGCGCCTCGTCGACGTCCTCCTCCAGGCCCTTGCGCGCGCCGTCGACGATGCGGCGTTCGAGCCGTTCGCCGACGGGCAGCGCGGCGAGCTCGGCGGCGCGCTGGTCGCGCAGGGCGGTGGCGTCGACCCCCGAGAACAGCTCGAGCAGGTGCGCCAGCGGGTCGTGGACGAGGTTGCCCTCGTCGTCGTAGCGGCGCCGGTCCCACACCAGGTCCTCCGCCGCCTCCCACTGCTCGTCGGGGATGGCGTTGCGCGGCAGGATCTTCGCCGCGTGCACGATGGCGGAGTCCAGGCCCGCCTGCGTCGCCTCGTGCAGGAACACCGAGTTCAGCACCGTGCGTGCGGCCGGGTTCAGGCCGAACGACACGTTGGAGACGCCGAGCGTGGTGTGCACGCCGGGGAAGCGGGTGGTGATCTCGCGGATCGCCTCGATCGTCTCGATGGCGTCGCGCCGCGTCTCCTCCTGGCCCGTCGCGATGGGGAAGGTCAGGGCGTCGACGATGATGTCGTCCACCCGCATGCCCCAGTCGCCCGTGAGCTGCTCGACGAGGCGGGTGGCGATCGCGACCTTGCCGTCCTTGGTGCGCGCCTGGCCCTCCTCGTCGATGGTCAGCGCGACGACGGCGGCCCCGTGCTCCTGCACGAGCGGCATGATCTTCGCGTAGCGGGAGCCCGGGCCGTCGCCGTCCTCGAAGTTCACCGAGTTCACGACGCCGCGCCCGCCGAGCAGCTCGAGCCCTGCCTGCAGCACGGCCGGCTCGGTCGAGTCGATCACCAGCGGCAGCGTGGAGGCCGACGCCAGCCGCGAGACGACCTCGCGCACGTCCGCCACGCCGTCGCGCCCCACGTAGTCGATGCAGACGTCCAGCAGGTGCGCGCCGTCGCGCGTCTGGGCGCGCGCGATGTCGACGACGTCGTCCCAGCGGCCCTCGAGCATCGCCTCACGGAACGCCTTGGAGCCGTTGGCGTTGGTGCGCTCGCCGATCGCCAGGTACGACGTGTCCTGGCGCAGGTCGGTGTGGGAGTAGAGGGACGCGACGCCGTTCTCGCGCTGTGGGTCCCGGGCGGGCAGCTCCCGGCCCCGCACGGCCTCGACCACCTGGCGCATGTGCTCGGGCGTCGTGCCGCA
The DNA here is from genome assembly GCF_042793335.1 of Isoptericola sp. NPDC056573. Classification (NCBI taxonomy): domain Bacteria; kingdom Bacillati; phylum Actinomycetota; class Actinomycetes; order Micrococcales; family Promicromonosporaceae; genus Isoptericola; species Isoptericola sp. NPDC056573. The sequence continues at coordinate 50,491 of NZ_JBHTUY010000007.1, forward strand.
GCACCCGCCGACCAGGCCGAGCGCGAACTCCTGCACGAACTGCGTGTGCGCGGCGGCGAGCTCCTGCGGCGTCAGCGGGTAGACGGCGCCGTGAGGTCCGAGCTCCGGCAGGCCCGCGTTGGGCATGCAGGTGACCGGCACCTCGGAGTGCCGCGCGAGGTGGCGCAGGTGCTCGCTCATCTGGTCCGGGCCGGTGGCGCAGTTCAGGCCGATCGCGTCGACGCCGATCGCCTGCAGCGTGGTGAGCGCCGCGCCGATCTCCGAGCCCATGAGCATGGTGCCGGTGGTCTCGACGGTGACGGAGACGATGACCGGCACGTCGCGGCCGACCTCCGCGATCGCGTCGTGGCAGCCCGTGACCGCCGCCTTCGCCTGCAGCAGGTCCTGGCTGGTCTCCACCAGCAGCGCGTCCGCGCCGCCCTCGAGGAGCCCGGCCGCCTGCTCGGCGAACGTCGTGCGCAGGTGCGCGTACGTGGTGTGGCCGAGGCTCGGCAGCTTGGTGCCCGGGCCCATCGAGCCGAGCACCCAGCGCGGGTGGTCGGCGGTGGCGAAGGCGTCCGCGCGCCCGCGGGCCAGGGCGGCGCCCGCCCGGGCGAGCTCGCGGATCCGGTCGTCGATGCCGTAGTCGGACAGGTTCGACCAGTTGGCGCCGAAGGTGTTGGTCTCGATCGCGTCGACGCCCACCTCGAGGTACTCGTCGTGCACGGCGCGGATGATGTCGGGCCGCGACACGTTGAGGATCTCGTTGCAGCCCTCGTGCCCCTCGTAGTCCTCGAGGGTGGGGTCCGCGGCCTGGATCATCGTGCCCATGGCCCCGTCGGCCACCACGACGCGCGTGCGCAGGGCCTCGCGCAGGGCGGTGGAGCGGGCGTCGGCGGCGGCGGGGTCGAGCGTGGTCGTCACCCGTGCAGCGTAACGGCGCGCGGCGCCGCTCGGACGGCGCGTCCACCGTCGCGAGCGGGCCCCGCGGGCCCGGCTCAGAGCAGCGGAGCGCCGTTCACGGTGAGCAGGATCGAGTACACCGACGTGGACGCCGTGACGAAGAGGCGGTTGCGCTTGCGGCCGCCGAAGGCGAGGTTCGAGACCTCCTCGGGCAGGTGGAGCCGCCCGAGGAGCGTGCCGTCGGGGTCGAGGACGTGCAGGGCCTCCCCGGCGGCCACCCAGACGCGGCCCGCCGTGTCGACGCGCACGCCGTCCGGCCCGCCGTCGAGCTCGGCGAGGACGTCCCCGCCCGTGAGTCGTCCGCCGTCGACGTCGAAGGCCCGCAGGTGCCGGCGTTGCGTGTCCGCGACGTACAGCCGCTGCCCGTCGACGGAGAACGCCAGTCCGTTGGGGCGCTCGAGGTCCGTCGCGACGGCGGCCACCTCGCCCGTGCGCGGGTCGACCCGGTAGACGTGGCAGCCGTCGATCTCCGGCTCCGCGTGCTCGCCCTCGTAGTCGCTCGTGATCCCGTACGGAGGGTCGGTGAACCAGACCGCGTCGTCGGCCGACACGACGACGTCGTTGGGGCTGTTGAGGCGCCGTCCCTGCCACCGGTCGGCGAGGACCGTCATGGACCCGTCGTGCTCCGTGCGCACCACGCGCCGCGGACCCTGTTGGCACGTGACGACGCGGCCCTGCCGGTCGATCGTGCGCCCGTTGGCGTAACCGGCGGGGGAGTCGAAGACGCTCACCGAGCCGTCCGTCTCGTCCCAGCGCAGCACCCGGTCGTTGGGGATGTCGCTGAACAGCAGGTAGCGGCCCGCGGGGACGTACAGCGGTCCCTCGGTCCAGCGCGCGCCGGTCCAGAGGCGCTCGAGGCGGCTGTCGCCGCGCACGGCGGCGAACCGCGGGTCGAGGAGCTCGTACACGGCGGGGACGGTCTCGGTCATCGCACGCTCCGTTGCGGTCGGTGCAGGTCAGGACGGTGCACCGTGCCACACGGCCGCCGCCCCGGACAAGCGCCGGCGGACGAAAAGGCCGTGCGGGGGGCCCCGGCGGTGCCTACCGTGTGGCCCATGGCGACCCCTGCCCCCGCCCCGCTCGCGCCCCTCGCGGAGCGCGCTGGCGCCCCGTCCGTCCTGCCGCCGCTCACGGCCGGCGGGCTGACCTGGCGCCCCGCGACCCGCGACGACGCCGGCGCCCTGCTCGACCTGCGCAACACGGTCGCGGAGGCGGACCGCGAGCCGTACCGGGAAACGCTGGACGAGCTGCTCGAGATCCTCGACGCACCGTGGCGCCGGCTCGCGACCGACTCGGTCGTGGGGCTCGACGCCGACGGTCTGCTGCGCGCCTACGGCTACGTCGAGACCATGCCCGGCGACACCAGCCGGGTGCGGGCGTTCCTGTGGGGGGCCGTGCACCCCGACCGCCGCGGGGAGGGCATCGGCCGGGAGCTGTTCGCCTGGCAGGAGGCACGGGCCCGCCAGATGCTCGCCGCCTCCGGCGCGAGCGTCCCCGGCCGGATCGGGGGGTTCCTCGAGGACACGGCCCCGGCCCCGAAGGTGCGGCTGTACGAGCGTGCGGGCTTCACGCCGCGCCGCTTCTACTCCGACCTCGAGCGCGACCTGCGCGACCTCGACGCGCACCCCGTGCCCGATGTCGCGCTCGACGACGGGCTCCGGCTCGTGCCGCTCGCCGACGACCTCGACGAGCCCGCCCGCCTGGCCCACAACGACGCGTTCCGCGACCACTGGGGCAGCGAGCCGCAGACCCCGGAGCAGTGGCGGAGCGGGCGCTCGACCTACGCCCCCGAGTGGTCGTTCGTGGTCGTGGACCCTGCGCCGGACGTCGCCGCCCTCCTGGCCGACCCGCGCACCGACGGCGAGACGGCGGCCGCGCTGCGGGCGGGTGAGCCGCTCGTCGTCGGCTACCACGTCGCGGCCCGGTTCACGGCGGACTTCGCGGTGCGCGGCCACCCGTTCGGCTACACGGAGATCCTCGGCGTGCGCCGCGCCTACCGCGGCCGCAAGGTCGCCGTCGCGCTGCTCGCCGCCGGCATGCGGGCGTTCGCCGCCGACGGCATGGCGGTCGCCGCGCTCGACGTCGACACCCAGAACCCGAGCGGCGCCCACGGCCTGTACGCGAGCCTGGGGTACACCGAGCGGCACGGCTCGCGCCTGGTGACGATCGAGCTCTGACCGGCGGACGGGTCTCACCCGACGGCGGGTTTCGGACTGACGTCCCGGGGCCCTAGGCTGCCCCGCGTGACCGACGTCGTTCATCCCGGGCTGCTCCCGGCGCCGCCGCAGCGGCTCCTGCCCACCGTCACCTCCCGCGCGGCCGCCGTCGCGCTGGCGATGCTCACCGTGCTGCACCTCGTGGCCCAGGTGGCCGAGGCCAGCACCTGGGCGCGCGTCACCCAGGTCTGCCTGATGCCCCTGCTCGCCGTGACGCTCTGGTGCGCCGCGCCCGCACCGCGCTCGCGGCTGGTGCGCCTGGTCGCCGTGGCCCTCGGCCTGTCCTGGCTGGGGGACACGGCTCCCGCGGCGTTCGAGGGTGATGCCGCGTTCCTCGTCATGGTGGGCTTCTTCCTGCTCGCCCAGGGTGCCTACGTCGTCGCGTTCTGGCCGACCCGGCGGGCGAGCGTCGTGCGCCGGCCGGCGCTCCTCGCGCCCTACGTCCTCGCGGCCGTGGCGCTCGTCGTGGCCTGCGCCCCGGGTGCGCCCGGGCCGCTGCTGGCCGCCGTGGTCGTCTACGGGGTCTGCCTGGTGGCGATGGCGGTGCTCGCCACGGGCGTGCACCCGCTGGCCGGCGCCGGCGGCGTCGTCTTCCTGGCGTCGGACGCCATGATCGCGCTGGGCGCCTTCACCGGCTGGTTCGACCCGCCCGCCTCCGGCTTCTGGGTGATGCTCACCTACGTCGCGGGTCAGGCGCTCCTGGTGGCCGGGGTGCTCGCCTGCAGCTGCAGCCAGCTGTCGGGCTCGGGGACGGGCATGAAGCCGGCGCGCTCGTAGATGCGCCGGCCCTGGTCGGACGCGCGCAGCAGGACCCGCTTCAGCCCGAGGGACTCGACGTCGGCCAGCGCGCCCGCGACGACGGCGCGGCCCAGCCCGTGCCCCCGGTGCGCGGGGTCGACGATCACGTCCGCGAGCCAGCCGAACGTCGCGCCGTCCGTGACCAGGCGGGCGTAGGCGGCGAGGTCGCCCGTCGCGGCGAGGACGCCGTAGCTCCGGGACCCCGCCATGGCGGCGCGCTGCTGCTCGCGGGAACGGCCGGCGGCCCAGTACGCGTGCGCAGCGAGCAGCTCGTGCACCCGGTCGGCGTCGATCCGCTCGGGGGCGGTGGTGAAGACGTAGCCGTCGGGCAGGTGGAGGTCGGGGAGGTCGAGGTCCGGCAGGTCGAGGTCGGGCATGGCGGCAGTGAAGCAGCCGACGTGTCGGAGGTCACGCCTAATCTCGGGACATGGACATCATCCTCGTACCCGGGTTCTGGCTCGACGGATCGGCCTGGGACGACGTCGTCCCGGTGCTCGCGGCGGCGGGCCACACGCCCCACGCCGTCACCCTGCCGGGACTGGAATCGGTGGACGCCGACCGCTCCGGCATCCGCCTGGCGGACCACGTGGACACCGTGGTCGCCGCGATCGACGCCGTCCCGGGCGACGCGCCCGTCGCGCTCGTGGGGCACTCCGCCGGCGGAGGGCTCGTGTACGCGGCCTCCGACCGGCGTCCGGACCGGGTCGCCCGCGTGGTGTACGTCGACTCGGGGCCGTTCGCCGAGGGCCAGGCCGTGAATGCCGACCTCCCGGCCGACGTCGTCGACCACGAGCTGCCCGCATGGAGCGAGTTCGAGGAGCAGGACCTCGTCGGGCTCGACGACGAGGTCCGCGCACGGTTCCGGGACCGTGCCGTGCCGCAGCCCGGCGGGACGGTCCGCGAGGGCCACCACCTCGGCGACGACGCGCGCCGGCTCGACGTCCCGACGACGGTGATCGCCTGCGAGATGCCCGGCGAGGTGCTGCGGGGCCTGATGGCCGAGGGCCACCCGTTCGTGGCCGAGCTGGCGCGCCTGCACGACTACGAGATCGTCGACCTGCCCACGGGCCACTGGCCGATGTTCTCGCGCCCTGCCGACCTGGGCACGGCGATCGTCGCCGCAGTCGACCGCTAGCGGACCGGGCGGGCGCGGCCGCGGGGGCCGACGGCACGGAGCGCGGTCGTGAACGCGTCGTCGGACGAGGTGGTCGCGACCGGGGTGCGCACACCGTCGCGGGCCTCGTCCCAGGACGCGTACCCGCCCAGCGCGACGTCCTGCCAGGTCGGCACACGCTGGCCCGGGAGGTCGGGCCGCCGGGCCTCGACGCGGCGGCGGTGCTCGGCGGCGTCCGCGAGCACGGTCTCGAGCACGACGGGGCGTGCCCCGGCGGCCCGCGCGGTGTCGGCCCAGGCCGACCGGGACTCCGGCACCGGGCAGACGGCGTCCACCACGACGTCGCCGCCGAGCTCGAGGTTGGACCGGGCGAGCAGGTGCGCGACCGCGTGGCCCTCGGGTCCGGCGGAGCGGGCGTCGCCGGTGCCGAGCGCCGCCTCGATCGCGTCGACCCGCACGTAGGCGGCGCGCAGCGCCCGGGCGAGACGCCGCGCCAGCGTGGTCTTGCCCGTGCCGGGGCGGCCCGTCACGACCACGAGGACGGGTACGTCGTCCGGCTCGGCGACGGGGCCCGCGCTCATGCCCGGCCGTCAGCCGATCGCGGCGACGGGCGCGGGCAGCGGCTGGCCCGAACCGTCGCGGCGGTCGGTGCTCTCCGGCAGCTCGGCCGGCTGACCGGCGCCGCCCACGGCGCGGGCGGGCCCTTCGCCCACCCAGGCCAGGACGAGGCCGTCCTCGCCCTTGAGGAAGCGGTGCGCGCGCACCCCGCCGGTGCCGCGCCCCTTGCCGGGGTACAGCTCGTACGGCGTGACCTTCGCAGAGCCGCCGCCCGTGCCGGGCAGCGCGCCCGACGTCCCCGCCACCGTGACGACCGTGTGCAGGTCGCGGGTCGCGGCCCTCGCGACGCCGAAGAAGACGACCTGCTGGCCCGCACCGAGGCGGATGCCCGCCATGCCGGCCGCGGCCCGGCCCTGCGGGCGCACCGCGGAGGCGTCGAAGTGCAGCAGGCTCGCGTCGGAGGCGACGAAGACGAGCTCGTCGTCCTCGCCGACCGGGCTCGCACCGACCACGCGGTCGCCGTCCTTGAGGGCGATGACGTCCCACTCCTCGCGGTTCGCGGGCACGTCGCCCGCGGCGACGCGCTTGACGACGCCGTTCGCGGTGCCGAGGGCCAGGGTGGGCGCGTCGTCGTCCAGCGAGACCACGGCCAGGGCGGTCTCGCCGGGCGCGAGCGCGACCAGCTCGCTCACCGGGATCCCGCCCGAGAGGGACGGCGGGCCGTCGACCGGGGGGAGCGCGGGAAGGTCGAGCGCGGACACCCGCAGGAGACGGCCCGCGGACGTCACGAGACCGACGTCGCCGCGCGTCGTGGTGGCGACGTCCCCGCGCATCGCGTCGTGGGCGTGCCGGCGCCCGGCGCGCTCGAGGGGCGCGTCCGCGGCCTCGCCCGAGGTGCGGGCCAGCAGCCCGGTGGCCGACAGGAGCGCCCGGGTGGGGGAGTCCGCGATCTCCAGGCTGATGGCCGGCGCCTTGCTGCGGCCGTTCGTCGCCGCCGGGGCGGTGGCGCCGCCGGCCGAGTCGAGCAGCACGGTGCGGCGCGGGGTGCCGTAGGTCGAGGCGACCTCGCCCATCTCGGCGCTGACGACGGCGCGCAGGCGCGCGTCGTCGGCGAGGATCTCCTGGAGCTCGGCGATCTCGCGCTCCAGCTCCGACTGCTCCTTCTCCAGCTCGATGCGGGAGAACTTGGTGAGGCGGCGCAGCTGGAGGTCGAGGATGTACGTGGCCTGGGGCTCCGAGAGGTCGAAGACGCTCATGAGGCGCTCGCGCGCGGCGCCCGCGTCGTCGGAGGTGCGGATGACCTGGATGACCTCGTCGATGTCGACGATGGCCAGCAGCAGGCCCTCGACCAGGTGCAGGCGCTCCTGCCGCTTGGCGAGCCGGAAGGTCGAGCGGCGGCGCACGACGTCGATCCGGTGGGCCACCCACACCCGCAGCAGCTCGAGGAGGCCGAGCGTGCGCGGCTGCCCGTCGACGAGGGCCACGTTGTTGATGCCGAACGAGTCCTCGAGCGGGGTGGTGCGGTACAGCTGCTCGAGCACGGCGTCGGGGTCGAAGCCGGTCTTCACCTCGACGACCAGGCGCAGCCCGTGGGTGCGGTCGGTGAGGTCCTGGACGTTGGTGACGCCCTGGATCTTCTTGGCCTTCACGCCGTCGGCGATCTTCTCGATCACCTTCTCCGGGCCGACGCCGTAGGGCAGCTCGGTGACCACGATGCCCTTGCGGCGGGGCGTGACGTTCTCGACGCGCGCCGTCGCGCGCGTGCGGAACGTGCCGCGCCCCGTGCGGTAGGCGTCGCGCACGCCGTCGAGCCCGACGATCTTGCCGCCCGAGGGCAGGTCGGGGCCGGGCACGAAGCGCATGACGTCGTCGAGCGTCGCGTCGGGGTTGGTGATGAGGTGCTGGGCGGCGGCCACGACCTCGACGAGGTTGTGCGGCGCCATGTTCGTCGCCATGCCGACCGCGATGCCGGACGAGCCGTTGACCAGCAGGTTCGGCACCGCGGACGGCAGCACCGCGGGCTGCGTGAGCTTGTTGTCGTAGTTCGGGACGAAGTCGACGACGTCCTCGTCGAGCCCCGCGGTCATCGCCATCGACGGCGGGGCGAGCCGGGCCTCGGTGTACCGCGGAGCGGCCGGGCCGTCGTCGAGGGAGCCGAAGTTCCCGTGACCGTCGACCAGCGGCAGGCGCATCGAGAAGTCCTGCGCGAGGCGGACCAGCGCGTCGTAGATCGCGGTGTCACCGTGCGGGTGCAGCTTGCCCATGACCTCGCCGACCACGCGCGACGACTTCACGTGCGCGCGGTCGGGCCGCAGGCCCATGTCGGACATCATGTAGAGGATCCGGCGGTGCACCGGCTTGAGGCCGTCGCGGGCGTCCGGCAGGGCGCGCGAGTAGATGACGGAGTACGCGTACTCGAGGAACGACGTCTCCATCTCCGCCGCGACGTCGATGTCGACGATCTTCTCGTCGAACGGCTCGTCGGTGGCGGGTGCGCTGCTGCTCTTGCGCGCCATGCGGTGCGGCTCCTGAGTTCGATGGACGGCTCGGCGGGACGGCCGGCGGGGTTCGCGGTCGGGCGTCCCTCGCGGACGGCACCAGACTCTAGTCGCCGGCGCCCACAGGGCCGCGCAGGCGCGGCGACGCGCCCGCGTCACAGGGCCCGGATAGCCTGCACGGGTGGACGCACCCGACACTCCGGACGCCCGGCCGGCGGCTGGGCAGGACGCTCGGCCGGACCCTGGGTACCCGGTCGCGTGGGAGGCCGACGTCGTGCTGCGCGACGGCACGACCATGCACGTGCGCCCCCTGCGGCCCGACGACGCCGACGCGATCCAGCGCTTCCAGGAGGCGCAGTCCGAGCGGTCCGCGTACTTCCGCTTCTTCGCGCCGGTGCGCCGGCTGACGGACCGCGAGCTGAACCGCCTCACCCACCTCGACCAGCGCGACCGGGTGGCCCTGGTCGCGGTGCGGCCCGGCGCCGACGACGCGGGCCGCCCGCGCGAGGACGTGCTCGGCGTCGCCCGGTACGACAAGGTCACGCCCACGGAGGCGGAGGTGGCCTTCAACATCGCCGACGCGATGCAGGGCAAGGGCCTCGGCTCGGTGCTCCTCGAGCACGTCGCCGCGGCGGCGCGCGAGCGCGGGGTGCGGCGCTTCACCGCGGACGTGCTGCCGCAGAACTCGTCGATGCTCGCCGTCTTCCGCGACGCCGGGTACGCGGTGAGCCAGCACCTCGACGACGGCGTGGTCACGGTGGCCTTCGACCTCGACCCCACGGAGCGCTCCCGCGAGGTGATGGCGGACCGCGAGCACCGCGCGGAGGCGCGCTCGATGCAGGCGCTGCTGTCCGCCCGCCGGGTCCTGCTCGTCGGGCCCGGCCCTGCGGGGCCCGGCGGAGCGACGCCGGAGCACCACCTCGCGCAGCGCGTCGTCGACGCCGCGGCGACCGACCCGGGGGACACCCGGCTCACGGTGCTCGGCGCCCCCGGTCCGGTCCCGGACGCCCCGGGGCTCGCGGTCGCCGGGTCGTGGGACGACGCGCTCAAGGCCGGCGACGAGGCGAGCGACGGGGACGCGCGCGACGACGGCGTCGACCTCGCGCTCCTGGCGGTGCCGCCGGACGCCGCCGTCGACGCGGTGCGGCGCCTGGCCGGTCGCGGCGCGCGCGGCGTCGTCGTGCTGGCCGCCGGGTACGCGGAGACCGGGCCGGACGGCCTGGCCCGGCAGCGCGAGCTGGTGCGCGCCGCGCACGCGGGCGGGATGCGGGTGATCGGCCCCGCGTCGTTCGGCCTGCTCACCACGACGCCGGGCGCGCGGCTGCACGCGAGCCTCGCGGAACGGACGCCCCGGGCCGGCGTGGTCGGCATGTTCTGCCAGTCGGCGCCCGCCGCCGTCACGCTCACGCGGACGCTCGAGCGGCGCGGCCTGGGCGTCTCGGCGCTGCTGTCCGCGGGGCATCGCGCCGACGTGTCGGGCAACGACCTCATGCAGTACTGGCAGGACGACGCGCGCACCGCCGTCGTCTGCCTCTACCTCGAGTCCATCGGCAACCCCCGCAAGTTCTCCCGGATCGCGCGCCGGCTGGCCGGGGTCAAGCCCGTCGTCGTGGTCGTGGCGGGCCGGTCGGGCCAGGTCGTGCCCCCGGGGCACGCCGTGCGCGCCACGCGGGCGCCGCGTCGCCTGCTCGACGAGATGCTGCGGCAGTCCGGCGTGATCCGGGCCGAGAACACCCACCAGCTCATGGACGTCGCGCAGGTGCTCGCGCACCAGCCGCTGCCGACCGGCGGCCGGGTGGGCATCCTCGCGTCGTCCGCCGCGCTCGCGGCCCTCGTGGCCGAGGCCGCGGCCGCCGCGGGCCTCGTCGTCGCGGCGTCCTCCGACTTCCTGCCGCCGGACGCCACCGACGAGCAGATCGCGCAGGTGACCGGTGCGCTCTACGCGCCCGGGGCGTGCGACGTCGTCGTCGCCGTCGACGTGCCCGTCGTCGTGCCGCGCACCGGGGCCGTGGCGCGCGCCGTCGCCGAGGCCGCCGCGCGGACCGGGCGCACCACCGTCGCGTCGATGCTCGGCCTCAGCGGCCTGCCCGACGAGCTCGCGGCCACGGGCCCAGACGGCACGCCCGTGCGGATCCCCGCGTTCTCCACGCCGGAGGACGCGGTGACGGCGCTCGGCAAGGTCGTGACGTACGCGCGCTGGCGCACGGAGGACCGCGGCACCCACGTGCGGCCCGAGGGCATGGACGCGCGGCGGGCGCGCAAGCTCGTCGAGCGCTGGCTCGCCGACGCCGAGGGCGGCGAGGGGCGGGCGCTCACGCAGGACGAGACGGCGGAGCTGCTCGACTGCTACGGCGTGCGGCTCTGGCGCTCGCGGACCGTGCGCACGGCGGACGAGGCCGTCGCGGCGGCCGACGAGCTCGGCTGGCCGGTCGCCCTCAAGACCGCCTCGACGGCGCTACGCCACCGCACCGACCTGGGCGGGGTGCGCCTGGACATCGCCGACGCGGCCGAGCTGCGTGCCGACGTCGAGCGCATGCGGCAGGTCGCGCTGGACGTCCTGGGGGAGGACGAGCCCGCCATGGAGGTGCAGCCGATGGCACCCGTCGGGGTGCCGTGCGTCATCCGCTCGGGCGAGGACCCGCTGTTCGGCCCGAAGGTGTCGTTCGGCCTCGCGGGCGACGCGACGGACCTCCTCGACGACGTGGCCTACGGCATCCCGCCGCTGACGGACGTCGACGTGGCCGCCATGGTGCGCACGGTGCGCGCGGCGCCGCGGCTGTTCGGGTACGGCGGCGCCCCTGAGGCGGACATCGACGCGCTCGAGGACGTGCTCGCGCGCGTGTCCGTGCTGGCGGACGACCTGCCCGAGCTCGCGTCGCTGGAGCTGTACCCCGTCGTCGTCGGCTCGGTCGGGGTGAGCGTGCTGCACGCCGTCGTCCGGCTGCGGTCGGCGGCGCAGCGCGCGGACGCGCCGCGCCGCGCCCTGCCCGGCTGACGTGCCGGAACGCGGGGACGGCACCGGCTGGGGACGGCGGTGGCCACGGCCGCCGGGGCGGTGGGAGAATGCGCGGGTGCCGCATGCCACCGCCCGCGAGAACCTCCGTACCGAACTGTCCGCCCACGTGCGCCGGGCCGGGTACTACCCGGACCTCGTGGAGGACGTCCTCGACGTCGCGCTCGCCGACGAGGACGTGCTCGCCCACCTCGTCCAGGCCGAGACCACCTTCGACGACGCCGTGCGCCGGCACCTCACCGTGCTGGCCCTCACGCCCACCCGCCTCGTCACCGCGCACGTCGACGACCACGAGGGCGACGCCGCCCACCCGTCGTCAGCCGCCGCGACCACGGAGGCCGTGCCGCTGAGCGAGATCCGGTCGGTCGCCCTCACGCACATCGTCGCCGAGCCGGCGGAGCACCGCCCCGGGGACAGCGCGTCCGAGCTCACGCTCGCCATCGGCTGGGGCGCCGTCTCCCGCGTCGACCTCGAGCCCGTGCAGTGCCCGGACCCGAACTGCGAGGCCGACCACGGGCTCACCGGCCAGCTCACGCCCGACGACGTCGTCGTGCGCGTCAGCGGTGCCGCGGAGGGTCGGGACGCCCTGCGCCGCGCGATCGCGTTCTCGCGCTCCCTGTCGGCGGCGACCGGGACGGGCGGGCGCGCCGCCCGATGACGGCGACCCTCGCGCTGCCGGACGGCCTCCTCGCCCCCTCCTACGGGACGGGCTCCCTCGCCGCCGTGCTGCCCGCTGTCGCGGGCGCCCTCGGGGCGGATCTCACGACCGCGACCGGGCTGCGGTCGGCGGACTGCCGCGACGCGCTCGGGCTGCCTTCCGGCGTCCGCCGGGTGGTCGTCGTCCTCGTCGACGGCCTGGGCCTGGCCAACCTCGCCGAGCGTGGCGGGCACGCCCCGTTCCTGCGCTCGCTGGCCGCGGACGGCCGGTCGGTGCTGTCGAGCTTCCCCTCGACGACGGCGGCGGCGCTCGCGACGTTCGGCACGGGCACGGCCCCGGGCCGCACCGGGCTCCTGGGCTACACGCAGCGCAACCCCGCCACGGGCGGCCTCGCCACCACCGTGTCCTGGACCGAGCAGTCGGACCCGTACCGGCGTACCAAGCTCTCCGGGCCCATGCGTGCCGAGCCCGAGGACGTGCAGCGCGAGCCCACGGTGCTCGAGACGCTCGTGCGGCACGGGGTGCGCGTCACCTCGCCCGGGCCCGCGCGGTTCGCGGGCTCCGGGATGACGCGCGCGGCGCTGCGCGGCCCGCGCTACGCGGCCGCCGAGGGGCTCGACGCCCAGGTGGGCACCACGGTGCGCGAGCTGCGCGAGCCCGGCCTCGTGTACCTCTACCACGGTGCCGTCGACAAGGCGGGCCACCAGCACGGTCCGCAGTCGTGGCAGTGGGGCGACGCCCTCGAGGAGACGGACTCCGAGCTGCGCCGCCTGGTGCGCTCCGTCCCGAAGGGCACGCTCGTCGTCGTCACGGCCGACCACGGTCAGGTGACGGCGGACCTGTCCCACCAGCACGACGTCGCCGCCCGGCCGGAGCTCGCGCGCGACGTCGCCCTCCTCGGCGGGGAGCCGCGCGCCGGCCACGTGTACGTCGCTCCCGGTGCCGACCCGCGGGACGTCGCGGACCGCTGGGCCGCGGTGCTCGGGGACGACGCCCTCGTCGTGCTGCGCGACGACGCGGTCGCGGCCGGATGGCTGGGTCCCGTGGCCGACCACGTGCTGCCCGCGGTGGGCGACGTCCTGGTCGCGGCGCGCGGGGCGGCGACGGTCGTCGACTCGCGCCTGCACCCGTCCGGCGCCCGCGAGATGCCGGGCGTGCACGGGTCGCTCACGCCCGCGGAGATGGTCGTGCCGCTGCTGGTCGCGCAGGCGTAGCCCCGGCGGTCGTCGCCCTCGCACGCGGCACGAGCACGGCACGAGCACGGCACGAGCACGGCGCGGAAAGCCGTGGCGCGGAAAGCCGTGGCGCGCCCGCGTCGCGGGTGTCACGATGCCGAGATGGAGCCCCGCGAGCAGGACCCTGCGCCCGAGTCCCGTTGGACCCGCGCCACCGTCTACCCCGACATGTGGGTGGACCCGGACGACGACCCGCGCGAGAGCGACGTCGAGCTGGTCGACGAACGGGCGATCCTGCTCGACTCGCTCCGCTCGTACCGGCTCACCGTCGAGATGAAGTGCGCCGACCTGGACGCCGAGCAGCTCGCCCGCCGCTCGGTGCCGCCGTCGACGATGTCGCTGCTCGGACTGGTGCGCCACCTCACGGAGGACGAGCGGCACGTGCGCCGCATCATGACCGGCGAGGACGCGCCGTGGCTGTACCGCAGCGAGACGCACCGCGACGGCGACTGGGACGGCGCGGTGGCCGACCCCGCCGTCGTCGCGGAGGCGTTCCGGAGCTGGCACGAGGAGATGGCCGCCACCGACCGCATGGTCGACGGCTTCGACGACCTCGGCAGCACGAACGCCGGCTTCTCCGACCTGGGCGCGGAGCCGGGCGGCGAGATCTCGCTGCGCGAGCTGCTGCTCGGCCACGTCGAGGAGTACGCGCGGCACTGCGGGCACGCGGACCTGCTGCGGGAGTGCGTGGACGGGCGCGTCGGGCAGTAGGCCGCGGGCGCCGGCCCGGCACGGGGCACGGGTCTGACAGGATCTGCCCATGGCCGAGCTCGTCTTCTTCTCCGGGACCATGGACAGCGGCAAGTCGACGCTGGCGCTGCAGACCGACCACAACCACGCGGCGCGCGGGCGGACCGGTCTGATCTTCACGCGCGACGACCGCGCCGGCACGTCCCGGCTGTCGTCGCGGCTCGGCCTCGAGGTCGACGCCCGCGAGGTCACCGACGACACCGACTTCTGGGACGTCGTGGCCGCCGAGCGGCAGGCCGGTCGGGTCGTGGACTACCTCGTGTGCGACGAGGCGCAGTTCTACTCCCCGGCCCAGGTGGAGCAGCTGGCCCGCCTCGTCGACGAGGTGGAGCTGGACGTCTTCGCGTTCGGCATCACCACCGACTTCCGCACGCGGCTGTTCCCCGGCGCCGCCCGTCTCATCGAGCTCGCCGATCGCGTCGAGGAGCTCCAGGTGCGGTCCCTGTGCTGGTGCGGCGCGCGGGCCACCCACAACGCCCGCACCGTGGGCGGCGTCATGGTCGTCGAGGGCGACCAGGTGGTGGTCGGCGACGTCGCGGGCGCGCCCGACGGCGGCCCGGTGTCCTACGAGGTGCTGTGCCGGCGCCACCACATGCGGCGCATGACGCAGGCCGACGCCCGCCGGCGCGCGTCGGTCACCGACCAGCTCGACCTGGGCGACGGCGCGTAGCGGGACAGGACGGGACAGGACGGGGCCGGGCGAGGTCAGGACGACGGGCGGCCGCCGCCGAAGACGATCTCGTCCCAGCTCGGCACCTGGGCGCGGCCCTTGCGACCGGGCCGTCGCCCCCCGGCGGGCTTGTCGCTCCGCGGTGCCGGCGCGGCCGGCTGCGGCCCGGCGGGCCCCTGCGCGGGCGGCCCGCTCGGTGCGGGCGCGTCGTCGACCACGTCGGACCGTGCGTCCTGCCTGGCGTCCGGGCGGGTGTCCGCAGCCCCGGCCCGGTCGGCCCCGTCGTCGGCCCCGTCGTCGTCGTGGTCGAGCGGCAGCACTCCGGGCATCGGCCGACGCGCCGACGACGGGTGGGTGGAGCGGTCGGGCGTCGTCGGGCGCAGGCCCGCGCGGCGCGACCCGAGGTCGACCACGCTCGCGCCGGCCGGGTCGGCGTGCTCCGGCTCCGGCGCCACGGGGGGCGCGTCGACCGGGGGAGCGCTGACGTGGCCGACGGGGATCGGCTCCGGCGCGGGTGGCACGTCGTCCGCCGCCGTGCGGGCGGGCGTCCTGCGGCGGTCGCCGGGCCGCTGCCCGCGGCGTCCGGCGAGGTCGTCCAGGAGCAGCGCCGTGGTGTCGTCGTCCACGTGCCGGCGGGACGTGACCGCACGCCCGCCCGTCGACGGCACGCCCAGCACGTCGGGGGAGACCGGGTCGTCCGGCTGGCCGAGCCAGCGCGCCTCGTCGTCGAGCGCCGTCACGACGCGGCCCTTGGGGTCGAAGGTCCAGCGCGCCGACCGGTCGCGGTCGCCGGCGGAGAACCGCACCTCGACCACCCAGGGCGCGGTGCCGTCGCGACGGGCCGACCAGAGAGCCTCGTCGGTCGTGACGCCGCGGGCGGCCAGCCGGGTGTCGGCGACCTCCCCGAGGGTCGTCGTCTCGTCGTCGCCCGGCAGCCGGTGGGCGCGCACCTGCCCGATGACGTGGTCGCGCTCCGCGGCCACGGGCCACTCGTAGCGCTGCACGTGGTCGACGGGGAGCCCGGACTCCTCGGCCAGCTCCTCGACCGTCGCCCCGGCGCGCAGGCGGGCCTGCAGGTCCCGGGGGCGCAGGGTGGTGGCCGCCTGGGCGCGCAGCGCCTCCGTGCGCGGTCGGTCGCGTCGCACCGCGGCGCGCAGCGCCTCCGTGATGGGCAGCGTGCTCTCGGTGCCGCCGGGGCCGCGCAGGACCAGGCGCTCACCGTCCTCGTGCAGCCTCACGAGCTCGAGCTCGGCCATGCTTCCTCCCTCACAGGTCGCCCTCGGGAACTCCGTCGGGGCGGGTCCGCCTGTTCGAGGGTGCCACCGGCGCGGGGCGGTGCCGCGCAGGCGCGTCGGTGTGCCGTCGATTGGCGCGCCCCGGGCGGGAGGGCCTGGGAGGATGACGTCCCGTGGACGCGTTCACCTCCGGCCCGGTCTCCTACCTGGAGCTCGTCGCCGTCTTCGTCGCGGCGGTCTCGGGAGGGCTCGCCGCCGTGCGCAAACGGTTCGACGCGTTCGGCGTCCTCGTGCTCGCGTGGGTGACCGGGCTCGGGGGCGGGATCCTGCGCGACGTCCTGATCGGCGACACGCCGCCGGTCGGCATCTCGAGCTGGCGGCTCGTGCTGGCCGCGCTCGCCGCGGGCGTCATCATCTTCTTCTTCCACCCGGGGCTGGAGCGGATGCGGCGCTCCATCCTGGTGCTCGACGCCGCCGCGCTGTCGCTGTTCGTGCTCCAGGGCACGACGAAGTCGCTCGACCTCGGTGCGGGCGTGCTCGCCTCCGTGGTGGTCGGGGTCCTCACCGCCGTGGGCGGGGGGATCCTGCGGGACGTCCTCGTGGGCGAGGTGCCGCTCGTCTTCGCCGACCGGCAGCTCTACGCCGTGCCCGCGCTCGTGGGCGCCGGCCTCACCGCGCTGCTCTGGCACGAGGACGTGCTGCAGCTGTGGACCGCGCTCGGGGTGGTGGCCCTCGTCTTCGGGTTCCGCATCGCGTCGCTCGCGCGCGGGTGGACCGTGCCGCACCCGGGCCCCGGCTGGACCGCCCGGTGGGGGCGACGGTCGGGCAAGATGTAGGCCGTGGACGAACGAGCGGCGACCGGGGACCAGACCGACGGACGCGACACCGGCATCGAGATCGGTGTCGACGTCGAGGCGCTGCGGGCGCTGGCCCGCAGCCTCGCGCTCGAGGCCGGAGCCCTGGTGCGCGACGGACGCCCGGAGCGGGTCGAGGTCGCCGCGACCAAGTCCTCCGACGTCGACCCGGTGACGGACATGGACCGGGCGGTCGAGGCGCTGCTGCGGCGCCGGCTGGCCGAGGAGCGGCCGGACGACGCGATCCTCGGCGAGGAGGGCGACGACGTCCCCGGCACCTCCGGGCTCACGTGGGTGCTCGACCCGATCGACGGCACGGTCAACTACCTGTACGGCGTCGCGTCCTACGCGGTCTCGGTGGCGGTCGTGGCCGGGCCCGCCGACCCGGAGCGGTGGACGGCGCTCGCGGGCTGCGTGCACTCGGTGGTCGACGGGCGCACCTGGACGGCGGCGCGCGGCGGTGGGGCCGAGCGCGACGGGCGCGCCCTGCGCGTGAGCCGGCCGGACGCCCTCTCCCGGTCGCTGGTGGGCACGGGCTTCGGCTATGCGCCCGAGCGGCGGGCGCGCCAGGCCGAGGTCCTCGTCGACGTCCTGCCCCGGGTGCGCGACATCCGGCGGATCGGCTCCGCGGCGATCGACCTGTGCCTGCTCGCGGAGGGCGCGCTCGACCTCTACTACGAGCGCGGGCTCAACCCGTGGGACCTGGCGGCCGGCGCTCTCGTGGCCGCGGAGGCCGGGGCCTGGGTCGGCGGGCTGCGCGGGCGGGGCCCGGGCAGCGCCATGACGGTCGCGGGAGCGACCCCGGTCGTGACGGAGCTCGTCCGGTGGCTCGAGCACGCCGACGCCGACCGTCCGGAGGACGTCGCGCGCGGCTGAGGGGCTGACCGGGTTCGGTCGTTCCACGCCCGCGCGCCGGGGTGAAAAACTGCGTCAGCCCGCCGGTCTCGCCGAGGGCGAACACCGCGCCGTGCGGGTGCGTCGCTGCAGGTCAGCGGCCGATCGTCGCGCTGTGACACGAGGAACAGCTCGTGGTGTCGCGCGGCCGCCCGAAATGGTGCACAATCCGTGGGCCGACCGGGAACAAAACCCGGTCACCGAGCATTATCAGCGCGTACCGATCCCGACATCACGGAGCGTGACCACACAGATGGCAACCGACTACGACGCCCCCCGCAAGAACGACGAGGACGTGGAGCAGGACTCGATCCAGGAGCTCCAGGCGCGTCGTTCCGACAAGTCGTCGGGTGTCGTCGACGAGGACGAGACGGAGGCCGCGGAAGGCTTCGAGCTTCCTGGCGCCGACCTGTCCGGCGAGGAGCTCGCGGTCCGCGTCCTGCCCCGCCAGGCCGACGAGTTCACCTGCACGAGCTGCTTCCTCGTCCACCACCGCAGCCAGCTGGCCTACGAGAAGAACGGTCAGATGATCTGCACGGAGTGCGCCGCCTGACCGAAGGTCGGGGCGCCAGCACCACGGACGACACGGGCCGTCACGTCGAGGACGTGACGGCCTTCGTCGTTCCCGGCGCGACGGCGTGCGTCGGGGCTCAGCGTGCCAGCGCGGCGGCCAGCTCCTGCGGCCGCCGGGTCGACAGCAGCCAGTACGGCGTGGGGTCGAGCGGGTCCTCGAGGTCCACGCGCAGGCCGGTGCGTGCCCACGCGCGCAGGCAGACGAACGCGCGGGCGTCGAGCGCCGGTCCGAGGGCGGTGCGCATCGCCTCGGCGTCGTCCATCGTGGTCACCTCGCCGAGGAGGTCGAGGGCGATCTGGGCCTTGCCGGCGCGCAGCCGCCCGTCCGCGACCTCGATGACGGGCGCGGTCGCGACGAGGGCCGCGAGGGTCGCGGCCGCAGCGAGCACCCCGACGACCGCCGCGACCGCGTGCGCCAGCGGCCAGAGGGTCACCCCGACGATCACGCCCAGCCCGACGGCGCCGCACCAGGCCGCCGGTCCGGGGGTCAGCCGCTCCCGGAAGGCCGGGCCGGTGACGGTGGGCGGGTGGGCTGCGTGCTCGCTCATGGGCCCATCATCCCAGCACCGCGCCGCGGTTCCGTCCCGGTCCGGACGGCGCGGAGGACGCCGGTGCGCCGCCCGCCGGTCGGCTACGCTTCCCGGGTGCCTGACACCGCCAGCCATGTGAGCACCGAGCCGAGCACCGAGCCGGGCCCAGACCCGAGCACCGTCGACGTCCTCGTCACGCTGCTCGACGACGTGCCCACCCCCGCGTACGCGCACCCGGGCGACGCGGGCGCGGACCTCGTGACCACGGTCGACGTCGAGATCCCTCCGCAGGGCCGGGTCGTCGTGCCCACCGGGGTGGCGATCGCGCTGCCCGAGGGGTACGCGGCGTTCGTGCACCCGCGCTCCGGCCTCGCCGCGAAGCACGGGGTGACCGTGGTGAACGCGCCCGGCACCATCGACGCGGGGTACCGCGGGGAGATCAAGGTGGTGCTCCTCAACACCGACGTCGCCGAGCCGGTGCGGCTGCGCCGCGGCGACCGGGTGGCGCAGCTCGTGGTGCAGCGGGTGGAGCACGCCCGCTTCCTCGTGGCGACGACGCTGCCGGGTTCGCACCGGGGCGAGGGCGGGTTCGGTTCGAGCGGCGGTTTCGCCGGCGGCTGACGACCCCGGGCACGGACCGGAGGCGCGCGCGAACCGGTCTACTGTGGGAGTTGGGTAGGGCTCGTCCGGCCGCCGGGCGAGCAGGACGACGAGAAGGAGATCCTCCGTGGGGCTGTTCCGGCGCAACGCGTCGAAGAAGGGGACCGACGAGGCCCGCGAGCCCGCGACCGCGGAGGCCGCGGCGCCCGCCACCGGCGACGGCCCCGGCACCGACGAGGGCGCGGCGGAGCGTCCCGAGCGCGGCCCGTTCGACTCGACCCAGGTGACGGGCATGGGGCCCCGCGTGGACCTCGGCGCCGTCTGGCTGCCCGTCCTGCCCGGCCTGGAGCTGCGCATGGAGGTCGACAAGAAGACCCAGAAGGTCACCGGGGTGTCCGCGACCCTCAACGGCTCCGGCCTGCAGGTCCAGGCGTTCGCGGCCCCCCGCACGGCGGGCATCTGGGACGAGGTGCGCGCCGAGATCGGGTCGTCCATCACGCGCCAGGGCGGCACGGTCGACGACGTGCCCGGCACGTTCGGGCGCGAGCTCATCGCGCGCATCCCGGCCACCGGACCCGACGGCAAGCCTGCCGTGCGTCCCGCCCGCTTCGTGGGCGTGGACGGGCCGCGCTGGTTCCTACGCGGCGTGCTGTCGGGGCGTGCCGCGGTGGACCCCGAGGCCGCGAAGCAGCTCGAGTCCGTGTTCGCGAACGTCGTCGTGGTGCGGGACGGCAACCCCCGCCCGCCGCGCGACCTGCTCACGCTGACCCTGCCCAAGAGTGCGCGCCAGGGCGACGCGCCGGGCGAGGACACCACCGCGGGGCCCGAGGGCGCCGCGCCGCAGACACCGTCGTTCGACCCGCTGACCCGCGGGCCGGAGATCACCGAGATCCGGTGAGCGACCCGGCCGCGAGGCCGGCCCGTCCACCAGCCTGGAGCTGTTGATGTCCCTGCGAACCGCCGTCCGGCACGCGCTGGCCTCGGCCGACGAGGTTGCCGCCGACGAGGAACGCCACGAGGCCGCGGCCCACCGCGGCTGCACGCCGGTCGCCGACCTGGGTGACCGCCGTCGGGCGAGCGCGGCCGGCGTGCTCCGCTCGGTCGTGCTGCGCCCCCGCGAGGGGGTGCCGACCGTGGAGGCGGAGCTGTACGACGGCTCCGGCTCCCTCGACCTCGTGTGGCTCGGGCGCCGGGCCATCGCGGGCATCGACCCGGGCCGCCGCATCCGCGTCGAGGGACTGGTGTGCGACATCGACGGGCGGCGCACGATGTTCAACCCCCGGTACGAGCTGCGCGCGCGGGCCGGCGAGTGAGCGACGGGTATCCCGCGGCGGGGAAGCCGACCGGTCCCACCGACCCGGGTCGCCCCACGGCCCCCACCGCCGACGGACGCGGGGTGCGGGCGGTCACGGGCGAGGAGTTCTCGTTCGGGCAGGCCGTCGGTGGCGTGCGCGGCGTGGTCGAGGCCGTGCTGCCCGGGCTGCTCTTCGTGGTCATCTACGTCGTCGCGTCGATGGGCGGCGACGAGCGCGCCGCCCTGACGTGGGCGCTGGTGGCCTCCGTCGGCGCGGCGCTCGTCGCCGTCGTGGCCCGCCTCGCGCAGCGCACGCCGATCACGCAGGCGCTCGGCGGCCTGCTCGGCATCGGCGTGGGCGTGTTCTGGGCCTGGAGGTCCGGCGAGGCCCAGAACTTCTACGTGTGGGGTCTGTGGACCAACGCCGCGTACCTCGCGGCCATCCTCGTGTCGCTGGCGGTGCGCTGGCCCGTGGTCGGCCTCGTGGTCGAGGCGGTGCGTGGCGGGTTCGCCGACGCCGCCGGCGAGCGCGCCCGTCACGACGACGAGCGGGCCCGGGCCGGGGCCACCACGCCCGGCGCCGACACCGCGAACCCTCTCGCTGCGCTGGTCGCCTGGCGCAGGGACCCGGAGCTCGTCCGGCGCTACACCCTCGCCACCTGGTTCTGGGCGGGGCTGTTCGCGGTGCGCCTGGCGGTCAAGGTGCCGCTGTACTTCGCCGACAGCGTCGGCTGGCTGGGCACGGCCCACCTGGTGCTGGGCGTCCCGCTGTGGGGCCTGGTCCTCTGGCTCACCTGGGTCGTCGTGCGCGGCGCGCACGCCGGGCGCCCCGCGGCGCAGCCGGCCGGGCCGGCCGCCACGCGGGAGGGCTAGCGGCCGTCCTCGGACCCGTCGAGCTCGTCGTCGGCGCCGTCCGGCACGGCGAGCTCGGGCGCCACGAGCGGGTCGCCCGCCGCGACGGCGGGGACGGCCGGACCGCCGTGGGCGAGCAGGTGCTGGAGGGACTCCTCGTCGGCCTGGCTGCCCATCACGAGGACCAGCTCGTCGCCGGTCTCGAGCGTGTCGTCCACGGTCGGCGCCAGCGGCTGCGCGCCGCGCACGATGCACGCCAGCACGGTGTCCGTCGGCCAGACGACGGAGCCGACGCGGGCCCCCACGAGCGGCGAGTCGTCCGGCAGGGTCACCTCGACGATGTCCGCGCCGGACTGGTGGAAGGTGAAGATCCGCACCAGGTCCCCGACGGCCACGGCCTCCTCGACCATCGCGGTCATGATCCGCGGGGTCGACACGGCGACGTCGACGCCCCAGGAGCCGTCGAACATCCACTCGTTCTTCGGGTTGTTGACCCGCGCCACGGTGCGGGGCACCCCGAACTCGGTCTTGCACAGCAGCGAGAAGACGAGGTTGGCCTTGTCGTCGCCGGTGGCGCCGACGACGACGTCCGCGCTCGTGACGTCGGCGGCCTCCAGCGAGGACAGCTCGCAGGCGTCGGCGAGGAGCCAGTCGGCCTCGGGCACCTGCGCCACCCGCATCGCGGCGGGGTTCTTGTCGATGAGCACGACGTCGTGGTCGTGCGAGAGGAGCTCCCGGGCGATGGACCGGCCGACCGACCCGGCCCCGGCGACGACGACGCGCATCAGCTCTCCCGCCGCGGCTCGTGGGTGAGGACCCGCTCGACGGCGGCCGCGTCGTCGGCGCGCATGAGGACGTGCAGCACGTCGTTCTCCTGCAGCACGGAGCCGGGCGTCGGCAGGATGCCGTCGGTGTAGCGCGACAGGAAGGCGACGCGCGCGCCGGTGGCCTCCTCGATGCGGTGCACCGTCAGGCCGGCCCAGCCGGGGTGGTAGTCGATCTGTGCGAGGCGCACCTGCCCGGACGGGTCGCGGTACTCGTCGGTGGCGCCGAGCGGGAGCATGCGGCGCAGCACCTGGTCGGCCGTCCAGCGCACGGTCGCGACCGTCGGGATCCCGAGGCGCTGGTAGATCTCCGCGCGCTGGGGGTCGTAGATGCGGGCCACGACGTTCTCGACGCCGTACGTCTCGCGCGCGACCCGCGCGGCGAGCACGTTGGAGTTGTCGCCGTCGGACACGGCGGCGAAGGCGTACGTGTCCTCGATACCGGCCTGGACGAGCGTGTCCCGGTCGAAGCCGACGCCCGTCACCTTCTGCCCGGAGAATCCGGCCGGGAGACGGCGGAACGCGTCGGGGTTCTGGTCGACGACGGCCACGGAGTGGCCGCGGGACTCGATCGTCTGCGCGAGCGTCGAACCGACGCGGCCGCAGCCCATGATCACGAAGTGCACGGGCGAAACGCTATACCTCGCGGGGCCCCTCGACATCGCCACGGACGCCGCGACGGGACGCGCGCGCCCGCGGGGCGTGCCGGGCATAGCATTGCTCGACGTGTCGGACATCGCGGACGCTGCCAAACGGCTCCTCATCGGGCGCCCCGTGCGCAGCGAGAACCTGGGGCACACCCTGCTGCCCAAGCGCATCGCGCTGCCGGTCTTCGCGTCGGACGCGCTGTCGTCGGTCGCGTACGCGCCGGACGAGATCCTCCTGACCCTGGCCGTCGCCGGCATCGCCGCGACGACGATCTCCCCGTGGGTGGGTCTCGGCGTCGTCGTCGTGCTGCTCGTGGTGGTGTCGTCGTACCGCCAGAACGTGCGCGCCTACCCCTCGGGCGGCGGCGACTACGAGGTCGCGACGACGAACCTCGGGCCGTCGGCCGGCATCGGCGTCGCCTCCGCCCTGCTCGTCGACTACGTCCTCACGGTGGCGGTGTCGATCTCGTCGGGGGCGCAGTACGCGGCGTCGGCCCTGCCGTTCCTGCGGGGGCACGAGGCGCTGTTCGCCGTGGTGGTCGTCGTGATCCTCACGGTGATGAACCTGCGGGGCGTGCGCGAGTCGGGCACGGTGTTCGCGATCCCGACCTACTGCTTCATGGCCCTCGTGGGCCTCCTCGCCGTGGTGGGGGCGATCCGGTTCTTCGCGGGCGACCTGCCGCTGGCGGAGAGCGCCGGGTTCGAGATGACGCCCGAGGCGGGCTTCGACCAGGGGCTCACCGGCCTGGCGGGGGCGTTCCTCCTGGCCCGGGCCTTCGCCTCGGGCTGTGCCGCCCTCACCGGTGTGGAGGCGATCAGCAACGGCGTCCCGGCGTTCCGCAAGCCCAAGTCGCGCAACGCGGCCACCACCCTGGCCCTGCTGGGCGGCATCTCGGCCACGATGATGATCTCCATCCTCTTGCTCGCGCAGGCCACCGGTGTGAAGTACGTCGAGGACGCGCACGACCAGCTCACCGTGGGCGGGCAGCCGCTGCCGGAGGACTACAACCAGCACCCCGTGCTCAGCCAGCTCGCGGAGGCCGTGTTCCAGGGGTTCACGCCCGCGTTCGTGGCGATCTCGATCGTCACCGGGCTGATCCTCGTGCTCGCGGCGAACACCGCCTTCAACGGCTTCCCGGTGCTCGGCTCGATCCTCGCCAAGGACGGCTTCCTGCCGCGCCAGCTGCACACGCGCGGCGACCGGCTCGCGTTCTCCAACGGGATCATCACGCTCGCCGTGGCCGCGATCGTGCTCATCGTCGCGTTCGACGCGCAGGTCACCCGCCTCATCCAGCTGTACATCGTGGGCGTGTTCGTGTCGTTCACGCTCTCGCAGCTCGGCATGCTCCGGCACTGGACCCGCGCGCTGCGCAAGGAGCCCGACCCCGCCGAGCGCGCCCGCATGCAGCGCTCCCGGGTCGTCAACGGCGTCGGCTTCGTCATGACGGCCACGGTGCTCGTCATCGTGCTGGCGACGAAGTTCACGCACGGCGCATGGATCACCCTGCTGGCGATGGGCGTGCTCTTTGCGCTCATGAAGGCGATCCGCGCCCACTACGCCAGGGTGCGCACCGAGCTCGAGCTCGACGACGTCGCGGGCGCCCGCGCCCTGCCCAGCCGCGTGCACGCCATCGTGCTGGTCTCGAAGATCCACAAGCCGACCATGCGCGCCGTGGCGTACGCGCGGGCGTCGCGGCCGTCGGTGCTCGAGGCCGTGACCGTCGGCGTCGACGCGGAGGAGATCGCTGACCTGCGCGCGCGGTGGGAGGCGCTGGACCTGCCGGTGCCGCTGCGCGTCCTCGACTCGCCCTTCCGCGAGATCACGCGGCCCGTGCTGAAGTACGTGCGCTCCGTGCGCCGCGACTCGCCCC
This sequence comes from Isoptericola sp. NPDC056573, assembly GCF_042793335.1. Taxonomy (NCBI): domain Bacteria; kingdom Bacillati; phylum Actinomycetota; class Actinomycetes; order Micrococcales; family Promicromonosporaceae; genus Isoptericola; species Isoptericola sp. NPDC056573. The sequence continues at coordinate 75,117 of NZ_JBHTUY010000007.1, forward strand.
GCGACCTCGTCGTCGTGTACATCCCCGAGTACGTCGTCGGGCACTGGTGGGAGCAGCTGCTGCACAACCAGTCGGCCCTGCGCCTCAAGGGGCGGCTGCTGTTCACGCCCGGTGTCGTGGTGGCGTCCGTGCCGTGGCAGCTCTCGTCGTCGGCCGGCCAGACCGGCCTCGAGGGCACCTCGCCGCGCGGCCCCCGGTTCTGACGCGGTCAGGACGCGGTTCTCGCCGCGTTCCGACCCGCACCGGGCGCGGGGGAGAATGGTGCCCATGCCCCGACCTCGCCGTTCCGCGCCGCGCCCTCGACCCACCACCCCGGACCCGGAGGTCGGGCGGGAGGTCGAGCTCGAGATCGGCCCCGTCGCGCACGGCGGGCACTGCGTCGCACGGCTCGACGGCCGCGTCGTCTTCGTGCGCCACACCCTGCCCGGGGAGCGGGTCCGGGCGCGGGTGACCGAGACCGGCAGCCGCTTCTGGCGCGCCGACGCGGTCGAGGTCCTCGAGGCGTCGGCCGACCGGGTCCCGTCCGCCTGGCCCGAGGCCGGCCCGGGCGGGGTGGGCGGCGGCGAGCTCGCCCACGTGGCGCTGCCCGCGCAGCGCCGCTGGAAGGCCGCCGTCCTCGCCGAGCAGCTGCAGCGGCTCGCGAAGCTCGAGCGCGAGGTCGAGGTGGAGGCGGCGCCCGGCGACGACGAGCGCGGCGGGCTCGGCTACCGCACCCGCGTCGACCTCGTGGCCGACGCCGACGGGCGGGCCGGGATGCGGCGCTTCCGTTCGCACGACGTGGTGCCCCTCGACGGGATGCCGCTGGCCACGGACGCGGTCGCGGCGCTCGCGGACGCCGAGGAGGTGTGGACCCGTCGCTGGCGTCCTGGCGCCCGCCTCGAGCTCGTGGCACCGGCGGACGGCGCGGACGCCCTCCTCCTGGTCGACGAGGTGCCGTGGCGTCGGGGCCGCGGGGACACCCGCCCCAACGCCCGTCGGTCGGTCACCGAGACCGTGCGTGCGGGCGGCGCGGAGCACCGCTACCGCGTGGCCGCCGACGGCTTCTGGCAGGTGCACCGCTCGGCACCGGACCTGCTCACCGGCGCCGTGCTCGACGCGGTGGGCGACGCGGACGGGGCGACGGTGCTCGACCTGTACTCCGGCGCCGGCCTGTTCACGGTGCCGCTCGCCGCGGCCGTCGGGGGCTCCGGCCGCGTCGTCGCGGTCGAGGGCGACGCCCGCGCCGTGAAGGACGCACGCCGCAACGCCCACGACCTGCCGCAGGTCGAGCTGCACCTCGGCGCGGTGGACAGGGTGCTCGCCGACGGCGACGCGACCGGGGCGGACGTGGGCGCCGCCGACATCGTCGTGCTGGACCCGCCGCGCGCCGGCGCCGGCCGGTCCGTCGTCGACGCGATCGCCGGCCGCGGCGCGCGCCGCGTCGTCTACGTCGCGTGCGACCCGGCCGCCCTCGCGCGCGACATCGCGTACCTCGCCGGGCACGGGTACGGGCTCACCGGGCTGCGGGCCTTCGACCTGTTCCCGATGACCCACCACGTGGAGGCGGTCGCCGTCCTCGACCGCTGACGGCCCGACAGCGCCGCGGCCGGGGGAGTCAGGCCTGGCGGCCCACGGCGGAGGCGAAGCCGAGCCACGTGTGCCGGTTGCGCCACCAGCACCAGCCCACCTTGGGGGCGCCGCGCCGCTCGGCCCCGTCGCGGCCGGTCCCGTTCGAGATCCAGACGGCGGGCGTGCGCGCGTCGTAGGTGCCGTCCGGTCGCCGCAGCCGGGAACCGATCGTCATGAAGCACAGGTTCCGCGCGAGCACGTCGGGGGACTGGAGCACCCAGTGGACGCCCTCCGCGAGGGTGAGGGGGCTGCGGCCGCGAGCGGCGATCGCCGGCTCCGCCTCCTCGGGCGACCAGTTCGCCATCTCGTCGCCCCGGTCGGGAGCGGTGACGGCGTAGACGTCGGCGTCCGGCACGTCGACGCCGGGCACGGGGGCGAAGTCGTCGACGTCGGTCATGTCCACGACGACGAAGCCCGCGCGCTCCACGGCGCCGCCGCGGACGGTCGTCGTGCGCCGCAGGTGACCGGCGAGCGCGGACGGCGGCAGCACCCGCGGGTGGACCACCAGGAGCGACCCGGCCGGTGCCGTGCGTTCCAGCGCCGCGGCGGCGTCGCGCAGCACGGTGGGGGAGAGCGTCTCCGGCGGCACGACCTCGCGCGCCAGGAGCAGCTCGGCCTGGGCCGTGAGCGGCGGCAGGGCGGGCGGTGCGTCCGCGCGGGCGGTGCCGTCGTCGGACGTGGGGTCGGCGGCTGCGGCTGAGGTCGTGGGGGTGCGCGACGGCATGGGCGTCCTTCCGGTCGAGGCAGCTGCACAACGCGCTGGCCACGACCGTTGTTCCCGTGCGGCGTACGGAAAATCTCTGCCCGCTCGGGACGGGGGACCTGACGCCGAGATATCTTGACGTCAAGATATATGGGCTATGCTGACCAGGTGCCCGGCGTACGCTGGGCGGAGCCCCCAGAACCACGGCGTCGGAACCGTCGCGCCGCAGCGCGCGCACGGTGCCCTCGCCGGCCAGCCCCGCAGAAGGAGCCGCAGTGAGCAGCGTGGACACGTTCGGATCGAAGGGAACGCTGGAGGTCGGCGGGAAGGCCTACGAGATCTTCCGCCTCTCCGCCGTCGAGGGCGCCGAGCGCCTCCCGTACTCCCTGAAGATCCTCGCCGAGAACCTCCTGCGCACCGAGGACGGCGCCAACATCACCGCCGACCACGTGCGCGCCGTCGCCGCCTGGGACCCGGACGCCCAGCCCGACACGGAGATCCAGTTCACGCCCGCCCGCGTGATCATGCAGGACTTCACCGGCGTGCCCTGCGTCGTCGACCTCGCCACGATGCGCGAGGCCGTCGCGGAGCTCGGCGGCGACCCGAAGCGGATCAACCCGCTCGCGCCCGCCGAGATGGTCATCGACCACTCCGTGCAGATCGACGTCGCCGGCCGCGCGGACGCCTTCGCCCGCAACGTCGAGTTCGAGTACGAGCGCAACCACGAGCGCTACCAGTTCCTGCGCTGGGGCCAGACGGCGTTCGACGACTTCAAGGTCGTCCCCCCGGGCACCGGCATCGTGCACCAGGTCAACATCGAGTACCTGGCGCGCACGATCATGACGCGCGAGGTGGAGGTCGACGGGCAGAGCGTGCTCCGCGCCTACCCCGACACCTGCGTCGGCACCGACTCGCACACCACGATGGTCAACGGCCTCGGCGTGCTGGGCTGGGGCGTCGGCGGCATCGAGGCCGAGGCGGCCATGCTCGGCCAGCCTGTGTCGATGCTCATCCCGCGCGTCGTCGGCTTCAAGCTGTCGGGCTCCATCCCCGCCGGCGTGACCGCGACCGACGTCGTGCTCACGATCACCCAGATGCTGCGCCAGCACGGCGTCGTCGGGAAGTTCGTCGAGTTCTACGGCGCGGGCGTCGCCCAGGTGCCGCTGGCCAACCGCGCCACCATCGGCAACATGAGCCCCGAGTTCGGCTCGACCGCCGCGATCTTCCCGATCGACGACGTCACCCTGGACTACCTGCGCCTCACCGGCCGCAGCGACGAGCAGCTCGCGCTCGTCGAGGCGTACGCCAAGGAGCAGGGCCTGTGGCTCGACCCGAGCTCGGACTCCTACGTGGAGCCGAAGTTCTCCGAGTACCTCGAGCTGGACCTCGGCACCGTCGTGCCGTCGATCGCCGGCCCGAAGCGCCCGCAGGACCGCATCGAGCTCTCGCACGCGAAGGCCGCCTTCGGCCGCGACCTGCCGGTCTACGCGCCCGAGGTCACCGACGTCGTCGACGAGGCCGAGAAGGAGTCGTTCCCGGCCTCCGACTCGCCCGCGATCCACGCGAACGGCCGCCGCACCGTGCCCGTCACGGACAGCGAGGGCAAGGAGTTCGACCTCTTCCATGGCGCCGTCGCGATCGCGTCCATCACGTCGTGCACCAACACGTCGAACCCGTCGGTCATGCTCGCCGCGGCGCTCCTGGCCAAGAAGGCCGTCGAGAAGGGCCTCGTGTCCAAGCCGTGGGTCAAGACCTCGATGGCTCCGGGCTCGCAGGTCGTGACGAACTACTACGAGAAGGCCGGCCTCTGGCCGTACCTCGAGAAGCTCGGCTTCCACCTGGTCGGCTACGGCTGCGCCACCTGCATCGGCAACTCCGGCCCGCTGGACGAGAAGATCTCCGAGGCCGTCAACGAGCACGACCTCGCCGTCGTCTCGGTGCTGTCCGGCAACCGCAACTTCGAGGGCCGCATCAACCCCGACGTGAAGATGAACTACCTGGCGTCCCCGCCGCTGGTCATCGCCTACGCGCTCGCGGGCACGATGGAGTTCGACTTCGAGTCCGACCCGCTGGGCCGTGACGAGGCCGGCGACCCCGTGTTCCTGCGCGACATCTGGCCCTCCCCCGAGGAGGTCCAGGCCACGATCGACGCCTCGATCGACCGCGACATGTTCACCAAGGACTACGCGGACGTGTTCACCGGCGACGACCGGTGGCGCGCGCTGGAGACCCCGGAGGGCGACACGTTCTCCTGGGACGGCGAGTCCACCTACGTGCGCAAGCCCCCGTACTTCGAGGGCATGGGCGCCGAGCCGTCGCCGGTCGCCGACATCTCGGGCGCCCGCGTGCTGGCGAAGCTGGGCGACTCGGTCACGACCGACCACATCTCGCCCGCCGGCTCCATCAAGGCGGACAGCCCGGCCGGCAAGTACCTGGCCGAGCACGGCGTGGGCCGCCGGGACTTCAACAGCTACGGCTCGCGCCGCGGCAACCACGAGGTCATGATCCGCGGCACGTTCGCGAACATCCGCCTCAAGAACCAGCTGCTGGACGGCGTCGAGGGCGGCTTCACGTTCAACTTCGTGAAGAACGCCCAGGACACCATCTACGACGCGGCGCAGGACTACGCGGCGCAGGGCACCCCGCTGGTCGTGCTCGGCGGCAAGGAGTACGGCTCCGGCTCGTCGCGCGACTGGGCCGCCAAGGGCACCGCGCTGCTGGGCGTCAAGGCCGTCATCACCGAGTCGTTCGAGCGGATCCACCGCTCCAACCTCATCGGCATGGGCGTGCTGCCGCTGCAGTTCCCGGCCGGCGAGAACGCCGAGTCCCTCGGCCTGGACGGCACCGAGACGTTCGACATCGCGGGCATCACCGCGCTGAACGACGGCGCCACCCCGGAGACGGTCAAGGTCACCGCTGCGAAGGCGGACGGCTCGACGGTCGAGTTCGACGCCGTGGTGCGCATCGACACCCCCGGTGAGGCGGACTACTACCGCAACGGCGGCATCCTGCAGTACGTGCTGCGCTCGCTCGTCGCCTGAGGCGGAACCGCAGACTCGGGCGGCCATGAGAGTCGCCTGACGAGCGGCGCCGCACCACGACAGCGCCCCGTCCCTCCTGCGCGGAGGGGCGGGGCGCCGTCGTGCTCAGAGGGCGGCGGGCAGGCGCGTCGCCAGGACGCCGATCGCGACGCTCCGCCGCGCTGGTCAGGGGTAGACCTGGACCTCACCGCCGTCCACGAACAGCTCGCTGCCCGTGATGAAGCTGGACTGATCCGAGGCCAGGAAGAGGACGGCGTTGGCGATCTCGGCCGGGTCGGCGGCGCGTCCCAGGGGTGTGCTGCTCGCCAGCTCGTCGAGGAACGCACCCGCCTGCTCCGGGTTCTCGGCGAGGCCGCGCAGCCCCGGCGTGTCGGTGGGGCCGGGCACCATCGTGTTGACGCGCAGGCCGCGGTGCGCGAGCTCGGCGGCCCAGACCCGGCCGAGCTGCCTGATGGCCGCCTTGGTGGCGGAGTAGACCCCGAAGCCGGCGGTGCCGCGGTGCGCCGAGCTGGACCCGGTGAGCACGATGCTCCCGCCGTCGTTCAGCAGCGGGAGCGCCTTCTGGACCGTGAAGACGGTGCCACGCAGGTTGATGCCGAAAGTGTGGTCGAAGGCCTCGGGCGTGAGCGAGGCGAGGGGCTGTCCCGCTTCGCCGCCGCCGGCGTTCGCGAAGAGGATGTCGAGGCGATCCCCGTCCGCGGCGATCCGTTCGAACAGCCTGTCGAGGTCGTCCAGGTCGGAGACGTCGCTCTGGATCGCGATCGCCTTGTCGCCCAGCGCGTGCGCCGCGGCGTCGAGCACCTGCTTTCGGCGTCCGGTGAGGTAGACGCGCGCGCCCTCGGCGACGAAGCGTTCCGCCGTGGCGAACCCGATGCCTGTGCTCGCGCCGGTGACCAGGGCTGTCCTGTCGGTGAGCTGACCCATGAGAAGTCGTCCTCTGCGATGTGGTGTGTGGACCGCCGGAGGGGGCGGGCGGTCGGCGGTGGCATGGCGTGCGAACCAGTTATGGACCGCACGGTCCACGATATCCATGGTGGACCGAGCGGTCAAGAATTGATACCGTGGGCCGATGGCGAGGCCACGGCAGTTCGACGAGGACGCGGTGCTGTGCTCAGTCCGTGACCAGTTCTGGGACGCGGGCTACGCGGCGACGTCGCTCCAGGACCTCATGCGTGTCAGCGGCCTGGGCAAGGGCAGCCTCTACGCCGCCTTCGGGGACAAGCACCAGCTCTTCCTCCGGGTGCTGCGCCGGTACGTGGCAGCGCTCGACCATGCGGTGCGTGGGGCGGTCGACTCCGCTCCGCGCGCGGTGGACGCGCTGCGCTCGTTCGTGCTGATGCCGGTGGGCGATCCCACCGGCAGGGCTGCCCGGCGCGGGTGTCTGCTCGCCAACAGCACCACCGAGCTGGCTTCCGCCGATCCTGTCGTCGCCGCTGAGGCGCGGCGAGCCTACGAGGGGATCACGGCGGCGCTGACCGAGGGGGTGCGACGGGCTCAGGTGGAAGGTGACCTGAGCGCCTCGGTCGACCCCGTCGGCGTCGCCCGGGCGCTGCTGGCCGCGCAGCAGGGCCTGACGTTCATGGGCCGCGCCGGGATGGATGTCGAGACGCTGGCGGCCACCGCCGATTCGCTGGCGACCCAGCTCCTGCCCGCCGCGGTCGACCCTCGGGACGGCATGGACCCGCCCCGTGGACCGGGGGAACCCGTCGCTCCGGCGTCGGGTGTTGCGCGCCCAGCCGCCACCCCGCCGGGAGGTGCATCGCCGCCGGCGGCGTCGTGACCAGATCCACCACCATTGCTGCGCCGGTGCGGTCAGCTCCCGGGTCCGTCGCGGCCCGCGCGGCCCGTCCGTTCACCGTCTCACGGTCAGGGGCAGCGGTGCCGTGACGTGCGCGACGACGGCCGCCACGACGGCGGGGTCGTCGAGCACCCGGGTGTGGCCGAGGCCGCGGGTGGTGAGGAGGCTGCTGCCCGGCACCGCAGCGTGCAGGAGCGGCGCGCCCGCGGGCAGCGACATGCGGTCGTCGTCGTCCTGGACGAACAGCGTCGCGACGTGCTCCGGGACGGGGTGCGCGACGAGGTCGATCCGGGAACGGACGTCGCGCACGTCGCCGGGAAAGGTGCGCTCGACGTGGTCGCAGAGGCGCTCGTGCAGCCCGGCGGGCATCCCCACCAGGCGCAGGAAGGACTCCGCGATGGCGTCGAAGCCGGTCATCGCCGCGACCGAGACGAAGCGGTCGACGGGCAGGCCGTTGGCCAGGGCGAGACCGGCGGCGAGGCCGCCGAGGGAGTGTCCGACCACGGCGGCGAACGGCCCCTCGGCGTCGTGCACGGCGCGGATCGCCGCCATGTGCTCGAGGGCGGACATGCGCCGGCCGGTGGACTCGCCGTGGGCGACGCCGTCGAACGACACGACGCCCAGGCCGGCCGCCTGGAGGGGCGTGACGAGGCCCGCGAGCCGCGAGGCCCGGCTCTTCCAGCCGTGGACGAGCAGCACGGCGGGCGCCCGGCGGTCGCCCCACCGGTACGTGACGACCTGCTCGCCGCCGACGTCGACGGCTCGGCGCTCGGCGCGTTCGTGCACGGCGCGGTCGGCCGGCCGGACGTCGGCGGGCGGCCCGACGTACCAGAACGCCCGGGCGGCGACCCGGACCGCCAGCGGGGGAGCGACGGCGGCCAGGGTGCGCAGGCCGGCGCTGACGGGGGCGGGGACGTAGGGCACGGCGACCTCCAGGTGAGGGGCAGGAGATATCTGTACGAACGTTCGCACATTAACATCGAACGAACGGTCGTACACTCATCTCGTGACCACCGAGACGCCGACCACCTCGACAGGCACCCCGACCCGCGACTCCGGTGACGCCTCCGCAGACGGCCGTCGGGTGCGGGGCGACCGGTCGCGCCGCGCCGTCCTCGACCTCGCCGTCCAGGACGCGTCCGTCCGCGGCCTCGAGGCGCTCACGCTCGGCTCGCTGGCCGCCCGGCTGCCGGTCAACAAGAGCGGGATCGCGGGCCTGTTCGGGGGCAAGGAGGGGCTGCAGCTCGCCGCCGTGGAGCACGCCCGGACCATGTTCGTCGAGGCTGTCGTCGAGCCCGCGCGCGAGGCCGCGCCGGGTCTCGCCCGGTTGTGGGCGCTCGTGCGGCAGTGGTCGGACTACTCCCGCCGCCGGGTCTTCGCCGGCGGGTGCTTCTTCCGCACGGTGGAGGTCGAGTTCGACACGCAGGAGGGGGCGGTGCGCGACGCGGTCGTCACGGCCCACCGCGACTGGACGTCCTATCTGCGCCGGCACGCCGAGCTCGCGGTGGGCGCCGGGGAGCTCGCCGCCGACACCGACGTCGACCAGCTCGCCTTCGAGATCACCGCGATGCTGAACGCCGCCAACGACGGTTCGCTGCTGCTCGGCGACGACGCCGTCTACGACCGTGCGCTCGCCGCCGTGCGGGGCTCGCTCGAGGCCCGTGGCGCCGACCCGGCGGCCCTCGACGCCGGCTGACGGCTACCCGTGGAGGGTCAGCGGGGTGCCGACGTCGGGTCGCCGCCCTCGCGCGCCCGCAGCCCGTACGTCCCCGCCGTGAGCGCGGCGTACGACGCGGCGACGATCTCCGCCAGGACGCCGAGGTCCACCTGCGCGAGGTCCTTGAGGTAGAGGCATCCCACCCCCGTCGTGTGGGTGCCGAGGCGGGCGAGCGCGTCGGCGTGCGTCTCCACGCCGTCGGAGAGGTAGACGACGCTCGCCGCCGCCCGCGGGGAGAACCCGGCGGCGGCCGCGTGACCCGTGCGGCCGCTCGCGTACGCGTACCGGTACTCGCCGAAGCCCACGATCGACGTGCCGAACATCCGCGGCGGCTGCCCGGTGGCCCGCTCCATCAGGGCGAGCAGGGTCTCGGCGTCCCGCCGCCGCGCGGGGCGAGCCACGGCGGCGACGAACGCGCGCGGGTCGGCGTCGGTCCAGGTGGTCCTCTGGGTGTCTGCGGCCATGCTCCCGAGTCTGCCCCACGTCCGCCCGGGTCCGACCCGATCGTGCCGCGTCCGGGCCCTCAGGCCGCCTCGTCGAGCAGCGCCGCGAGCCCGTGCCGGCCGATCGGGAGCAGCCGGGGGTGCAGCTCCGGATGGGCGAGCATGTTCGTCGCGTACAGCAGCGACCAGCCCGCGGCCCGGGCCCACGTCGCGTCGTCCCACCCCCGCCCCTCGTTCGCGTGCGCCTGCACCACGGGGCGGAACGCGGCGCGGCCCTCGGCGTCGAAGCACAGCCACAGGCAGCCGAGGTCCGAGGCGGGATCGCCGGACGTCACGTCGCCCCAGTCGACGACGGCGGCGAGCCGGTCCCCTCGCCCGTCCTCGCCCGGCCCGACGACGAGGTTCGCGGGGTGGGGGTCGCCGTGGAGCCACACCGCGGGCCCGGCGTGCTCGGGGGCGCCGAGCGCGTGGTCCCAGAGACGACGGGCGGCGGTGCGGCCGCCGGCGGGGACGGCCGCGAGGCGATCGTCGAGGGCCCGCGGGTCCTGCGCCTCGGCACGTGCCGCCAGCGGGACGCCGCGCACCGGGTTGGCCGGCGCGTCGTCCGGGGCGGGCGCGTGGACCGCCGCGAGGAGGCGGCCGAACGTCCCGGCCCAGGCGGTGCGGTCGGCCACCGGCGTCGCTTCCGCGCTCACCCCGTCCGCCCACGGCACCACGTTCCAGGACCACGGGTAGCCGAGCGCCGCGCTCGGTCGCCCGACCCGCACCGGCACGGGCACGACGACGTCGGGCACCGCGGCGCGCAGCCGGTCGGCCAGCGTGGGCAGCGCCCGCTGCTCGTGCTCGACGAGGGGCGCGGCGAGGGTGCGCCGTGGCAGGCGCACCGCCAGGTCGTCGCCGAGGCGGACCATGACGTTGTCCCACCCGTGCGCGACGATCTCCAGCGGGCGACCGGCCAGGTCCGGGTGCTGCTCGGCGAGCAGCGCGCGGGTCAGGGGGACGTCGACGTCGATCTCGGCGGCAGGCATCGGACCATCATCGCGGACGCGCGCCCGAGGTCAGTCGCCCGGGGCGGCGTCGTCGCCCTCCGCCTCCCACCACGGCGCGGCCTCGACGACCTGGAGGTCGATGTGCACCCCGGTGAGCGCGCCGCCCGCGTCGTGGGTCGTGACCACCGGGTAGAAGCCGTCTCCCCACCCCGAGTGGGAGAGCACGACGTTCTCGCCGTCGGCGGTGTGGGGGAGCGGCGCGTTCGCGGCCCCGACGACGAGGTGGTCGGCGGAGTCCTGCAGCGCGAACCAGGAGTCCGCGCCGCCGTGGTCGACGACCTCCTCGTACCAGTCGTCGACCGCCGCCGTCGCGACCCGGACGGCCCGCGCGTCGGCGAAGCCCACCGCGCCGGCGTCGACGCCCACCCCGAACCACAGGGGCTCGCCCGCCTCGTCCGTCGTGCTGCGCCCCTCGGGCACGAAGGGCCTGACCTCGGCGGCGGGTGCGTCGGCCAGGACGACCGAGAGATAGGCCTCGCGCAGGTGGCTGCCGTCCTGCTCCTGCGAGACGTCGGCGACCGTGACGCGCACGGGGTAGGTGCCGGCAGGCACGGGGACCTCCAGGCCCTCGCCCAGGGTCACGTACGGGTCGGAGGCCTCGAGCCTGCCGGACGGGACGCGCACCGCCCCGAGGTCGTGGACGACGAGGTCGTAGGGCGTGCCCTCGGGGCGGCCCGTGCGCAGGGCGAGGAAGGGGGAGCCGGGTTCCATGGCGCGGACGCTAGCGGCCCCCGCCGACACCGCAGGTCAGAGCTCGCGCTCGCGGCCGCGGTCCCACGGCTCGGTCCACCCCAGGCGGTCGAACGCGGCGTCGAGGATGCCCGCGGTGAAGCCCCACACCAGGTGCGGCACGCCCGCGCCGTCGAGCACCTCGAACCCCGGCCCGCGCCAGGTGCGGCCGGCGCGCCGCAGCACGGTCGTCACGCGGTGGTCGGGGTCCAGGAGGTCGGCCACCGGGGCGCGGAACACGTGCGCGGACTCCCCGACGTCCACCACGCGCACGGGGGTGGGCCGCGACCACCAGCCGAGCACCGGCGTGACGAGGTGGTTGCTCACCGGCATCGGCAGCTGCGCCAGGGTGCCGAGCACCTCGACGCCGCCCGCGTCGAGCCCCGTCTCCTCGACGGCCTCGCGCAGGGCCGCGTCGACCGGCGTCTCGCCGTCCTCGGCCCGGCCGCCGGGGAACGCGACCTGCCCGGCGTGCGAGCGCAGGGTCGCCGCCCGCTCCAGGAGCAGGACGTCGAGGTCGTGGGCGACGGCGAGGGCCTGCGCGTCGTGGTCGGCGGCCAGGTCGTCCAGCACCCCGAAGAGCACGAGGACGGCTGCGGGGCGGGCGGAGGCGGCGTCGAGGTCGCCCCGCGCGAGACCCCAGTCGGAGAGGAACCGGCGGTCCGTCGCCAGCGCCGCGAGCTGCGCGCGGGCGGCGTGCCCGCCCGCGCCGGGGTCCGTCGCGGCGGTCGTGCCCGTGCTCACGGTCGGCTCACCAGCTCGTGGCGACCGGCATGCCCTCGGCGTAGCCGGCGGCGGACTGGACGCCCACCAGCGCGCGCTCGTGGAACTCCCCGAGCGTGCGCGCGCCGGCGTAGGTGCAGCTGGAGCGCAGGCCGGAGGTGATCTCGTCCAGCAGGTCCTCGACGCCCGGGCGCAGCGGGTCGAGGTACATCTTCCCGGTCGAGATGCCCTCCTCGTACAGCGCCTTGCGCGCCCGGCCGAACGCCGAGCCCGCTCCGGCGGTGCGGGCGGCGACCGCGCGGGCCGACGCCATGCCGAACGAGTCCTTGTACAGGCGGCCGGTGCCGTCGTCGTGCAGGTCGCCGGGCGACTCGTACGTGCCGGCGAACCAGGAGCCGACCATGACCTGCGACGCGCCGGCCGCCAGGGCCAGGGCGACGTCGCGCGGGTGCCGCACCCCGCCGTCGGCCCACACGTGCTTGCCGAGCTCGCGCGCGGCGGCGGCGCACTCCAGCACGGCGGAGAACTGGGGGCGGCCGACGGCGGTCTGCATGCGCGTGGTGCACATGGCGCCCGGGCCCACGCCCACCTTGAGGATGTCGGCGCCCGCGGCGACGAGGTCGCGCACGCCCTCGGCCGTGACGACGTTGCCCGCGACGACCGGCACCTGCGGGTCGACGGAGCGCACGGCCTCCAGGGCCTGGAGCATCTTGGACTGGTGCCCGTGCGCGGTGTCGACGACGAGCACGTCGACGCCGGCGTCGAGCAGCTCGCGCGTCTTGGCGGCGACGTCGCCGTTGATGCCCACGGCCGCGCCGACCCGCAGGCGGCCCGCGGCGTCGAGGGCGGGCCGGTACACCGACGAGCGCACGGCGCCCTTGCGCGTCAGGACGCCCGCGAGGGCGCCGTCGCGCACCACGGGCGCGAGGTGGATCTTGGCGGCGTGCATCCGCTCGAACGTGGCCTCGAGGCCGTCGGCCTCCAGCTGGACGGCGTCGAGCGCGACGACGTCGTCCGACATCACCTGGTGCACCTGCGCGAACCGGTCCACGGCCGCGCAGTCGCCCTCGGTGACGACGCCGACGGGCTTGCCGTCCTGGACCACGACGGCGGCGCCGTGCGCGCGCTTGCCCAGCAGGGTGAGCACCGTGGAGACGGTGTCCGAGGGCGCGACGACGACGGGCGTCTCGATGACCGGGTCCTTGGACTTCACGTCGGCCACCACGTCGGCGACGACGTCCACCGGGATGTCCTGCGGGAGGATCGCGATGCCGCCGCGGCGGGCGACGGTCTCCGACATCCGGCGGCCCGCGACGGCCGTCATGTTCGCCACGACCACGGGGATCGTGGTGCCGGTGCCGTCGTCGGTCGCGAGGTCGACGTCGAAGCGGCTGGTCACGTCCGAGCGGGACGGGACCATGAAGACGTCGCCGTAGGTGAGGTCGGTGGTGGGCTGCTGCCCGTCGAGAAAGCGCACAGGTGTCCCCTGGGAGATGTGTCGGGAGAGGACGAGCTTCCTGGGTCGTCCCTCTGCCGAACGCTCGCCGGCGGTCACGTGTTCCCGTCGGCCAGGGACGAAACTACCCTCTACCCCTCTACCGCGCCCGCACGTGGCGGTGCGCGGTCCGTGGGACGTCCCGGACCACCGGGCGGGACCGCCTAGAGTGGTGTGGCTATGAACGGGGAGGAACGCATGAGCCTGCTGAGCAGCATCGGCTCGCCCGAGGACGTCCGCCGGCTCTCGCCGGAGCAGACGACGCAGCTCGCGGCGGAGATCCGGGCCTTCCTGGTCGACCAGGTGTCGCGGACGGGTGGGCACCTGGGGCCGAACCTGGGCGTCGTCGAGCTGACGATCGCCCTGCACCGCGTCTTCGCGTCGCCGCGGGACACCCTCGTCTTCGACACGGGGCACCAGGCGTACGTGCACAAGCTCCTCACGGGCCGGCAGGACTTCTCCGCGCTGCGCAAGGCGGGCGGCATGTCCGGCTACCCCTCGCGCGCCGAGTCCGAGCACGACGTCGTCGAGAACTCGCACGCGTCCACGGCGCTGTCGTGGGCGGACGGTGTCGCCAAGGCGAACGCCGTGCAGGGTCACCCCGAGCGGCACGTCGCCGCGGTCATCGGCGACGGCGCGCTCACCGGCGGCATGGCCTGGGAGGCGCTGAACAACATCGCGGCCTCGCAGGACCGCCGCCTCGTGATCGTCGTCAACGACAACGGACGCTCGTACTCGCCGACCATCGGCGGCGTCGCGAACCACCTCGACACCCTCCGCACCACCCGCGGGTACGAGGCCTTCCTGTCGTGGGGCAAGCGCACCCTGCACCGCACGGGCGCGCCCGGGCGCTTCGCCTACGACTGGCTGCACGGGCTGAAGAAGGGCCTCAAGGACGTCGTCGCGCCGCAGGGGATGTTCGAGGACCTCGGGCTGAAGTACGTCGGTCCGGTCGACGGGCACGACGTCGTGGCCATGGAGCACGCGCTGCGCCGGGCCAAGGCGTACGGCGGCCCCGTGATCGTGCACGCCATCACCGAGAAGGGCCGGGGCTACACGCCGGCCGAGCAGGACGTCGCCGACCGGTTCCACGCCGTCGGGCAGATCCACCCCGAGACCGGCCTGCCCGTCGCGCCGTCGCGGTTCGGCTGGACCAAGGTCTTCGCGGACGAGATCGTGAAGATCGGGCGCGACCGGCCGGACGTCGTCGGGATCACCGCGGCGATGCTGCACCCCGTGGGGCTGGCGCCGTTCGCGCAGGAGTTCCCGGACCGCACCTTCGACGTCGGGATCGCCGAGCAGCACGCCGTGACCTCGGCGGCGGGCATGGCGTTCGCCGGCCTCCACCCCGTGGTCGCCGTCTACGCCACCTTCCTCAACCGCGCCTTCGACCAGGTCCTCATGGACGCGGCGCTGCACAAGGCGGGCGTGACGTTCGTGCTGGACCGGGCCGGCATCACGGGCGACGACGGCGCGAGCCACAACGGCATGTGGGACATGGCGATGCTGCGCATCGTCCCCGGGCTGCGGCTCGCGGCGCCCCGCGACGAACCCACGCTGCGGGCGGCCCTGCGCGCCGCCGTGGACGTGGACGACGCCGCGACGGTCGTGCGGTACCCCAAGGGCGCCCTCTCCGACCCCGTCCCGGCCCTCGAGTCGCTCGACGGCGTCGACGTGGTCGCCCGTCACACGGCGGCCCCGGGCGCGGACGGGCGCAAGGTCCTCGTCGTCGGCGTCGGCTCCATGGTGGGCACGGCGCTCGCGGCGGGGGAGTCCCTCGCCGCGCACGGCCTCGCGGTGGACGTGGTGGCTCCCACCTGGGTGCTCCCGGTGCCCGAGGCGCTCGTGAAGCTCGCCGGCGAGCACGACCTCGTGCTGACGATCGAGGACGGCGTCGTCGACGGCGGCGTCGGCGCGACGACCGCACAGCGGGCGGGGGAGCAGGGCGTGCGGACCCCGTTCGTGCACGTCGGCCTCCCGGTGGCCTTCCTCGACCACGCCAGCCGCGACCAGATCATCGGCCAGCAGCGGATGCGGGCCGAGGACGCCGTGCGCGACGCCCTCGCCGTGCTCGCCCGGGACTGACGGCCGGCCGCCGCGGCGAGACGACCCGGTGCGGCCGCGCCCCGGCAGCTAGCCTCCCGTCATGATCTGGCTGCTCGACCTCGACAACACCCTGGTGGGCCGCGCGGAGGCGTTCGAGGCGTGGGCCTCGGGCGAGGTCGACCGGGCCGCGCTCGGCCCCGCGGACCTCGCCGCGATCCTCGCGGCCGACGAGGGCGGGCACGGCTCCAAGGAGGCGCTCGCGCGGGTGCTGATCGCGCGACTCGGCTGGGACGACGACGTCCCCGCCGCGATCCGGCGGTTCCGCGCCGGCATCCTCGACGGCGTCCGGGTCTACGACGGCGTCCTCGTCACCCTCGACGTGCTGCGTCGCGCCGGGCACCGGGTGGCCGTCGTGACCAACGGGACGTCGGCGCAGCAGCGCGGCAAGATCGCGCGCTGCGGGCTGGAGGCCCACGTGGACGCGATCGTCGTCTCGGAGGAGGAGGGCGTCGCGAAGCCCGACCCCCGGCTGCTCGAGGTGGCGCTCGAGCGGCTCGGTGCCGCGGACGCCGACCGGCGGCAGGTCTGGATGGTGGGCGACGCCGCGCACGCCGACGTCGCCGCCGGCCGCGCGGCCGGCACCCGCACGGCGTGGGTGTCGCACGGCCGGTCGTGGGACGGCCCGGGCCGGCCCGACGTCGTCGCGCCGACGACGCGCGAGGCGATCGCGCTGGCCGCCGACATGTCCGCGGCCCTGTCCGCGTCCCCGCCCGGCGCCGTCCTGGGCTGACGCCGACGGGTGTCTGCGACGTCACAGCCGTTCGGCATCGCTTGTGAAGGCATTCACGAATAGGCTGTGGTCATACCTCAGAAGGAGGGGGCTCCTATGACCACCGACGCGGCACCCACGACGACCACCGCCTGGACGGGTTTCACCCCGGGACCCTGGTGCGACGGCATCGACGTGCGCGACTTCATCCAGCGCAACTACACCCCGTACACCGGTGACGACGGGTTCCTCGCGGGACCGACGGCGCGCACCACCGCGGTGTGGGACAAGCTGTCGGCGATGTTCCCCGCCGAGCGCGAGAAGGGTGTCTACGACGTCGACCCGCACACCCCGGCGGCCATCACCGCGCACGGCCCGGGCTACATCGACCGCGACGCCGAGCTGATCGTCGGCCTGCAGACCGACGCCCCGCTCAAGCGGGCGATCATGCCGAACGGCGGCTGGCGCATGGTCGAGGGCGCGCTGAAGACGTACGGCTACCCCGTCGACGAGAACCTGCGGAAGGTCTTCACGGAGTACCGCAAGACGCACAACCAGGGCGTCTTCGACATCTACCCGCCGAACGTCCGCGCCGCCCGCAGCTCGCACATCATCACCGGCCTGCCGGACGCCTACGGCCGCGGCCGGATCATCGGCGACTACCGCCGGGTGGCCCTGTACGGCGTCGACCAGCTGATCGCCGCGAAGAAGGTCGACAAGCTCGGCCTCGACGTCCAGCCGTTCAGCGAGTCCGTGGTGCGCGAGCGCGAGGAGCACGCCGAGCAGATCCGCGCGCTCGGCGAGCTCAAGGAGATGGCCGCGTCCTACGGGTACGACATCTCCGGTCCGGCGACGACGGCGCGCGAGGCCGTGCAGTGGCTCTACTTCGGCTACCTCGCCGCGGTGAAGGAGCAGAACGGCGCCGCGATGTCCCTCGGGCGCACGTCGACGTTCCTCGACGTCTACATCGAGCGTGACCTGGCCGCCGGGCGGCTCACCGAGCCCGAGGCGCAGGAGATCGTCGACGACTTCGTCATCAAGCTGCGGATTGTGCGCTTCCTGCGCACCCCCGAGTACGACGCGCTGTTCTCCGGCGACCCGACCTGGGTCACCGAGACCATCGGCGGCATGGGCGAGGACGGTCGCCCGCTCGTCACCAAGAACTCGTTCCGCTTCCTGCAGACCCTGTACAACCTGGGCCCGGCGCCCGAGCCGAACATGACGGTCTTCTGGAGCCCGCGGCTGCCCGAGGGGTTCAAGGAGTTCTGCGCCAAGGTGTCGATCGACACCTCCGCGGTGCAGTACGAGTCCGACGAGCAGATCCGCCCCGCCTGGGGCGACGACGCCGCCATCGCGTGCTGCGTCTCGCCGATGGCCGTGGGCAAGCAGATGCAGTTCTTCGGCGCGCGGGTGAACCTGGCCAAGGCGCTGCTGTACGCGATCAACGGCGGCAAGGACGAGGTCACCGGCAAGCAGGTCTCCCCGGCGTTCCCCGCCGTGGCGCCGGGCCTGCCGCTCGACTACGACGACGTGCGCGCCCGTTTCGACCGCACCATGGACTGGCTCGCCGAGACGTACGTCGAGGCCCTGAACTGCATCCACTGGTCGCACGACAAGTACGCGTACGAGCGGCTCGAGATGGCCCTGCACGACCGGGACGTGCTGCGCACCATGGCCTGCGGCATCGCGGGCCTGTCGGTCGCTGCGGACTCCCTGTCGGCGATCCGGTACGCCCGCGTGGTCCCGGTGGCCGACGAGAACGGCATCATCGTGGACTACGACATCGACGGCGACTACCCGGCCTACGGCAACGACGACGACCGCGTCGACGCCATCGCCGTCGAGCTGGTCGAGTCGTTCATGGCCAAGATCCGCAGCCACCGGATGTACCGCGACGCCGTGCCCACCCAGTCGGTGCTGACGATCACGTCCAACGTGGTCTACGGCAAGGCGACGGGGAACACCCCGGACGGCCGCCGCGCGGGCGAACCCTTCTCGCCGGGCGCCAACCCGATGAACGGCCGCGACACCCACGGCATGCTCGCGTCCGCGCTGTCGGTCGCGAAGCTGCCCTACGACCAGGCGCAGGACGGGATCTCGCTGACCAACACCGTCGTGCCGTCCGGCCTCGGCCGCACCCGCGAGGAGCAGGTGGCGAACCTCGCCGGCCTGCTCGACGCCTCGGTGGGCGCCGACGGCTACCACATGAACGTCAACGTCCTCGTGCGCGAGACGCTCGAGGACGCGATGGAGCACCCGGAGAAGTACCCGCAGCTCACGATCCGCGTCTCCGGCTACGCGGTGAACTTCGTGCGGCTGACCCGCGAGCAGCAGCTCGACGTGCTGTCGCGGACCTTCCACGGGGGGCTCTGACCATGACTGCCGGCCCGGCGTTGCTGGACGCCCCCTCCCGGCGCCGGGCCGGCGCCGGCCTGCGGGGGATCGAGACGACCGAGGTGGACCGGTCCGACCGCCTGGCGCTGATGCGCTCGGGCGAGCTCGGCTCGGTGCACTCCTGGGAGCTCGTGACCGCCGTGGACGGCCCCGGCACGCGGCTCACCGTGTTCCTCAGCGGCTGCCCGCTGCGGTGCCTGTACTGCCACAACCCCGACACCCTGGCGATGAAGGACGGCGAGCCCGTTCTCGCCGAGGACCTGCTGGCGCGCGTGGCCCGGTACCGCGGCATCTTCACCGCGACCGGCGGCGGCCTCACGCTCTCGGGCGGCGAGGTGCTCATGCAGCCGGCGTTCGCCGCGCGCGTCCTGCACGGTGCGAAGGAGCTCGGGGTGCACACGACCCTCGACACCTCCGGCTTCCTCGGGGCGAACGCGACCGACGCGATGCTCGACGACACCGACCTGGTGCTCCTCGACATCAAGGCGGGCGACGAGGCGACCTACCGCCGCGTCACCGGGCGCTCCCTGGCGCCCACGCTCCGGTTCGGGCGTCGGCTCGCCGAGCGCGGCGTGAGGGTCTGGGTGCGGTTCGTCCTCGTGCCCGGGCTCACCGACGACCCGGAGAACGTCGCCGCGGTCGCGCGGCACGCCGCGGACATCGAGGCCGTGCGGCCCGGCACGGTCGAGCGCGTCGAGGTGCTGCCGTTCCACCAGATGGCCCGCGACAAGTGGGCGGAGCTCGGGCGCACCTACGAGCTCGACGACACGCAGCCGCCGACGCCCGAGGCGACCGAGGCCGTGCGCGAGGTCTTCCGCGCCCACGGGCTCACCACCTACTGAGTCGGCGGCTGAGTCGGCGGCTGAGTCGGCGGGTAGGTCGGCGGACGTCGGCTCGCGACGGACGACGCGCGCGACCGCGCGCCGTCGTCGCTAGCGTGACGGTATGACGACGACGCCGGACGACGCCCCGCTGCGGCCCCTCGACGAGAGCTGGACGACGGCGCTCGCGGTGGTGGCGCACCCCGACGACATGGAGTTCGGCGCCGCGGCGGCGGTCGCCCGCTGGACCGGGCAGGGCAAGCGCGTCGCCTACACCATGGTGACCAGCGGCGAGGCCGGGATCGACGGCATGCGCCCGGACGAGGCGCGCCGCGTGCGCGAGGGCGAGCAGGTCGCCTCCGCGCGGGCCGTGGGCGTCGAGGACGTCGAGTTCCTCGGGTTCGCCGACGGGGTGATCGAGTACGGCCTGCCGCTGCGCCGGGCGATCGCGGGTGCGGTGCGCCGGCACCGTCCCGAGGTCGTCATCACGGGGAACTACCGTGAGACCTTCCCCGGCGGGATGCTCAACCAGGCCGACCACATCGCGACCGGGCGCGCCGTCGTCGACGCGGTGCGCGACGCAGGCAACCGCTGGGTCTTCACCGACCAGCTCGAGGCCGAGGGCCTCGAGCCGTGGGGCGGCGTGCGGCAGGTGTGGGTGGCCGGGTCGCCCGCCGCGGAGCACGCGGTGGACGTCACCGCGACGTTCGACGCGGGTGTCGCGTCGCTGCGGGCCCACGCCGCCTACCTCGACGGCCTCGGGTGGGACCACTTCGACCCGGCCGAGTTCCTCGCCCGGATGACGTCGGTCACGGGGCCGCGCCTCGGCGTGCAGCACGCGACCCCGTTCGAGGTGCTCCGCATGGGCTGGGACGACTGACGCGAGACCGCGCTCAGGCGTGGGTGACCTCGACGGCGCGATCCACGACGGCGCGCAGGTCGCCCGACTCCGCGTGCCAGGCGCGTTGCCGTGCTGCACCGCCGCCCCCGGCCCACAGCCGTCCGAGGAGCTCGGTGACCGCGTCCAGGTCGCCGTCGTCGGTGAGCGCCTCGCGCACGTGCGCCACGAGCTGCCCGACGACGTCGTGCGCGGGTGCGGGCTGCCACGTGTGCGGCGACAGCAGCTCCGTCGACAGCCCCGAGCGACCTGCGCGCCACGAGGCGGTGCGCAGCAGCTCGGGCCGCAGCACCGGCGCCGCGAGCCCTTCCGAGGCCTCGCGTGCCGCGGTCTCGACGAGTCCGCGGGCGAGGGCACCCAGCAGGGTGGCCGTGTCGGCGTCGAGGCAGACGTCGGCGACACGGATCTCGACGGTGGGGTAGCGGGACGAGAGCCGGGCGTCGAAGTACACCATGTTCTGGTCGAGGATCGTCCCGGTGGCGACGAGGTCGTCGACCGCCTGCCGGTAGGCCTCCGGGGACCCGAAGGAGCGGGCCGGCCCGGACGTGGGCCAGCGCGCCCACACCTGGGAGCGGTAGCTGGCGAAGCCGGAGTCCTCGCCCTGCCAGAACGGCGAGTTCGCGCTCAGCGCGAGCAGCACGGACAGCCACGGCCCGATGCGGTCGAGGACGGCCACGCCCTCGGCGTCGTCGGCCACGGCGACGTGCACGTGGCAGCCGCTGGTGAGCTGCTCGCGGGCCGTGAGGCCGAATGCCGCCCGCGCCTCCAGGTAGCGCAGCCGCGCCACCGTCGTGCCCTCGAACGGCCACGGGGACGTGGCCAGCGCCGCGACCCGCACCCCGACCCGGTCGGCCGCCGCCTGGGCGCGCTGCCGGCCCGCGCGGACCTCGGCGGCGAGGTCGGTGAGCTCGTGACGCGGGTGGGTCGCCGTCTCGAGCTGTTCCTCCATGAACTCGGTCTCGAGCGCGCCTCCGCCGGTCTCGGGAGACCTCGTCAGGTCGACGCCCGAGGCGTCGAGCGCCTCGCTGGCCCGTGCGACCGGCCGTCCGTCGTCCCCGACCAGCAGGAACTCCTCCTCGATACCCATGGTCCGCTTCATGCGGGGAAGTCTCACACGCGTGCGTGATCGTCGCGCGCTTCCGCCGGCCCGCGGGTCTTCGCAGCGAGGACGTCCCGAGCGTCGGGCGCTGCCCTCCCTCCTACCGAGGCCGTTCCGCCCCTTGATGTTCCCCTCGATATCCTGGCGGCGGCACCGAGGCCGGTCGCGAAGGAGCACCCGGATGACGGTCAGAGGCAAGGATTTCGAGGGCGCGCTCGACCGCGCCGTGCACCACGCGCGGGCGTGGCTCGACGACGTGGGGGAGCGGCCGGTCCCGCCACGCGCCGACGCGGACGCCGTCGGCCGGACGCTCGCCGGGCCGTTGCCTGGTCGAGGGCTCGCGCCGGCCGACGTGGTCGACGAGCTCGCCGCCCGGGTCGAGCCCGGCCTGATGGCGATCGGGTCGGGCCGGTTCTTCGGCTGGGTCATGGGCGGCACCCTGCCCGCGGCGCTGGGCGCCGACTGGCTCGTGAGCGCCTGGGACCAGAACGCCGGGATGCGGTTCTCCACGCCGGGCGTCGTCGCGGTCGAGGAGGAGGCGGGACGGTGGGTGCTCGACGCGCTCGGCCTGCCCGCGGGCTCCGACGTGGGCTTCGTGACCGGCGCGACGACGGCGAACCTCACCGGGCTGGCCGCGGCGCGCGGGGCGGTCCTCGGCCGTGCGGGGTGGGACGTCCACGAGCGGGGCCTGACGGGCGGCCCTCCGGTCCGCGTGCTGGTCGGCGCCGAGCGCCACGACTCCGTCGATCTCGCGCTGCGCTACCTCGGGCTCGGCGCCCCGACGGAGGTGGCGGCCGACGACCAGGGCCGACTGCGTACGGACGCCCTGGCCGCCGCGCTCGCCGAGGGGCCGCCGGGTGCGCCGACGATCGTGGCTCTGCAGGCCGGCAACGTGCACTCCGGGTCCTTCGACCCCTTCGCGGAGGCGATCCCGCTCGCGCACGCCCACGGCGCGTGGGTGCACGTCGACGGCGCGTTCGGCCTCTGGGCGGCCGCGACACCCAGTCTCGCCCACCTCGTGCAGGGGATCGAGGGCGCCGACTCCTGGGCGACCGACGCGCACAAGACGCTGAACGTGCCCTACGACTGCGGTGTCGCCGTCGTGGCCGACCCTGCCGCCGTGCGCGCGGCGTTCGGCGTGCACACGGCGTACCTCGTGGACGCGCCCGGCCCCGGCAACCCCTACGACAAGGCGCCCGAGCTCTCGCGGCGCGCCCGCGGCGTGCCCACCTGGGCCGCGCTGCGTTCCCTCGGGCGTGCGGGACTGTCCGGGCTCGTCGGAGGCCTGGCGGAGCGCGCCCGGGCGATCGCCGAGGGCGTGGCGCGCATCGACGGCGTGCGGGTGGTCAACGACGTCGTCTACACCCAGGTGTGCCTCGCGCTGGCTGACGACGCCCTGACGCGCGCGGCCGGCGAGCGGCTCCTCGCCGACGGCGAGACCTGGATCTCCGGTTCCCGATGGCGCGGCCGGGACGTCCTGCGGGTCTCGGTGAGCAACTGGTCCACGGACGAGGACGACGTCGCGAGGACGATCGAGGCGGTCCGGCGCGCGGTCCGGGGCCCGGCCTCGTTTTAGTCCGCGGCGCAGGTCTGCGGGCCGAGGCACGCACCGGTGGCCCGGTCCCCGGGAGGGACCGGGCCACCGGTGCGTCATGAGCCGTGCGGCTCGGGTCTCCGAGGAGGGCGTGTCAGGCGACGGCCTCGGGGACGTTCGCGACGCCGTCGGGCAGGATCCGACGGCCCAGGACCTTCGCCGAGTACCCGGCGCGGTCGAGGTACGGCGTGATGCCGCCCGTGTGGAAGCCCCACCCGGCGCCGAGGATCATGCACAGGTCGATCTGCTGCGGCCCGGCGACCACGCCCTCGTCGAGCATGTGGCCGATCTCGACCGTCAGGGCCGTGAGGACCGAGTCGAGCACGCCCGCGGCGTCGAGCACCGGGGTGCCGTGCCGGCCCGTGGTGCCGGCGGGCAGCGCCTCGCCGAACACGGCCTGGATCGTCGGGTCGACCGGCTTGGGCAGCCCGGGTGCCGGGCGGTCCAGCACGACGCGCGTGCCGTCGGCGACGAGCTTCTCCAGGCCGGGGGACGTCGGGAAGCGGTCGCCCAGGTCGTCGCGCAGCGAGGTGAGCACGTGCAGTCCGACGGCGGGGCCGACGAGGTCGAAGAGCTCGAACGTCGGCATCGGGAAGCCCAGCGGCGCGAGCGCCGTGTCGGCGACCTCGACGGACGTGCCGTTCTCGATCGCCTCGACGACCTTGCCCATGACGAGCACGAGCAGGCGGTTGACCACGAAGCCCGGCCGGTCGGCGACGAGCACGGCCGTCTTGCGCAGCTTCTTCGTGATCGCGAACGCCGTCGCGAGGGCCTCGTCGGAGGTCTTCTCGGCCTTCACCACCTCGACCAGCGGCATCTGGGCCACCGGGTTGAAGAAGTGGATGCCCACCACCCGCTCCGGGTGCGCCAGGTCGGCCGCCATCTCGGTGACGGACAGCGCGGAGGTGTTCGTCGCGAGGACCGTGTCCTCGGAGACGATGCCCTCGAGCTCGGCGAAGACCTTCTTCTTCAGGCCCATGACCTCGGTGACCGCCTCGATCACCACGTCGCACGTGGCGAACTCGCCGATCTCGGTGGTTCCGGTGACGCTCGCGGCGATGCGCGCGGCGGCCTCGGGCGTCATCCGCCCGCGTCCGACCAGCTTCTCGACGGTGGACCGGACGAAGCCGAGGCCCTTGTCGACCCGCTCCTGGTCGAGGTCGCGCATGACGACGGGCACGCCGAGGCGCTGTGCGACGAGGAGGGCGATCTGCGCGGCCATGAGGCCGGCGCCGACGATGCCGACCCGGGTGACCGGGCGGGCCAGGCCCTTGTCGGGGGCGCCGACGGGCTTCTTGCCGCCCGAGACGAGCTGGAAGGCGTAGACGCTGGCGCGCATCTCGTCGGACATGATGAGGTCGGCCAGCGCCTCGTCCTCCGCGGCGAAGGCCTCCTCGCGGGTCGCGGTACGGGCCGCGGCCAGGAGGTCGAGGGCACGGTAGGGCGCCGGTCGCGAGCCCGCGACGACGGCGTCGAGCCGCTGGCGCGTGGCCGCGACGACGGCGTCCCACACCGGCTGCGGGTCGAGCTCGCGGCGGGGCACCTCGACCTCGCCGCGCAGCACGCGCGACGCCCACAGGATCGACTGCTCGAGGAAGTCGGCCGCTTCGAAGAGCTGGTCCACCAGGCCGATCGCGGCCGCCTCGGCCGCCTTGAACGGCTTCTGCGTGGCGGGCCGGGTGAGGATCACGTCGACGGCCTTCTCGATGCCCACGAGGCGCGGCACGAGGTAGGCGCCGCCCCAGCCCGGGATGAGGCCGAGGCCGGTCTCGGGCAGGCCCAGCGCGGGGGCGTCGGACGACACGGTGCGGTAGTCGCAGTTGAGCGCGACCTCGAGGCCGCCGCCGAGCGCCAGCCCGTTGACGAACGCGAACGTCGGCACACCCATGGTGTGCAGCAGCTCGTAGGCGGCGTGCCCGCCGCGGCCGAGTTCGAGCGCCTGCTCGTGCGAGGTGACGGTGGAGACCTGGAGCAGGTCCGCGCCCGCCGCGAGGAAGTACGGCTTGCCGGTGACGGCGACGGCGGCGATCTCGCCGCGGCCCGCGCGCCCCTGGAGCGCGGTGAGCGCCGCGGTGAGCTCGGCCATGCCCTCGGGGCCCAGCGTGCTGGGCTTGGTGTGGTCGAGGCCGTTGTCGAGGGTGACGAGCGCGAGCGTGCCCGCGCCGCCGGGGAGCGCGACGTCGCGGACGAGGGAGTGCGTGACGCGCTCGGCGCGGACGTCGGGGGTGTTCTCGGTCATCAGGTCAGTTCTCCTCGTCCGTCGCGGTGGTCGCGGTGGTGTGGCCCGAGTAGTCGGCGTGGTGCGGGTTCTCCCAGATCACCGTGCCGCCCTGGCCGAGGCCCACGCACATGGTGGTGACGCCGTACCGGACCTCGGGGTGCTTCGCGAACTGGTGCGCGAGCTGCGTCATGAGGCGCACGCCGGAGCTGGCCAGGGGGTGGCCCATGGCGATGGCGCCGCCGTACGGGTTGACGCGCTCGTCGTCGTCGGCGATCCCGTAGTGGTCGAGGAAGCTCAGCACCTGCACGGCGAAGGCCTCGTTGATCTCGAACAGGCCGATGTCGTCGATGGTGAGGCCGGCCTGGGCGAGCGCCCTGTCCGTGGCGGGGACCGGGCCGTAGCCCATGATCGACGGGTCGACGCCGGCGAACGCGGACGAGACCAGGCGCATCGCGACCGGCAGGCCCAGCTCGGCGGCGGTGTCGCCGGAGGCGAGCAGGGCGGCGGTGGCGCCGTCGGTCAGGGGGGACGCGTTGCCCGCGGTGACGCGGCCGCCCGGGCGGAACGGCGTCTTGAGGTTCGCGATGCCCTCGACGGTGGTGCTCGGGCGGGGCAGCTCGTCGGCGGTGGCCAGGCCCCAGCCCTGCTCGGCGGAGCGGACCGCCACGGGCACGAGCTCCGGGCCGACGTCACCGTTGGCCAGGGCCTTGGCGTACTTGGCCTGGCTGTTCACGGCGTAGGCGTCCGCGCGCTCCTTGGTGAGGTGCGGGAACTTGTCGTGCAGGTTCTCGGCCGTGACGCCCATGTTGAGCGACTCGGGGTCCACCAGCTTCTCGGACAGGAAGCGCGGGTTCGGGTCGGCGTCGAAGCCCATCGGGTGGCGGCCCATGTGCTCCACGCCGCCCGCGATCACGACGTCGGCGCTGCCGGTCGCGATGCCGGCGGCGGTGGTCGTGACGGCGGTCATCGCGCCCGCGCACATGCGGTCGATCGCGAAGCCGGGGACGGTCTGGGGGAGGCCGGCGAGCATCCCCACGGTGCGGCCGAGGGTCAGGCCCTGGTCGCCCTGCTGGGTGGTGGCGGCGATGGCCACCTCGTCCACGCGCTCGCCCGGCAGCTCGGGGTGGCGGCGCAGCAGCTCGCGGACCGCCTTGACGACGAGGTCGTCCGCGCGGGTCTCGGCGAAGAGGCCGTCGGGCCGGGCCTTGCCGAACGGCGTGCGCACGCCCTCGACGAAGACGACGTCGCGCAGCGCGCGGCGGGCCGGGTTCCGTGTGGTCATGGAAGCTCCATCCGCTGACGAGGGTCGGGACTTCGGCGTCCGACGAGCGACGCCGCTCTCTCGGGCGACGACCCGGTGGGGCCGCGCCGAGGTACACGCTACCGCGAGTACCGGGAACAAGAGTAGACCATCGTGAGACCCGGTATCAGCCCGGGCGCGGAGCGGGTCAGGCGAGCGCGGAGAAGGAGTCCTCGAGGGGCGTGGCGACCAGCTCGATCTGCCACGGGCGGGCGCCGCGGCCCCGCAGGAACTCCGCGATCTCGGCCGAGCGTGCCGGGTCCGGCGGCGTCCAGCACAGCCGGCGCAGGGCGTCCGGCTGCAGCAGGTTCTCCACGGGCACGTGCAGGTCGCCGGACATCGTGGCGAGGAGCTCGCGGGCCGTCGTGAGCCGACGGGCTGCGACGGGGTCTCGGTCGGCCCAGGTGCGGGGCTGGGGCGGGCCGTCGGTGCGCGGGCCGCGCTGGCTCGGCAGCCGGTCGTCGGGCAGGGCGAGGGCCTCGTCGATCGCGCGCTGCCACGCCGGCGCGCGGCGCCTCGTGGCCTTCCCCGCGAACTCCGGCAGGGCGGTGAGCTGCGGCACGGTGCGCGGCAGCGCACGGGCGGCCGCGACGATGGCGCGGTCGGGCAGCACCCGGCCGGGGGAGACGTCGCGGGCACGGGCGCTCGCGTCGCGCGCCTGCCAGAGGCTGCGGACCACGGCCAGCTGACGACGGTCGCGGAGCGTGTGCGTGCCCGACGTGCGCCGCCACGGGTCGACGCGGGGTGCCGGCGGGGGCGCGGTGCGCTCCGCCTCGAACTCCTGGGCCGCCCACTCCGCCTTGCCGTCCGCGTCGAGCCGCTCGGCCAGGCGGTCGCGCAGGTCCACCAGCACCTCGACGTCGAGGGCGGCGTAGCGCAGCCAGTCCTCGGGCAGCGGCCGGGTGGACCAGTCGACGGCGGAGTGCTCCTTGGCCAGGCCCAGGCCGAGCAGCTCTGCGACCACGGCGGCGAGGCCGACACGCTCCAGCCCCAGCAGGCGCGCGGCGAGCTCCGTGTCGAAGACCCGTGCCGGGCGCAGCCCGTGCTCGGCGAGCCCCGGCAGGTCCTGGGACGCCGCGTGCAGCACCCACTCGGCGTCGCCCACGGCGTCGCCGATCGCCGACAGGTCGGGGAGCGCGACCGGGTCGAGCAGCGCCGTGCCGGCGCCCTCGCGCCGCAGCTGCACCAGGTAGGTGGCCTGACCGTAGCGGTAGCCGGAGGCGCGCTCCGCGTCGGCGGCGACGGGGCCGGTGCCGGCCGCGAACCGCTCGACCACGCGGTCGAGGGCGACCGGGGTGTCGACCACGCGACCGACGCCGTCCGCGGGCTCGGTGAGCGGGACGACGTCGGTGGCGGTCGGGGGGACTGCTGAGCTCATGGCCCCACGGTATGCGGTCGTGACCCGGGCCGCGGGTGCCCGCGGCCGCCCGAGCGTGCGGAGAGCGAGGCGACGCCGTCGGGCAGCGGGGGCAGGCCGCCGGCCGTCGCCATGAGGTCGCCCCACACGGCGAGGTGCACGCCGAGGTCCGTGTCGGTGGGGGTCCAGGACGCGCGGATCTCGAGGTCCACGGCGTCGGGCGTGGCACCCAGCGCGCCGAAGCTCTGGGAGAGGACACGCGTCACGGTGCCGCCGATCGCCAGGGCGTCCACGCCGGCGGCGTCGAGCGACTCCGTCACCCAGGTCCACGCGACGTCGGCCAGCAGGGGGTCGGCGGCGAGCTCGGGCTCGAGGGTGGCGCGCACCAGCGTGACGACCCGGAACGTGCCCTGCCAGGTCTCCTGCCCCTCGGGGTCGTGCAGGACGACGAACCGACCGGTGGCGACCTCCTCGCCCCCGGGCTCGGCGACCTCGCCCTCGAGGGCCACCGAGTACGGGGCCACGCGCGTGGGGCCGGGGATCTCCGCCAGGTGCACCTCGCCGCGCAGCCGCCGCTCGCGCAGGGACGCCAGCGCGGCCGCGAAGGGGGCGGGCACCTGCCGAGGATCCCGCTTCGAGTCACCCGTGCGATCGCCGGTCACGCCAGCCACCGTACGGCGCGGGGCGGCCGGTCGGGTGAAACGACGCACCGGGGGGCGGGTCGTGTCCGGATCGTGATGGTCCGTACACCTCGGCCGCCGCGCCGACTACGCTGGTCCCGGCTCCCGGGCGGGGGAGCGCGTGCGCCAGTCGCCGCCACCCGGCCGCCCGACCCGAAACCGAGAACCGACGGAAGCAGGGAAACGATGACAGCTCGTGCCCAGATCGGCGTGACCGGCCTTGCGGTGATGGGCCGCAACCTCGCCCGCAACTTCGCGCGGCACGGCTACACGGTGGCGGTGCACAACCGGTCGTACGCCAAGACCCAGTCGCTGATCGCCGACGCCGGGCACGAGGGCGACTTCGTCCCGTCCGAGTCGATGGCCGACTTCGTCGCCTCCCTCGAGCGGCCCCGCAAGGTCGTCATCATGGTCAAGGCGGGCGCCGCGACGGACGCCGTCATCGACGAGCTCGTGCCGCTGCTGGAGGAGGGCGACATCGTCGTCGACGCCGGCAACGCGCACTTCCCCGACACCATCCGCCGCGAGAAGGATCTCAGCGCGAAGGGCCTGCACTTTGTGGGGACCGGCGTCTCCGGCGGCGAGGAGGGTGCGCTCAACGGCCCGTCGATCATGCCGGGCGGCACCCGCGAGTCCTACGCGAGCCTCGGCCCGATCCTCGAGGACATCTCCGCGAAGGTCGACGGCACGCCCTGCTGCACCTACGTCGGCCCGGACGGCGCCGGCCACTTCGTCAAGATGGTGCACAACGGCATCGAGTACGCCGACATGCAGCTCATCGCCGAGGCCTACGACCTGCTCAAGCAGGGCCTGGGCGCGTCGGCGGCCGAGATCGGCCAGATCTTCGCCGAGTGGAACACCGGCGACCTCGAGTCCTTCCTCATCGAGATCACGGCGGACGTGCTGCAGCACGTGGACGCCGCGACCGGCAGCGCGTTCGTCGACGTCGTGCTCGACCAGGCCGAGCAGAAGGGCACCGGCCGCTGGACGGTGCAGAACGGCCTCGACCTGGGCGTCCCGATCACGGGCATCGCCGAGGCGACGTTCGCCCGCGCCCTGTCCGGCTCCGTGCCGCAGCGGGAGGCCGGCCGTGCCGCGCTGCCCGCCGACGCGGGCACCTGGGAGATCGCCGACCGCGACTCCTTCATCGAGGACGTGCGCCTCGCGCTGTACGCGTCGAAGGTCGTCGCGTACAGCCAGGGCTTCGACCAGATCGCCGCCGCCTCCGCCGAGTACGGCTGGGACATCGACCGCGGCGCGATGGCCCGCATCTGGCGCGGCGGCTGCATCATCCGCGCGCGCTTCCTCAACCGCATCACCGAGGCGTACGAGCGCGACGCGGCGCTGCCGCTGCTGCTCGCGGACGAGTACTTCACGAACGCCGTCGGCAACGGCCTCGCCGCCTGGCGCCGAGTCGTGTCGCAGGCCGCCCTCAACGGGGTGCCCACGCCGGCGTTCTCCTCGTCGCTGGCCTACTACGACGGCGTGCGGGCCGAGCGCCTGCCCGCCGCGCTCATCCAGGCGCAGCGCGACTTCTTCGGGGCGCACACCTACCGCCGCACCGATCGCGAGGGCACCTTCCACACCGAGTGGTCGGCCGACCGCTCCGAGCAGGAGGCATGAGCGCACCCGTGAGCACCACCAGCACCGAGACCGGCCCCGGGTTCCAGCCCGTCATCGTCGGGTCGGACATCGGGGTGTACGCGCTCGCCCGCTCGTTCCACGAGCGCTACGGCGTGCGCACCACCGTCGTCGCCTTCGCGGAACCGGGCCCGATCGCGCACTCGCAGATCATCGACACCGAGCTGTCCGGCACCGCGCCCGAGCAGATCGTCGCGGCGCTCCAGGACGTGGCGGGCCGCCTGGCGGCCCCCGGTCGCGCGCTCGTGCTCCTCACCAACATGGACTGGGTGGTGCGCGTGCTCGTGCACCACCGCGGGGAGCTCGAGGCCGCGGGGTACGTGGTGCCGTTCGCGGACGCCGCGCTCATCGACCGGATCTCCGACAAGGCGGAGTTCCAGGAGGTGTGCGCCGAGCTCGGGATCCCGACGCCCGCCACCGTCATCCAGGACTTCGCCCGCGCGGCCGAGCCCGGCTGGGAGCCGCTTCCGGTCGGCTTCGACTTCCCGGTCATCGCCAAGCCCGCGAGCAGCGCCGACTACCACGACGTGCAGTTCGCGGGGAAGAAGAAGATCTACGAGATCGCGACGCCGGCCGAGCTGGACCGGCTGATGATCTCGCTGCGCGAGGCGGGCTTCCGCGGCCGCTTCCTCGTGCAGGAGAACATCCCCGGCGACGACACCCGCATGCGGTCGGTCACGGCGTACGCCGACACGAGCGGGCGGGTCACGCTGCGCTCCTCGGCGCAGGTGCTCCTGGAGGAGCGCACGCCGGCCGCCCGGGGCAACCCGTCGGCGATGATCGTCGAGCCGATCGCCGAGATCCTCGACGCCGCCCAGCGGATCCTCGAGCACACGGGCTGGCGCGGGTTCGCGAACTTCGACGTCAAGCTCGACCCGCGCGACGGCGTGTTCAAGTTCTTCGAGCAGAACCCGCGCATCGGGCGGAACAACTACTACCTCACCGCGGGCGGGCAGAACCCGACCGAGGCCCTGGTGGACGACGTCGTGCACGGCGTGCGCCGCGAGCCGGTGACGGCGGACCGCGAGGTGCTGTACTCCGTCGTGCCGAAGCGCCTGCTGCGCTCGTACGTGCTGGACCCGGAGCTGCACGCCCGCGTCGTGCGGCTGCAGCGCTCGGGCCGCACCGTGCACCCGCTGCGCTACAAGGCCGACGCGTCGCCGCGCCGCCGGCTGTACGTGCTCACGGCGATGCTCAACCACGTGCGCAAGTACCGGCAGTTCTACCCGCTGGAGGCGCTGCGCCGGAACTACGCGGCGAACACGGCGGCCGGGGCACCGGCCGGCACGTCGACCGGCGGCGCCGCGACGAAGGAGGCATCGTGACGCAGACTCCGCAGCGGCGGCTGCAGCCCGTCGTCCTGGGCGGCGACATCGGCGCGTACAGCCTGGCCCGCGCGTTCCACGAGGCGTACGGCGTGCGGTCCGTGGTCGTGTCCGGCGCCTCCACGGGCCTGGTGCGGCACTCGCGCATCCTCACGCACGTGGCCGAGCCGCAGATCGACGACCCCGAGGCGATCGTGGCGCGCCTGCGTCGTATCGCCGACGAGCACACCGACGCCGACCTGGTCGTCGTAGGCTCGGCCGACTGGCTCGTGCGGATGCTGGTGCAGCACCGCGACCGCCTGGAGGACCGCTACCTGGTGCCCTACGTGGGCGAGGAGCTGCTGCTGCGGCTCACCGACAAGGAGGAGTTCGGTGCCCTGTGCGCCGAGCTCGGCCTCGCGCACCCGACGACGGTCGTGCACGACGTCGCGTCGGGCACCGAGCCGGACACCGGCGGGCTGACGTTCCCGGTGATCGCGAAGGCGGCCAGCACGGCGGCCTACCACGACGTCGAGTTCGCCGGGAAGAAGAAGGTCTTCCTCGTGGACACGCGCGCCGAGCTGCTCGACCTGCTCGGTCGGGTGAAGGACGCCGGGTACGTCGGCTCGTTCGTCGTGCAGGACTACATCCCGGGGGACGACTCCGGCATGCGGATCCTCACCTGCTACAGCGACGCCCAGGGCAAGGTGCGGTTCTCCTCCTTCGGGCACGTGCTGCTGGAGGAGCACGCGCCGGGCGCGCTCGGCAACCCGGCCGCGATCGTCACGGGCACCCAGCCCGAGGTCGTGGAGCAGGCGCGCCGGCTGCTCGAGCACGTCGGCTGGACCGGCGTCGCGAATTTCGACCTCAAGTACGACCCGCGCGACGGGCGGTACGTGTTCTTCGAGCTCAACCCGCGCCTGGGTCGCTCGAACTACTACGTCACGTCGACGGGCGCGAACCCGGTGAAGTTCTACGTGCACGAGCACCTGCGCGGCCTCGACGCCGACCCGCGCGCCGTGCTGGGGCCCGACGTCCCGCTGTCCGGCGACGGCGAGGTCACCACCGAGCACCTGTACACGGTGCTCCCCGGCACCCTGCTGCGCCGGTACGTCGCGGACCCGGGGACCCGGACCCGCACGCGCCGCCTGCAGCTGACCCGGCGGGCGTCCAACCCGCTCTGGTACCGCAAGGAGTGGGACCCGCGCCGGGTCGCCTACCTGCTGGTGTCGCAGCTCAACCAGTACCGCAAGTACGCCCGGCACTACCCGGTGGCGCAGTCGCGGGCCCTGGCGTGGACCGGGCCGGCCGCGCCGCAGGGCGCGCGGGAGGGCGCGTGACCGCCGAGGTCGAGCACGGCGCCGGTGACGCCGGCGGGACGGTCGAGGACCGGCCCGTCGGCGTCATCGGGGGCGTGGGCCCGCTGGCCACCGCCTACTTCCTGCAGCGGGTGGTGCAGCGCACCGACGCCGAGCGCGACCAGGACCACGTGGACCTCGTCGTGCTCAACCACGCGACGATCCCGGACCGCACGGACTTCGTGCTCGGCCGGTCGCCCGCCGACCCGGGACCCGTGCTCGCGCGGGACGCCCGGCGCCTGCAGGACTTCGGCGTGCAGTTCCTCGTCATGCCCTGCAACACCGCGCATTACTTCACCCAGCAGGTGCTGGACGCGGTCACCGTGCCGTTCGTCTCGATCATCGACGTGACGGTCGCGGCGGCGCGTGCGCGGGTGCCCGGCCTGGGGCGCGTCGGCCTGCTGGCCACGGCGGGGACGGTCGCGTCGAAGGTGTACGACGACGCGTTCGCCGCCCACGGGATCGACGTCGTCGTCCCCGACGCCGCCGACCAGGACGTCGTCAGCACGGTGATCTACGACCAGGTCAAGGCCGGCCGGCCGGCCGACCCCGACGCCCTGCGCGGGGTGGCGGCCCGGCTCGTGGAGCGTGGCGCGTCCGTCGTCGTGCTCGGCTGCACCGAGCTCTCCGTCGCCGCGGTCGACCACCACCTGCTCGACGAGGAGCCCTTCCTCGACTCCATGGACGAGCTGGTGCGCGCGACGATCACCGGGGCGGGCCACCGCGTGCGCTGATCCCGCACCGCACGACCCCAGCGCCACGCACGAGGGCCCCGTCCGCCGGACGGGGCCCTCGCGCGTGCCAGGGGGTCTCGGGGACCGGGCTCAGTCGCCGATCTCGCTGGTGCCGGCGTACAGGTGCAGCACGGGGACCTGCAGGAGCTCGCGGGCGCGCGACGCCCAG
Organism: Isoptericola sp. NPDC056573; assembly: GCF_042793335.1. Taxonomy (NCBI): domain Bacteria; kingdom Bacillati; phylum Actinomycetota; class Actinomycetes; order Micrococcales; family Promicromonosporaceae; genus Isoptericola; species Isoptericola sp. NPDC056573. The sequence goes on from NZ_JBHTUY010000007.1 coordinate 108,808, forward strand.
TCGGAGCGGAAGGTGTCCGCGACGACGTGGGGGTAGGTCACGACGACCACGTCGTCCACGCCGTCCGGGCCGCCCTGGGCCTCGACGGCGGCGCTCAGCGCGGGCAGCGGGTCCTCCTCGGTCACCGTGCCCTCGGCGGTGGCTCCGGCCGCCCGCAGCGCCGCGAGCGACCGCTCGAGGCGCTCGGCGGCGGTCACCTTCGCCTGCTCGGGCGTGGGCTCCTTGCCCACGAGGTCCTGGCCGGCCTCGCGCAGCTCGCCCACCCACAGGTGGTCGATGATCGCGGCGACCACGTTGCGGTCGGTGTCCGAGGGGACGAGCACGCGGTAGCGCTCGGCCTGCTCGTCGTGCAGGGACAGGATGTGCGCCACGTCGGCGTCGGTGAGGGCGTCCTCGGTGAGGACGACGGTCGTCGGCATGCCAGCACCGTAGCCACCCGGGGCCGTGGATGCGAGGCCAGCGGGCCGGCGCGGGGCGGGACGTGACGCGCGCCTCGCCACGGGGCTCCCGGGACCGGGCTCAGCGCAGGAGCCAGCGCGCCAGCAGCGTGCCGGAGCCCGGCGCGTGCAGCAGGTGCGTGAGGCGGGCGGGCGTGGCCGGCGACGCCGGGATCCCGGCCGGGCGCGGCCCCTCGCCGGGGGACCCGGCGGGGGAGGCGGCCACGATGCGGGAGGGGCCCGGCCCGACGAGGCACGGGCTGGTCGTGACGCACAGCTCGTCGACCAGGTCGTCCGCGAGCATGGCGGCGAGCAGCGTCGGGCCGCCCTCGCACAGGACGCGGCGCAGCCCTCGGTCGGCCAGGGCCGCGAGACCGGCACGCAGGTCCACCTCGTCGGGGTCGTCCGCCGACGCCACCGCGAGCACCCGGTCGGCGGGGACCATCCGGCTCGCCGTCCGCGCGCCCGCCGCGCCGGTGAGGACGAGCGGCGGCCGGTCGCCGTCGGCGAGCTGCTGCGGCACCCGGCCGGAGCGCGTGACGAGCGCGAGCTCGAGGGGTCGGTCGCCCGTCGTGGGAAGGCCCTGCGGCCGGTCGAGCGCCGTGTAGCCCTCGTGGCGGGCCGTGCCCGCACCGACGAGCACGACGTCGGCCGCGGCACGCAGGACACGGAACGCGCGCCAGTCCGCGTCGTCGTTGATCGAGCCGGACAGGTGGTCCGGGCCCCACGCGCCGCCGTCGACCGTGCTGACGAAGTTGGCCCGCAGCCACCTGCCGGACCCGGTGCCCTCGTCGTACAGCGCACGGAGGCGGTGCTCGGTCGGGTCGGGGGGCAGGTGCTCGGGTGCCGGGACGAGCAGGTCGAGCGGCGTCGTGGCAGATCTCACAGCGGCCAGCGTACTGACGCGGCGTAGCCTTGACGGTCGTGACGCTCACGCAGGACGAGGACCAGGGCCAGGGCACGGGTACGGGCCCGGGCGCCGACGCGGGCGCGACGCCCCCCGCGCACGACGGCGCGGTGCCGTCCCTGTCGGCGGTGCGTCCGACGGTCTCCCCGGACCGGCTGCTCGCCGACCTCGTGCCGCCGCGCCACTTCGCCCAGGCACGTTTCTCCACCTACCGGGCCGACCCCGCCCACCCGAGCCAGACGACGGTGCCCGCCCGGCTGCAGGAGGTCGCGCGCGAGATCGCCGCGCCGCGGTCGTCGGGGCTGAAGGCGCTGTTCGGGCGACGTCGGGCGGTGCCCGCCGTGTACATGGACGGCGGCTTCGGCGTCGGCAAGACGCACCTGCTCACCTCGCTGGCCCACGAGGTCACGGCGGCTGTGGGCGAGGGGGCGGTCGCGTACGGCACGTTCGTCGAGTACACGAACCTCGTGGGGGCGCTGGGCTTCCTGCCGACGGTCGAGGCGCTCGCCACGCGCCGTCTGGTCTGCATCGACGAGTTCGAGCTCGACGACCCCGGCGACACGGTGCTGATGTCGCGCCTGCTGCGCGAGCTCGCGGACCGCGACGTCGCCCTCGCCGCGACGTCGAACACGCTGCCCGAGGCGCTGGGCGAGGGTCGCTTCGCGGCCGAGGACTTCCTGCGCGAGATCCAGGCGCTCTCGTCGCGCTTCGAGGTGCTGCGCGTCGACGGCGAGGACTACCGCCACCGCGCCGTCGTGACCGAGGCGGCCCCGATCCCGGCCGACGTCGTGGAGCGCGCGGCCGCCGGGCGTCCGGGCGCGGTCCTCGACGAGTTCGACGGGCTGCTCGCGCACCTCGCGACCGTCCACCCGAGCCGGTACGGCGCCCTGCTCGACGGCGTGGAGCTGGTGGCGCTCACCGGCGTGCGGCCCGTGCAGCGGCAGGAGGTGGCCCTGCGGCTCGTGGTCCTCGTCGACCGCCTGTACGACCGCGACGTGCCCGTGCTCCTCTCCGGTGACGGTGCGCAGCACCTGTTCTCCGAGGAGATGCTGCGCGGGGGTTACCGCAAGAAGTACTTCCGGGCGCTGTCGCGTCTCGGGGCCCTCGCGGAGGAAGGCCGACGCCTGACGGCGTGAGGCCCGCCCGCGGCGAGCCGTGGAGGCTACGGCTCGACGGGGCCGGAGTGCAGCACGGCGGGGGCACGGGGCGGGATCCGCAGGACGCCGTCCGCCAGGGTGGTCCCCTCCGGGTCCCAGGCGGCCACGACCTTCATGTCGGCCGGGAGCGACGAGACGTCCACGTCCGCCGGCTCCGTGCCGGTGACGAGGGCGACGGCGGTGCGGCCCCGGCGACCGACGAGCGAGGTCCCCGCGGTCCGCACCTCCACGGGCAGGTCGCGGTCCGCCGACGCGGCGGGGCGCAACGCCACCAGCCTCCGGGTCCAGGCCACGAGGCGCCGTGCCCGGTCGTCCCGCGCGGGCACCGGCACGTGCTCCGTGTCGAGCACCGGTGGCGTCCCCGCGAGGATCGCGAACGTCAGCAGGCAGGCCCGGTCGTCGTCGGTCACGCCCGGGGCCTCCCGGTAGGCGTCGCCCGCGTCGGGCGTCCACGGGACGGAGCGGTTGGCGGCGGGCAGCCGCGTGAGGTCGCGCACGAGCACCGCGGAGGCCCGCTGCGTGGCGCGGTGCGCCCGGCGCAGGCTCGGCGGACGCCACGGGGCCGTCGTCGGGGGGAAGACCTCGTGCGCGAGCCGGCGCAGGTCCTGGACGGGATCGGCGTCGCCCGGCGCCGCGAGGATGTGGTGCACGACGGTGGTGAGCCGGTCGCTGCGCCCCGGCCCGTCGACGAGGAGGTGGAGCCGGCGGCCGAGCTGCTCGCCGAGGTGGTGCACGTCCTCCGCGAGCTCCCCGAGGAACGGCACCGCCGAGCGGTCCACGAGCGCCTCGACGTCGAGCAGCAGGCCGTCCACGTGGAAATCGCGCAGCCAGCGCTCGGCGTCGGCCACGAGGAAGTCACGCGGGCCGCGGCTCCCGCTGCCGTCGAGGTTGATCCGCGGGCTGTCGGAGCCGGGCGGGCCGGGCCGGGCTCCCGTGCGCGGCCCGATCCGTGAGCCGGTGGCGTAGGGGCCGAAGGCGTGCAGGCCGAGGTCGTCGGCGACGGCCCACCGGTGGGGGGCGTCCAGGACGACGGCGAGCCCGCAGCGGTGCGCGCGGTCGACGAACCGGTGGAGCGCGCCGGGGCCGCCGAGCGGCTCGTGCACGGCGAACAGCCGGACGCCGGCGGCTGGGCCGCGCTCGGGGTCGTACGCAGCGACGGGGGAGAGCTCGACCCCCACGACGCCGGTCGCGGCGACGTCCTCCAGGAGGTCGGCGGCGGCGTCGAGCGTGCCGGCCGCGGTGAACGTGGGGAGGTCGACGCGCAGCAGCGCGCCGGCGTCGAGGTCTGCGCCCCGCCAGGCGCCGTCCGTCCAGGCGAACTCCTGGTCCAGCACGCGCGACGCTCCGTGGACGCCGCACGGCAGCCAGGTGCTGCAGGGGTCCGGCACGGGCGGTCCGCCGTCGACCGAGAAGAGGTAGTCGGTGCCCGGCGCGAGCTCGGCATCAGCGCGCCAGTACCCGGGCTCGTGGGCGCCGACGAGGCGGAGGGGGAGACGGGAGCCGGACGCCGGCAGCACGACCTCGACGGTGTGGGCCCGCGGCGCCCACAGCAGGGGGCGGGGCCCCGGCCACCGCTCGCGCATCCCGGGGAGCGGTGGCGGGGTTCCGGGTGCCGCCCTGTCGGCGAGGCCTGCATCGGCAGCGGTCACGGCGGACACTCTAGCCACCAGGGGCAACCTTCGCGGCCTCGCGTCCAGGTGCCGGATGCTGCGGGCGACGGTGGCGCGCAGCGACCGTCCGGCCGTCGTCCGGGACTCGTCCAGGACGTGCTGCCCCGGGGCCTGGGCGACTAAATAGTGTGCCAAGCACGGGCGCGGCAACCCGCCGGCTGCTAGACCTTGGCCATGAGCACGGATGGCACAGGCACCCGACCCACGGTGCCGGTGGACAGGTTGGACGAGTCGATCGCCTCGCAGGCCAGGCTGGCACCCCGGCGGCGCCCGCTGGACGATCGAGACCGGGACGCCAGGTCCGGGGGTGACGCGGCAAAGGCGCCGGCGTCGCTCTCCGCGGCGGAGCTCGGCCCCATCGAAGGCGCCTCGAGCGGAGTCTCCTGGGACGACCCGGACGAGCTCTGACCCCGTGACGTGATCCTGAGCGTCGACGTCGACCCCGACGGCGCGTGGCGTCAGCGGGGGAGCCGGTCCGTGCCCACGGGGACCAGTCGCGGCATCCCGGCGGGGGCGACGCGGCTCAGGGCGACGTAGCGCGCCTCGGCGCGGTGCAGCCGGATGTGCTCGTCGAGGGACCAGTCCGGCCCGTTGGTGAGGACCATCCCGCACGAGCAGTCGATCTCCACGGCCCCGCCGTGGCCGTGCCGGACCTGTCCCACCGTGACGTGCGACGCCCGGGCGTGCGCCTTGGCGCGGTGCATCGTCGCGGAGACCGGGTCGGGCGCGGTCGGCGGTGCGTCGACCGGGGCCTCGTCGACGGGTGCGGGGAAGGGCTGATCCACGCGGGCGAGCCTAGTGCGTGTGGGCGATCCCGAGCTCGTGCATCCGCTCGTGCTCCTCGCGCGCGGCCTGCCGCGCGGCGATGCGTGCCTGCACCTCCTCGCGGCGCAGCGGCGGCACGGTCTTCGGCGGCTGCCGACGCTCGGGGAGCTCGCCGAGCAGGCGGGTGACGATCTCCGCGATCTCCGCGGTGGCCTGCTCGCACGGCTCACGGGTGGCCGCGCTCGCCGAGCGCTGGACGCCGGTCACCTTGCGGACGAACTGCTCCGCGGCGGCCCTGATCTCCTCGTCGGTGGCGGGCGGCTCGAGCCCCCGCAGGGTCGTGATGTTGCGGCACATGGTCTCGACGCTACGCCGCGGGGGTGACGAGGGCGACACCCGGCGGCGAGCGGACCCGTGGGGGAGGAACGCGAAGGGCCGCCCCGGGCGAGCCGGGACGGCCTCGTTCTGGTGGGCGATACTGGGATCGAACCAGTGACCTCTTCCGTGTCAGGGAAGCGCGCTACCGCTGCGCCAATCGCCCTTGCGGCTGCTGCGCTCCCCCGAGAGGGAAATGCAGAGCTCGGAGCGGATGACGGGACTCGAACCCGCGACCCTCACCTTGGCAAGGTGATGCTCTACCAACTGAGCCACATCCGCGCGACCGGGTCGTTCAGGACTGCTGTCCTGGCCTCCCGGCGCCTGAGGAACATTACTCGACCTTCGGCTCACTGGTCCAATCGCGACCGTGTGACCTGCGACGCTGCCGTCCTCCGGCCGTCGACGGCGCGTCAGGGAGCCCGGTCGTGGCCCGAGAACGACGAAACCCCGACCGGTGACCCGGTCGGGGCTTCGTGATGCTGGTGGGCGATACTGGGATCGAACCAGTGACCTCTTCCGTGTCAGGGAAGCGCGCTACCGCTGCGCCAATCGCCCGTGCTGCGAGGTGGGTACGGGATTCGAACCCGTGTATACGGCTTTGCAGGCCGCTGCCTCGCCTCTCGGCCAACCCACCTTGAGACGTGCTCTCCCGACGCTCATCGTGAGTCGATCAGAGAGTGGGCCTCCGAGCGGATGACGGGACTCGAACCCGCGACCCTCACCTTGGCAAGGTGATGCTCTACCAACTGAGCCACATCCGCGCGACCAGGAACCAGGACACCCTGCGGTGCCCGCCGTTCTGGCGCGCCCCAAACATTAGTGGACCCCTGGCGGTCCGTCCAATCGCCTCCGCCGGGGTGTCCGCGCAGGACCCACTAGCGTGCTCGTGTGCACGATCCGACCTCCTGGGCCACGTTCGCCGGGCGCCGCGCGTCGCGCGCCGTCGAGTGCGTCGATCTCTCCGAGCAGCCGGAACGGCTCGACTCGGGGCTGTGGTTCGTCGTCGCCGACTTCGAGGCCGACCTGGGGCGCGACGGCGTCACGCGGCCGGGCGGTCGGGCCCGTGCCTGGCGGTTCGCCGACGTGGGCCCTGCTCCGGCGGCGGGGGGTGACGGAGGGCGCTGGCGCGGCCCCTCTCCGTCGGCATGGACCAGCTCCCTCGACCGGGACGCGTACGTCCGAGCCGTGGCGACGGTCCGCGAGCGGGTACGGCGCGGCGACGTCTACCAGGTCAACGTGTGCCGGGTGCTCTCGGCCCCGCTGGCCGCGTCGGACGCCCCGTCGGGCATCTCGTCGGGCGATGCCCGACGGGACATCGTCGAGCCCGATGCCGCGGCTCTTGCCGCGCGGCTCGCCGTCGGCAACCCCGCCCCGTACGCGGCCGCGGTGCACGTGCCCGCGGCGAGCGGCCTCGACCCGGTGTGGGTCGTGAGCGCCTCGCCCGAGCTGTACCTGTCCCTCGACGTCCCGGCCGGCGCTGCCGGCGGGGCCGCGTCGCTCGCCTCGGGCCCCATCAAGGGCACCGCGCGTACGCCGTCCGGGCTCACGGCCAAGGACCGCGCCGAGAACGTGATGATCACCGACCTGGTGCGCAACGACCTGCAGCGCGTCTGCCGCCCGGGCACGGTCGAGGTCTCCGACCTGCTGGCCGTCGAGGAGCACCCCGGCCTGGTCCACCTGGTGTCGCGCGTGCGCGGCGAGCTGCTCGCCGACGCTCCGGGACGCTGGGCGCGGGCGCTCGAGGCCACGTTCCCGCCCGGATCGGTGTCGGGGGCGCCCAAGTCGTCCGCGCTGCGGCTGATCGCCGAGCTCGAGCCGACGGCCCGCGGTCCCTACTGCGGCGCGGTGGGTTGGGTCGACGGCGACGCCGGGCGGGCCGAGCTTGCCGTCGGGATCCGTACCTTCTGGTGGGAGGACGCCCCCGGCGGCGGCGTCCTGCGGTTCGGCACCGGCGCCGGGATCACGTGGGGGAGCGACCCTGCGCGCGAGTGGGACGAGACCGAGCTCAAGGCGGACCGGCTGGTCGGGCTCGCGTCGTCGGAGGGGTGAGCCGCCGCGCCGACGGGTCTCCGGACCCCGTCGAGTCTCCGCACCGATGACTTTTCGCACCGATGAGTCTCCGCGTCCGGCGCCGTCTCCCGTGCATGACACAGGTGACCTGCGACCTCGGTATCTCCCTGGACGGCATCTCGGCGGGCGTGAACCAGTCCCTCGACCAGCCGTTCGGCGACGGTGTCGGCGACGGCGAACGGATCATGCACGCGTGGATGTTCGACAACCCGGACGACCACCGGGCGGAGCTCGACGCGATCACCGCGGCGGGCGCGTTCGTCATGGGCCGGAACATGTTCACCCCCGGGCGCGGGGAGTGGGACCTCGGCTGGCGCGGCTGGTGGGGCGAGGACCCGCCGTACCACGCGCCCGTCTTCGTGCTCACGCACCACGAGCGCGACCCGATCGAGATGGAGGGCGGCACCACGTTCCACTTCGTGACCGGTGGGCCGCAGGAGGCCCTCGCCCGGGCACGTGATGCGGCCGGCGAGCGGAACGTGTCCGTGGCCGGCGGGGCGACGACCGTCAACCAGTTCCTCGCCGCGGACCTCATCGACGAGCTGCGGCTGCACGTCGGGCCCGTGGTGCTCGACGTCGAGGGGGTGCGCCTGTTCGAGGGCGTGGGGACGCACGACCTGCGCATCGTGTCCGCGCGCGTCACGCCGGAGGTGACGCACCTGGTGCTGCGGCGCTGAGACGCCGTCACGGGCACGTCACTCGGGGACGTTGCCGGTGGCGTGCCCCAGCAGGTACGGCGTCGTGACCCCCGCGTACATCAGGTGCGCCACGAGGCCCTCGGTGGCGTGGGGCAGGTTGTGGCAGTGGTCCATCCAGATCCCCGGGTTGTCCGCGACGAACGCGACGTCGTAGACCTCGCCGTCGGCCACCTCGAGGGAGTCGGTCCACCACGGGCTGCCGCTCGCGGCCACGCCGTCGCGGGACAGCACGACGACGTGGTGGCCGTGCAGGTGCATCGGGTGCGGCGTCCCGCTGCGGTTGTCGATCCGCATGCGTACGACGTCGCCCTGGCCGACCTCGAACATCGGCACGTCCGGGTAGGTGTGCCCGTTCACCGTCCAGTGCATGCCCGGCCTCCCGTCGAGGAAGCCCGGCGCCCTGCCGATGACGTAGTCGAACGAGCGGTCCGCCGCGCCCGGGTCCAGGCCGAGCGGCGCCGGCGTCCCATAGCCGAGCAGGTCGAGGGTCGCCGTCGGGCGCCGCGTCGGGGAGGACGTCGCGCCGTCGGGGCCCACGACGACGGCGGAGGCGCCGCCCAGCTCGACGCGTGCCGCCGAGCCGTCGCCCGGCGCCACGACGAGCAGGTCCGCGCGCCCGCCGGCCGGGACCACCACCGCACGGTCACGGACCTCGGGCGGGTCGTGCACGTCGGTGCCGTCGACGGCGACGAGGCGGAACGGCGCCCCGCCCACCCAGACGGGCAGGACGCCGTTGTCGCTGTTGATCACCCGGACGCGCGCCGCCGTCCCGGGCGGGAGGTCGACGGGCAGGTCCCCGGTCGCGCCCTGGACCGTGCGCCGCGCCCCGTACCGGTGCACCAGCGCGGGGACGTCGACGGCGTCCTCCAGGAGGCGCGCGACCTCTCGCCCGCCGGCCGGCCGGGCGTCCCGGGCCGGGGCCACGACCACCGCCCCCAGCAGCCCCTTGCGCACCTGCTCGTGCGAGACCTGGTGGGAGTGGTACCAGTACGTGCCGGCGTCGGAGGCGACGAACCGGTACGTGTGCGAGCCGCCGACGGGGACGGCGTCCTGGGTGACGCCGGCGACGCCGTCCGCGGCGTTCGGCACGTCGATCCCGTGCCAGTGCAGCGTGGCGCCTCCCGGCACGCTCTCGTTGACGAAAGTCACCTCGACGAGGTCGCCCTGCACGGCGCGCAGCGTCGGGCCCGGCGTCGTCCCGTTCACGGTGTACGCGTCCGTCGTCGTGCCGGGCGCCAGCTCCACGCGCTCGGCGCGCGCGGTGAACGTGAGGGCCACGTCGGCCGGCCCGGTCGGCGCCACCAGCGTGTCGACGCTCGTGGCGGCCGCGGCGCTCCCGCCGCGGTGGCCGGAGTGACCCTCGAGCGTCGTGGCGCGCGGCCCGCTGCCGCGCTCGAACGACCCCGTCTCGGTGACGGAGAACCGGCCCGGTGCCCTGCTGGTCTGCCAGAGCAGCAGGAGCGGCACCAGGACGGCCGCCGCCGCCAGCCCGGCGACGACGCGCCGCAGGACCGGGGAACGGTCGGCCGCCATGTCGGCGGGTCAGGGCGTGACGCCGCCGGCGGCCAGCCCCGGCGTCGCGGTCGCGGCTGCCACCTGCTCGGCCCGGTCGCGCGCCGCCACGCGCCAGCCCGTGTACAGGGAGACGCCGAAGAGCAGCAGGGCGTTGACCCCGTGCAGGCCACCGAGGAACGGGACGCTGTGCCCCGCGAGGCCGAGCGTGACCTGGAGCGCCACGAGGAGGAGGATCGCGAGGCCCCAGCGCCAGGCGCCGCGCACGCCGGCGAAGAACGACGCGACGAAGGTCAGCAGGGCGATGACCGGCAGGATCATGGTGCCCGTCATCCCGTGGAGCATCAGCCCGATCTCCTCGGGGAACAGGGACTCCCCGGACATGGACTGCTCCATGGCGGCCTGGTCCAGCACCCCGCCCTCGTCGATGAAGAGTCCCAGCCCGGCGACGGCGTAGACCATGACGGCCGCCTGGACGACGACCCCCGCCGCGACGACGTACGCGAGCACGCGAAACACCTGTCTCATGCCGATCACCTCGATCGTGCGAGGGCCGTACCGTCGCGGCCCGTTCTCTGATGGTGAGTCGGCCGTGGTGCCGCCGCTACGAACGGTCGGGGTGAACCGGGGGTGAACTCGAACGCCCGGGGCGACGCCGTCCGGGCGTGAAGTCGGGCACACTGGCCCCATGAGTCTGGTGATCTGGGCGGAGGGCCGTCTGGTCGGGCAGGGGGAGGCCGCGCTGAGCGCCGTCGACCACGGCATCACGGTCGGGGACGGGGTCTTCGAGACCTGCACGGTCTTCGACGGCCGGGCGTTCGCGCTGACGCGGCACCTGCGACGACTCGCGCGCTCCGCGACCGGGCTCGGCCTCGCCGCCCCCGACGAGCAGAAGGTGCGCGACGGCGTCGCGGCCGCGCTGGCCGAGGCCGTGCGCCTGGACGGCGCGTTCGACGGCCGGCTCCGCATCACCGTCACGGCCGGTGTCGGCCCGCTCGGCTCCGGTCGCGTCGACGCGCCGCAGACCGTCGTCGTGGCGGCGCAGCAGTCCGCGATGGCGCCGACGTCGCGGTCCGCGAGGTCGCCGTGGCCCCGCAACGAGCGGTCCGCCGTCGCCGGGCTCAAGACGACGTCCTACGCGGAGAACGTCGTGGCGCTCGCGGACGCCGTGCGCAAGGGCGGCGACGAGTCGATCCTGCCCAACACCGTCGGCGACCTGTGCGAGGGCACCGGCTCCAACGTCTTCGTGGAGCGCGACGGCGAGCTGGTCACCCCCACCCTCGACTCGGGCTGCCTGGCCGGGATCACCCGCGCCCTCACGCTCGAGTGGGCGGCGGAGGAGGGCCTGCCCGTGCGCGAGGCGAAGGACGGCGAGCTGCCGTTCACCGTCCTCGACGAGGTGACCCGGGGGAAGGCGCAGCTCGCCCTCACCTCGTCCGGGCGCAACGTCCAGCCCGTCGTGTGGCTGGACGGCGCCGACGTCGAGGTGGGGGACGTGTCGCGCGCGGCGCGCGAGCTGTTCGAGCGGAACTGCCGCGAGCGCCTCGACCCCTGAGTGCCCGTGGCGCCGGTTTGGTCCGCCGCCCGATCTGTGGCTAATATCGTCCACGCACCGGGCGATTGGCGCAGTGGTAGCGCGCTTCGTTCACACCGAAGAGGTCACTGGTTCGAACCCAGTATCGCCCACCCGTGAGCAAGGCCCCCTGACCGGCGGAAAGCCGGTGAGGGGGCCTTCGTCGTGCGGCGCGGTGGTGCCCGCCTTCCAGGTGATCCCCGGCGACGACGCCGCGGCGCGACCGTGCCCGGCCTGTCGGGCTTCGCCTGACCCCATTGACGCCCGGCCTCCGGTGCAGGACCATCGGTGCTCAGCGAACCGGACAGTGGTGTCCGGATGAGAGGAGCCGTCATGCCTGTGCCGTCCCAGCCCCGGTTCGACCACACCTACGACGTCGTGGTGGTGGGGAGCGGGTCCGCGGGCTTCGCGACCGCCCTGGGCGCCGTGGATGCAGGGCTCAGCGTCCTGATCGTCGAGGGCACGGAGAAGTGGGGCGGCAGCTCGGCGATGTCCGGGGGCGGGCTCTGGCTGCCGGCCAACCCGCTGATGGAGCGTGCCGGCGCCGGTGACTCCCGCGACGAGGCGCTCACGTACCTGGAGGAGACGGTCGGGGAGGTCGGCCGCTCGACCTCCCGGGAGCGCAAGGAGGCGTTCGTGGACGGGGTCGCGGACTTCGTCACGACCGCCGAGCGCCACGGGATGCGGTTCGCGCGTGGCAAGGACTACCCGGACTACTACCCGGAGCTCCCGGGCGGGAAGATCGGGCGGTCGATCGAGGTCGAACCGCTGGACTCCCGGCCGCTCGGCGACTGGTGGGGCACGCTGCGCTCCGCGGTGCCGCTGCCGGCGAAGACCGACGACGTGTGGCTGCTGGGCCGGGCGTGGTCGACGCCGTCCGGGTTCGTGCGGGGAGCCCGGTTCGTGTTCCGCGCCCTGGGCGGCCTGGTGACCGGCAAGCGCCTGGTGGGCATCGGGAACGCGCTGATGACGTCGTTCGGTCGCGCGCTGCTGGTGGAGCGGGACGTGCCGCTGTGGCTGTCCTCGCCGCTCGAGGACCTCGTGGTCGACGACGCCCGGGTGGTCGGCGTCCGGGTGCGGCGCGAGGGGCAGGTCGTGACGGTGGGCGCGAGCCGCGGCGTGATGCTCGCGGCGGGCGGCTTCGAGTCGAACCCCGACTGGCGGCAGAAGTACCACGGGATCGACGGCAACCCGTCGGGCAACCCGGGGAACGTCGGGCAGGTGATCGAGATCGCGCGCGAGGCCGGCGCGGCGCTGGAGCTCATGGACGACGCCTGGTGGGGTGCCTCGATCGAGGCACCGCCGGGTGGCACGCCGGCGTTCATCGTCGGGGAACGGTCGATGCCGTACTCGATCATGGTCGACGCGCAGGGCGCGCGGTTCGCCAACGAGTCCGAGTCGTACGTCGACCTCGGGCACCACATGCTCGACCACGACAAGGACGGGCCGTACTGGCTCGTCTTCGACTCCCGCGCCCCGCGCCGGTACCTGCAGACCTTCGCGATGGACCCGCGCGCCACGAAGGCGATGAAGGCCGCCGGCATCGTCCACAGGGCGGGCACGCTCGAGGAGCTGGCGGCTGCCGTCTCCGTCGACCCGGCGACGTTCCGGGCCACGGTGCAGCGGTTCAACGGGTTCGCGCGGTCCGGCGTCGACGGCGACTTCGGGCGGGGGAACTCGGCCTACGACCGCTACTACTCCGACCCGCTCGTGCACCCCAACCCCAACCTCGGCCCGATCGAGAAGGGACCGTTCACGGCGTACCGCGTGGTCATCGGCGACCTCGGGACCAAGGGCGGCGTCGTGACGGACGCCGACGGGCGGGCGCTGCGCGAGGACGGGACGGTCATCGACGGGCTCTTCGCCGCCGGCAACGCCTCGGCGTCGGTCATGGGGCGCACGTACCCGGGTCCCGGCTCGACGATCGGCCCCGCCACCGTGTTCGGCATGCGGGCCGCCCGCTTCATGGCGAGGTCTCGCGTCTGAGGTCGACGGGGCTGCGAGGACGAGTCGCCGTCCGCCCCGGCTCGTGCGGGGATCCGGCTCGTGGGGGGCTAGAGCCGGCCCGCGAGGAGGGGCAGGCCCGCGCCGTCGAGCCGGGGCAGGACGGCGGAGCGGCCGCACGCGCCCATCAGCAGGTCGATGCCGCGCCCGGTGAGCGCGGCGCCCTCGCCCCAGGACCAGTCGAGGTCGGTGGCCGCCAGGCGCAGCCCGCGCAGCCGGCCGCGCGGGGCGAACCCGACCGCACGCCCCGTCGTGATGAACTCCAGCCCGACGCGGACCGTCCCGGGGTCCGGGTCGTGGCCGAGCCCCAGGGGGAGCCGCATGTCGCCCTCGTGGACGAGGAGGTCGGTAAGGGGCGCTCGCGGGCCGGTCAACGGCGGGCTGAACCGGCTCTCGGCGCGCCGGCGCAGCAGCGTCACGGTCTCCGCGACCGGTCGCTGCCCGGCGCGCCGGGCAGCGGCGTCGTTCGCGCGATGGATGCTGCCCCGGGCATGGACGACGTCCTGCAGGAACTCTCCGAGAGCCCCGGGAGCCGCGGTCTGGGCGAGGTGCGCGCCGACGGTGAGCACGTCCCAGCCGGCGCACAGGCTCGGCGCGGCGAGCTGCGACTCGTCCAACGCCTCGAGCAGGTCCGCGACGGCGCGGCGTCGCTCGGCGGTCGCGGCGAACACGTGCGCCAGTGCGGATCCGTCCAACGCCGGTCCTTCCAGGTGGGGCCGAGAACGGAGGTCGAGAAGAGCATGCCAGGTCTGCCGGGAGTGCGGACCGTCGGACGGCGCAGGGGCGGCGGTCGTCAGGCGGAAGGCACCTCGACGCTGATGTTGGCACGCTCGGTGCCCGGCGGGTCGCCGAGCACCGCCCAGAAGTCGGTGTCGCGCATCCAGGCCGGGATGCCCGCCGGGAGGTCGCGGCTCGGGACGGCGGGCAGCTCGTCCGGCGTGAAGTCGGCGCCGTAGGGGATCAGCGGTCGCACCTCGTCGGGCGCCTGGACCCTCGCGTGCAGCCGTTCCAGCGCGACGTTCCAGTTGTCGAGCAGGTCCTTGCGGCTGATGGGCCCGCCGGGCTTGTCGGCCGTCGGGTGCAGGGCCCGCTGGTGGAACACGGACACCCCGGCTCCCTCGGGGGAGGTCACGAACGTGCGCCAGGCCTCGAAGGCGGGGGTGCCGAAGGTCACGACCGCCTCGATGCGGCCGGGCGCGAGCGCCGCCGCGAACCACCGGTGGCGGTAGGCGACGACCTCCGGGTCGTTCAGGTGCGGCAGCGCCATCGACTGGTTGTAGATGCCGTACAGGAACGCGTTGACCATGAGGTAGCTGGACGTGAACCCGAGCTTCTCGACGAAGCCCTGCACCCGCCGTCCCGCCTGTCCCGACAGGATGCGCCGGGTGAACGCCTCGGTCTGCGCCGGGTCCTGCCCGACGACGAGCAGCCGGGCGGCGCCGTTCGCGCGTCCGCGGTAGAACACCGGCCCCCACAGCGACCGGAAGCCGTCCGTGCCGCGGAACACCGTGTCGTCCGGGTAGGTGCGGCACAGCGTCCGGAACCGGCCGGTCGGCCCGGTGTCGAACGGATCGGTGATCATGGCGCCTCCCTCACCGACAGGGAGCGCCCAGGGCGCGCGACACGCACGCCCGCCACCGGGTGAAGTCGGTGCCCGGGGCCGGTGGGGCACCGCTGACCGTGGCGACAATGAGGCGACAGTCCCGGTGCGGGCGCCCGCCCGCCGGGGTCGACGGCAGGGGGACGGCCATGGCGCAGCTGGTCATCACCGGGAACGTCGCGACGATGGCGCAGGGGGCGTCGGAGCCCCCGTCGCGAGGGCGGGTCTGGATCGACGGCGACACGGTCGTCGACGTCACGACCGGTCGCCGGCAGGTCGCCGGCTTCGCCCGCGCCACCGAGGTCGACGTCGGCGACGCGTCCGTGCTGCCGGGCTTCGTGGACATGCACAACCACCTGGCCTACAACGCGCTGCCGCTGTGGACCGAGCCCGGCCGCACCGAGCCCTGGCTGCACAACAAGCACTGGCCGGACGCCGACACCTACACCGAGTCGATCACCGAGCCCGCCTGGGTGTACGCGAAGGCCTGTCCCGAGGCGTTGCTCGCGTACGTGCAGGTGCGCGCGATGGCCGGGGGAGCGACCGCGGCGCAGGGCTGGCCCACCGCCAACCGCGGGTATCGCACCGTGATGCGCAACGTCGACGCCGAGGACGTCGGCACCGGTCGGGACGACCTGATCTACACCTCGGTGGTCACCAAGACGGGCGAGGCGCTCACCACCGCCGTCCGGCGCATGACCGCCGGCTCCGGGTTCATCTACCACTGCGCGGAGGGGCGTCGCGGCTCCCGGGTCCTGGCCGACTACACGGACCTCGACCGCGCCGACGGGCTGCTCCCCACGCTGCTGGCCGTGCACGCCTGCGCGGTGGACGCCGACGGGTGGGCCCGGTGGGACCCCGCCGAGGCGGGCGGCGTCGTCTGGTCGCCGCTGTCCAACCTGCTGCTCTACGCGGAGACGACCCTCGTGGACGACGCCCGCGCCCGCGGCGTCACCGTGTGCCTGGGCAGCGACTGGGGCCCGTCGGGCACGAAGAACCTCCTCGGCGAGATGAAGGTGGCCCGCATCGCCGCCGACCGTCTCGGCTACGACCTCACGGACGCGCAGATCGTCGAGATGGTCACCAGCAACCCCGGCACGCTCCTCGAGCGGTGCTGGCACCGTCCCGTCGGCCGCCTCGTCCCGGGGGCGCTCGCGGACGTCACGGTCGTGCGGGGCCGCGGGCGCGGGGACGCCTGGACGCGCGTCGTCGCCGCCCGCGAGCGGGACGTCGCCCTCGTCGTCGTCGGCGGCGTCCCCCGCTACGGGGACTCGGGCCTCATGACGGCGGCCGCGGCGCCGCCCACCTTCACCGCCACGGTCGGGGGCCGACGGCGCCGGGTCGCGCTGCCCGACCCGGCCGACCCGCAGCGGGCCTGGTCGTGGCGCGCGGTCCTGGACAGGCTGCGGGAGGTGCAGCAGGACCCCCAGCAGGCCATCGCGACCGCCCAGGCGCGCGCCTCCGCCGGGCCCCGCTTCGCGCCGGACGCCGAGCTCGAGCTCTTCCTCGACATGCCCGACACCCGCCGCACGGGTCGCGCGGGTCCGCCCAAGGACCCGGGCACCGTGCGGATCCCGCCGGTGCCCGCGCTGGAGCACGACGCGGCGTACTTCGACCTCCTCGACGCCGCGCCGATCCCGGACGGGGTCCTCGCCCCGCTGCGCGCGAGGTTCGGGTCGTGACGCCGTCGCCGAGCCCGGCCGCCCTCCGCGCGCGCGCCGGCAGCCGCCTCGACGACGTCGTGCCGTCCCGGGCCGAACCCGGGCCGGAGCCGGTGACGCTCACGGCGACGCAGCAGCACGACCTGGTCGACCTCTGGACCACGCTGCTCACCGACGTCTACGTGCACTACGGGCAGAAGCGGACGCTCTACGGCTACGACCCGCTGCGGGCGCTCGCGGCCCTGCGCCGGGAGATCCCCCTGCTCGACGGCGCCGGGTTCCTGCGGGCGCTCACCAGGGTGGTCAACCGGCTGCGCGACCAGCACACCCAGCTGTTCGTGGGCGTGCCCGGGGCCGACCCGTACGTCGCCGCGCTGCCGTTCCTGGTGGAGTCGTCCGGCCCGTACACGTCGCCCACGTTCCTGGTCACGAAGACGACGGACGAGGTGCCCGACCCGGCGTTCGCCCCCGGGGTCCGGCTCACCACCTGGAACGCGGTGCCCTTCACCCGCGCGGTCGACCTGTTCGCCGACACCCTCACCGGGGGACGGCCGGACGCCCGCCGGGCGCGGGCCCTCGAGACGCTCACCCAGCGGCCGCTCGCCTTCCTGCCGCCGCCGGACGAGCTGTGGGTCGACGTCGGCTTCCGGAGGCCCGAGGACCCGGCGGGAGACCCGGACCGCACCGCCAGGTTCGAGTGGCGCGCCATCCGCCCGGGAGCCGCGGCGACGGCCGACGACCGGGTCGCGACCCGGACGCGCCGCGGGATCGACGTCGTCGGCGAGACCGCCCGCCGCGCTCGCAAGCTGCTCTTCGCCACCGACCTGTGGGAGGGCGACCGGCGGGGCGTGCAGCCCCGGGCGAAGGGCTCCGGGTGGCTGCGCACCAGCATCGCGGACGCCCTCGCCGCCCGGCCGGTGACGACGTCGCACGGCACGTTCGGTTACCTGCGGATCTGGACGTTCGACGTGCGCCATCCCGGCCGGTTCGTCGACGAGGTCGCCCGGCTGCTGCGCCGGCTGCCGCAGAACGGGCTCGTCGTCGACCTCCGTTCCAACCCTGGCGGCGTCGTCGACGCGGCCGAGCGGCTGTTCCAGCTCTTCACCGACGAGCGGGTCGAGCCGGCGCGGTTCGCGTGCCGCGCGACGCCGGCGATGGCCGACCTCGCCGAGGCCGACGGCAACGGGGCCGACCTCGCCGACTGGGCGGGCTCCCTGCGCGCCGCCCTCGACCTCGGCGAGGAGTTCTCGCAGCACCTGCCCCTCGCGGACCCCGACCTGTGCAACGGCGCCGCACGGGCGTACCGGGGTCCGGTCGTCGCCGTCGTCGACGCCAACACGTACTCCTGCGGCGACCTCTTCGCGGCGGGCCTGGTGGACCACGGCATCGGGCGGGTGGTCGCCGTGGGTGCGGCGACCGGCGGGGGCGGCGCGAACGTCTGGAGCGGCGACGACGTCCAGTACGCCTACCACGCGGCCCACCGCGCGCTCCCGCCGTTGCCGCCCGGGATCGGCTTCGCGCTCGCCGTGCGGCGCATGGTCCGGTCCGGCACCTCCGCGGGCCTCGCGATCGAGGACGTCGGGGTGGCGGGCGAGGAGCGCTACGACATGACCGAGCGCGACGTCGTGGACGGGAACCTCGACCTCCTTGAGCACTGCACCGCGCTCCTGGCCTCCGCGTAGCCGCGCCAGCCCGCCGGTGCCGCGCGACCCCCGGCCGCGACGTCAGGACGCCGGGACCGCCGTGGTGAACAGGCCGCGGTGCACGATCTCCCGGGCCTGGGTGCCGCGGGCGCCGCCACGGTCCCGCCGTTCGAGGGCGAGCGCGGACATGGCCATCGGCAGGGCGAGCATGAGGTGCTGCGTCGTCACGCCGGGGTGCACGACGCCGGCCGCGAGGCCACGCGCGAGCAGCGGCGCGAAGGCCGCCGCGGTGCGCCGCGCGAGGTCGGCGAGGGCGGGGGAGTCGCTGAGGGCGACGAGCGCGAACGACGGTGCGGCGACCTGGACGTCCAGCGCGTGATGGAGCAGCGTGACCACGCCGTCGTCCGCGTCGCCCAGGGCGGTGGCGAGCGTCTCCAGGTCGGCGACGTTCTGCTCGAGCACGGCCGACGCCAGCGCCTCGCGGCTGGGGAAGTGCCGGTGCAGGGTGGTGCGGCTGACGCCCGCGGCGGCCGCGACCCGCTCGAGCGGGACGTCGGGGCCCTCGGCCGCGAGCACGCGGCGGGCCGCCGCGAGCAGCAGGTGGCGGTTGCGCGCGGCGTCGCGACGGACGGGTTCGGCCATGGCGCCGAGGGTACCGACGGACCGACACGGCGTCAGAGGCGGACGCAAAACGTACGTTGATGTACGTTTCGTGGGTGCAGGGCTGTCGCCCTGGCGAACCGTTCTCCTGACGAAAGGCCCTCCGTGACCGACACGACGACGCCTGCCGACCGCATCGCCGCCCTCGACCCCGACGCCCTGCGCGAGCGGTACCGGCACGAGCGCGACCGCCGGCTGCGCCCCGACGGGAGCGCCCAGTACCGGCGGGCGGCGGGGGAGTTCGGCTACTACGCGAAGGACCCGTACACCGAGCGCACGGAGCGCGCCCCGCTGACCGACCGGGTGGAGGTGCTGGTCGTCGGTGGCGGGTTCGGCGGCCTGCTCACGGGCGCCCGGCTGCGCGAGGCGGGCTTCGGGTCGATCCGGATGATGGACGAGGCTGGCGACTTCGGCGGCACCTGGTACTGGAACCGCTACCCGGGGATCCACTGCGACATCGAGGCGTCGGTGTACATGCCGCTGCTGGAGGAGACGGGGTACCTCCCGACGATGCGCTACGCGCCCGGGGAGGAGATCCGGCGGCACGCGGTGCGGATCGCCGAGCAGTACGGCCTGTACCGCGACGCCGTCTTCCAGACCCGGGTCACGGAGCTCACCTGGGACGAGGACGGCGCCGAGTGGCTGGTGCGCACCGACCGGGGCGACGCGATGCGCGCCCGGTACGTGGTGGTCTCCTCGGGCACGCTGACCCAGCCGAAGCTTCCCGGCATCCCCGGGATCGAGGACTTCCGCGGGCACACGTTCCACACCAGCCGGTGGGACTACGGCTACACCGGCGGCAGCGCCGACGGCGGGATGACCGGGCTCGCGGACAAGCGCGTGGCCGTGGTCGGCACCGGGGCCACGGGGCTCCAGGTGATCCCGCACGTGGCCCGCGACGCGGCGCACCTGTACGTCATGCAGCGCACGCCGTCGTCGGTGGACGTGCGCGACAACCGGCCCACCGACCCCGCGTGGGCCGCCTCGCTGCGGCCGGGCTGGCAGCGCGAGCGGATGGAGAACTTCCTCGCGATCCTCTCGGGCGAGGATGTCGCCGAGGACCTGGTCGGCGACGGCTGGACGTCCACCGCGCGGCTCCAGCGGCAGATGATCACCGGTGCCGTCGACACGACCCTCGACCCCGCCGAGCGGGAGCGGCGCGACGAGCTCGCCGACTTCGCGAAGATGGACCTGATCCGGGCGCGCGTGGACGAGGTGGTCGCCGACCCGGCCACGGCCGAGGCGCTCAAGCCCTGGTACCGGTACATGTGCAAGCGCCCGGGCTTCAGCGACCAGTACCTCCAGGCCTTCAACCGGGACGACGTCACCCTGGTCGACACCGCCGACCACAGCGGCATCACGCGCATGACCGAGACGTCCGTCGTCGTGGGGGACGCGGAGTACGAGGTCGACTGCGTGATCTTCGCGACCGGGTTCGAGGTCGGCGTCTCCGGCGTCGTCTCGGGCACGATGCCGGTGCACGGGCGCGGCGGGACCACGCTGCTCGAGGCCTGGGGCCGCGGGCCGCGCACCCTGCACGGCTTCTTCTCCCACGGCTTCCCGAACCTGTTCCACCTCGGGGCGATGCAGAACGCGAACTCGGTGAACTTCGTGCACATCCTCACCGAGCAGGCCGAGCATCTCGCCGCCGTCCTCGCCCGCGCGGCCAAGACCGGCGCGCGGTACGTCGAGCCGACGGCGGAGGCCGAGCAGGCGTGGTGCGACACGATCCTCGACGTCACGGTCGACAACTCGGCCTTCCTCGCCGAGTGCACCCCCGGCTACTACAACGGCGAGGGCACGCGCCGCGCGACCCCGACGTCGTACAGCCCCGGCCCCGTCGCGTTCCACCGCCTGCTGGCCGAGTGGCGCGAGGGCGACATGCGCGACGTCCTCGTGCCGCCCGTCGACGAGCTCGCGGTGTGAGCGCGGGTAACCTCGTCTCGTCCCCACCCGCCGGCCCGAGGAGCGACGACCCCGGTGAGACGTTCGTCCCCGAGCATCTCGGACGTGGCGCGCGCCGCCGGTGTGTCGATGGGCACGGTGTCGAACGTCCTCAACGGCACGGTGCGCGTCACCCCCGCGACCCGCGCCCGGGTCGAGGCGGCGATCCAGGAGCTCGGGTTCGTCCGCAACGGCGTCGCGCGCTCGCTGGCGGCCGGGCGGAGCTCGACGCTCGGCTTCGTGATCATCGACCTCGCGAACTCCTACTTCCTGGACATCGCGCGGGGCGCCGAGGAGGAGGCCGGCCGGGCGGGCCTGAACCTGCTGCTGGCGAACTCCGACATGTCGGAGGAGAAGCAGCGCACGTACGTCGACCTGTTCGTCGAGGACCGCGTGGCGGGCATCCTCGTCGCGGCGAACCACGGCTCGACGCAGGACCTGCACCGCTCGGCCCCGGGCGTCCCGCTCGTCGTCGTCGACGCGCCGGGCGACCACTCGGACGTCTGCTCGGTGGTGCCGGACAACGAGCTGGGCGGGTACCTGGCCGCGACGCACCTCGTCGAGCAGGGGCGCCGGCGGCTGCTGTTCGCCGGCACGACCGAGCTCGTGCCGGTCCGGGACCGTCTGCTGGGGGTCGAGCGCGCCGTCGCCGAGCACCCGGGCGTGGTGCTCGAGGTGGAGCAGACGGGGAACGTCCAGGTCGAGGACGGCCGGCGGGTGGGCGACGACCTCGTGCTGCGCGACCCGCGCGAGCGCCCGGACGCCGTCGTCGCCGCGGCGGACCTGCTCGCCGTGGGCGTGCTGCAGTCGCTGCTGCTGTCGTCCTCGCTGCGGGTGCCTGACGACGTCGCGATCATCGGCTACGACGACAACCGTGCCGCGTGGGACTCCGCCGTCCCGCTGTCGACCGTCCGGCAGCCGGGGGAGGCCGTCGGTCGGGAGGCGGTGAAGCTCCTGCTGGAGGAGCTGGTGACGGGCGCCGAGGCCCACCGGCACCGGCTCGTGACGTGCGAGCCGCAGCTCGTGGTGCGCGCGAGCACGGCCGGGCCCGGCTGACCGCCGCGGGGCAGTCGTCGGGTCAGTCGTCGGGTCAGTCGTCGGGTCAGTCGTCGCGGGTGGTGCGCAGCGTCAGCCGCTCCGCCCGAGCCGCGCCCCAGAAGTTGTGGAAGATCTCCTCGGGGCTGAGCAGGGAGTCGCGGCGCTCGACCGGCTCGTCGGCGCCGGCGATCGCCTTGACCTCCTCGTGGATACGTTCCATCGAGCTGTCGAGCGACGCGGCGACGTCCGCGGCGAGCTTGAGGGAGTCGGTGAGGTGGCGCGGCACGTCCCGCTCGTACTTGTAGTAGATCTTGTGCTCCAGGCTGGCCCAGAAGTCCATGGCGATGGTGCGCAGCTGGATCTCGACGATCACGTGCTCCACGCGGTCGGAGAGGTAGACCGGCACCTGCACGATGAGGTGCAGCGACTTGTACCCGTTCGCCTTGGGGTGCGCGATGTAGTCCCGCTCCTCCAGGACGGTGAGGTCGGCCTGGTTCGTGAGCATGTCCCGCACCTTGTAGAGGTCCGAGACGAAGCTGCACGTGACGCGCACGCCGGCGACGTCGAACATCTGCTCGCGCACGCCCTCGGGAGTCAGCGGGATGCCCTTGCGGCGGCACTTGGCGACGATCGACTCGAGCGACTTGAGGCGCGAGCCCACGTGCTCGACGGGGTTGTAGTTCTGCATGTGCCGGAACTCGTCGCGCAGGATCGAGATCTTGGTCATGACCTCGTCGATCCCGAACTTGTACGTCAGCACCAGGCGTCGGAGGTCGTCCACGAGCGCCCTGATCTCGGCGGCGTCGGGGGAGCGGTGCTCCGCGTCGTGTGCGGCGTGCTGCCCTGGGTCGTGCCTCGCGTCCTGGCTCACGCGTCCCACGGTAGACGGGATTCCTGCGTGACCAAGTATCCGATAAATCCGGTCGGATCTGTTCAGTATCCGAGACGTGCGGGGGGAACCGTTGACACCCCCCTGTCGGGCACCTACGTTCCTGCGCACCGGGTCGGACGACCGCGGCGCCGTGAGGCGGCGCGTCCGGCCGTCCCGGGTGGTCACGAGCTCCGACGCGAAGCCCCGGCTGGTCGGACGGCAACCCCCAGCGCGGGTGGGTGCCCCGGGTGAGGACCAGGCCGGCCGTCGCCGACGGTACGGCAACACGCGAACCCCGCCCCGGCGGGGAGCAGGAGAGGACGAGCATGCACCGCGACGCGATCAGCACGCGCCCCCTGTCGTCCCGGACCCGGCACGTGCCGTCCGCCTCGCCGATGTCCATGTCGATGTCCATGTCGACGTCCGTGTCGATGTCCGTGCCGACGTCCACCCCGGCGTGGTGTCGACGCCGCTGATCGCGGCCTGAGCGTCCGCCGCCCCGCGGCGGACGCCCTCCTCGACGGCCCGGCTCCTGCCGGGTCCGGCCGCAGACGGCCCTCGCCCGCCGCTCCTGGCGGGCCTTCCTCCCCTGCCCTCCCGGCGGCGGTGCGCACCCGCGGGTCCACGACCCGCGCCCGAGCGCGCCCGCCCGCCGCGCCCCGATCGGAGCCGACGTGCCGTACTCCCCGACCACCACGCCCGCGCTGCCCACCACGCCCGGCACCGCCCCGTCCCCCCTCGTCGTCGGTGTGGACCTCACGGCGGCCGGCGCCCGCCCCGGCGTCCACCGGGCGCGCGGCATCGTGCAGCCCCGGTCGTTCGACGGCGAGCGCTTCGTCCAGCTCGTGCGCACCGCCGACGACGGCGGCCTCGACCTCGTCACCCTCGACGAGGGCTTCCTGCTGCACCCGGGGCGGCGGCAGGTGACCGGGCGGCTCGACGCCGCCGTCGCCGCCGCGCGGGTGGCGCCGCACACGAGGCGCACCGGGCTGGTCGCCGCCGTCGACACCGCGCACGTGGACCCGGCGCACGTCGCCCAGGCCGTCGCCCGCGTCGACCAGGCGAGCTCCGGCCGGGCCGGGTGGCAGGTCGGCCTCCCCGCCGGCGCCGTCGTGCAGGACGACGCCTGGGCGGCGCAGGCCCGCGGCGTCGCCGCGCAGGTCGTGCGGCACTGGGACGGGCTCGCGACCGGGGCCGCGGGTGACGCCGCCGGCGCCGTCGCCGTGGACGACGAAGGACGCTTCCGCGTGGACCACGACGGCATCCGGTTCGCGGTGCGCCGGCACCGTCCGGCCGAGGGCCAGGCCGCCGACGCCCACCGTGGGGGCGGGACGCGGCAGGGCCGGCCGCCCGTCGTCGTCTCCGTCCGGAGCGAGGCCGCGATCGACCTCGCCGCCCGGACGGCGGACGTCGCCCGCGTGGCCGCCACCGCGCCGGCGCGCGCCATCCACCTGCGCACCCGGCTGCGCGACGCGGCCGAGGCCGCCGGCCGCGACCCCGACTCGCTGCGCGTGCTCACCGAGGCCTACGTCGTGCTGGCCGAGGACCGGGCCAGCGCGCAGGCGCGGCTCGAGCTGGTCGAGGCCCTGGAGGGCCCGGAGATCTCCGGCGGGCTGCTGGTGGTGGCGGGGACCCCCGACGACCTCGCCGAGACCATCGTCGACTGGCGGGACGCCGGCGCGTCCGACGGGTTCCTGCTGCGGCCCTCGTCGCTCGGCCCCGACCTGGACGCCCTCGTCGACGGGGTGCTCCCGCGGCTCGTGCGCGACGGCGTGCGGGCGGTGGCGTCCCCGGCGCCGCGCACGCTCCGCGCGACGCTCGGGCTGCCCGACGTCGACCCGGCCGCCACGGCCGTCGCCGCCCCCGCTCCCGCGCACTCCCGGCCGCGCGCCCGCGCGGGCCGCACGGCCGACCCCCGGCTGGTGCGCGCGTGACCGCCCGACCCGACGCGCGCCGCGTCGCCCCCGCCGCCCGCGTCGTCGGAGCCCACCGCGACGCTGCTCGTCCTCTCGTGACCGGAGGTCCCCGATGACCGTCACCGACGCACCGCGCGTCCGCCTCTCCGACCCTGCCGCCGACCCCGCCGCCGACCCCGCCGCCGACCCCGCCGCCGACCCCGCCGCGGAGCGACGCGCGCGCCGGCGGGCCGACCGCGAGCGAGACCTCGCCGCGCCCCACGGCTGGCTGAGCCTGGCCGGCTACCACTGGCTCCCGTCGCGACCGGAGCCGCTGCCCGGCGTGCCCGGGCTGTGGCTGGCGGACGACGCCGGCGCGCACCTGCGTCCGGGGGAGGCGGACGGCCCCCGGGTGCAGGGCCCCGAGGTCGCGGACGGCGCGTACGACGGCGACGTCCCCGAGGGCGGCAGCGTCGTCCTGGGCACGTTCCTGCCCGCCGGGCGCGAGCCCGTCGACGGTGCAGGCGGTGCCGACGGCGCCCGGCAGGACGCCGACGGGGTCGCGGCGGGCGAGACGGCCGCGGTGGCGATCGAGCTGGTGCGGCGCACCGGCCGCCTCGCGATCCGGCTGCGCGACCCGCACGCCCGCACCCGCCTCGACTTCGCCGGGGTGCCGGCCTTCGACCACGACCCGTCGTGGCAGGTGGAGGCGCCCGTCCGGCTCTACGAGACTCCGCGCGACCTGGTGGTCGGTGCCGCCCGCCCCGGCCTGGTGCACCGGCTGCAGGCGGTCGGCGAGCTGGACCTGACCCGTGGCGACCGGACCGTCACCCTCGTGCTCACCGGAGGGCCGGGCGGTGCGCCGACGCTGCTGTTCAGCGACGAGGCCCCCGGCGTCGCGCCCTGGCGGGTGGCGCGCCCCGAGCTCTCCGGGTCCCTGACCCCGGGCGGCGCGGGCGTGGCACGGCTCGACCTGAACGACGCCGTCAACCTCCCGTACGCCTTCAGCGACCACGGCACGTGCCCTGCCCCGCCGCCGGGGAACCACGTACCGTTCGCCGTCACCGCGGGGGAGAGGGCGCCGCGATGACCGCCGTCAGGACCGCGGGCGCACCCGCCCCGGCGCTCCCGTCGCCCGCGCCGGACGCCGGGGACTCCCCGTACTCGCACCTGCGCATCGTCCCCGCCCGTCACCCCGGCCGGTGGGTCGCGACCGCCGGCGTGGCCGTGCTGCTCGCGATGGTCGTCAGCTCGCTGCTCACCAACGACCGGTGGGAGTGGGACGTCGTCGCGCAGTACCTCACCTGGCCCTCGATCCTGTCCGGCGCCTGGGCGACCATCCGGCTCACGGCCGCGGCGTCGGTGGTCGGGTTCGCGCTGGGCACGGTGCTGGCGCTCATGCGCCTGTCGCGCTCGCCCCTGCTCGTCGGGGTCTCGTGGGCGTACACGTGGGTGTTCCGGTCCGTGCCGCTGCTGCTGCAGCTGCTGCTCTGGTACAACCTCGCCTACCTGTACCCGCACCTGAGCCTCGGCGTCCCCTTCGGCCCGGAGTTCCTCTGGTTCGACACCCTCGGCGTCATCGACAAGTTCGGCGCCGCCATCCTGGGCCTGGGGCTCTCGCAGGCCGCGTACTCCGCCGAGATCGTGCGCGCCGGCATCCTCAGCGTCGACCAGGGGCAGCAGGAGGCCGCCGCCTCGCTCGGCATCCCGCGCCGCCGCCAGGTGACCCGCATCGTGCTGCCGCAGGCGATGCGCTCGATCGTCCCGACGGCGGTGAACGAGGTGATCGGGCTGCTCAAGGGCACCTCGATCGTCTACGTCCTGGCGTACGGCGAGCTGTTCTACATCGCGTCCGTCATCTACGGCCGCAACGGCAAGGTCGTGCCGCTGCTCATCGTCGCGGCGATCTGGTACCTGGTCCTCACCACGCTGATCACGATCGTCCAGTACTACGTGGAGCGGCACTACGCGAAGGGCGCCGTGCGCACCCTGCCGCCCACCCCGCTGCAGCGGCTGCGCTGGTCGTCCGCCGTGACCGCGGCCCGTCTGACCGGTCGTCCGGTGCCCCCGCACGTGCCGCCGGCGTTCGCGGCCCGCGCGCGGGTCGGCGTCCTCACCCGCACCGCCCGCACCTCGGGAGGCCCCGCATGACCGCCACCACGACCCGCACCACGACCCGCACCACGACCCGCACGACGCCCACGACGGCGCCGGACGATGCCGCGGGACGCGTCGAGGTGCACGGCCTCCACAAGAGCTTCGGCACCCTCGAGGTGCTCCGGGACGTGGACCTCACCTTCGAGCCGGGCACCGTGACCGTCGTCCTCGGGCCGTCGGGCTCGGGCAAGTCCACGCTGCTGCGCGCGATCAACCACCTCGAGAAGGTCGACGCCGGCTTCGTCACGGTGGACGGCGACCTCGTCGGCTACCGCCGTCGGCACGCGCGACGCGGTGGCCGCCGGGGCGAGGTGCTGCAGGAGCTCAAGGAGCGGGAGATCCTCGGGCAGCGCACCCGGATCGGGTTCGTCTTCCAGAGCTTCAACCTGTTCCCGCACCTCACCGTGCTGGAGAACGTCGTCGAGGCGCCGCTGTCGGCGCAGCGCCGCCCCCGTGCCGAGGTGGAGGCCGAGGCGCGCGAGCTCCTCGCCCGCGTCGGGCTCGCCGACAAGGCGGACGCGCGGCCCCGCCAGCTGTCCGGCGGACAGCAGCAGCGCGTCGCGATCGCCCGCGCCCTCGCGCTGCGGCCCCGCGTGCTCCTCTTCGACGAACCCACGTCCGCCCTCGACCCCGAGCTGGTCGGCGAGGTGCTCGAGGTCATCAAGGACGTGGCGAGCACCGGCACCACCCTCGTCGTCGTCACCCACGAGATCGGCTTCGCCCGCGAGGTCGCCGACAACGTCGTCTTCATGGACGGCGGCGTCGTCGTCGAGCAGGGGCCGCCCGACCAGCTGCTCTCCCGCCCGCGTCACGACCGCACGCGCGCGTTCCTCGACAAGGTCCTCTGACCTCCCCGGCGTCCCCGCGCCCTTCCGGCACCACCTCACCCGCGGCCCCGGCCGCCCACCCGTCCCAGGAGACACCCATGACCGCACCGACCCGTCGAGCCCGCGCGCTCGCCCTGCTCGCCACCGTCCCCCTGCTGGCCCTCACGGCGTGCGCCGGCGTGAGCACCTCCGCGCCCGAGGCCGCCGGCACCGACGACGGCGTCGAGGCGCCCGCCGGCACCAGCTCCGAGGGCGCGGCCGCCGCCGGGCTCGAGGTCAGCACCAGCCCCGACCAGGACCGCATCAGGTCCACCGAGTCGGCCGAGGCCGTCGGCCTGCTGCCCGACGCGTTCGCGGACAAGGACGACTTCGTCGTCGCCGTCAGCGCCGGCGCGGCACCGCCGCTCGGCTTCTTCGCCGACGACGACAAGACCCCGATCGGCAACGAGACCGACATCGCGCAGCTCGTCGCCGACGGCCTCGGCAAGGACCTCCGCCTCGAGGTCAAGGCCTGGGCCGACTGGCCCCTGGCGCTGCAGTCGGGCGACGTCGACGCCGTCATCTCCAACGTCACCGTGACCGAGGAGCGCAAGGAGACGATCGACTTCTCCTCCTACCGCAACGACGAGCTGGGCTGGCTGACCAAGGCCGGCTCCGACGTCTCCGAGATCACCGAGCGGAAGGACGTCGCGGGCCTGCGGGTGGGCGTCGGCTCGGGCACCAACCAGGAGAAGATCCTGCTCGAGTGGAACGACCAGAACGTGGCCGAGGGTCTCGAGCCCATCGCCGGCGGGCAGCCGGAGTACTACGAGCAGCTCTCCGACGTCCTGCTCGCCCTGAAGTCCGGCCGCCTCGACGTCTACGTCGGCCCCAACGCGTCCCTCGCGTACCAGGCCAAGATCTCGCCCGACGAGCTCGCCGTCGTCGGCACGCTCAACGGCGGCTGGCCCGACACCGCGCAGATCGCCGTCGCCACCAAGAAGGGCAACGACCTCGCGCCCGCCGTCACCGCGGCCCTGCAGCAGGCCTTCGACGACGGCACCTACTCCCAGGTGCTCGAGCGCTGGGGCCTGGAGACCGAGGCCGTCGAGAAGCCCGAGACCAACCCGCCGGGCCTGCCCAAGACGGAGTGACGGCACCGGCCGTCCGCACGCCCGACCCGTCCCCTGACCCGTCCCCGAATCGAGGAGTGCCCGTGACCGAGAACACCACGCCGTCCGCCGTCGCGGTCCCGCGACCCCCGGGCAGGCCCCGCCCCGCCCGTCCCGCGACGCCGCGGGTGGCCGCGGACCTGCGGGAGCTGCAGGCCCGCGCGCGGGTCGCCGCCCGCTACGGTGTGCGACCCGAGGACGCGGACGACGCCGCGCCCGGCGTCGCCTCGGCCCTCACGAGGGCGCTCGCCACGTCGCACGGCGCAGCGCGCCCCGGTGCGCCGGCCGGCGGCCCGGCGGCCCTCGACGTCCAGCTGGGTCATCGCTCCGTCCGGGCGTTCCTGCCGGGGCCGCTGGAACCGTGGGTGCTGCCCACCGTCGTCGCGGCGGCGCAGTCCGCGCCGTCGTCGTCGAACCTGCAGCTGTGGAGCGTCGTCGCGGTCACCGACCGCGACCGCCTCGCGAGGGTGGCCGCGCTCGCCGGGCACCAGGAGCACGTGCGCGACGCGCCGCTGCTGCTCGTGTGGGTGGCCGACGTGGCCCGCGCCCGGGAGCTGGGCGCGCAGGACGGCGTCGAGCTCGAGGCCGCGGGCTACCTCGAGACGACGGTCGTCGCCTTCCTCGACGCCGCGCTCGCCGCGCAGAACGCGGTGGTGGCCGCCGAGTCGCTCGGCCTCGGCACCGTGTACGTCGGCGCGGTCCGGAACCACCCCGAGGACCTCGCCGCCGAGCTCGGCCTGCCGCCCGGGGCGGTCGCCGTCGTCGGGCTGGCCGTCGGGCACCCCGACCCCGACCATGCCCCGCGCGTCAAGCCGCGCCTGCCCCAGGACGCCGTCCTGCACCGCGAGACCTACGACGAAGGGCGAGTCGCGCACGTCGCCGACTACGCGCCGCGCATCGACGCGTTCTACCGCGACGAGCGGCTCGACGGGTCGTGGTCGCGGCGGGTCGTCGACCGGCTGCGCGGCGGCGGCTCGCTCAAGGGCCGCGAGCGCCTGCGCGAGGCCCTCACGGCCCTCGGCCTGCCGTCGCGCTGACCGTCCGCGCGCACCACGCACGACCCGCACGACACCGCACGACACCGCACGACACCGCTCGACCCGCACGACACCGCACCACCCGCGACCTGGAGACCACCATGACCGACCCCGCCGCGACCCCGACCAGCAGGGTGCCCCTGTCCGTCCTCGACCTCGCGCTCGTGCCCGAGGGCCGCACCGGGGCGCAGGCGGTGCGCGACGCCGTCGACCTCGCCGTCGACCTCGACCGGCTCGGCTACCGCCGGGTCTGGTACGCCGAGCACCACCTGTCGCCCGGGGTCGGCTCCGCCTCGCCCGCGGTGCTCGCGGCCGCCGTCGCCGCCCGCACCGAGCGCATCCGCGTGGGCTCGGGCGCGGTGCTGCTGAGCACCACGAGCCCCCTCGTCGCCGCCGAGCAGTTCGGCACCGTCGCCGCCCTGCACCCGGGGCGGGTGGACCTCGGCCTGGGCCGGGCGTTCACGCCGCCGCAGGGCGGCCGCGCCACGCGTCCGGCCCCGGCAGCGGCCGCGGCGGGCGGGCCGCGGGTCGTCGACGGGCTGTACGTGCCCCCGGCCCCGCCGACCGCGGGGGACTCCGTGCTGCGCGAGCGGGCGCTCGCCCAGGCCGCGGTGGTGGGGGCCTCGCGCACGCCGGCGAGCTTCCGGGCCGAGGTCGAGCTCGTGCTCGGGCTGCGGGCGGGTACCTACACCGACGACGGCGGGCGCCGGTACGTGTCACCGCCGGTGCAGGACGCCGCCTTCGACCTGTGGGTGCTCGCGTCCTCCGGCGGCGAGAGCGCCCGGGTGGCGGGGGAGCTCGGCCTGCCCCTGGCGGCGAACTACCACGTGAGCCCGTCGAACACCCTCGAGACCGTCGCCGCGTACCGGGCGGCCTTCCGGCCGGGGGTCCTCGCCGAGCCGTACGTCGTCGTCTCCGCGGACGTGCTCGTCGCCGACACCACCGAACGCGCCCGCGAGCTCGCGGCGCCGTTCGCCGACTGGGTGCTCTCCATCCGCCGCGGGACGGACGGCGCGATCGCCTACCCCCGCCCCGCCGACGCCACGCCCTGGGCGGAGCGACCCGAGGCGGAGCGCGCGGTGGTCGCCGACCGGGTGGACACGCGCGTCGTCGGCGACCCGACGACCGTCGTGGACCGCCTGGAGACGCTGGCCCGCGTCACCGGGGCCGACGAGCTGCTCGTCACCACCGCCACGCACGACCCCGCCGACCGGCAGCGGTCGTTCGCGCTGCTGGCCCAGGCGTGGGGCGCCACCGAGGGCGAGGCGCCCCGCGTGCCCGCCCTGGCCACCTCGCACTGACCTCGTACCGACCACCCTCGAGGAGGACCTCATGACCACGTCCGAGACCACCACGTCCGAGACCACCACGCCCGACCCGACGACCGGCACGACGCCCGCGACGGACGCGGCGACGGCCCCGCCTCCGCAGGACGCCCGCGCGGCCGGCGCCCGCGTCGAGCGCGGTGCCCTGCTGGTCGACGTGCGGTCGGCGCGCGGCCGCGCCGCCGCCGGCGACATCCCCGGGGCCACGCTCGTCGACCGCGACGACCTGGACGCCTTCTTCGGCCCGGCCGGCGCGCCCGCGGTCTCGCTCGACACCCCGGTGGTCGTCGTGTGCGGGTCGGTGAACGGCTCCGGGCCGGTCGCCGCCGCTCTGGCGGCCCGCGGCTACACCGACGTCACGCACGTCGACGGCGGGTTCCCCGCCTGGCGCGACGCCGGACTGCCGGCGACCGCCCCGGCGGACGACCCCGCCGCCGGCGCCTGACCGCCCCGCTCGCGCCCGCCGTACCCTGCGAAGGAGACCCCCATGCCCGTCGAGTTCCTCGGCATCGCCACCACGAACGACGCCTCCGAGACGTCGGCCCGCACCACCGCCGCGTTCGACCCCGCCTACCTCGAGCGCATCGTGCGCGCCCACGAGGACAACGGCTGGACCCGCGTGCTGTTCGCCTACGGGTCCTCCGGCCCCGAGCCGGCGGCCCTCGCCGCGCACACCGCCGCGAGGCTGCAGAGCATCGAGCTGCTGCTGGCGCACCGCCCGAACGTCTCGTACCCCACGTACGCCGCGAAGACGTTCGCCACCCTCGACCAGCTCTCCGGCGGACGCCTGTCGGTGCACTTCATCACCGGCGGCAACGACCACGAGCAGGGGCGCGAGGGCGACCGGCTCACCAAGGACGAGCGGTACGCGCGCACCCACGAGTACATCCGGATCGTCAAGCAGGCGTGGACCAGCCCGGAGGCGTTCGACCACCACGGGCAGTTCTACGACTTCGAGGACTTCGTGCTCGACGCGAAGCCGTTCGAGGGCCACGTGCCCACGGTCTCCTTCGGCGGCTCCTCGGACGCCGCGTTCCGGGTCGGCGCGGCCGAGGCCGACATCTACGCCGTCTGGGGCGAGCCGTTGGCGCGCACGAAGGAGCAGATCGACCGCGTGCACGCCGAGGCCGCTGCCGCCGACCGGGAGACGCCGCCGCGCATCCACGCCGCGTTCCGCCCGATCGTCGCCCCCACCGAGGAGCTCGCGTGGGAGAAGGCGCACCGCGTGCTGGACCGCATCGAGGCACGCAAGGCGGAGCTCGGCGGGCAGCTCTCCCGGCGGCACCCGATCGACAGGCCGGAGAACGCGGGGTCGCAGCGGCTGCTCGAGATCGCCGCCGAGGGCGAGCGGTACGACACCGCGCTGTGGACCGCGACGGCCAAGGCCACCGGCGGGGCCGGCAACTCCAACGCGCTGGTCGGCACGCCCGAGCAGGTCGCCGAGGCGCTGCTCGCGTACTACGACCTGGGCGTGCGGGTCATCTCCGCCCGCGGCTACGACCTGCTCGACGACGCGATCGACTTCGGCCGGTACGTCATCCCGCTGGTGCGCGAGGGCGTCGCCGCGCGCGACCGTGCCGCGGCCGAGACGGCGACGGCCGGCGCCGAGGAGCGCGTCGCCTGATGCGCTTCCAGCTGCTCGACATCGTCTTCAACCCGCCGCATCCCGTCACGGGGGAGACGGTGCCGCCCGCCGACCGGCTGGCGCGCGTCGTCGAGCACGCCGTGCTGGCCGAGGAGCTCGGCTTCGACTCGTTCGCCGTGGGGGAGCGGCACGCCGGCGACGTGCTGTCGTCCGCGCCCACGGTGATCCTCGGCGCCGTCGCCGCCCGGACCGAGCGCATCCTGCTGTCCACCGGCGTCACCGTGCTCTCGCTGCTCGACCCGATCCGGGTGGCCGAGGACCTCGCGACCGTCGACCAGCTCTCCCGCGGGCGGCTGGAGATCGTCATCGGGAAGGGGAACGAGGAGCTGCAGTACCCGCTGCTCGGCCTCGACATCGCCCGGCAGTACGAGTACCTCGAGGAGAACTACGAGCTGCTGCGCCTGCTGCTGTCGGAGGAGGACGTGACGTGGTCCGGCCGCCACCGGCACGCCCTCGAGCACGCCACCACGCTGCCGCGGCCCTACGCGGGGGCGTTCCGCATCTGGCACGGCTCCGCGACGAGCGAGTTCGCCGTCGACCTGGCCGCCCGCTGGGGCGACCCGATCGTCAGCGCCAACGCGCTGCAGCCGCGGGAGAGCTACGGGGTGCTCATCGACCGGTACCGCGAGCGGTACGCGGCGGCCGGGCACGACCCGGCCCAGGGGTTCGTCGGGGCAGGGTCGGGCGGGCTGTTCCTCGCCGACACCACCGAGCAGGCGATCGAGGAGTACCGCCCGCTGTACGAGGGGCAGGTCGCGCGGCTGCGGGCCCGGGGCTACGACCCCGCGACGCACGTGGGCAAGGCCCTCGCCTTCGAGACGATCGAGGACGCGGTGGAGCGCGGGCCCGCGCTGGTCGGCTCGCCGGAGCGGGTGGCGGAGAAGATCCTCGACTACCACGGGACCTTCGGGCACGTGCTGCAGTCGGTGTCGGTGAACCACCTGCTCGAGCCGTCCCACCAGGAGGACGTGCTGCGCCGGTTCGCCGCCGAGGTGGCGCCGCTGGTGCGCGCCGAGGTGTCGACGACGCTCTGGGGTCCCCACGACGCGCGCCGGGCCGCCGGGTTCACCGCGGCGGGGCACCCCGGCGACCGCGTGGCGGCGGTGCCCGCCTAGCTCCGCGATCCGGTCGACGAGGTGTCCGCCATGCGGGCACCCCGTCGACCGGATGGTGGGCGACGAGGAGAATGGCCGCGGACGTCGACCGTGGCGAGGGAGGGAACCATGACCGTGCAGCCGACCCAGCTCGTGGTGCTGGGGGTGCTCGTCCTCGGGACCGTCGTCCTGGGCGCGCTCTGGAAGGCGCGCCAGGGCCGCGTCCGCACGACCCCCGCCCGACGGGACCCCGGCGTGGACTGGGCGGCCCGCGGCGTCCGGCTGGGGGAGCGGGCCACGTTCGTCCAGCTGTCCGCCGAGGTGTGCGCCCCGTGCCGCGCCACCGCCCGCGTGCTGCGCGGCCTCGCCGAGCGCGAGGCCGGCGTCGAGCACCACGAGCTCGACGTCGACGACCACCTCGACCTCGTGCGGGAGCTCGGCGTCCTCAGCACCCCGACGGTGCTGGTGCTCGACGCCACCGGGGCGCAGGCCGCCCGCAGCAGCGGCGGCATGTCGCCCGCCCAGGCGCGCCAGGCGCTGGCCGCCGCCCTCCCGGTACCCGCCGGCGTCGCCTGACCCGACCCGCCCGGCCCGCCTGACCCGACCCGCCTGACCCGACCCGCCGCAGGAGGCGACGATGACCCGCGAGACCACCACCACGCAGGCGCCGGCCGGCATCGACCCGCGGGGGCCGCGCGTGGGCGCCGGGATCACGTCGCTGCTGCTCGCCGTGGTCGTGCTCCTCGGGGCGAGCACCGCCGGCCTCGTGCTGCTCGCCGTCGTGGCGGCCGGGTTCCTCCTGGGCGCCGTGCGCGGCGCGCAGGGCACGGTGCAGGGCTGGCTCTTCAAGACGCTCGTCCGTCCCCGGCTCGCGCCGCCCGCCGAGCTCGAGGACCCGCGGCCGCCGCGGTTCGCCCAGCTCGTCGGCCTGGTCGTCACCGGCGTCGGCGTGGTCCTCGGTCTGGCGGGCGTGCTCGCCGCCGTGCCCTGGGCCGCCGGCCTCGCCTTCGTGGCCGCCGGGCTGAACGCCGTCGTCGGGCTGTGCCTCGGGTGCGAGCTGTACCTGCTGGGCGCCCGCCTGCGCCGAGGCTGAACACCCCTACCGGGGCGTGAGCAGCAGCGTCAGGCCGTCGAGCAGACGCTCCAGACCGAAGGTGTACAGCGACTCGAGGTCGAGCTCCGTGCCGGGCGGCGTCACCTGGGCGACCAGCGCGCCGTCGACCGCGCGCCGGACGACGGACCACTGCCTGCTGGTCATCCCGGTGTCCGCCTCGGCGCCCGCCTCGGCCTCGATGTTGATCGCGGTGCCGCGGACGTAGTTGACCAGGGTCCCGTACACGTGCAGCCGGGTGGTCGGGTCCAGGCCGAGATCGTCGAGCGCGCGCAGGGTCCATGCGCCGTACTCCAGGAGTCCGGGCAGGGTCGCGGGTCGGAGGATGGACACCAGGCGCGGCAACCAGGGGTGACGCTGGTAGGTCTCCCACTGGAGATGAGCGGCGGTCCTCAGGTGGGAGCGCCAGCCGGGCGGCGGTTCCGGGTAGACGATCTCGGCGAACGCCGCGTCCGCGACGAGCTGGGTGAGCTCCGTCGTGCCGTCGAGGTGACGGCGCAGGGTCATCGTCGCGACGCCGAGCTCGGCCGCGACCGCCCGCAGGGACAGGCCGGGCACGCCGCTCGTGTCGGCGACGCTCATCGCCGCGCGGACGACCTGGTCCCGCTCGAGCCCTCCGGTCGCGCGCGACGGAAGCCTGCGAGAGGCGACCACCGCGCCGACCCGGGGCACCGTCTCGATCGCGCCCGACTGCCGGAGCGTGGCCAGGGCCTTGGTGGCGGTCGCCATCGCGACGCCCCACTCGTGCACGATCGCCCGGGTCGTGGGCACGCGATCACCGGGCTGGAGGTCGCCGTCGGCGATGCGCCGCTCGAGGTCGGCGACGATCACGAGGTACCGCGGCGTGTCGGTCACGGCGTCATGCTGCCACGGCGTCGACGGCACCGAGACTCGTCGGTCGGGAGTCATCGGTCCGGGAGCCAGCTGCCGTGCAGACCGAGGGGCACCCGGGCCGGCAGGTGGACGCGGGCGACGGGCGCGCCGGTGAAGTCCTGGGCGGCGAGGATCACCAGGTCGCTGGCGTTCCGCGAGGGGCTGTGGACGTAGGTGAGCAGGTATCCGTGGTCCTCGACGGCACCGTCGGCCCCGGCCGCGGCGAACACGGCCTCGCCGACTGCCTCGTCCCGCCCGAAGCGGTGCACCTCGGACGTGCCGTGCGCGAGGTCGTGCTTGACGAGGGCGTTGGTGAAGGAGTCGTCGCCCGGCGCTCCCTCGGGCTCGAACGGCACCCCGTAGAGGGCGGTCGCCGCCGAGTAGCCGAAGCGGTAGGGGCGGGTCAGGCGCGACTCGTTCACCCGCGGGAAGTCCTGCGGCCGGTCGTCCACCCGCTGCTGGTGGATCGTGCCCGGCCCGATCGTCCAGCGGTCCAGCATCGGGCGGATCGCGCCGGGCGCGGCGGGGTCGAACGGTCCGTCGGCCGTGATGACGTCGACCACCACCGAGTCGCCGTCGTCGTAGGCGTTCAGCGTGTGGCTGACGTGGACGGGGTCGACGTCGAACCAGCGCACCTCGCCTCCCGCCCGGGGCATGACGCCCACCCGGGTCGGGTGGTCCGGCAGCCAGCGGCACTCGAGGCCGTCGAAGCCGAGCGGCGTGTCCCAGAGCACGACGTGGCTCTCGGTGAGCGCGAAGTCGTGCATGAACGGCGTGCGGGTCATCGGGATCGAGGTGGTGCCGGTGACCGTCCCGCCGGCGTCGGTCACGATGTGCTGCACGACGTCGCGGCCCGGCATGTACGACAGCGAGTGCAGCTCCCCGGTGCGCGGGTCGTGCTTGGAGTGCGCCCCTGCCATGAACCCCTCGGGGGTGGCGCCGAGGTCGCACGACCCCAGCGTGTTCAGCTCCTCGTCCAGCTCCGCGGGCGGGAGGCCGCCTTCCGCCAGGGCGAACGTGCGCTGCGCGTGCTCGATCACGTGGACCATGGGCGCGAAGCCCGACGTCCGGACGAAGCGGTTGCGGTACCACTCGGCCCGGCCGTCGCGCAGCCGCACCCCGTGCACCATGCCCTGGCCCATGCCCCAGATGTGTACGCCGGGATCCTCCACGCCCAGGGCGTTGGGCCCGTTGCGCAGGTAGCGGCCGTTCAGCTCGGCCGGGATCCGCCCGGTGACGGGCAGGCCGTAGGCGGTGATCTCTTCGGTGACGGGCTCGAACGGCCCTTCCAGGTAGCGCATGGGTTCACCGTAGGAACGCACGCCCCCTGACCTGGACAGACGCGGGACGCTCGGCGGCTGTGCACTAGTGCAGCGGGCGCGTGCACGGCGGGACGCCCGGCCCGAGGGGGAGGCATCCGAGATATGAGACGACCACGGCATTCCTTGACTCGCGGGCCCCGGGCCGCTTCCCTGCCGCCCAGGTGACGAGCGCCAGCACCCAGGCCCGGCTCGCTGGCCAGCAACCCTTCGACGTGACGGGGTGCTCCGGGAACGACCTGACCCTGCCGCGCCCGCGGCGGGGTAAGCACGGCTCCGGTCGTCCACCGGGTCCCGGCAGCGCGCCGGGGCCGGGACGACCCGCCACGACCACGAGGAACGCCACGCGATGACCACCACCCCTCGCACCCACCGCCGCCGGACCCTCGGGCTGGCCGCGGCCGCCTCGGCCGCCGGCCTCCTGCTGGGCGCCTGCTCGAGCGGCGCCGACGCGACCGGTACCGGCGCGTCGGCCGACGCCGAGCCCGTCGCCGGCGGCGACCTGACGTTCGCCATCACGGTGGACTCGCACTGCAT
This sequence comes from Isoptericola sp. NPDC056573, assembly GCF_042793335.1. Lineage (NCBI taxonomy): Bacteria > Bacillati > Actinomycetota > Actinomycetes > Micrococcales > Promicromonosporaceae > Isoptericola > Isoptericola sp. NPDC056573. The sequence goes on from NZ_JBHTUY010000007.1 coordinate 146,367, forward strand.
CGACCCGCAGCAGGTCGGCAACAACGACGCGATCGCGGCCGCCCGGCAGACCGTCGCCTCCCTGACCGCCCAGGACCCGGAGTCGGGCGAGATCCTGCCCTGGCTCGCCGAGAGCTGGGAGGTGAACGACGACGCCTCCAGCTACACGTTCCACCTGCGCGACGACGCCACCTTCGCCGACGGCACCCCGATCGACGCCGAGGCCGTCAAGACCAACTTCGACGCTATCGTCGACCTCGGCGCCGTGGCGTCGCTCGGGTCGCAGTACCTGGTCGGCTACGCGGGCACCACCGTGGTGGACGAGCACACCGTGACCGTCGACTTCGACGAGCCCAGCGCGCAGTTCCTCCAGGCCACGTCGACGTTCTCCCTCGGCCTGCTGTCGCCCGGCTCGGCGAAGCTCTCGGCCGAGGACCGGTGCGCCGGCAAGTACGTGGGCTCCGGGCCGTTCGCCGTGCAGACCTACGCCCAGGACCAGGAGATCGTCCTGGAGAAGGTCAAGGACTACGCCTGGGGCTCGGAGGCGAACGCGCACACCGGCGAGGCCTACCTCGACACCGTGACCTTCAAGGTCATCCCCGAGGCCGGCGTGCGCACCGGCTCCCTGCAGTCCGGCCAGATCGACGCCACCGCCGCGCTGAACGCCGTCGACCTGCCGCAGTTCGACGGCAACGGGTTCTGGCTGCAGTACCGCGCCAACCCGGGCGTCGTGTTCAACCTCTTCCCGAACGAGTCCAGCCCGCTGGCCGCCGACGAGGCCGTGCGCACCGCGCTCGTCAAGGGGATCGACCGCCAGCAGATCGTCGACACGGTGCTGACGCCGCAGGACCAGCCGGCCACGGGCGTGCTCTCCCACTCGACGCCGCTGTTCGAGGGCGCCGACGACCTGCTCGCCTACGACCCCGAGGGCGCGAAGAAGATCCTCGACGACGCCGGCTGGGTCGAGGGCGCCGACGGCATCCGGGAGAAGGACGGGCAGACGCTCACCACGACCGTGACGTTCTGGCAGGTGCCCGAGCCGCTCGAGCTCGTGCAGCAGCAGCTGCGCCAGATCGGCGTCGACCTGCAGCTCAAGCACGTGACCGTCGCCGAGAAGGAGGCGGCGAACGAGGCCGGCGACTTCGACTTCGACTACTACAACCTCACCCGGTCCGACGCCGACGTGCTGCGCACGATCTTCTCGGCGAACGCGCGCAACATCAACCAGCGCGACGCGGAGGAGGTCGACCAGCTCCTGGACGACTCCGCCGCGGCCACCGACCCCGAGGAGCGGAAGAAGCTCGTGGCCGAGGCGTCCAGGCTCCTCATCGAGCGCGGGCACGCCATCCCCGTCTACGAGCTGTCCACCACGATCGCCGCGAGCGACCGCGTCCAGGGCCTGACGTTCGAGGCGTCCTCGCGCCTGGACTTCTACGACGCCTGGGTCACCGACGGCGCGGGTGAGGAGTGACCGGATGACCCGCTACGTGCTGCGGCGCGCCGGGCAGGGGGTGTTCGTCCTCTGGGCGGCCTTCACCGTCGCGTTCTTCGTCCTCTACCTGCTGCCCAGCGACCCGGCCGCCCTGGTCGCGTCCGGTGGCGGCGAGGTGAACCAGGTCGACCCGGCCCAGCTGGCCGCGCTGCGGGCCGAGTACGGGCTCGACCGCCCGGTCCTCGTGCAGTACGGCGCCGCCCTGCTCGCCGCGCTGACCGGCGACTTCGGCACCTCCTACGTGAGCGGCGCACCCGCGACCACGCTCGTCGCGCAGGCCCTGCCCGAGACGCTCAAGCTCACCGGCACGGCGCTGGTGGTCGCCGTCGTCGGGGGCACCGCGGTCGCCGTGGCCAGCGTCTTCCCGCGGGCCCGGTTCCTGCGCCAGGCGCTGTCCGCGCTGCCGCCGCTCGGGGTCGCGCTGCCCACGTTCTTCGTGGGCCTGGTGCTGCTGCAGTGGTTCTCGTTCCGGGTGCCGGTGTTCCCGGCGATCGGCAACGACGGCGCGATCAGCCTCGTGCTGCCCACGATCACGCTCGCCGTCCCGGCCGGGGCCCAGCTCGCCCAGATCCTGTCCCGCTCCCTGCGGGGCACGCTCGGCGAGCCCTACGTCGAGACGGCGTGGGCCAAGGGCGCGAGCCGCACCCGGGTGCACCTCGCGCACGCCCTGCGCAACGCCGCCATCCCGGCGTTCACCGTGCTCGGCGTCATGGTGGGCGGCCTGCTCGGGGGCGCCGTGGTCACCGAGACGGTGTTCTCCCGCGTCGGGCTCGGCCGGCTCACCGTGCAGTCGGTCAACCAGCAGGACGTGCCCGTGGTCCTGGCGATCGTCGTGCTGTCGGCGCTCGTCTTCGTCGTCGTCACCCTCGTGGTCGACCTCGTCTACCCCCTGCTCGACCCCAGGATCCAGGTGCGGGCCCCGCGCCGGGCCCGCACGAGGCGACCCACGGCGGTGACCGCATGACGCTCCAGACCCTCTCCCGGCCCGCGGCCCGGGCCGCCGCTCCCGTCCCGGCGACCGCCGCCGGCGCGGCGCGCGACGGTCGCCCCCGGGCCGCCGTCCGCGCCGTCCGCCACGTGCTGCGACGGCCGGGGCTGCTGGTCGCCGTGGCCGTGCTGCTGCTCGTCGCCGCCTGGGCGGTCGTGCCGCAGGCGTTCACCGCCCAGGACCCGCTGGGCGGCGTCCCCGCCGACCGGCTGCAGGCGCCGTCGGGCGCGCACTGGTTCGGCACCGACCACCTGGGGCGCGACGTGTACGCCCGGGTGGTGCACGGCGCGTCGCTCACGCTGCGCACGACGGCGCTCGCGGTGGTCGTCGGCCTCGTCCTCGGTTCCCTGCTGGGCCTGCTCGCGGGCTTCCTGCGCGGCTGGGTGGACGACGTGATCGGCCGGCTGGTCGACGTGCTCCTCGCGATCCCGAGCATCCTGCTTTCCCTGGCGATCATCACCGCGCTCGGCTTCGGGCCGGTCAAGGTGGCGATCGCGGTGGGCATCGGCTCGGTGGCGACCTTCGCCCGCGTCATGCGGGCCGAGGTGCTGCGCGTGTCGACCTCCGTGTACGTCGAGGCGGCCCGGGCGTCCGGGCTACGTTGGCCCGCCGTGCTCGGGCGCCACGTGCTGCCGAACTCCTCCGGCCCCGTGCTGGCGCTCGTCGCCCTCGACTTCGGCACCGCCGTGCTGGCCGTGTCCGCGCTGAGCTTCCTCGGCTACGGCACGCCGCCACCAGCGCCCGAGTGGGGCGCGCTCGTCTCCGGCGGGCGCGACTACCTCGCCACCGCGTGGTGGCTCACCACCCTGCCCGGGCTCGTCATCGTGGCCGTCGTGCTCGCCGCCAACCGTGTGTCGCGGGCCCTGGAGAAGTCGGGAGAGGACCAGTGACCGGAGCAGCACGCCCGCCGGCGGCGGAGGCGCCCGCGCCCCAGACCCCGGTGCTCGAGATCAGCGGCCTCGAGGTGGCCTACCGGGCCGCCGACGGCGGCACCCGCCCCGCCGTGCGGGGCGTGGACCTGCGGGTCGGGGCGGGAGAGGTGGTGGCCCTGGTCGGCGAGTCCGGCTCGGGCAAGAGCACGACGGCGCACGCCGCCCTGCACCTGCTTCCCCGCGGCGGCGAGGTCACGGCCGGCCGCATCCGGCTCGACGGCCGGGACCTGTCCGACCTCACGGCGAAGGAGTGGCAGGACGTGCGCGGCCGCCACGTGGGCCTGGTGCCGCAGGACCCGACCGTCTCCCTCAACCCGGTGGTCCGGGTGGGGGACCAGGTCGCCGAGGTGCTCGTCATCCACGGGTTGGCGCGCCGCGCGGACGCCAAGGTCCGCGCCGTCGAGCTGCTGCGCCAGGCCGGCGTGGACGACCCCGCGGCGCGGGCGCGCCAGTACCCGCACCAGCTCTCGGGCGGCCTGCGTCAACGGGTGCTCATCGCGATCGCCATCGCGGCCGGGCCCCGCCTGATCGTCGCGGACGAGCCGACCAGCGCCCTCGACGTCACCGTGCAGCGCCGCATCCTGGACCACCTCGACTCGCTCGTGCGCGAGACGGGCACCGCGGTGCTGCTCATCACCCACGACCTGGGGGTGGCCGCCGACCGGGCCGACCGCATCGTGGTCCTCGAGCAGGGACTGGTGGTCGAGGAGGGCCCCGCCGCCCGCCTGCTCGCCGAGCCGCAGCACCCGTACACGCGCGCGCTCCTGGCGGCCGCGCCGAGCCTGGCGAGCTCGCGCCTCGTCGTCGGCGGCGACCGCGGCCCCGCCCCCGACGCCGAGCGGCGCGCGGAGCCGGCGCCGTCCTCCGTGGAGGGCACGGCGTCGCCGGTGCTCGCGCTCGACGGCGTCCGCAAGGAGTTCCCGCTGCCGCGCGGGGCGGAGCGCCGCACCCTCGTCGCGGTCGACGACGTGAGCCTCGCCGTGGGGCGGGGGCGCACCTACGCCCTGGTCGGGGAGTCCGGCTCGGGCAAGAGCACGACGGCGCGCCTGGCGCTGCGTCTCGAGCAGCCCACGGCCGGGAGCGTCGTGTTCCGCGGCGAGGACATCACGGACGCGCGCGGACGGGAGCTGCGCGCGCTGCGACGGGGCTTCCAGGTGGTGTACCAGAGCCCGTACGCGTCGCTCGACCCCCGGTTCACGGTGGAGCAGATCGTGGCCGAGCCGCTGCGCGCCTACGGCGTCGGCGATCGTGCGGAGCGCGCCGACCGGGCGCGGGCCCTGATCGAGGACGTCGCGCTGCCGGCCGACGTGCTGCGGCGCGGCCCCCGGGAGCTCTCCGGCGGCCAGCGCCAGCGCGTCGCCATCGCGCGGGCGCTCGCCCTGCAGCCGGAGCTCGTCGTGCTGGACGAGCCGGTGTCCGCGCTCGACGTCTCGGTGCAGGCGCAGATCCTCGAGCTGCTGGTGCGGCTCCAGGCCGAGCACGGGCTCGCGTACCTGTTCATCTCGCACGACCTCGCGGTCGTGCGGCAGGTGGCCGACCAGGTCGGCGTGATGAGCCGCGGCCGGCTCGTGGAGCAGGGTGCGGCGGACCAGATCCTGCTGGACCCGCAGGAGGAGTACACGCGCGAGCTCGTCGCGGCCATCCCCGGCCGCCGGGCCGTGCAGAGGCTGGAGACGGTATGACGACCACGACGACCTCCACGACGACGTCCACGACGACGGCGGCGCCCACGAGCGGCGGGCGGCGGCTCACGACCGAGGAGGTGCTCGCGGGCCAGACGGTCGAGCTGTTGCGCGCGCTCATCCGCAACGCGTGCGTCAACGACGGCACGGTGGGCTCGGGCCAGGAGGTCCGCAACGCGGAGACCATCGCGGACTTCCTCGACGGCGCCCGGCTGGAGCTCGAGCGGGTGGAGCCGCAGCCCGGGCGCACGTCGCTGGTCACGCGCGTGCACGGCACCGACCCGACGGCGCCGAGCCTCGGCCTGGTCGGGCACACCGACGTCGTCCCCGTCGAGCCGGACGGCTGGAGCCGCGACCCGTTCGGGGCCGAGCTCGTCGACGGCTGGGTCTGGGGCCGGGGCGCGATCGACATGCTCGGGCTCACGGCGGCCTACGCCGTCGTGACGCGGGCGCTCGCGACCTCCGGCCGCCCGCCGCGCGGCGACCTGCTGCTCGCCGCCGTCGCGGACGAGGAGCACGGCAGCGTGTGGGGGGTCGACTGGCTCACCACCCATCGGTGGGACCTGGTGCGGGCCGACCACGTGCTCACCGAGTCCGGCGGCGTGCCCGTGGGGCCGCTCGGGGCGCGGACGCTGGCCGTGGGGGAGAAGGGCGGCGCCGGCCGGCTGCTGCGCGTGCACGGCCGGCCCGGGCACGGCTCCGGCCCGTGGGGCAGCAGGAACGCCATCGTCATCGCCGCGGAGGTGGTGCGGCGCATCGCCGCCGCCCGCGGCCCCGTCGTCGTCGGCGACCTCTGGCGCCGGTACGTGGACGCGCTGGCGCCGGAGCCAGACCTGCGCGCCGCCCTGCTCGACCCGGAGCGGCTCGACGACGCGCTCCCGCGGCTCGGCGCCCTCGGCGCGGTCGCGCACGCCACGACGCACACGACGCTCGCCCCGACCGTCATCGGCGCCGGGTCCAAGCCGAACGTCATCCCGGGCCTGGCCGAGATCACGCTCGACATCCGCGTCCTGCCGGGCACCCGGCCCGGCGACGTCGAGGCGCTGCTCACCGAGACCCTCGGGGACCTGGCGGAGCACGTCGAGATCGTGGGCGACCGGTTCGGCGAGCCCTCCCTGTCGCCCACGGACAACGACCTGTACCGCGTCATCGAGCGGACGGTGTCGGCCCGCACCGGGGGCGCCCCCGTGGTGCCGACCCTCGGCACGGGCGGCACCGACGGGCGGTTCTACCGGCGCCGCGGCGTCCCGGCCTACGGCTTCGGGCTGCTCAGCGCCGACTGGGACCCCGGCGCGTGGCGCGGGCTGTTCCACGGCAACGACGAGCGGGTCGACGTCGCCTCCCTCGAGCTCACCACCGCCGCGCTGCACGACGTCGTCACGACGTTCCTGCGCTGAGGGCGGGCATGGGAACGGCCACCGCCAGGGTCCCCGGCCCCGCGACTCCCGGGGACGGCCCGCCGGGACCGGCGCGATGGGTCGCCACCGGATGGGACGACCGCCGCGTGGCCGCCCTCCGGGACGCCATGGACGCGGACCTCGCGCCCCGCTACGCCGCCCTGCGCGCCGAGCGGGCCCGCCTGTTCGCGGCGCGCGCGCCCGGCGGCCTCCAGGTCGTGCCGACGGCCGAGGAGGTCCTCGTGACCTGGTTGGCCCTCGTCGGCGACGAGCCTGTCGCGACGGCGTCGCTGCGCCGGCTCGGCACGCCGGACGCGGCGACCGACGCGGTGACGTACGAGGTCAAGCGGCTCTTCGTGCGCCCCGCCCACCGGCGGCGCGGCCTGGCGGCCGCGGCGTTGACGGCGGTGGAGGGCTCGGCGCGGGAGCGGGGGATCGGCGAGCTGCGGCTGCAGACCGGTGTGCTGCAACCGGAGGCGGTCGCGCTCTACGAGCGCGAGGGGTGGCGGCGGATCCCGCCGTACCCGCCCTACCCGCCCGAGTCGAGCGTCTGCTTCGTCAGGTCGCTGCGTTAGCCGGGACAGCACGTGCGGGTCCGGCATACGAGACCGCGCCGGACCGGGGTTGACGGCCGCGCCCTCGTCGGCTTCCCTGCGCCCCAGGTGACGAGCGCCAGTGCCAAGGCCCGGCTGGCTGGCCGGCAACCCTTCGACGTGACGGGGTGCCCCGGGAGCGACCTGACCGCCGCGCGACCGCGCGGGGGTAAGCACGGTTCTCCTGGAGACGACGTTGACGACCCTGACCGAGACGCACCCCACCGACCCGACCCGGCCCCACGGGTTCACGACGAATCAGGTCCACGCCGGAGGTTCCGAGGGCGACGGCCCCGGGAGCGCCAGCCCGCGAGCGACCCCGATCCATCTCACGGCGGGGTTCCGGTTCGCCGGCTACGAGGACGCCGAGGCGCACTTCGGCGCCGGCGAGGGATACGCGTACACGCGCCACGGCAACCCGACCACGGAGTCCGTCGAGCGCCGGATCGCCCGCCTGGAGGGCGGTGCCGAGGCGCTGTTCCTCGCCTCGGGCCAGGCGGCGATCACGACGACGCTCCTCGGCCTCGTCGGCGCGGGCCAGCGCGTGCTCGCCTCGCCCAGCCTCTACGAGGGCACGCGGGGGCTGTTCCTGGAGAACCTGCCCCGCCTCGGGATCGAGTCCGACTTCGTCGCGGACCCCGCGGACGTCCGCGCCTGGGAGCGGGGGATCACCCCGGACACCCGGGTCGTGTTCCTGGAGTCGATCCCCAACGCGCGCGGCGACGTGCACGACCTCGCCGCGATCGCGCGGGTCGCGCACGCCCGCGGTCTCGCGTTCGTCGTCGACAACACGCTGGCCACCCCGTACCTGCTGCGACCGATCGAGCACGGCGCCGACGTCGTGGTGCACTCCGCGAGCAAGTTCCTCGCCGGGCACGGGTCGGTGCTGGGCGGGGTGGTGGTCGACGCCGGGACGTTCGACGCCGAGGCGTCGGGCCGGCTGTACCCGCACCTGGTCGCCCCGTCGCGGCTCGGCGGGGCGAGCCTCGTCGAGCGGCACGGCGGCCGGGCCCGGATCGCCTACCTCCGCGAGAGCGTCGCGCCGCGGTTCGGGCCGACCCCGTCGCCGATCAACGCGTTCCTCGTGGGGCAGGGCGTCGAGACGCTCTCGTTGCGCGTGGCACGGCAGAGCACGAACGCGCTGGCCGTCGCGCGGTTCCTCGAGGGGCGGCCGGAGGTCGACCACGTGGACTACCCGGGCCTCGGTTCGAGCCCGTCGGACGGGCTCGCGCGCCGCTACCTGCCCGACGGGCAGGGCGCCGTCCTGCAGGTGACGCTCCACGGCGGCGCGTCGGCGGCGCGCCGGTTCGTCGAGGGCCTGGGGATCGTCACGCACATGACGCACGTGGGCGACGTGCGCTCCCTCGTGCTGCACCCGGCGAGCACCAGCCACGTGCTGCGCACCCCGGCCGAGCAGGCCGCGCAGGGCGTCCACCCGGGCACGCTGCGCCTGTCCGTCGGCATCGAGGACCTGCCCGACCTCCTGGACGACCTCGAGCGCGGCCTCAAGGCGGTGGCGGCATGACCCGGCTGCAGCACCTCGGCTGGTTCCTCGCGCGCGGCTTCGGCCCGCACGGCTGGGGCCACGACTCCCTCGGGTGGGGCTACGACTGGACCCGGCCGGACCTCTACCAGGAGTCCGCGCGGGCGCTGGACCAGGCCGGGCTCGACCTGCTGATCATCGAGGACGCGCCGTCCCTCGGCGGGCCCGAGACGCTCGACCTGCGGGTGCGCGCCGCGTTCGGCGGGCCCAAGCACGACCCGCTCCTGCTGGCCCCGTACCTGTTCGCCGCGACGCGGCACCTCGGCGTCGTGCCGACCGTGAACCCGGCCGCCGTCCTGCCGTACACCGCGGCGCGGCAGCTCGCCTCGCTCCAGCACCTGTCCGGCGGGCGGCTCGGGATCAACGTCGTGACGGACGTCGGCAGCGCGCGGCACTTCTCCGACGCGCCACCGCTGTCCCACGACGCCGCGTACGACCGGGCCGAGGAGTGGCTGGCGGGGGTGCGCGACCTGTGGCGCAGCTGGGACGACGGCGCGCTCGTCGCGGACCCGGTGACCGGCCGGTACGCCGACGGGTCGCGGCTGCGGCCGGTGCGTCACCGCGGCGAGCACTACGCGTTCGACGGGCCGCTGAACGCGATCCCGTTCCCGGACGGGGACGAGCCCGCGATCGTCTCGCCCGGCGGGTCGGCCCGGGGCCTCGGGTTCGCCGGGGCCAACAGCGACGTGCAGCTCGCGCTGGCCCCGCTGACCCAGGAGGGCGTGCGCGCCTACCGGGCGAAGGTGCACGCCGCGGCCCGCGACGCGGGGCGGGCGCCCGAGGACGTCAAGGTGCTCTTCGCGATCAAGCCCGTGCTGGTGTCCAGCCCCGAGGAGGCGGACCGGGTGGTCGCTGCCTCGGCGCGCCCTGACGAGGCGACCCTGCTCCGGGTCGCCGAGCAGCAGTCGAGCGACCTGGAGACGGACCTCACCGCCCTCGACCTGGACGCGCCGCTGCCGCCGGGGACGTTCGGCGAGCACGTGTCGCACGGGTCGGTGCGGCGGCTCGTGGGGGACCACGACGTCGCGACGACGCCGCTGCGCGCCCTGCTCACCGCGTTCGCGCGGGCCGGGCGGATCGCCGACCGCAGCGGGTGGGTCGGCACGGCCGACGAGCTCGCCGACCTGATCGAGGAGCTCGGCGAGTGGGGCAACGACGGCGTGCTGCTGTGGGGCGACCTGCACCCGGTCACCGTGCACCGCACGCTCGACGAGCTGGTGCCGATCCTGCGCCGCAGGGGGATCCTGCGCACCGAGCACGCCGAGGGTGGCCTGCGCGCCAACCTCCGCAGCTTCTGACCGTGGCGGCCGGGGCGTCCGCCGCCGGCCTGCCGGGCCGACCGTCTCACCTGAAGAGACGCTCGGCCGGAACCCTGGGGCGCCGCGCGCCGCGGACCTAGGTTCCCGCCACCGGGACCGGCCGTCATCGCCCCGGGGCCCCGGGCCCCGCGGCGGCACGGACATCGACGCAGACTTCGAGGAGCAGCACATGTCGAGCACCACCACCCCGAACAGCATCCCGTCGGCCGCGCGACCGGTCGTCGCCGTCGCCCTCGACGGCGCGGGCTGGCACCCGGCCGCGTGGCGGGAGCCGGCGGCCCGCCCCGAGGCCCTGACCGACCCGCACTACTGGGTGGACCTCGCCCGGCGTGCCGAGGCGGGCCTCGTCGACCTCGTGACCTTCGAGGACAGCTTCGGCCTGCCGACGGTGCCGTACGACGACCCGGACGGGGAGCGCGTCGACCGCGTGCGGGTGCGGCTCGACGCCGAGCTGGTCGCCGCGCGGGTCGCCCCCGCCACCCGGCACGTCGGCCTCGTCCCGGTGGTCACCACCACGCACACCGAGCCGTTCCACGTCTCCAAGGCGCTCGCCACGCTCGACCACACGAGCCGCGGGCGCGCGGGTTGGCAGGTGCGGGTGTCGGCGGTCGCCGCCGACGCGGCCCTGACCGGCCGTCGCGAGGTGCCCGAGGTCGCGTTCGAGGACTTCCTCGCGGTGCGCGGAGCCGAGCACGTGGCCGACCTGTTCGACGAGGCCGTCGCCGTCGTCGACACCGTGCGCGCGCTGTGGGACTCGTGGGAGGACGACGCCGAGATCCGCGACGCCGCGACGCGCCGGTTCATCGACCGTGACAAGGTGCACCGGGTCGACGCCGAGACGCCCTGGTTCTCGGTGCGCGGGCCGTCGATCACGCCGCGCCCGCCGCAGGGCCAGCCCGTCGTGACCCTGCTCGCGCACGCCGCGATCCCGTACGAGGCGGCCGCCCGGGCGGGCGACGTCGTGTTCGTCACGCCCGCGGACGACGCCGGCGCCCTGGCCGTGCTCGCCGACGTGCGCGCGGCCGAGGAGCGCGTCGGGCGCACCGGCGAGCCGCTGCGTGTGGTCGCGGACCTCGCCGTCGTGCTGGACACCCCGGGGGAGCGCGGCGCGGACCGCCTCGCGCGCCTGGACGACCGTGCCGGCGGGCCGTGGGTCACCGACGTGCGCGTCGTCGTGGGCAGCGCGGCCGAGGTCGCCGACGTCGTGGAGGCGTGGGTGCGGCTCGGGTACGACGGCGTCCGGCTGCGGCCCGCCGTCCTGCCCGACGACCTGGACGCGATCACCGCCGACCTGCTGCCCGAGCTGCGGCGCCGTGGGCTCGCGCGCAACTCCTACGACGCCGACGGCGCCACCCTGCGCGGGCTGCTGGGCCTGCCCGCCGACGTCCCGAACCGCTTCGCCGCCGTCTGAGACGGCCCTGGCAGCGCCGACCGTGGCAGCGCCGACCGTGGCATCGCCGACCGTGACACCGCCGACCGAGAGGACCCGACCATGAGCATCCCCGAGAACAAGCCCCGCAAGCAGATCATCCTCGGCGCCTACCTGGGCGGCGTGAACCACCACACCCTGTGGCACCTGCCCGAGGCGGGCAGCCAGATCGACTTCTCGTCGTTCGAGCACACGGCACGCACCGCCGAGCGGGGGCGCTTCGACTTCTTCTTCCTCGCCGAGGGGCTCGCCCTGCGCGAGCGCGACGGCGAGGTCTTCGACCAGGACGTCGTCGGGCGCCCCGACACGTTCACCGTGCTGGCCTCCCTCGCGGCCGTGACGGACCACCTGGGCCTCGCCGGCACGATCAACTCGACGTTCAACGAGCCGTACGAGCTGGCCCGCCAGCTGGCCTCACTGGACCACCTCTCGGGCGGGCGCGCGGCGTGGAACGTCGTGACGAGCTTCGACGCCTTCACGGGGGCCAACTTCCGGCGCGGCGGCTTCCTCGACCGCTCCGAGCGCTACGAGCGCGCGGCCGAGACGCTGGCCACCGTGCGCGAGCTGTGGGACTCCTGGGCCGACGACGACCTCGTGATCGACAAGGAGGCCGGCGTGTTCGCCCCGCGCGGCGCCGGCGCCTTCCGGCACTCCGGCCCCCAGTTCGACGTGGCGGGGCGGTTCGGGGTCCCGCGGCCGCCGCAGGGCCACCCCGTGATCCTGCAGGCCGGGGTGTCCCCGCAGGGGCGGGACTTCGCCGCGGCCGGTTCCGACGCGATCTTCTCGCCGTACGGCAGGTTCGAGGAGGCGCGGGAGTACTACGTGGACGTCAAGGCGCGGGCGGCGCGGCTCGGGCGCAACCCCGACCACCTGAAGATCCTGCCCAGCGCGTCCTTCGTGCTGGGGGACACCGAGGCCGAGGCCCGCGAGAGGTCCCGGTGGGTGCGCGAGGAGCAGGTGCCGGGCCGGACGGCGCAGATCCTGCTGGAGCAGATCTGGAACCGCGACCTGTCGGGGTACGACCCCGAGGGCCCGCTGCCCGACGTCGAGCCCCTCGTGGACGCGCCCCCGTTCATCGCGGGGCGGGCGCTCATCCACGCCGACCGGCCCGCCACGGTCGCCCGCCTGCGGGCGCGGGCGCAGGCCGAGGGGCTCTCGCTGCGGCAGACGGCGATCGAGGAGTTCACGCGCGGCAGCTTCGTCGGCACGCCCGCGCAGGTCGCCGACGCCCTCGACGACTTCGTGCAGCGCGACGGGTCGGACGGGTTCGTGCTCGGCTCGCACCTGGTCCCCACCGGGCTCGACGAGTTCGTCGACCGCGTGGTCCCGCTGCTGCAGGAGCGGGGGTCGCTGCGCACCGAGTACTCGGGCTCGACCCTGCGGGACAACCTGGGGCTGCCCGCGCCCGTGCGCGCAGACTCCGCCCGGGCGGAGGTGACGGCCGCCGGCGTGTGACGACGGTAGGGTCCGGGTCATGGCGACGGTGCTCCCCTTCGACGGCCACACCCCCGAGATCGACCCCACGGCGTGGGTCGCCCCGACGGCGACGATCATCGGACGCGTGCGCATCGGGCCGCGCGCCAGCGTGTTCTACGGCGCCGTGCTGCGCGGCGACATGGACGCGATCGTGCTCGGGGAGGGGTCGAACATCCAGGACAACTGCGTGGTGCACACGGACACCGGCGTGCCCGCGACCATCGGCGCCGGGGTGGGCGTGGGGCACGGCGCGATCATCCACGGCGCGACCGTCGGGGACGGCAGCCTGGTCGGCATGGGCGCCACGCTGCTGAACCACGCCGTCGTGGGCGAGGGCGCGTTCGTGGCCGCCGGGGCGCTGGTGCGCGAGGGGCAGGAGATCCCCGCCGGGCACCTCGCCGTGGGCGTCCCCGCCAAGGACCGCGGGCCGCTCGACGCCGAGGGCGCCGAGCGCGTGCGCCGCAACGCGATCGAGTACCAGGAGCTGGCCGAGCGGCACCGCCGCTCGATCGGCTGACACCGCCGGCTGACACCGCCGGCTGACACCGGCGGCGACGCCCCTCGGCGGGGCCGGGCGTCCAGCATCCGAGAGGCGCGCCGCCGGCCTTGCGGGGCCGCCGCGGGGGTGGTCGGCTGCGCGCATGACGACACCCTCCACGGGCACCCTGCCCACGCGCGCACTGCCGACCCGCACCCTGGGCTCCGGCGCCCACGCCCTCACCGTCTCGGCCGTCGGCTTCGGCGGCATGTCGGTGGCCGACTCCTACGGCCCGGCCGACGCCGCGGAGGCCGAGGCCGTGCTGCGCCGCACCCTCGAGCTCGGCGTCACGCTGATCGACACGGCGGACGTGTACGGCGCCGGTCGCAACGAGGAGCTCATCGGGCGGGTGCTCGGCCCGCAGCGCGACCGGATCGTGCTGGCGTCGAAGTTCGGGCTCGGGAAGCATCCCGACGGTCGCCCCGTCGACGGGCGCCCGGAGTACGTGCGCGCCGCGATCGACCGGTCGCTCGCCCGGCTCGGCACGGACCACCTCGACCTGTACTACCTGCACCGGGTGGACCCGCAGGTGCCGGTGGAGGAGACCGTCGGCGCGCTCGCCGAGCTGGTCGCGGCGGGCAAGGTCCGCGCGATCGGGCTCTCCGAGGCGGGCGCGGACACGGTGCGCCGCGCGCACGCCGTGCACCCGGTCACCGCCGTGCAGAGCGAGTACTCGCTCTGGACGCGCGACCCCGAGGACGCCGTCCTGCCCGCGCTGCGCGAGCTCGGCATCGGGTTCGTGCCCTTCTCCCCGCTCGGGCGCGGCATCCTCACCGGCACGGTCGACCAGGTGACCGACCTGGCCGCCGACGACGTGCGCCGCAAGCACGCCCGCTACGCCGGGGAGGCCTTCGAGCACAACCGTGCCCTGGTGCGGGCGCTGGAGGACCTCGCCGCCACCCGGGAGGTCACCACCGCGCAGCTCGCGCTCGCGTGGCTGCTCGCGCAGGGCGAGGACATCGTGCCCATCCCCGGCACCAAGCGCCTGCGCTACCTGGAGCAGAACGTCGCCGCCGCGTCGCTCGACCTGGGGCCCGACGACCTGGCGGCGATCTCCGCGGCCATCCCGCGCGGCGCCGTGCAGGGCGTGCGGCACCCGCAGCCCGACCTGCTGGAGGCCTGAGCGCTGCAGGCCCGAGCGGCCGCCGGGCCGGTCAGGCCGGCTCGGCGGCGGGCGCGAGCGTGGCAGCCAGCACCCGCCACCCCTCGCCGGCACGCACCCAGAGGCGCGTGTAGACCAACCGCGCGGACACGGCGGTGCCGCCCTGGATCGCGTCCACGGCGGCGACCAGCCGGGTCGTCCCGCTCGCGACGTCCTCCTGGACCTCGAGCGACTCCTCCTCCAGGCGGGTGATCTGCAGGAAGCCGGAGCGGTAGCTCTCGAGGTCGTCGTGCTTGGAGAAGACGGACCCGTCCGGGCCTGCCCCGACGCACCGAGGGTGCAGCAACGCCTCGAGCGCGTCGACGTCTCCGGCGCGCTGGGCGGCGTGCAGCGCGTGCTCTGCAGCAAGAAGGCTCATCGCCCGAGCCTACGCACCGCCGAGCCCGTACCGCGCCGGCGTGCATGCCCTCACTCGTCGGCAGACACGAGCCAGAACGGCGCGGTCTCGCAGCCGTTCGTCGTCACGCCGTCAGGCAACCGGTCGTGCGCCCCTCCCACCAGCTCGACGTCCTCGCCCAGAGGCGGGATCGGCGCCTCCGCAGGGAAGATCACGGTGTAGACCGTGTCCGAGGACTCGTCGTCGACGACGATGCACCCGTGGACCGCGGCGACCCGTCCTCGGAGGAGGGCCTGGTCACCTCCGGCGCCCGTCGGTTCGTAGCGGGCGACGACGACGTCGGGGTCGACGCTCGGCCCGGGCGCCGTCTGGCACCCCGCGAGCACGGCCACGCCGACCGTCAGCAGGGCCACGCTCGACACACCGCGCCCGCGCATCCGCCGCCCCGCTCTCGTCGCCGTCACCAGGCGTCTGTGGTGCAGCACGGGCGCCCTCACCACACTGGTGTCGTCACACGTCGAGGACTTGCACGGTCCGCAGGGACGAGGGCACCCGTTCCGCCGGAACCGGGTCCTTCGCCACCCCGCACGGCCCTCGGTCACGCCCTAGGCGAGCGGCGTGCGGATCGCGCCGAACGCGGTGCGGGCGCGCAGCCGGAACCCGAGGTTCTCGTAGAGCCGGATCGCGTTCGCGTTGTTCCCCGCCGCGTGCAGCATGGGCCGGGCGCCGCGCTCGCGGACGTGGTGCGCGACGTCGAGCACGAGGCGGGTGGCCAGGCCCTGGCCGCGGTGGTCGGGATCGGTCGTCACGGCGCTGATCTCGGTCCAGCCCTCCGGCTGCAGCCGCTCGCCGGCCATCGCGACCAGGCGTCCGTCGCGCCGGAACCCGACGTAGCGGCCCATGAGGTACGTGCGCGGCAGGAACGGGCCCGGCCGCGAGCGCTCGACGAGGGCGAGCATGTCGGGCACGTCGTCGGCGCCGAGCACGAGCGCCTCGTCGTCCGGGCGGGTGGTCAGCCGGTCCGTCTCGACGAGCTGGACGCCCTCGTGGAGCGAGGCCCGCTCCCACCCCGCGGGCAGTGCCACGTCCGCCGGCGGCCCCGGGAACTCCGCGCCGTGGCCGGCGACGTCCACGATCGCGTCCCAGACGTCCGGGTCGTCCCACGACCGGACCGCGGCGAACGGGGACACGTCGGCGGGGTAGCGCAGCACCAGCTCGTTGCCCTCCGCCAGGTGCGCGTGCGCCCCGGTGAGCGACGACCAGCGCGGGTTGTCGAGGACGGCCTCGGACGCGGTGCCGAGCGTGCCGGCGGGAGCGTCCGGCGTGGTGGTCGTGGTCATGTCGCCTCCTGGTCTGCCGTCGCAGAGTACGTGCTCAGGGCGTGGGAACGAGCGTCGGTTCGCTGTCGGCGTCGACGGTCGCGGACCGGCTCCGGGCTCGCCGGGTGAGCGGTTCGCGCAGCCCGAGGTGCTCGCGCAGCGTGACGCCCTCGTACGCGGTGGGGTAGGCCCCGCGCTCCTGCAGTGCGGGCACCACCTTCTCGACGACGTCGTCCAGCCCGGACGGCACGATCCACGGGCTGAGGTTGAACCCGTCGACGGCGCCGGTGCGCACCCAGCGGGTCAGCTCGTCCGCGACGGCGCCGGGGGTGCCGGTGAAGCCGCGCTCGCCCGCGTTGCGGATCACCAGCTCGCGGATCGACAGGTGCTCCGCCTCGGCGAGGGCGCGCCACTGCCGGGCGACCTCGTGCGTGCGCGCCCCCGTGGTCGCGGAGCCGCGCTCGCCGCCCAGCTCCTCGACCACCGGGTCGTGCGCGGGCAGGGGGCCGTCCGGGTCGTACGACGAGAGGTCCTCGCCCCAGATGTTGCCGACGATCGACAGCGCGGTGGCGGGCGTGACCTGGGCGTGCCGCACCCAGCGCGCCTTCTCCTCGGCCTCGGCCGGGGTGTCGCCGACGACGATCGCGGTGCCCGGGAAGATCTTCACGTCGTCCTCCGGCCGTCCGGCGGCGACGACGCGGCGGCGCACGTCGGCCGCGAACTCCAGCGCGTCGGCGAGCACCGCGCCGTGCCGGGAGAAGATGACGTCGGCGTGCGCGGCGGCGAAGTCGCGCCCCTGGGGCGAGTCGCCCGCCTGGAAGATCACCGGGTGGCCCTGCGGGCTGCGGGGCGTGGTGACGTCGAGCACCAGGTCGCGGGGGGTGCGCAGGTCGGCGCCCGGCACGTTCACCCGCGCCACGTCGCCGTCGGGGCCGTCCGGGAACGCGTCCCAGACCCCGCGGGCGACGGCCAGCACGGCGGCGGCCCGCTCGTAGCGGTCGGCGTGGTCGAGGTAGCCGCCGCGGCGGAAGTTCTCGCCGGTCCACGCGTTGTCCGTCGTCACGACGTTCCACGCCGCCCGCCCGCCGGACAGGACGTCGAGGCTCGCGAGGCGCCGGGCCAGGTCGGCAGGGTCGTGATACGTCGTGTTCTGGGTGGCGACGAGGCCGATGCGCTCGGTGATCGCCGCCAGCGCGGCGAGCTGGGTGATCGCGTCGGGGCGGCCCACGACGTCCAGGTCGTGGATCCGGCCGCGGGTCTCGCGCAGGCGCAGGCCCTCGCCGAGGAAGAACGCGTCGAACAGCCCGCGCTCGGCGGTGCGGACCACGCGCTCGAAGGAGGCGAAGTCCGTCTGCGACCCGGACTCCGGGTCGGACCAGATGGTGGTGTGGTTGACACCCTGGAAGAAGACGCCGAAGTGCACCTGCGCGCGGGGGCGGGTGATCGGCGCGTCGGGGGCGTGCGGTGTCGTCGGTGTGGTCATCGGAGTTCCTCAGGCGGTCGCGACGGCGGTCGGGGCGGCGGTCGGGGCGGCGTGCCGCGCCCGGGTGCCGGCGTCGGGTCGGGTCTCGTAGCGGTTCGCGGGGCGCGGCAGCCCGAGCGTCTCCCGCAGGGTGGTGCCCGCGCGGGGCGCCGCGGTGAGCCGGGCGGCGCGCAGCGCGGGCAGCACGTCGCCCGAGAGCACCGGCAGGTCGGCGTCGAGGACGGCGGGCAGCAGCCGCACGCCGGCGACGTCGCCCGACGCGGCGAGCTCGGCGAGGAGGCCGGCGAGGCCCGGGCCGTCGCCGGTGTACCGCAGCGCGCCCGTGCCCCAGCCGGTGCGCGCTCCCGAGGGTGTGGCGGCGTCGAGCTCGGCGAGCCGGGCGGTCGCGGTGCGGCCGCCGGCGTCGAGCACCACCTCCAGGTCGAGCACCGCCCGGGCGGCGCCGTCGGGCCCGCCGGTCCCCGCGGCCGTCGCGGCGCGTGCCGCCGCGCGGGCGGTGGCGACGTCGGTGCCGCCGACGAGCGCGACGTCGACCAGGGGCTCGGCGCGCACCGAGGGCGCGACGTCGGCGGCCGCCGCGAGCACCACGAGCTGACCCTGGGGCGGGCGCGGCGTGATGAGCGGGCCCTTGACGGCGAAGCTCTCGCCGACGAAGTCGACGTGGTGCAGCCGGTCGCGGTCCACGTAGCGGCCCGTGGCGACGTCGCGGATCACGGCGTCGTCCTCCCACGAGTCCCACAGGTCGCGCACGACCTGCACGACGTCGCGGGCCTCGCGGGCGAGGTCGGCGACGTCGTCGCGGCCGTAGGCGGCCGCTGTCTCCGGGGTGCGGGTCGTGCCGGCGAGCCAGCCGCCCCGGCCGGAGGCCGCGATGTCGAGGGACGCGAGCTGGGCCGCCACGTGGAACGGCTCCGGATAGGTGGTCGGCACCTGGGGCACCAGGCCGATCGCCGTGGTGGTGCGGGACACGAACGCCGCGCGCGTGACGGCGTCGAGCCGCGCGGAGGACGGCGACCCCGCGACCGCGGGCAGCAGGGCGTCGGCGAACGTGGCGAAGGTGACGCCGGCGTGCTCGGCGCGGCGCACCGTGCGGGCGAGCCGTGCGGCGGAGACGAGCTCGGTCACGGCGATCCCGGTGCTCGTGACGGCCGCGGGGTGCGCGCCCGCGCCGTCGACGTCGAGCCCCACGAGGAAGGGAGAGGTCAGGGTGGTCATGGTGCGGGGGCCGCCTCTCAGATCTGGGACTCGTCGCCGAGCCGGTGGTAGGTCCGGTCGAGGTAGACGAGCGGCGAGGCGTCGTCCGACCCGGACTGCAGCGCGCGCAGGGACACCAGGTAGCTGTCGCCGACCGGCGTCCGCTGCACCACCCGGGCCCGCACCCACGAGACCGCCCCGTCGATCACGGGCTCGCCCGAGGGCAGGGCCGTCCAGCCGCCGTCCGCGAAGCGGTCGATGCCGCTCGTCGCGAACCGGGCGGAGAGGTGGTCCTGGTGGTCGGCGAGGAAGCTGATCGCGAGCGTGCTGGCCTCCGAGACGGCGGGCCACGACGAGGAGGTGGACGCCAGCGAGAACGCCAGCAGCGGCGGCGCGGCCGACACGGAGATCACGGACGTGGCGGTGAACCCGACGGGGCGGCCCTCGTGCGCGAGCGCGACGACGGCGACGCCTGCCGGGTGCTGGCGGAAGACCGTCTTGAACTCGTCGGGGGACAGCTGGGGCTCGTCCTGCTGGGCCAGGAGCTCCTCGATCTCGGACAGGGCGGACAGGTCGGTGTGCGCGTGGGTGTGCTCCGTGGTCACAGGGCGGCTCCCGTCAGCTCGGCGGCGGTGGCGTCCGTCGTGGTGGTGGTCGTGGCGGTGGCGGCCGGCGCGGCGGGTACGCCGGCGGCGCGCCGCAGCGGCGTCGCCCAGCGGGCGAACCAGGGGTCGAGCGACTCGCCGAGGTCGGGCAGCTGCGCCTCGGTGAGGGTCAGGGTGCGGGTGGGCACGACGGCACCCAGCTCCACGAGGACGGGCCGCAGGTGCGCCTCGCCGGCGAGCGCGTGCGCCGGGTTGCCGGACACGACGAGCGGCACGACCACGACGCCCGCCAGGCCGTCCGGCCCGTAGAGGTCGAGGAACGACTTGAGCAGACCCGTGTAGGAGGCCTTGTAGACGGGGGTCGCGACGACGGCGACCGTGGCGCGCGCCAGGCGGTCCTTCGCCTCGTCGGCGGCCGGGTGCGCGGCCGTGAGGATCTCGCCCGCGAACGCCGCGAGCTCGATCGTCGCCACGTCCGTGGTGCCGAGCAGCTCGGCGACGCGGCGCCCGGCGGCCTCGGCCGCGGCCAGGGTGCGCGAGCCTTCGCGCGGGTTGCCGGAGACCACCACCACGGAGGCGGCGGAGGGGCGGGTGGGTTCGGTCATCGGGTGTACCTCGCAAGTCCGTCGATCACGCTTGCCGCGCGGCGTCTCGGCCCGCGGACGGGCCGGCCGGCGGCCTGGTCATCCTCCGGAGCACCCCGCCGTGACGTGGGGTTGCTGCCCAGCCAGCCGGGGCTTCGCGCTGGGGCTCTTGACCTGGGGCGGAGGTATAGCAGCCGTTTCGCAGAACGCCAGGCTGCTCCCGAGAATTCTCACGATCCGGACGCGGTGCGGTCCACGTCGACCGCGCCGCGTCCTCCCCGACGGGTCGGTCAGGCCGCGGCGGCCGCCGCCCGCGCCGCGCGGAGCGGCGCGAGGGCGTCCGACCAGGCCACCACCTGGTCCAGGAGCTCGTCGAGCGCGGCGCGCTGCCGGGGCTCCGGGTCGAGCTCGCGGTACTCGCGGAAGTCGTGGTGGAACGACAGCGCCACCTGCGTGCGGACCGTCGCGAGCTGCAGCTCGGCCGCGACCAGGCGCAGGTGCTCCACGGCCCGCGCGCCCCCGAGGACGCCGTAGCCGACGAACCCCGCCGCCTTGTCGTTCCACTCGGCGTACAGGTAGTCGAGGGCGTTCTTGAGGACCCCTGGCACCGAGTGGTTGTACTCGGGGGTCACGAACACGAAGCCGTCGAACGGGGCGACGGTCGCCGCCCACCGCCGGGTGTGCTCGCCGGCGTACTGCCCGCCCGAGGCGGGGACCGGCTCGTCGAGGTGGGGCAGGTCCTGCTCGGCGAGGTCGACCAGCTCGAAGCGGGCGTCGTCGCGCCGTCCCGCGACGTCGAGCACCCAGCGCGCGACGCGCTCGCTGTAGCGGCCGGGTCGGGTGCTGCCGGTGATGATCGCGATCGTCGTCATGGTGCGCCTTCCGTCGGGTCGGGACGATCTCGGTCGCCCCGACGTGTTGTGGTCGATGGCGGGAACCTCCGGTGACCGGTGCCCTATGCCCGGTCGGCCACCCGCACCATGAAGTGCGTCACGCACCCCGGGGTGCGGATCGGGACGGAGCGAGCATGGCGAGCACGGAGATCGGGGACGGCGCGGAGATCTGGGACGGCGCGGGGACCTGGGACGGTGCGGCGGGCTCGGCGTGCGCGGGCGAGGACGACCGGCGCAGGGTCCGGGAGCTCTTCCACCGCGTGGGTGACAAGTGGTCGCTGACGGTGCTGGCCGAGCTCGGCGACGGGCCCGTGCGGTTCACGACGCTGCTCGGCAGGGTCGAGGGCATCTCCCACCGGCTGCTCGCGGTGACGCTCCGGCGCCTCGAGCGGGACGGGCTGGTCGCGCGGACCGTCTACCCGGAGGTGCCCCCGCGCGTCGAGTACGCGATGACGGGGCTGGGTGCGTCGCTCCTGGTGCCGCTGGCGGCGTTGGCGGGGTGGGGCGAGCGGCACGGGCCGACGATCGACGCGCACCGCCGCGCGGACGACCGGCGGCGCGGGGTCGGCCGGGCGTCGCAGGACGGTGTGCCGGAGGGCCGCTGACCGGTGGTCGGCGGCCCTCCGACGATGACGCGGGGCGGGTGCGGCGGTCCGCTCACGCCTCGAGCCGCAGGCGGGCCCCGAGTGCGCACGAGGCGACGACGGCCGCACCGGCCACGAGGACGACGTCCTTGAGCACGTACTGCCCGAGCAGGGTCATGCCGTGCCCGAACAGCTCGTCGCCGAACAGTGCGACGGGCGACAGGATCCCGACCATGGCGACGGCGAGGACGACCAGGCCCACGCGCAGCAGTCGCCCGCTGACCAGGGTGAGGCCGATGAAGGTCTCCATGACCGCGACCAGGACGACGGCGGTCGCGGCGGGGACGAGCCCGAGGGTGAGCGTCTCGACGGTGCGGCCCGCGATCTGCTCGGCGGGGCTGGCGCCGGGGAAGAACTTCAGGACGCCGAAGCCGAGGAACACGAGCCCGAGCGCGACGCGCAGCGCAGGGACGGACCACCGGGTGAGGAACCGGGCGAGGGCGGTGACGGCGACGTCGAGCCGCAGCGCCACCTGCTCGGCGAGCGCGTTCGGGAGGCGGCGCGCGGCCGGGTCGGCGGGGGTGCCGGGGGCGGGGACGCCGGCGGTCGGGCGGTGGGTCGGGCGGTGGGTCGGGGTGGAGACGGACATGGTGGTGCTCTCTTCCAGGGGGGTGGTGCGACCCGGGGGTGGTCGCCCTGGGAGAGAGGCGTCGTCGGGGCGCCGAATGCGCGGGGGCCCCGGTTTTCGCCCGCTCGTCACCCGCAGGGCGGTGACGCAGACTCGGGGCATGGGCCCGCGCAGCTTCCGCTGGGTGTTGCACGTCGACCTCGACCAGTTCCTGGCCGCGGTCGAGATCCTGCGGCGTCCGGAGGTCGCGGGGAGGCCGGTGATCGTCGGCGGGCGCGGCGACCCGACGGAGCGCGCGGTGGTCTCCACCGCGTCGTACGAGGCGCGGGCGTTCGGCGTCCGGTCGGGGATGCCGCTGCGTGCGGCGGCCCGCAAGGTGCCGGACGCCGTCCTCCTGCCGGTGGACCGCCCGGTGTACGAGGAGGCCTCCGCCCACGTGATGGAGACGCTGCGCGGGCTGGGCACGGTGGTGGAGGTCCTCGGCTGGGACGAGGCGTTCCTCGGGTACGACGGCGAGGACCCGGAGGGGTTCGCCCGGCTCGTGCAGCGGGCGGTGCTCGACGCGACCTCGCTGCACTGCTCGGTGGGTATCGGCGACACCAAGGTCCGCGCGAAGATCGCGACCGGGTTCGGCAAGCCGGCGGGCGTGTACCGGCTCACCGCCGAGAACTGGTTCGAGGTGATGGGGGAGCGACCGACCGTCGACCTGTGGGGCGTGGGAGCGAAGGTGTCGAAGCGGCTCGCGGCGCACGGTATCGACACGGTCGCGCGGCTCGCCGCCGCGGACGAGGCCGTCCTGGTCGGCGAGCTCGGGCCGCGCCTGGGCGCCTGGTACGGGGAGCTGGGCCGTGGGCAGGGCTCCGCCGTCGTCGACGACACCCCGTGGGTGGCCCGGGGGCACAGCCGCGAGACGACGTACCAGCGCAACCTAACGACGCCCGAGCAGGTCGCTGCGGCGCTGCGGGAGCTGGCGGCGCAGGCGCACGCCGACACCGAGGCCGAGGGGCGGGCCGTCTTCCGGGTGGGGCTGAAGGTGCGCTACGCGCCGTTCTTCACCAGGACGCTGTCGCGGAAGCTGCCGGCGCCGACGCGCTCCCTGCAGGAGGTGACCGCCGCGGTGCTCGACCTCGCGGCCGGGCTGGAGCCCGGCCGCGAGGTGCGGCTGCTCGGCGTGCGCGCCGAGATGGTCATGCCCGAGGACGGCACGGACGCCGCGACCACGCCGGTGCGCGGGCGGATCTGAGCCACGTGGGCACGAGGGCTCAGCGCCAGTACCGCTCCGGCACCAGCCCCAGCCGACGCAGCTCGCCCGCCACGAGGTCGGCGTAGACGCCGGCGCCGTACCACGAGGTGTGGGTGCGGTCGCCGTTCTCCCGGACCAGGTAGATCGGCTGGGCGTCGACGGGTCCGAGCCCCTCGACCAGCTCCTCGCTCAGCGCGGTGAGGTCGACGAGGTCGACGTCGAGGTCGGCGGCGACGTCACGGACGTGCTGCGGGAGGCTGCCCGCGGCGGTCTCGATGAGGCCGGCGGAGTCGAGCTGGTCGCCGTCGAACCGGAGCCGGACGATCGGGGTGACGAGCACGGGAGTCGCTCCCGTGGCCCGCACCCGGGTGACGATCTCGGTCAGGTTGGCGCGGTACTGCTCGGCGGTCGTGGTCTTGTCGTTGTGCGCGAGCTGCACGAGCGCGACGTCGCCGGGCCGCAGCTGGGGCACCAGGGCGTCGAACATCTCCGGCTTGGCGAGCACGGAGACCGTGCTCTCGCCGGAGCCGGAGTGGTTGACGACGCTCACCCCGAGCCGGAGGTGCGCGGGCAGGCGTTGGCCCCACCCGGTGTAGGGCGCACCGCCCTGGTCGGTGACGGTGGAGTCGCCGAGCAGGGCGAGTCGCGGGGTGCGGACGTCGGCGGGCCGGATCCCGATCCCGGCGACGTGCGGCGCGTCGCCGGTGAACGTGAGCGTCAGGCCCGGGGTGCCCTCGCCGGCGGGCTGGTTCTGCTGGCTCTCGGGGTCGCGCACGTTGACCGTGAACGTGCGCCGGGCCAGCTCGCCGTCGGCAGTGTCGACGGCGGGGACCATGAGGCGCCGGGCCTCGGCCTGCACCTCGGTGCCGGCCGGGCCGTGCCGGTCGCCCAGCATCACGGTGACGTCGTAGTGGCCGGGCGGCAGGTCCGGGTAGGTGCACACGACCGGGGCGGTGCCGGTGCACGCCTCGAGCAGCGCGGCGTCGGGCCGGGGGC
Organism: Isoptericola sp. NPDC056573; assembly: GCF_042793335.1. NCBI lineage: Bacteria > Bacillati > Actinomycetota > Actinomycetes > Micrococcales > Promicromonosporaceae > Isoptericola > Isoptericola sp. NPDC056573. The sequence goes on from NZ_JBHTUY010000007.1 coordinate 170,763, forward strand.
CGCCGAGGCCCGGCCGCCCGGCGTCGGCCGCCGGACTCGCCGAGGCGGCCGGGCCTCCCGTGACGACGGCGGCCGCGGCGAGCAGGAGCGCCGCGGTGCGGCGTCCACGCGGTGCGGCGCTCACGACAGCTTCTCCCCGACGAGGGCGAGGCACTGGATCGCCGCGAGCCCGTACTGCGCCGACGCGTTGGACGAGAAGCCGGCCTCGTCGACCGCGCGGAGCACGGCCGGCGGCTCCACCCGGTGCGTGCCCCAGTCCATGTCGTCGGGGTAGCCGGCGTGCCCGGTCGCGAGCTCCTTCCAGGCGCGGGCGGCGAGCGCGTCGTCGTCGAGCCGCACGGCGGCGTACGCGGTGGCGCGGGAGTACGACTGCTTGAGGTTGAGGCTGCCCCAGTCCGAGCCGGTCGCCTCCTTCTGCTCGGCCTTGGAGCTGTTGTACAGGCGGCAGAACTCCACCCAGCGGGCCTCGACCTCCGGCTCGTCCACCAGGTCCAGCAGCTCCGTCATGACCTCGATCAGGCCGAACACGGAGCTGAGGCTGCCGACCTCCACCGCCTTCTCCGGGCCCGAGCTGAACGTCGCCGTCTCCAGGTCGTAGGTGGAGCCGGCCTGCACCCACGCGTTGGGCAGCGCGGCGATCGACCGCGCGCTCGCCAGCAGCCGCTCCCGGGCCCGCGGGTCGCCCCCGCGCTCCCACTCGGTGAGCCACGCCCCGGCGATGGCGCCCCAGTCGGTGGTCTTGCTCAGCGGGAGCGCCGTCGGGTCGGGGTCGTACTCGCCCGTGGAGCCGTCCACCTTGCGGCCCGCGTTGAGGACCAGGTAGGTGCGGTCGGAGTCGACCAGCTCGCGCAGCAGGTCGCCGGAGCGCTCGTCGCCCGTGAGGAAGTAGGCGAAGCGCCGGTAGTTCGCGTTGCTGATGCGCACCTGCTTGGCGCTGTCGCCCCAGTGCTGCACGCCGTGCCGGGTGCCCAGCCCCTTCCACTCGCCCAGGTGGTACTGGTCGACCTCGCCGGTGTGCCGGCTCATGGCCTCGGCGAAGCGGAAGGCCTGCGCGTCGCCGGTGCGCAGGTAGTGGTACCAGAGCCACAGGTCCGTCGACAGCTCGGAGTTGTCCCAGGCGTAGCCGCCGACGTCGTACTTCCACTGGTGCCGGTCGCCGTCGTAGGAGTGCATGACGTCGCCGTAGTCCCAGAAGCCGTACCAGGAGCGCTGGTCCACCTGCTCCAGGTGGTAGCGGTGGATCGCGTCGAGGCGGTCCTCGATGGTCGACCTCGCCGTCGTGGACCGGTCGACCGGGGACCAGGACCCGAACACGCCCGCGGAGTGGTGGTGCTGCGGTGTGCTCGCGGGCAGGGGCGGGGTGGCGGTCGCCGCGGCGAGCTCGGCGAACCGCGCGGCGGTGGGCGTGGCGGCCAGGGCCCAGAACATCAGCTCGGTGGTGCGCCCGACGCCGTAGGGGGTGCCGAACCCCGGCTCGTAGTCCTCGTAGGTGATCTCGAGCGCGTCGAGCTGCTCGGGGTACGTGTCCTGGCCCATGCCGTCGTGGTAGAAGCGCAGGTCCATCGCCTCGGCGCGCGGCGACCACATCCACACCGTGGCGTCGGCCTCGTCCGTCGCGGCGCCGGTGATCTCCAGCTCCGTGGGGTGCAGCTGCCAGAAGTCGCGCATCCCGAAGGCGAGCCCGCCGGACGGCGTGCCGACGTAGCCGAGACCGGGCGCGCGCGTGCCGGCGTCGGACCGGATCCACGAGTGCCCCGCACCCGTGCGCTTGCGGATCTCGAACCCGTGGGCGGTCAGCTGCGACAGGCTGTGGTCGCCCCAGGCGGGGATCCACTTCAGGCGGGTGGTGACCCGCTGGTCCCAGGTGGCCGGGTCAGGCAGCGCCCGTCCCTCGACCTGGGCGGTGCGCACCGCCTCGCCCGGGTCGCGGCGCATCCCCGTGACACCGCGCACCGCCTCGGCGAGCACGCCGCCGTCCGGGCCGGCGAAGCGGACGTGCCGGTCGTACAGCTCGCCCCGCATCGGCACGGTGAACCGCACGCCGAGCCCGGTGACGAAGTCCTTGTCCTCGTCGCCGTCGAAGAAGAACGTGTGCACCAGCCGGATGCCGTCCGACCCGGCGAACAGGGCGAAGCGCAGCACGAACGGCAGCCAGTCGCGGCGTCCCTTGCGGTGCCTGCCCTCGACCTTGACCACGGCGCGCACCGGACCGGACTGCTCGACGGTGACCTTCTCGACCGTTCCGGCGAACTCCTCGAACCCGACCTTCGCGCCATGGTCGGTGTCGGGGGAGTCCTGCCGCTGGACGACGAGCCGCCCGTCCTTGGCGACCACGTCGCGCCCACGGCGGATCGCCCGGACGACCTTGTCGCCCTGGCGGCCGAACTCGACCTGCACGACGCCGGTGTCCACCACGACGCGGCCCGGGTTCTCCTGCACGGTGATCGTGTGCGCGCCCTGCGCGGGGGTGCCCGGCGCGAGCCGGTAGGTGTCGGCCCGCGGCGCGGACTCGCTCACCGCGTGCGCGGTCCACTTCACCGACCCGTCGGGCCACCACGCGGTGGGCCAGGTCTGCACGGGCACGGACTCTCCGGCCGCGGTGGCCAGGGCGAAGGTCTGGTCGCCGGCCAGCGCGCCGCGCGGCCAGGGCACGCCCCAGGTGGCGCCGCCGGCGAGGGCGGCGGGGGCGCCACCCTCCAGCCAGCGCACGTCGACCGGGTCGTGCCCGGTGGGGACGAGCGGGACCGCGGCCGTGGCCGGCGCGGCGCTCGCGGTGCGCGCGCTGAGCGCGGCGACCGCGCCGGCGGCGAGGGCGGAGGTGAGGACGGTACGGCGGCTGACGTCGACCACGATGGGTCACTCCTTCGTGACGGTGGGTGCGTTGTCCGTCGGTGGACGTGCCCATCGTGCGAGGAGAGCGAGCAACCGATCGTGAAACGTGCAAAACCGGACCCGACGGCCCGGTGATCCTTCGGGCGCGCCCGGTCAGGCGGTGGTGCCGAGCTGCTCCGGGAGCACCTCGTGCCCGAGCGGTGCCCCGGCCGCGAGGAGCTCCACCTCTCCCACGGCGAGGTCGCCGAGGCGGCGCAGCTCGTTGCCCAACGACCCGGCGACGTGCGGCGTGAGGAGCGCCCCGGGGGCGTCCCACAGGGCGTGGTCGGCGGGCAGCGGCTCGGGGTCCGTGACGTCGAGGACGGCGCGCAGCCGGCCGGACACCACCTCCCGTGTCAGCGCCGGGGTGTCGACGAGCCGCCCCCGGGCCGTGTTCACCAGCGTCGCCGCGTCGGGCATGAGAGCGAGCTGGCGCGCGCCGATCATGCGGTACGTCTCCGGCAGGTCGGGGGCGTGCACGGTGACGACGTCGCTCGCCCGCGCGAGGTCGTCGAGCGACACGGCCGTGGCGCCGAGGGCGCGCGCCCCGTCGGCGTCGACCCACGGGTCGTGGAGCAGCAGGTCGACGTCGAACGGCTCCAGCAGCCGCATCACCTGCCGGCCGATCCGCGACGCGCCGACGACGCCGACCGTCAGGCCGTGGTTCCCGAGCGGGTCGGGGAGGTCCCAGCCGTCGAACCGGCGGTGGGCCCCGAACGCGTCCGCGGCCTCGAGCACGCGCTTGCCCGCCAGCAGCACCGTCGCCAGCGTGTACTCGGCCACCGGGCGCGCGTTGGCCGCGGCGGCGCTGGACACCTGCACGCCGCGCGCCCAGAGCGCGGGCGTGACGAGCGGCTTCACCGACCCGGCGGCGTGCACGACGGCGCGCAGCCGGGGCGCGCGCCGCAGCAGCGCGTCGTCGAGCCGGGGTGCGCCCCAGCCGGTGAGGAGCACGTCGACGTCCCCGAGGACTCCGCCGGTCGGCCCCCGCCCGCGCTCGCCGGCCCGGGCGAGCAGGTCCGGGGTGAGCACGCCCTCGGCCACGTCGGCGACGGTGCGCAGCCTGGCCACCGCGGCGTCGTCGAACAGCTCGGACACGAGGTCGGCGTGCCGCATGGCGAAGGCGGCGCGCAGCCGCGTCACGACGCCGAGCCCGTCGGTACGGCGTCGACAGGGCCGTCGGGCCAGCGCACCTCCACGGCGGCGGGCGGGCCGCCGTCGGCGCCGCGACGCACCCGCACGGCGGGCGCCGGCCTGCGCCGGGCGCCGTCCTTGCCCGTGAGGACGACGAGGGCGGCGACCACCTCGCCCGCGGCGACCGGTGCCGACGTGCGCAGCCAGGGCACGGCGGACGCCGCGCCGAGCGGGTCCGACCCGGCCCGGCGCACCGCGCCGACGACGTCGAGCGAGGTCTCGGCCGGTGCGCCGGGCGACGGGGCCGGTGCGCCGCCGTCCTCGACCGCGACGCGCAGGGCGCGCACGTGCGAGGACGTGCCGTCGTCGCGGACGACCCGGACCAGGGTGCCGGAGCGGTCGGCGCTCCGCTCGACGTGCAGCGCCCCGTCCTTCGCCGCGGCGAGCGGCCAGCCGCCCACGTGCAGCCGCCAGGGGCCGGTGTCGACGGGCCACGCGGCGTCCCGGTCGAGGTCCTCGGCCGTGGTGCCCGGCGCCGGCGCGCGGCCGGGCGTCGCGGTCGCGGCGGGAGTCCACCACGCCAGCCGCACCTCGTCCGGCCCGCGCACCACCGAGGCGGTCGTGAGCACCGGGCCGAGCCGCAGGCCCGCCCACCCGGCGTCGTCGCCCTGCCCGTCGTCCGGGCCCTCGCCGTCGGGACCGCGACCGGGGACGTCGAGCCAGCAGACCCGGGAGCGGGACACGGCCACGGCGTCGTCCAGGTGCACGCGCTCGACGGTGTCGCGGTGGGACGGCACGCCACGGGTGTCGAGGAGCGCCGTGTGCGAGTCGAGCGGCGCGGCGACGTCGCCCGCCGCCAGCTGGGGCGACGTGACCCCCGAGTAGGCGAGGCGCCGGTAGAACGGGTCGTCGCCGCGGACGGTCAGCGCGTGCTCGATCGCGCGGTCGGACCCGTGGTTGAGCAGGCGCACGACGCCGTCGGCGGGGGTGGCGCTCACCAGCCACCCGGGCGCCCGGAGAGCGACGGCGTGCGGCTCCTGCCAGGCCTCGGGGAGCTCGGGCGCGGCCGTCCAGACCGGGTGGTCGGCGCCGAGCAGCAGGCCGAGGAACCCCTTGCTCGCCCAGTACGGCGACGACCCGCCGGTGTAGAGCTGGCGCACGCGGTCGTAGCGGCGGTGCCAGCCGACCGGCAGCAGCCCGCGGTCGTCGACGGAGCCCGCGGCGTCGAAGTGCTCGGCCACCGCGGCCGTGAGGGCGCGGGTCGCGCCGGGGGACAGCGGCGTCGCGTCGGCGACCGCGCCCGCCCAGAACGGGGCGAGCACGGCGTGCCGGTAGGTCACCGAGCGGCCCTGCAGCATCGGCGCCCCGCGCGAGCCGACCAGGTGCCGGGCCTGGTCGAGGTAGGCGCGCAGGCGGTCGGCGTGCACGCGCTCGAGCGGGCGGCCCTGGATCCGCGCGTGCAGCAGCGGGTAGACGTGCCAGGCCCATCCCGCGTAGTGGTCGAAGTTCTGGCGCCGCCCGCCGCGGCCGCGCCCGTCGGAGTACCAGCCGTCGCCCACGTACAGGGACTCGGCCGTCTCGGCGTTGTGGTCCAGGTCGGACTGCTCCCACGGGCCGCCGACGCTCGCCAGGAACGCCTCGATCACGTTCTGGAACCACAGCCAGTTGTTCGTGTACCCGCGGGTCCCGACCACGCCCGCGAGCCAGTCGACTGTGCGCTGCCGGGTGCCGTCGTCGAGCCGGTCCCACAGCCAGGGCCGCGTCTCGGACAGCCCGATCGCCACGGACGCGGCCTCCACCACGGCCTGCCGGCGCTCGTCGACCCGCGGCCAGCGCTCGTCGCCGGCCGGGTCGGTGCCGTGCCGCAGCCCGTCCGCGTACTGCTCGATCAGGCCCGCGGGGTCACGACCGTCCTCGCCGCGCAGCCGGAACGCCGCGAGCAGGAACGTGCGCGCGTAGCCCTCGAGCCCGTCGCTCCACACGCCCGACGCGCTGACCGGTCCGGGCAGCGCGATCAGGGCACCGCCCGGGGAGGCGTAGGGCCGGACGGCGTCGAGCAGGCCGTCGGCGGTCGCGAGCCACCGGTCACGCGTCCAGCGCCGCGCGGGCGCGAGGCGCGGGTCGGACGCCGGGGCACCCGTGGTCCCTCCCGTCGTGGCGTCGGTCGTGCTGAAGGTGCGGGGCGGCGTCGCGGCGGGTGTCACCTCGGCATCCTCGCCCAGGCGCGACGGCTCACGGAAGGTCCGGTCATTTTCGATCATCCCCGGACATCGGGCGCCGGATCGTCCGCTAGGTTGCTGCCCGACCGACCCGCTCGACGACGACGGAGGCCCCATGCACCTGCCCACGGCCCGGCACGAGTACCTGTTGCGCGAGCTGGAGCTGCGGGGGAGCGTGCGCTCGGCAGAGGCGGCCGCCGCGCTCGGCGTCGCCGAGGTGACGATCCGCCGCGACATCGTCGAGCTCGACCGCGCGGGGCGGCTGGCGCGCGTGCACGGCGGCGCGGTGGCGCTGCGCTCGGCGCGCGAGCCGCAGGCCGCACGCGTGCTGGTCGGCGTCGTCGTGCCGAGCTCCACGGTGCACTTCCCACCGCTCGTGCGCGGCATGGAGGCGCTGGCCCCCAGCCTGCACGTCCGCCTCGTGCTCGGGGTCTCGCACTACCGGCCCGAGGTGGAGGCCGCGCAGGTGGACCGGCTGGTGGGGCTGGGCGTGCAGGGGATCGTCGTCGCCCCCACCACCCGGGACCGGTCGCCGGAGGAGCTCGCGGCCTGGCTGCGGTCGGTGCCCGTGCCGGTGGTCGTCGTCGAGCGGCGCGTCGACGCCCTCACCGCCCTGAGCGAGCTGGACCAGGTGCGGTCCGACCACGCCCACGGGGCCGTGCTCGCGGTGGAGCACCTCGCCGGGCTCGGGCACCGCCGGATCGGCCTGGCGGTCTACGACCGGACGCCGACGGCCCCGCACGTGCGCGAGGGGTTCGCGACGGCGGTCGTCCGCCTCGGCGTCGAGCCCGGCCCGGACGTGTCGCTGCCCAAGGGAGAGGGGGACCCGGCCGGTCTCGGGCGCGAGCTGTCCGCGTTCCTCGACCGATGCCGCGAGACGGGCACGCGCGCGGTCCTCGTGCACACCGACGACCACGCCGCCCGCCTGGTCGAGGCGGCCCTGGACCGCGGCGTGCGCGTGCCCGAGGACCTGGCGGTGGTGGCGTACGACGACGAGAACGCCGAGCTCGCCGTCGTGCCGCTCACGACGGTCACGCCGCCCCGTCGCGAGCTGGGCCGGGAGGCGCTGCGCGTGCTCGTCGGGCGGATCGTGGGGGACGAGGGCGGCGAGGTGCCCGGGGTGCAGGGGTCGCCCCGGCACGTCGCGCTGCTGCCGCGGCTCACGGTGCGGGGGTCGTGCGGCGCGGGCACGGCCTGACGGTCGCCGCGATCCGGCCCGCCGGGTCGGATGACCTGCGACTTCGGCCACGGGAAGGTGACGCGGGGTGACTTGTGCCGCCCGGCATGCGGACCGTCCGCAGCGGTGCCACAGTGTCCGCAGGACGGGCACGGGTGGCGGCGTCGGCGAGTCCCGCACCCTCGCCGACACGCCGATCGAGAGGCAGGACATGCGACCCACCGGACCCGTGGAGCTCGTGCTCATCGAGTTCCCCCGGAGCGACTTCAAGGGCGAGATCCTCGCGGAGCTGGGGCGTCTCGTCGACGCCGGCACGATCGACGTGCTCGACGCGCTGGTCGTGCGCAAGGGCGACGACGGCTCGGTCGAGTGGCTCGAGGCGAGCGAGAGCGGCGCCGAGGAGCTGGCGCGCATCGTGGGAGAGCCTGCCGGGCTGCTCGCCGCCGAGGACGTCGACGACATCGCCGACGAGCTCGCCCCCGGTTCCGCGGTCGGGATGCTCGTGTTCGAGCACGCGTGGGCACGCGGCCTCGGCGCCGCCGTGCGCGGCGCCGGCGGGCAGGTGCTCGACTGGACGCGCGTGCCGGCCGAGGCGATCGACGCGCTCACCGACGAGATCGAGAAGGAGAACTGACATGCCCCCTCTGCGACGGATGGGCCGGCCCGGGCTGATCGGCACGATGGCCCGCACGGCCGTGATCACCGGGACCGCGAACGCGACCAGCAGGGCGATGAACCGCCGGGCCGCCTCACGCGAGCAGCAGCAGTACGAGTCCCAGCAGTACCAGGCGCAGCAGGCGCAGGAGCAGGCGTACGCCCAGCAGCAGGCTTACGCCCAGCAGCAGGCGCAGGTCGCCGCGGCGCCCGCCGCGCCCGCGGAGGACGACCTCATCGCGAAGCTCAAGCAGCTGGGCGACCTCAAGGCCGCGGGGATCCTGTCCGACGCCGAGTTCGCCGCGGCCAAGGCCAAGCTGCTCGGTTGAGCGAGCGCCGTCGCCCGCGACCCGCGCACCTCGAGGAGCAACCGTGACCGCCGCCGACGCCAACGTCGAGAACCCGACCACGCGTCGTCCGTGGGCGCGGTTCCTCGGCGTCTGCGCGCTGCTCGGCATCCCCGTGTCGGTGGCGGCCTTCCTGTTCCTCGCCGTCCTGCACGAGCTGACCCACCTGGTGTGGGAGACGCTCCCGGAGGCGTGGGGCTTCGACGGACCGCCCTGGTGGTGGCCCCTGCCGTGGCTGGCCGTCGCCGGCGTCGCGGTCGGGGTCGCGGTCCGGTCTCTGCCGGGGCACGGCGGGCACGTGCCCGTCGACGGCCTGAGCCTGGGGCCCGTGCCCGCGTCCCACGTCCCCGGGGTGCTCCTGGCGGCGCTCGCGGGTCTCCCGCTCGGCGTCGCCCTCGGCCCCGAGGCGCCGCTGCTGGCGATCGGCGCCGCGCTGGCCCTGGTCCTGGTGCGGCCGTGGGACGACAAGCTCGGCGACCCGGCGCGCCAGGTCATCGCGGTGGCGGGTTCCGCCGCGGCCCTGTCGGCGATCTTCGGCAGCCCCGTGGTCGGGGCGGTCTTCGTCGTCGAGGCCTCGGCGCTGACCGGGCTGGCCGGCGCGCGGCTCGCGGCCGTCGTGCTCCCCTCCCTGGCGGCCTCCGGGGTGGGCGCCCTCGTGTTCACCGGCATGGGCACGTGGACGGGCCTCGAGATCGCGTCGCTGACGCTGCCCGACGTCGACGCCCCCGCCCGGCCCGACGTCGGCGACGTGCTGTGGACCCTGCCCGTCGCCGTGCTCGTCGCCGTCGTCGTGCGGCTCGTGCACCGCCTGGGCGAAGGGGTCGCAAGGCGGGCGGCGTCCCGCCCGTTCCCCGCGGCCGTCCTCGGGGCGCTCGTGGTCGCCGTGTGCGCGGCGGCCTACGCGCTGGCCACCGGTCGCTCGCCCGAGGAGGTCGCGCTCTCCGGGCAGGCGCTGCTCCCGACGCTCGCGGCCGACCCGGCGGCCTGGGGGGCGGGGGCGCTGGTGGCGCTCCTCGTGCTCAAGGGCGTCGCCTACGCCGTGTCCCTCGGCACCCTGCGCGGCGGCCCGATTTTCCCCGCGGTCCTGCTGGGGGCCGCCGCCGGGGTGCTCGCCGCCGACCTGCCCGGGTACGGCGCGGTCCCGGCCCTGGCGGCCGGCATGGGCGCGGCCACGGCGGCGACCCTGCCGTTCCCCGTCTCCTCGACGGTGCTGGTGGTCATGCTGCTGGGGTCGGGTGCGTCGGGGATGGCGCCGGTCGTGATCGTCGCGGTCGTCGTGGGGTACACGACCGAGCAGTTCCTGCTGCGGCCGCGCCGCGAGGCCCGGGAGCGGGCCCGCTCCGCGCCCGCCTGACCCGGCGGGTGGGGCGGGTCACTCGCCGGTCGTGCCGTCCAGCGCCTCGCGCAGCAGATCGGCGTGACCGTTGTGCCGCGCGTACTCCTCGATCATGTGCACGAGGATCCAGCGCAGGCTGAACGGGCCCTCGCCGGGCCGCCTCGACTCGCGGGTCGACGTGCCTTCCAGCCCGGAGGTCGCGAGCGCCGCGTCGATCGACCGGTCGGCCGCCGCGACGGCGGCGTCGAACAGCCCGCGCAGGTCCTGCGGCGAGTCGTCCGCCGCGCTGTGCCACTCCCAGTCGCGGTCGGCGTCCCAGTCGGCGGTGTCGAACGGGGGCATGGCCGGCGCGCCGTCGAACACCTCGACGAACCAGTTGGACTCCACGTACGCGAGGTGCTTGAGCAGCCCGCCGAGCGTCATCGTGCTGGGCGGCAGCGGCGTACGCAGCTGTGCGGCGGTGAGCCCGGCGGTCTTCCGCCGCAGCGTGTCGCGGTGGTAACCCAGGTACGCCCGCAGCGTGGTGGCCTCGTCCGCCCGCAGCGGCGGGTCGACACGGTCGTCGGGCGTCTCGTCGGGCGTCGCGTCGGGCGCGAGCCGGTACGCGCCGTCGTCCAGGGCCGCGCGCACCGCCGCGGCCGTGAGCGCGGGCTCCTCGTGGGTCGTGTCGCGGGCGTGCGGCTCGAGGTCGCCGAGGTCGGCGAACGCGGCGTGCATGCTCCGTACGGCGGCCGGGTCGCGCAGCTCGGCGTCCGCGCGGCCGGTGGCGCGCGCGAGCGTGGCGTCGAGGTCCGGCCGTAGGACGACGTACGCGAGGTCCCAGCCCTCCCGCGCGGCCGCGGTCCGGAACGGGGGCAGGAACCACGGGCCGACGACGCCGTCGAGCACGACGTCGTAGCCGCCCCGGGCATAGGCCGTCGTCGCCGCGACGACAGCCTCGGCCACGACCTCGTTCTGGTGCTGCGAACCCGCGAGGTACGGCGGCACGAACCCGGTGGTGATCGACCGGTAGAACGTGTCGGTGGTGAGGGTCACGGCGGGGCGGTCCGTCGCGCCGCCGAGCAGCGCGGCCACGGTCGTCTTCCCCGCGCCGGGCGGCCCGGTCAGGATGGTCACGGTCACGCCGCGACCCTAGCCGGAGCCCCGGACACGAGCCCCGTCTTCTCGCGCGCCCCGACCGCTCGCACGCCTCCCGCACGACCTCCGCACGAACTGGTCGCCGCTCAGGCGTCCGCGAGCTCGCGGGCACGACGCAGCACGCGGTCCAGCATGTCCGGCGTGAGGCGACCGGTGAACGTGTTCTGCTGCGAGACGTGGAAGCAGCCCAGCACGGTGAGGGTGGGACCCGCGCCCGGCGCCGCGGTGCCGTCCGCGCTGCGTCCGAGCGTCACCTCGGCGCCGTGGGCGAACCGCGGCCGGGGTCGCGGCACGTCCCAGCCCTGCTCCGCGAGCGTCGTGAGCAGCGCCTGCCAGCCGATGCCGCCGAGCGCCACGGCGACGCGCACGCCGGAGCCCACGAGCTCCAGTTCTCGCGCCAGGTACGGCGCGCAGCGGCGCCGCTCCTCGGGGGTCGGCCTGTTCTCCGGCGGCGCGCAGCGGACGGGGGCGGTGACGCGGATGTCGCGCAGCTCGAGGCCGTCGTCGGCCGCGACCGACGTGGCCTGGTTGGCGAACCCAATGCGGTGCATGGCGGCGAACAGGAAGTCGCCGCTGCGGTCGCCGGTGAACATGCGGCCCGTGCGGTTCGCGCCGTGCGCCGCGGGGGCGAGCCCCACGACCACGACGCGGGCGGCGGGGTCGCCGAAGCCCGGGACGGGGCGCCCCCAGTAGTGCTCGTCGCGGAACGCGGCGCGCCGTTCGCGGGCGACCTCCTCGCGCCAGGCGACGAGGCGCGGGCAGGCCCGGCACTCCACGAGGTGCGCGTCGAGCGCCGCCAGCGTCGGCGCGGTGCGCGCGGCACTCGGGTAGTCGGGGGAGTCGGGCGGCGGGACGACGGGCACCGGTCCATGGTGGCGCACGACGGCGTGGCCCACGACGGTGCGGGTGACGCCGACGCGCCACGGCCCGCCGTCCCGGGGTCGGGAGGGCGGGCCGTGGGGTGTCGCCGCGGGCGGCGAGGTCGGCCGGGTCAGACGGCCGGGTCAGACGGCCGGGTCAGACGGCCGGGTTGAGCCGGCCGCGCGCCGGGCTGGCGGTGGCGGCGGGGACGGTCGCGGTGGCGACGGCCGGCTCCGCGGCGAGGCGGCGCAGCGACCAGCCCATGAGGCCGAAGAGGACGCCGAGGCCCATCACCAGGGCGCTCACGCCGTAGGCCACGACCGACGTGAACAGCGAGGCCCGCAGGAACGAGGCGTTCATCGCGGTGGCGCGCAGCGGGTCGTCCTGCTCGAGCTGGGCGTAGGTCTGGCCGCCCGTGGCCTCGAGCGCGTGCTTGTCGATGACCTGCGCCTGGGCGTACGCCGTGAGCGGGCCGTCCACCGTCGCTCCGCCGAGGAACGCGGCGTCCTCGGAGACGGTGATGTCCTGGGCGGCGAGCTGCGTGCTCACGGTGGCCCACGTGGCGGCTCCGGCACCGATCATCAGGATGCCGGCGATCAGCGCGACGAGGCCGACGATGCGAACCGGTCGCTGGGTGGTGCGGGTGGTGGTCATGGTCCCCTCCGGGTGCCGGGTCGCGTGGTTCGCGGCCGGTCTGGACTGCGCCGGGTCTGGCGCTGTCTCTATGGTATGACCACATCGCCTGACCTGCACCGACGATTCTTGTGAAGTCCTTCACAAAGATCCCTCGGGCGACGGTGCTCCCACGACGATGCTCGGACGACGGCCCGCCCGGGTCGCGCGTGCGCGACGACCGTGGTGGTCTGGACGACGGCCGGACGGCACCGGGCCGGCCGGCGCCGGAGGGGGAGCAGCATGAGCGAGAGCTCGGGCCTGGGTGGCCTGTTCGACAAGGCCAAGGAGAAGATCAAGGACCTCGCCACCGACGAGAACATCGACAAGGCGGCGGCCGAGGTGAAGAAGCGGACGCCGGACAACGTCGACGGCTACGTCGACAAGGCGGCCGCGGAGGCCAAGAAGCGCAACGACGACGGCCCCGCCGCCCGCCCCGGCGTCTGACCGGGGCGTCTGCGCGGGCCCGACGGCGCGTGGCGCGGGCCGGAGGCCCGCGGATGAGTACGATCGTGGGGCGTCACCGATGGTGGCGCCCCACGACCGTGCCCGGCGCCTAGCCCCGGGCGGTCCCGCCCAGGTGCTGCCCGTGCCCGTCCGCAGCGCCCACGACCCGCAAGGAGCAGCACGTGTCCGACGTCGCCTCGCCGATGCCACCGAACCCCGACGACGCCGCGCAGGACAAGATCCAGGACACGGTGACGGTGCAGACGCCGACGACGGGCACGGACCTCTTCGCGGGCCGCAAGGACGTCGTCGTGATGCGCGTCGGCGGCGAGCTGCTGGACCTCTCGCGCGAGCTGGCGCCCGGCACCGTCGTCGAGCCGGTGACGATCGGCTCGCCCGACGGGCTCGCCGTGCTGCGCCACAGCGCCGCGCACGTGCTGGCCCAGGCCGTGCAGCAGGTGAACCCGGACGCGAAGCTCGGCATCGGCCCGCCCGTGACCGACGGGTTCTACTACGACTTCGACGTGGCCACGCCGTTCACCCCCGAGGACCTCAAGGCCCTCGACAAGACGATGGCGCGCATCATCAAGGAGGGCCAGACCTTCCGCCGTCGCGTCGTCACGGAGGACGAGGCGCGCGCCGAGCTGGCCGACGAGCCCTACAAGCTCGAGCTCATCGGCCTCAAGGGCGGCTCGTCGGACGAGGACGGGTCGTCGGTCGAGGTCGGCGGCGGCGAGCTGACGATCTACGACAACGTCCGCGGCGCCGGCCGCGAGAGCGAGACCGTGGTCTGGAAGGACCTGTGCCGCGGCCCGCACCTGCCCAGCACGAGGCTCATCGGCAACGGCGTGCAGCTCATGCGCAACGCGGCCGCGTACTGGCGGGGCAGCGAGAAGAACCCGATGCTGCAGCGCGTCTACGGCACCGCCTGGCCCAGCAAGGACGAGCTCAAGGCGTACCTCGAGCGCCTGGCCGAGGCCGAGCGCCGCGACCACCGCCGCATCGGCTCCGAGATGGACCTGTTCTCGTTCCACGACGAGGTCGGGTCGGGCCTGCCGCTGTTCCACCCCAAGGGCGGCGTGATCAAGCGGGTGATGGAGGACTACGTCCGCCAGCGGCACATCGAGGAGGGCTTCTCCTACGTCGGCACGCCGCACATCACCAAGGAAGAGCTGTTCTACACGTCGGGCCACCTGCCGTACTACGGCGACACGATGTTCCCGCCGCTGGACCTCGAGGACGTCGGCGACCACGGCCGCTACCGCCTCAAGGCGATGAACTGCCCGATGCACAACCTCATCTTCTCGAGCCGGGGCCGCTCCTACCGCGAGCTGCCGATCCGCCTCTTCGAGTTCGGGTCGGTGTACCGGTACGAGAAGTCCGGGGTGGTGCAGGGCCTCACCCGCGTGCGCGGCCTGACCCAGGACGACTCCCACTCGTACGTCACCCCGGAGCAGGCGCCGGCCGAGGTCAAGCACCTGCTGGACTTCATGCTCTCGGTGCTGCGCGACTTCGGTCTCGACGACTTCTACCTGGAGCTGTCCACGCGCGACGACAAGAAGAAGGACAAGTTCGTCGGCACCGACGAGGACTGGGCCAAGGCCACCGCGGTGCTGGAGGAGGTCGCGGTCGCCTCGGGCCTCGAGCTCGTCGCCGACCCGGGCGGCGCCGCCTTCTACGGGCCCAAGATCTCCGTCCAGGCCAAGGACGCGATCGGCCGCACCTGGCAGATGGGCACGGTGCAGTACGACTTCAACCAGCCCAAGGGCTTCGGCCTCGAGTACACCGCGGCGGACGGCACCAAGCAGCAGCCGGTGATGATCCACTCCGCCAAGTTCGGCTCGATCGAGCGGTTCATGGGGGTGCTCATCGAGCACTACGCGGGCGCGTTCCCGGCGTGGCTCGCCCCCGTGCAGGTGCTCGGCGTGCCCGTCGCCGAGGCGTTCGACGACTACCTCAAGGACGTCGTCGCCCAGCTCACGGCGCGCGGGATCCGCGCGGAGGTCGACCTGTCCGACGACCGCTTCGGCAAGAAGATCCGCAACGCGTCCAAGGAGAAGGTGCCCTTCGTGCTCATCGCGGGGGGCGAGGACGTCGAGGCCGGGGCCGTGTCGTTCCGGTTCCGCGACGGCACCCAGGAGAACGGTGTGCCCGTCGCCGACGCGATCGAGCGCATCGTCGCGGCGGTGCGCGACCGCGCCCAGGTCTGAGCGGGGGGCGCATGACCGGCCACCACGAGGAGCACGGCGAGGAACCCGGCTCGACGACCGTCCCGGCGGCCGGCTTCGGCCCGCCCGAGGACGGGCTGCAGCGCCTGTGGACCCCGCACCGCATGGTCTACATCGGCGGTCAGGACAAGCCCGCCGACGGCTCGGTGGCGCAGTGCCCGTTCTGCCGGATCCCGGCGGGGGGGGGGGGGGGGCGGGGGGGGGGGGGGGCGGGCGGGGGGGGGGGGGGGGGGGGGGGGGCCGGCCCGCGCCCGGGCGCCCCCCCGGGGGGGGGGCCCCCCGCCACGACGGGCGGTGGTGCGTGCTCACGGGAGGC
>NZ_JBHTUY010000007.1:186171-252152 GCF_042793335.1 Isoptericola sp. NPDC056573
GGCCCCCCCCACCGATTGTTCTACTTCGGGGGTCTGCACACGCCCGCCGACGGCGGGTGGTCGAAGTCCCGGTTCTGCGGGACCCCGGGGGGCGACGACGAGGCGGCCCTCGTCGTCGCCCGCGGGGCGGAGTGCTACGCGGTGCTGAACCTGTACCCGTACAACTCGGGGCACCTCATGGTGCTGCCCTACCGGCACGTGTCCGGATACGTCGACCTCACGGCGTCCGAGACCGCCGAGCTGGCCACGATGACCCAGACGGCGATCCGCACCCTCGGCGCGGTCTACGGACCGGCCGGCTACAACATCGGGATGAACCAGGGCGAGGTCGCGGGCGCCGGCATCGCGGCGCACCTGCACCAGCACGTGGTGCCGCGCTGGCTCGGCGACGCGAACTTCCTGCCCGTCGTCGGGCAGACCAAGGCGCTGCCGGAGCTGCTGGCCGACACACGGGCCCGGCTCGCCGCGGCCTGGCCCGGCGCGGGCACCGCCACCGAGCCCGACGGGGCGCGCTGATGCTCGGCGGCCTGCGGGCGACGATGCAGCGGCTGTTCACCCCGCCCGCGCGGCTGCTCCTGAGGCTCGGGGTGTCGCCGGACGCCGTGACGATCGCGGGCACGGTCGTCGTCGTCGTCCTCGCCCTCACGCTGCTGCCCACCGGGCACGTCCTGCTCGGCGGCGTCCTCATCGGCCTGTTCGCCCTCGCGGACTCGATGGACGGGGTCATGGCGCGCCTGTCGGGCCGCACCGGGCCGTGGGGCGCGTTCCTCGACTCGACCCTCGACCGGATCTCCGACGGCGCCGTGTTCGCAGGCATCACGCTGTGGTTCGTGCTCCACCCGGACCTGCCGCACGCCACGTGGGGGATCGTCGCCTCGCTCGCGTGCCTCGTGCTCGGCTCGGTCGTGCCGTACGCCCGCGCCCGCGCCGAGAGCGTCGGCGCCACCGCCGCCGTCGGGATCGCCGAGCGCACCGACCGGCTCGTGGTCGCCCTTGCGGCCGTCGCGTTCACGCAGGTGGGGCTGCCGGTCCTCGTGACCGAGATCGCGCTGACGCTGCTCGCCTTCGCCAGCCTCGTCACCGTGGTGCAGCGGGTGGCGACCGTGCGGCGTCAGCTCGCCCCGGCGGGGCCCGTCCCGCACGCACCCACCGACCGTCCCGACCCGGAGGCCTGATGCGGATCGACGTCGCCCGCCTGTACACGTTCGCCTGGCGCCACGCGCCGAAGATCCCGGAGCCGGTGCTGCGCGCGGCGTTCACCGCCGTCGCCGACCTCACCTGGCTGCGCCGCACCGAGGGGGTGCGGCGGCTCGAGGCGAACTACGCGCGCGTGCGGCCCGACCTCGACGGGCCCGAGCTGCGCCGCCTCACCCGGGCCGGCATGCGCTCGTACATGCGGTACTTCCGCGAGGCGTTCACCCTGCAGGGGGCCACCGCCGAGCAGATCACCGCCCGCGTGCGCGTGGACGGCTACGAGAACCTCGCCGGGCCGGTCGCCGACGGGCAGGGCGTCTCGCTCGCGCTGGCCCACCTGGGCAACTGGGACCTCGCCGGCGCGTACGCGACCCCGCACATCGCCCCCGTGCTCACCGTGGCAGAACGGCTCAAGCCCGAGGAGCTGTTCGTCGAGTTCGTCGAGTTCCGCCGCTCGATCGGCATCGACGTGCTGCCGCTCGGCGACCACGACGTCTTCCGCAACCTCGTCCGCGGGGCCGTGAAGGGCGGGTGCATCGTGCCGCTGCTCGCCGACCGAGACCTCACGTCGTCGGGCGTCGAGGTGGACCTCTGCGGGCACCGCGCCCGCGTCGCCGCGGGGCCGGCAGCGCTGGCGCTCGCGGCCAAGGTCCCGCTCGTGCCGGTGGGGATCACCTACGAGCGGCTCACCGGCGAGCGCCGGCGGGCCGCCGGCACGGCCTGGGGCATCGTGATCCGGTTCTACCCGCCCGTCCCGGTCCCCGACGACTCCGGGCTGCACCGCAAGGAGCGCGTGGCACGCATGACGCAGGGCTGGGTGGACGCGGTCGCCGTCACCCTCCAGGAGTCCACGCAGGACTGGCACATGCTGCAGCGCGTCTTCGTCGACGACCTCGACGCCGAGCGGTACGCGCGCACCAGGGCCGAGGCGGGCGAGGCATGAGCGCCGTCCCCGGCGGCGCCACCGTCGCCGCCCCGGCGCGCCCGCTGCGCGTCGGGATCGTGTGCCCGTACTCGTTCGACGCGCCGGGCGGGGTGCAGTTCCACGTGCGCGACCTCGCGCAGGCGCTGCAGCGTGCCGGGCACGAGGTGTCCGTGCTCGCCCCGGCGGACGACGACACTCCCGTCCCGGAGGTCGTCACCGCGGCGGGCCGGGCGATCCCCGTGCGCTACAACGGCTCGGTCGCCCGACTGACGTTCGGCCCGCGGGCCGCCGCCCGGGTCCGACGGTGGGTCGAGGCGGGCCGGTTCGACGTCGTGCACGTGCACGAGCCGATGGTGCCCAGCCTGTCCATGCTCGCGCTGTGGCAGGCCGACGGGCCCGTCGTGGCCACGTTCCACACGTCGCAGGCGCGCTCGCGGGCGCTGCAGGTCGCGTACCCCCTGCTGCGGCAGTCGCTGGAGAAGATCGCGGCGCGGATCGCCGTCTCCGAGGACGCGCGCCGCACCCTCGTCGACCACATGGGCGGCGACGCCGTCGTCATCCCGAACGGCGTCTACGTCGACACCTTCGCCGCGGCCGAGCCGGACGACCGGTGGCGCGGCACCCCCGAGGCGCCGACGATCGCGTTCCTCGGCCGGCTGGACGAGCCGCGCAAGGGCCTCCAGGTGCTCGCCGCGGCCGCCCCGCAGGTGCTCGAGCGCATCCCCGGGGCACGCTTCCTCGTCGCAGGCAAGGGCGACGACGGCCGGGACGACGCCCTCGGGGCGCTCGGCCCGCACGCCGGCTCGTTCGAGTTCCTGGGGGGCGTGAGCGACGAGGACAAGGCGTCGCTGCTCGCGTCGGCGGACCTGTACGTCGCGCCGCAGACGGGCGGCGAGAGCTTCGGCATCGTGCTCGTCGAGGCGATGAGCGCCGGCGCCGGCGTCGTGGCCAGCGACCTGGGGGCGTTCCGCCGGGTGCTCGACGAGGGCGCCGCGGGGCGGCTGTTCCGCACCGGCGAGCCCGACGACCTGGCCCGGACGGTCCTCGAGGCCCTGGGCGACGCCGCCGGCACCCAGGAACGGCGGGACCGGGCCGCGGCGTTCGTGCGCCGGTTCGACTGGTCCGCGGTGACCCAGCAGGTGCTCGCGGTCTACGAGATGGCCGTCGCCGCGGGGGAGGCGCTGGGCTCCCCGGTGGCCCCGTCGCGGACGGAGAGCGCCGTCGGCTGGCTGCGCACCCGGCGCGCCGCAGGAGGTGAGGGAGCATGACCTGGTCCGAGCTCGCGCTCGTCGTCCTCGTGGTCGCGGCGGTCGCGGTCTGGCTCGCCTGGATCTCGGCGTCGCGCCTCGACCGACAGCACCGCAAGGTGGTCGCGTCACGCATCGCCCTGCAGGCCCAGCTCGCGCGCCGCGCGGGGACCGCCGTGGACCTGGCCTCCTCGGGGCTGCTCGACCCGGCGGGGGCCGTGCTCGTCGCCGACGCCGCGTTCGCCGCCCTGGAGGACGCGGGCCCGGCGCCGACGCCCGGCGCGGAGCTCGCGCTGGACGGGCTCGGCCTCGACCGCGAGCGGGCCGAGAGCGAGCTCTCCGCGACGCTGCGCTCCGCGCTCGGCGACGACGAGGCGCTGGCGGAGCTGCGCGGGGCGCCCGGCGGCGACGAGCTCGTCGGGCAGCTCGCGGCCGCCTGGTACCGCGCCCAGCTGGCCCGGCGGTTCCACAACGAGGCCGTGGCCCAGGCGCGGCGCGTGCGGCGCACCTGGTACGTGCGCCTGCTGCGGCTGTCGGGGCACGCGGCGCTGCCGCGCACGGTCGAGCTGGACGACCAGATGCCGGAGGGGCTCTCCGCAGCCTGACGCGCGGAACTAGGATGGAAGGCGCGTGACAGCGGTCACGCGTCCTACTGCGACACGAGCGAGGTTGCGTTGAGCGAGACCATCGGCAGCGACGGCCGGATCCCCGCGGGAGAGGTGGGCACCGCCCGCGTCAAGCGCGGCATGGCCGAGATGCTCAAGGGCGGCGTCATCATGGACGTCGTCACGCCCGAGCAGGCGAAGATCGCCGAGGACGCCGGCGCCGTGGCCGTCATGGCCCTCGAGCGGGTGCCCGCCGACATCCGTTCCCAGGGCGGCGTCGCCCGCATGAGCGACCCCGACATGATCGACGGCATCATCGACGCCGTCTCGATCCCCGTGATGGCGAAGGCGCGCATCGGGCACTTCGTCGAGGCGCAGGTGCTGCAGTCCCTGGGCGTCGACTACATCGACGAGTCGGAGGTGCTCACCCCCGCCGACTACGCCAACCACATCGACAAGTGGCAGTTCACCGTGCCGTTCGTGTGCGGTGCCACCAACCTCGGCGAGGCGCTGCGCCGCATCACCGAGGGCGCGGCGATGATCCGCTCCAAGGGCGAGGCCGGCACGGGCGACGTCTCCAACGCGACGACGCACATGCGCCAGATCCGCGCGCAGATCCGCCGCCTGACCTCGCTGCCCGAGGACGAGCTGTTCGTCGCGGCCAAGGAGCTGCAGGCGCCGTACGAGCTCGTGGCCGAGGTCGCGCGCGCCGGGAAGCTCCCGGTCGTGCTGTTCACCGCGGGCGGCATCGCCACCCCGGCGGACGCCGCGATGATGATGCAGCTCGGCGCCGAGGGCGTGTTCGTCGGTTCCGGCATCTTCAAGTCGGGCGACCCCGTCGCGCGGGCGAAGGCGATCGTGCAGGCCACCACGTTCCACGACGACCCGGACGTCCTCGCGAAGGTCTCCCGCGGCCTGGGCGAGGCGATGGTCGGCATCAACGTCGACGAGATCCCCGAGCCGCACCGGCTCGCCGAGCGCGGCTGGTAGGTCCAGCGAGGCGTGCTGCTGCCCGAACCGTCCGTGCCGGGTGCGGACCTGCCTGTCCGGGCGGTCCTGCCCGCCACGGTCGAGGCGGTGCGGTCGCGCGGCACCGCGGTGCTGGTCGCACCGCCCGGGTCGGGGAAGACGTCGCTGCTGCCGCTGGCGCTGGGCGACGCGCTCGGCGGCACGATCGTCGTCGCCGAGCCGCGACGGATGGCGACCCGCGCGGCTGCCGCGCGGCTGGCGACGCTGGTCGGCGAGCCGCTCGGGCAGCGGATCGGCTACGCGATGCGCGGGGAACGCAGCGGCGGCCGAGGTGTCCGCGTCGAGGTGGTGACCACCGGGCTCCTCGTCCGGCGCCTGCAGCAGGACCCGGAGCTCCCGGGGGTCGCCGCGATCGTGATCGACGAGTGTCACGAGCGGCACCTGGACGCCGATCTGCTGCTCGCGCTCTGCGTCGACGTCCGCGCGAACCTTCGGGACGACCTGGCGATCGTCGCGACGTCGGCCACCGCGGACACGGTCCGGCTGAGCCGCGCGCTGGGCACCGACGTCCCGGCGCCCGTGATCACCGCGTCCGCGGCGCAGTTCGACGTGGCGACCGAGTGGGTCCCACCACCGGTCCCCGCGCCGCTGCTGCCCGGTGGGCGGGTCGACCCGCGCCTGCTGGACCACGTCGCGACCGTCGTCCGGCGCGCGCTGACCGAGAACGACGGCGACGTCCTCGTGTTCGTCCCGGGCGAGGGCGAGATCGCCGCGATGACCCGCCGGCTGGCCGGCCAGAAAGTCCTGCCGTTGTTCGGCCGCCAGTCCCGGGCCGAGCAGGACCGCGCGCTGGCGCCGTCCGCCACGCGCCGGATCGTGGTCACGACGTCGGTCGCGGAGAGCTCGCTCACCGTGCCCGGAGTCAGGGTCGTGGTCGACGCGGGCCTGGCCCGGGAGCCGCGGACCGACCAGTCCCGTGGCCTCGGTGCGCTGGTCACGTGCCGGGTCTCGAGGTCGTCGGCCGACCAACGAGCGGGTCGCGCCGGGCGCGAGGCGCCCGGCCGCGTCTACCGGTGCTGGTCCGCCACCGACCACGCCCGGCTCGACGATCATGCGGCGCCGGAGATCGCGACCGCCGACCTGGCGTCCTTCGCGCTCGACCTCGCGGCGTGGGGTGCGCCCGGCGGCGCTGGCCTGACCCTGCTCGAGGCGCCGCCGGTGGCGGCGATGTCCGCGGCCACCGAGCTGCTGCGCCGCGTCGAGGCCGTGGACGACGCAGGACGGATCACCGAGCGCGGCCGGCGGATGGCGGCGGTCGGGGCGCATCCCCGGCTGGCCCGGGCGTTGCTGGACGGGGCGCCGCGGGTCGGCGCCGACCGGGCGCGCGAGGTCGTCGCGATGCTCTCGGACGACTCCGGCCGCGGCTCCGGCGACGACCTGCCGGCGCGCTGGCGAGCCCTGCGCCGTGGTGAGGACCGCGCGGCCACGGCCCGCTGGCGCGAAGAGACGAAGCGCCTCGGCCGGGGCGCGACGACGGGCGACCCCCCAGGTGGGCGGGCTGGTCGGGAGACCCGCGAGGTACCGGACGACCTCGCCGCGGGGATCGTGGTGGGGCTGGCGTACCCCGACCGCATCGCCCGGGCCCGCGGGACGGACTCGACGACCTACCAGATGTCCGGTGGCACGGGAGCTGCCCTGGACCCGCAGTCGCCGTGGCGGACCACGACCTGGCTGGCGATCGCGGTCGCCGACCGGGCGCCCGGTCGCGCCGACGCCAGGATCCGTTCCGCGGCACCGATCGACGAGCAGACCGCCCGCGACGTCGCCGGCGACCTGGTCACGACCACCGACCGGATCCGGTGGGACGACGGCCGAGTCGTGACGCGACGCGTCGAGGCGCTCGGCGCGATCGTGCTGAACGACGTCCCGCTGGCGAACCCCGACCCGCTGCTCGTGCAGGCGGCCGTCCGTGACGGCATCCGGCGCAGCGGCCTGTCCGTGCTGCGCTGGTCGGAGGCGGCGCTCGCTCTGCGCGAGCGGCTCGCGTTCTGCCACGCCCACCTCGGCGCCCCGTGGCCCGCGGTCGACGACGAAGCGCTGCTGGGCGGGCTCGACGGCTGGCTGGGCGCCGAGCTCGCCTCGGTGCGAGGCGCGCGCGATCTGGCCCGCATCGACGTGGCCTCGGCGCTCCGGCGGCTGCTGCCCTGGCCCGCCGCAGGCCGGTTCGGCGAGCTCGCACCGGAGCGGCTCCAGGTCCCGTCGGGCACGCAGGTCCGGCTCGCGTACGACGGTGTCGAGCCACCGGTCCTCGCGGTGAAGCTGCAGGAGGTGTTCGGCTGGGCCGCTGCTCCGGCGGTCGCGGACGGTCGTGTCCCGGTCGTGCTGCACCTGCTGTCGCCCGCACGACGTCCGGTCGCGATCACCAGCGATCTCGCCTCCTTCTGGAAGCAGGGCTATCCCCGGGTCCGGGCCGACCTGCGAGCCCGCTACCCCCGCCATCCGTGGCCGGAGGATCCCCTCACCGCCGTCCCGACCGCACGGGTCAAGCCTCGCCGGTGAGTCGGGGTGCG
The DNA here is from genome assembly GCF_042793335.1 of Isoptericola sp. NPDC056573. NCBI lineage: Bacteria > Bacillati > Actinomycetota > Actinomycetes > Micrococcales > Promicromonosporaceae > Isoptericola > Isoptericola sp. NPDC056573. The sequence goes on from NZ_JBHTUY010000007.1 coordinate 193,682, forward strand.
ACCTGATCACGTCGGTCGCGGTGACCGGCGACAGCGTGCCGGGAGCGGCCGTGCCGGTGGCTGGTTCGTGGGGTGCTCGTGGCTAGCATGGGCCTCATGGATGCACGTTCCCCGTCACTCGTGAACCACGGCATCGACGTCGAGGCCGAGCCGGCGCCCGTGCGCCTGGTGGAGCGGGGCTGGTGACGCCGGCCCTCGGGGACGACTGGGCGGTCGGGCCGGACGGGCTGCGGCAGCGGCGCGCCGCGCGAGTGATCGTGCTGGACGACGCGGACCGGGTGCTGCTGGTGCGCGGGCACGACTCCGACCAGCCGGAGCGCTCGTGGTGGTTCACCGTCGGCGGCGGCATCGACGACGGCGAGAGCGAGGTCGACGCCGCCCTGCGCGAGCTGCGCGAGGAGGCGGGGCTGGCTCTCGCCCCCGGCGACCTCGTGGGCCCGGTGCTGACCCGCGACGCGTTCTTCCACTTCTTCGCGGAGACGTGCCGCCAGCAGGAGGTCTTCTTCCTGGCACGCGTGGACGGCGGCCACCGGCCCACCGACGACGGGTGGACGGCGGAGGAGCGGGACGTGCTCGACGAGATGCGCTGGCTGACCACGGCCGAGCTGCGCGCCGAGACGCGCGAGATCTTCCCGACCACCTTGCCGGACGTCGTCGACGCCCTGGCCCGCGGGTGGGACGGCACCGTGCGCCACCTCGGGGTCCAGCACGACGACGAGCCGTCCGACCCGGAGGAGCTCGGCACCCCCGCGCCGTGACCACCGGACGCACGACGCGCGCCCCGGGCATCCGTTGGTTACCGTCGATGTGAGGCGCGTCACGCACGACGGGTGCGGTCGCGCGTGACCGGCACCGACAGGGGGCGTCGACGTGAACCGACTGACGAAGGCTGCGATCGCCGTGGGAGGTGCCGCGGTCCTGCTGGTCGGCGGCGCCCAGACGATCGCGTACTGGACCGCCGAGGGCACCTCCACGGGCACCGACGTGTCCGCGGGCACCCTCACGATGACCGACGGAGCCTGCGGGGAGTGGACCCTCGACGGGGGCGGGGCGGTGACGGACGGCATCGTGCCGGGTGACACCGTGACCACCACCTGCGCACTGACCGTCGGCGGCACCGGCGACCACCTCGCGCTGGGCGAGATCACCGTCTCGTCGCCGACGTGGGGCGAGGACAACGCCCTGACGGCGGCGCTCGACCTCAGCCTGACCGAGGCGACCCTGGGTGGTGAGACGCTGACCCTCCCGCTGACGGACCCCGTCCCGGTCGGGGCGTCGGACGAGCTCGTGGTCAACCTCGAGGCGGCGTTCGACACCGCGGCCGGGAACGACACGCAGGCGCTGACCGCCGCGCTCGAGGACGTCACGGTCCAGGTCACGCAGGCGCACGTCGTCCCGACGCCCTGAGCGCCGTGGCGCCGGCACGCCCGCGCCCGGGCACCGTGCGGCGCGCGCTCGGGCGCGCGCTCGCCGGTGTCGTGCTGCTGGTCGCCGGTGGGGCGCTGCTGCTCGTGGTCGTCGTCCCCCGCGTCGGGGGCGCGACGCCGTACGGCGTGGCGACCGGGTCGATGCGGCCCGCCCTCGACGTCGGCACGCTCGTGGTGGCGCGTCCCGCCGACATCGAGAGCATCACCACCGGACAGGTGGTCACCTACCAGCTGCGCTCCGGTGAACCGACGGTCGTGACCCATCGCGTCGTCGGGCTGGGCACGACGGCCGGCGGTGAACGGACCCTGCTCACGCAGGGGGACGCGAACGACGTCGCCGACGCGCAGCCAGTACGTGACGTGCAGGTGCGGGGCGTGCTCTGGTACGCCGTGCCGCAGCTCGGCCGCGTCATGGGCGTGGGGTCGCCGCAGCAGCGGCAGGTGATCACGACCGCCGCGGCCGTCGGCCTGCTCGGGTACGCCGGCTGGCTCGTCGCGGGGGAGGCCCGGGAGCGGCGCTCCCGGAGGGGCGAGGAGCCGTCGCCGGGCCTGGAGACCTGGTGGCCGGAGCAGGGGCCGCCGCCCGGCGCGTCACGTGCCGTCGAGCCCTCCGCGGAGCCTTCCTCGGGGGAGCCTCTCTCGGGCCGGGAGCCGGTGCGGTGAGCGGAGCCCGCGAGGTCCCGTCCCCGCCTCGACCCCGTCGCCGCGGATGGGCGGCGACTCCGGCGCGCCCGCTGGCGGCCGTCCTGGCCTCGGGCGCGTTCCTCCTCCCGGTCGCCCCGCCCGCGGCCGGCGTCGTCCCCGTCGCGGGAGGGGGCGCGGGAGGAAACGCGGGAGGGGACCCCGACGGGGGCGTCGCGCTCAGCGTGGACGGCCGCGGGTGGTCGGACGACCTGAAGGTGCCGCTGTTCGAGGCCTCGCCGTGGGTGCCGGGGGAGACGCGGCGCTCGGTGCTGCTGGTGCGCAACGACGGTCGCGGCACGGCCGACGGTCAGGTGGCCGTGGCCCTGGGGGCGGGGACGGGCGACGGGGCCGGGGCGCTCGCCGACGCCCTGCGCGTCCGGGTGCGCCCCGCGGGCGACCCGTGGACCGCCACCGGGCGGCCGGTGCCCGTGCGGCTCACGGAGTCCGAGGTGCTCCCGGTGTCGCTCGAGGTGACCCTCGCTGCGTCGGCGGGCGACGACACCCAGGGCGCGACCGTGCCTCTCGACGTCGTGGTGACCCTCGTGGGCGACGCGCCGACGAGCGACCGCCCACGCGACGAGCCGGCGCCGGACGACGACGCGCGTGCCGCAGCCCTCCCTCGCACCGGCGGGTCCCCGGCGCTGGCGCTGCTGGCCGCGGCCGGCGCGGTCCTGCTGGGCGCGCTGCTGCGGTGGGCGGCCGCGGCGAGGGAGGGGCGTCGTGGTTGAACGGTCCGGCCGGCGCCCGGCGGGGATGCGCCGGGTCGCGGTCCTGGCGGTGGTGGCGCTCGTCGGCGTGCTCGCGGGCGGCGGGGTCGCGTGGGCCTGGTGGCAGGGGGAGGCCACGGCGACGGCCCCGACGTCAGCCCTCCGGGCCGGCGTCGTCGACGTCCAGGTCGTCGGGCTCGGCAACGAGCTCGTCGGTCGTGGCGGCAGCGTCACGGCGACCGCGCTGGGGCTCACCGGGGCCGTGCCGGGGTCCGGCGACTCCGAGATCATCACGGTGCGCAACGGCGGCTCGCGGCCGACGACGGTGACCGCCACGCCGACGCGGACCGGGACCCTGGGCACGTCGTTCACCACCAGCGCGTCGTTCGGCGCCGCCGACACCGGGACGGGGTGCGGCACGGGCAACGGCACCTCCACGACCATCCCCGCGGGAGGGACGGCCGCGCTGTGCGTGACCGTCGCGCTCTCCGCGTCGGCGCCGTCGACGGTGCAGGGGCAGGCAGGCGGGGTGTCCGTCGCGCTCGCGGCCTCGCTCGGGGGCACGGCGTGGACCGACACAGGCACGGTCGTCAGCGGCGCCGTGGGCGCGGCGACCGTCCCCGCTCCCACCCTCTCGTGCGGCGCGCTCGGTCTGGTGTCCGTCACGTTCAACTGGACGGCGGTCGCCAACGCGACCCGGTACCAGTTCACCTTCGGCCCTGCCGCCACGCCGACCACCGTGCAGGTCCCCGCCGGCACCACCGCCTACCAGGTGACCGGCGTCGCGACGAACGCCACGGCACGGGTGCGCGCCGAGCGGGTCTTCACGGGCAACGTCGTGTGGACGTCCGTGTCGTCGAACACCCGCACCTACAGCATCGCCCTCGGCCTGATCGGGACGTGCGCCTGAGCGGGACGTGCGCCTGAGCGGCCGTCGGCCGGGCGGATCCGTGGCCCCTACACTTCCCCGGTGACCACGACGATCGGAGTCCTCGCCCTGCAGGGCGACGTGCGCGAGCACGCCGCGGCGCTCGAGCAGGCGGGGGCGCGCGCGGTGAGCGTGCGGCGCCCGTCCGAGCTGGACGCCGTTGACGGGCTCGTCCTGCCCGGCGGGGAGTCGACGACGATCGACAAGCTGCTGCGGCTCTTCGAGCTCGCCGACCCGCTGCGGCGGCTGATCGGCGAGGGTCTGCCGGTGTTCGGCTCGTGCGCGGGCATGATCCTGCTCGCCGACCGCATCGAGGGCGGTACCGCCGACCAGCGCACGCTGGGCGGGATGGACGTCGTCGTGCGGCGCAACGCGTTCGGCCGCCAGGTGGACTCGTTCGAGGCGGACCTGCAGGTCGCGGGCGTCTCGGACGCACCGGGCGGCCGCCCGGTGCGCACCGCGTTCATCCGCGCGCCGTGGGTCGAGGAGGCGGGGCCGGACGTCGAGGTGCTCGCCCGCATCCCCGACCGCTGGGCGGACGGCTCCGCGGTGGGGCCCGCCGCCGGTAAGATCGTCGCAGCACGTCAGGGACGGCTGCTCGCCACCGCGTTCCACCCGGAGATCACGGGGGACGCGCGGGTGCACGGGCTGTTCGTCCGGATCGTCCAAGCATCGCGAAGGAGTTAGGGAGCGCATGTCAGGTCACTCCAAGTGGGCCACGACCAAGCACAAGAAGGCGGCGATCGACGCCAAGCGCGGCAAGCTTTTCGCGAAGCTGATCAAGAACATCGAGGTCGCCGCGCGCACGGGTGGCGGCGACCCTGCCGGCAACCCCACGCTGTTCGACGCCATCCAGAAGGCCAAGAAGTCGTCCGTCCCGAACGACAACATCGACCGCGCCCTCAAGCGCGGGTCCGGCGAGGGCGCCGACGCCGTCGACTACCAGACGATCATGTACGAGGGCTACGGCGCGAACGGCATCGCCGTCCTCGTCGAGTGCCTCACGGACAACAAGAACCGCGCCGCCTCCGAGGTGCGCCTCGCGTTCTCCCGCAACGGCGGCAACCTGGCCGACCCGGGCTCCGTGTCGTACCTGTTCTCCCGCAAGGGCCTCGTCGTCGTGCCCAAGGCCGACGGCGTCACCGAGGACGACGTGATGCTCGCCGCCCTCGACGCCGGTGCCGAGGACGTGAGCGACGAGGGCGAGGCCTTCGAGGTGCTCTGCGAGGCCACCGACCTCGTCGCGGTCCGCTCCGCCATCCAGGAGGCGGGCCTCGAGTACGACTCCGCCGACTCCATCTGGCACCCGTCCATGGAGGTCGAGGTCGACGTCGAGGGCGCACGCAAGATCCTGCGGCTCATCGACGCCCTCGAGGACAGCGACGACGTGCAGAACGTCTACGCGAACTTCGACGCCTCCGACGAGGTCATGGCGGCCCTCGACGAGGACTGAGCCCCCTGGGCGGTCCCCGAGCCACCGAGGTCGTTCCCGATCCCGCGAGGTAGGACCTGCCTCGGCGTATCTCGGACCCCCTCGGCCCGTCGCGTGAGAGGGTGACGACGTGCGCGTGCTGGGGGTGGATCCGGGGCTGACCCGGTGCGGTGTCGGCGTCGTCGACTCGCTGCCGGGGCGGCGGGCGCGGCTCGTCGACGTGGGTGTGGTGGGCAGCGACCCCGCCACGAGCATCGACCTGCGGCTGCTGCACGTCGCCGCCGGGCTGGACGAGTGGCTCGACCGGCACGTGCCCGACGTCGTGGCCGTCGAGCGGGTGTTCGCCCAGCACAACCTGGGCACCGTCATGGGCACGGCCCAGGTGGCCGGCCTGGCGATGGTCGCGGCCGCGCGCCGCGGCATCCCCGTGGCGATGCACACGCCGAGCGAGGTGAAGGCCGCCGTGACGGGCTCCGGCCGCGCGGGCAAGGAGCAGGTGCAGCGCATGATCGCGCGCATCCTCGGGCTCGACGACCTGCCGCGACCCGCCGACGCGGCCGACGCGCTCGCCCTCGCCGTGACGCACCTCTGGCGCCCGGCGGGCGCGCTCCAGGGCGGCGAGCGGCACGAGCTCACCCCCGCGCAGCGCGCCTGGGCCGCGGCCGAGCAGTCGGCCCGCAAGGGCAAGCACCGCGGGGCGCCGTCCCGCACCTCGCGCTGACGGGCGGCCGCTCCCGGTCGATGCTCGTTCCGCTCGTGTCGCGGCGGACGGCGTCGGCGCCCGTTGTTACAGTGACGCCTCGTACGGGTGTTCGACACCAGACCGGCTCGACGGAAGGACCACGGTGATCGCCTCCCTGACCGGCACGGTCACGCACGTGACGCTGGAGCGGGCCGTGCTCGACGTCGGCGGGGTCGGGTACCTCGTGCACGCCACCCCGGGAACCCTGGCCGGCCTCCGGGTGGGGGAGCGGGCGCAGCTGCACACCACGCTCGTCGTCCGAGAGGACTCGATGACCGTGTTCGGCTTCGCCGAGGCGGACGAGCGCGAGGTGTTCGAGACGGCGCAGTCGGTCTCGGGCGTCGGCCCGCGCATCGCGCTCGCCATGCTCGCCGTGCTGACCCCCGACGCGCTGCGGCGCGCCGTCGCGTCCGAGGACCTCGCGGCGCTGCGGCGCATCCCCGGCGTCGGCCCCAAGAGCGCCCAGCGCCTCGTGCTCGAGCTGTCCGGCAAGCTGGGCGCACCCACCTCCGCCGCCACCGGCGCCGCCGTCCCCGACGCGCCGCCGGTCGCGGCGGGAGACCCGGCGCGCGACCAGGTGGTCGAGGCGCTCGTGGGCCTGGGCTGGGCCGCCAAGGTCGCCCAGGACACCGTCGACCGCGTCCTCGCGGACGCCGGTGACGGGGCAGCCGACGGCCCGGTCGACGTCGCCGCCACGCTGCGGGCGGCGCTGCGCTCCCTGGGCGGCCGGCGTGGCTGAGCCGCTGGAGCCGGAGTACGGCGGCGAGCGGCTCGTCACCTCCTCGGCCGACGACGTCGAGCGCGCGGCCGAGGCGGCGCTGCGGCCCAAGAAGCTGGACGAGTTCGTCGGGCAGCGGGTGGTCCGTGACCAGCTCTCCCTGGTGCTCCAGGCGGCGCTCGCGCGGGACGCGTCTCCCGACCACGTGCTGCTGTCGGGGCCTCCCGGGCTCGGCAAGACGACGCTGGCGATGATCATCGCCGCGGAGCTCGGCACGTCGTTGCGGGTCACGAGCGGCCCGGCGATCCAGCACGCGGGCGACCTGGCGGCGGTGCTCTCCTCGCTCGAGGAGGGCGAGGTCCTCTTCATCGACGAGATCCATCGGCTGGCCCGTCCTGCGGAGGAGCTGCTGTACGTCGCGATGGAGGACTTCCGCGTCGACGTCGTCGTCGGCAAGGGGGCGGGGGCGAGCGCGATCCCGCTGGCGCTGCCTCCGTTCACCGTCGTCGGCGCGACGACGCGGTCCGGCCTGCTGCCGGCCCCGCTGCGCGACCGTTTCGGGTTCACGGGGCACCTCGACTTCTACGACGCCGCCGAGCTGGAGCGCGTCATCATCCGGTCCGCCGGGCTGCTGGGCGTGGACATCCAGCACGCGGCCGCGCACGAGATCGCCGGCCGCTCGCGCGGCACGCCCCGCATCGCGAACCGGCTGCTGCGCCGCGTGCGCGACTGGGCGCAGGTGCGCGGGGACGGCAGCCTCGACCTGCGGGCGGCCCGGGCCGCGCTGGAGGTCTACGAGGTCGACCCGATCGGCCTGGACCGCCTGGACCGCGCCGTCCTCGACGCCGTCTGCCGCCGGTTCGGCGGCGGGCCCGTGGGCCTGGGCACCCTCGCGATGACCGTGGGGGAGGAGCCGGACACCGTGGAGACGGTCGCGGAGCCCTACCTCGTCCGCGAGGGGCTCCTGGGCCGCACGCCGCGCGGCCGGGTCGCGACGCAGGCCGCGTGGGAGCACCTCGGGCTCGAGCCGCCGCCCGGGGCGTGGGGAGCCCCGCTCGGGGGGACGCTGTTCGACGGGTCCGGCGCCGCCGACGGGGACGCCGGGACGCCCCAGTAGACTGGGAGAGCCCCCTGCCGCCGACGGCCCGGGGCCGGAACTCGACGGGTGCCGTGCTCGTTGGGGGCCGTGTGCGCAGGATCCTGCGCCGGCGCGCCGACCGGTGCGCCCCGACGCCCGGCAGTCGGTCGACGACCGTCGGGCAGCGACAGACAAGGACGCTCCGTGGAACTCATCATCCTCTTCGTGGTCCTCGCCGGCCTCATGTTCTTCATGAGCCAGCGGACGCGCAAGCAGCAGAAGCAGCAGGCCGAGTTCCGGTCGCAGCTCGCGCCGGGCCAGGAGGTCATGACCGGTTCGGGACTGTTCGGCACGGTCGTGGAGATCGACGAGGCGGCCGACACGGTCACCATCGAGACGGTCCCCGGCGGCGCGCAGACCCGCTGGCTGCGCGCGGCCATCGCCAAGCGCGTCGACACGCCGGTCGAGGAGCCCGTGGACGAGGCCGACGAGACCGAGGTCACAACCGACTCCTCCGCGACCGGTACGATCACCTCCGGCGACGGTCACATCGACGTCCCCGACGACCTGTCGAGCCTGGACACCGCGCAGCGGGAGTACCGGGAGCAGCAGCGTCGCGACGAGGGCGAGACCGGCACCACGAAGTGACAGCACCAGCGACATGGGACGGCGGGCGCTCGCGCCCGTCGGCCTGACGACGCGCCGGTCGGGGTGATCCCGGCCGGCGCCATCACGCGTCGGCCCCGCGGCGGCGCGCAGACGGGAAGAGACAGAAGTTGGCGAACTCACGCACGAAGCGGTCGCGTCCGGTACGCACCCTCGTGGTCTTCACGATCCTGACGATCGTCCTGCCGTTCCTCGCCCTCGGCGCCGGCGTCTTCTGGGACGCCAAGTCCGACGCCAACCCGGACGGCGCGAGCTGGGCCCCGGGGCTGGCGCTCGACCTGCAGGGCGGCACGCAGCTGATCCTGAAGGCGGACACCACCGACGGGTCGCAGGTCACGTCGGAGACGATCGACGAGTCGATCAACGTCATCCGCCAGCGCATCGACTCCTCGGGCGTCTCCGAGGCGGAGATCACCGCCCAGGGGCAGAACAACATCGTCGTGGGCATCCCTGGCGAGGTGTCGCAGGAGACCATCGACCTCATCTCGCAGCCGGCGCAGATGCGCTTCCGCCCCGTCCTGACGTACGCCGCGGGCACGCCGACCCCCGAGCCGTCCGCGTCCCCCAGCGCCGACGCCGGTGACGCGGCCGACGACGCCACCGACGAGAGCGCCACCGACGAGAGCGCGACGGACGAGGACGCTTCCGGGGACAGCCCGAGCGGCAAGGGCGCCGGCGCCCCGCTGTCCGTCCCGGCGGACGTCGACCCGTCGGCCACGCCGGCCGCCACCGCGACCTCCGGCGACGACGCCGACCCGTCCCCGACGGCGACCGACGGGACCGAGGCGGGCGAGGACGCCGCCGCGGCGTCCGACCCGAGCGACCTGGCGCAGATCACGCCGGAGATCCAGAAGCAGTTCGAGGAGCTCGACTGCACCGACCCCGCGAACCTCAAGGGTGGCGGCGGGGACGACCCGGACAAGCCGCTGGTGACCTGCGGCGAGCAGGACGGGATGAAGTACATCCTCGGCCCGATGGAGGTCGACGGCGTGCACATCGCGTCGGCGAGCTCCGGCCTGGTCCCGGGCGCGAACGGCACCACCACCAACGAGTGGGGCGTCTTCCTCAACTTCGACTCCGTGGGGACCGACGAGTTCCGCGAGACCACGACCCGCCTGCAGGGCCTCGAGGCGCCGCGCAACCAGTTCGCCATCGTCCTCGACGGGCTCGTCGTCTCGGCGCCGTCCCTGTCCCCGGGCACGATCATCTCGAACGGCCAGGCGACCATCTCCGGCTCGTTCACCCGGGACACCGCCGCGACGCTCGCCAACCAGCTGAGCTTCGGCGCGCTGCCCGTGCAGTACACGGTCGAGAGCCAGGAGGTCATCTCCGCGACCCTCGGCTCCGAGCAGCTGCGCAACGGTCTGATCGCCGGCCTCATCGGTCTCGCGCTGGTCGTCGTGTACTCGCTGCTGCAGTACCGCACGCTCGGCCTGCTGACGGTCGCCTCGCTGGTGGTCGCCGGCGTCATCACGTACGTGTCGATCGCCCTGCTCTCCTGGGGGATGGGCTACCGGCTGTCGCTCGCGGGCGTCGCCGGCCTCATCGTCGCCATCGGCTTCACGGCGGACTCGTTCATCGTGTACTTCGAACGCATCCGTGACGAGCTGCGCGACGGGCGCACGCTGGCCTACGCCGTCGAGCGCGGCTGGGCCCGTGCCCGGCGTACGGTCCTCGCCGCCAAGGCCGTCAACCTGATCTCCGCGATCATCCTGTACTTCCTCGCCGTCGGCGGCGTGCAGGGCTTCGCGTTCACCCTGGGTCTGACGACCATCATCGACGTCGCGGTCGTCTTCTGGTTCACGCACCCGATGATGGAGGTCATCACCAAGGTCCCGTTCTTCCGCGACGGCCACCTCTGGTCCGGTCTGTCGCCGGAGCGGCTGCGCGCGGGCTCCGGCCCGCGGTACGCCGGCGCCGGGCGCGTGCGGATGCCGCAGCCCGCCGTGGCGGGCACCACGGGCGCGGCCGAGGTCCCGGACGACGCCGAGGCGTCGAGCGAGCGCGTGACGCCGGAGCCCGTGCACAGCGGTGCGCGTCAGGCGCCCGCGGCCCCCGTGACGGACGCCTCCGGGCGCCGGCTGACGATCGCCGAGCGCCGCGCGGCGGAGCGTCGGGCGGCGGCCGAGGAGGCGGACCCGGGGCCCGGCGCAGGACCGGACGACGGATCGCCCTCGGCGACCGGTGAGAACCCCTCTGGCACGAACGAGGAGAGCCGCTGATGGCCGGCATGAACTTCGCCCAGTGGGGCAACGACCTGTACACCGGCCGTCGGTCCTACCCGATCGTGCAGCGCCGCCGGCGCTGGTTCACGGTGGCGGGCGTCCTCGCGGTCGCGTCGATCGCGGTGATCCTCATCAAGGGCCTCACGCTCGGCATCGACTTCCGCGGCGGCACGGAGTTCACGGTCAACGACGTGACCTCCACCGAGCAGCAGGTGGCGATCGACACCGTGCACGAGGTGCTCCCGAACGAGGAGCCCCGCGTCGCGATCGTCGGCGGCTCGGCGGTGCGCGTCCAGACCGAGGAGGTCACGCCGGAGCAGGAGGCCGCCCTGGTCACGGGGCTCGCCACCGCCTACGGCGTCGACGAGTCCGCCGTGACGACGTCCTTCGTCGGCCCCACCTGGGGCGCCGGCGTCTCGATGCGCGCGCTGTGGGGCACCGTGGTGTTCGTCGTCGCCGCCGCGCTCTTCATGGCCGTGTACTTCCGTGCCTGGCGGATGTCCGTGGCGGCGATCGTCGCGATGCTCGCGGACCTGCTCATCTCCGCCGGCGTCTACGCGGCGATCGGCTGGGAGGTCACGCCGTCGACCATCATCGGCTTCCTGACGATCCTCGGCTTCTCGCTGTACGACAAGATGGTCGTGTTCGACAAGGTCCGCGAGAACACGGCGGACGTGCTCACGCAGACCCGCAGCACGTACGCCGAGCGGGCCAACCTCGCCGTGAACCAGACGCTGGTGCGGTCGATCAACACCTCCGTCGTGGCGCTCCTGCCGGTGGCGAGCATCCTGTTCGTCGGTGCGTTCCTGCTGGGCGCGGGCACCCTGCGCGACCTGTCGCTGTCGCTGTTCGTGGGCATCGCCGTCGGTGCGGCGTCGTCGCTCTTCCTCGCGACGCCGCTCGACGTCTCCCTGCGCGAGCGCGAGCCGAAGATCGCCGCGCACACGAAGGGCGTCCTCGAGGAGCGGGCCGGCCTGGTCGCCGAGGGCGGCCACGACGCCGAGGTCGCGGCGTACACGACCGGGTCCGCGCAGCTGATCCCGGGCCAGCACCAGGGCAACCGTGCCCAGCCGCGCCGCAAGCGCGGCCACTGAGCCGGGGGCGAGCATGGTCGACGAGACGACCGGCCCGACCGGCGGCGCCGTGGACGACATCGTCGTCGACGGGCTGGGAGGGCTCGGCCCCGAGCGGGCCGCCGAGGTCCGGGCGCTGATCCGCGACGTCCCGGACTACCCGCACCCGCCCGTCGTGTTCCGCGACATCACCCCGCTGCTCGCGGACGGCCCGGCGCTGGCGGACGTCGTGGAGGCGTTCGCCCGCCTCGTGGACGCGGACGGCGGCGTGGACGTCGTCGCGGGCATGGAGGCACGGGGCTTCCTCCTGGGCGCGCCGCTCGCCACCCGCCTCGGGGTCGGGTTCCTGCCGCTGCGCAAGGCGGGCAAGCTGCCGCCGCCGGTGGAGCGGGTGGACTACGACCTCGAGTACGGCTCGGCCGCGATCGAGCTGCGCACGGGAACACTCGAGGCGGGTGCGCGTGTTCTGCTGGTCGACGACGTGCTCGCCACCGGCGGCACGGCGTACGCGGCGGCCGAGCTCGTGGAGCGTTCGGGCGGTCAGGTGGTCGCGCTGGCGTTCCTGCTCGAGCTCTCCGGCCTGGGCGGACGCGACAGGCTGACCGGGCGGACGGTCGAGGCTCTGCTGCGCGTGGAGTCGTAGACTTGCCGTCCCGGCCGACGGCGACCCCGCGGTGGTTGCGGAAGGAGGCGCAGATGAGCGACGAGACGAAGGTCGCGCGCGCCGCCGCGCCCCAGGGATCGACCGGGCAGGGCTCGGCGTCGGGCCGCGGCGCGGGCTCCGGGCGCAGCGTGCGCAACCGGCTCGTGCGGCTCGGCGTGCGGGGCGCGCCCCCCACGACCCCCGCGCTGGAGCCCGTCCTGCAGGCCGTGCGCACCAACCACCCGAAGTCCGACCTCTCGGTGCTCGAGCGTGCCTACGCGACGGCCGAGCGATGTCACCGGGGCCAGGAGCGCAAGTCCGGCGACCCGTACATCACGCACCCGGTCGCCGTGGCGACGATCCTCGCCGAGCTCGGCTTCGACGGCGCGACCCTGGCGGCCGCGCTGCTGCACGACACGGTCGAGGACACGGACTACGGGCTCGACGAGCTGACCCGCGAGTACGGCGAGGAGATCGCCATGCTCGTCGACGGTGTCACCAAGCTGGACAAGGTGAAGTACGGCGACGCCGCGCAGGCGGAGACCGTGCGCAAGATGGTCGTCGCGATGGCCAAGGACATCCGCGTGCTGGTCATCAAGCTCGCGGACCGGCTCCACAACGCCCGCACCTGGAAGTACGTCTCCGGCACGTCGGCGCAGCGCAAGGCGCGCGAGACGCTCGAGATCTACGCCCCGCTGGCCCACCGGCTCGGCATGAACACGATCAAGTGGGAGCTGGAGGACCTGTCCTTCCAGACCCTGTACCCCAAGGTGTACGACGAGATCGTGCACCTGGTGGCGGAGCGCGCGCCTGCCCGCGAGGAGTACCTGTCGGTGGTGCGCGAGCAGATCTCCGCCGACCTGCGCAGCGCCAAGATCAAGGCGACGGTCACCGGCCGGCCCAAGCACTACTACTCGATCTACCAGAAGATGATCGTGCGCGGGCACGACTTCGCGGAGATCTACGACCTGGTCGGCACGCGGGTCCTCGTGGACACGGTGCGGGACTGCTACGCGGTGCTCGGCGCGCTCCACGCGCGCTGGAACCCGGTCCCGGGCCGGTTCAAGGACTACATCGCGATGCCGAAGTTCAACATGTACCAGTCGCTGCACACGACGGTCGTGGGACCGGGCGGCAAGCCGGTCGAGATCCAGATCCGCACGCACGACATGCACCGCCGGGCGGAGTACGGCGTCGCCGCGCACTGGAAGTACAAGCAGATGGCGCCGGCGGGCAAGGCGGCGTCGGACGACCCGCGGGCCAACGACATGGCGTGGCTGCGCCAGCTCGTGGACTGGCAGCGCGAGACCGCCGACCCGAGCGAGTTCCTCGACTCGCTGCGCTACGAGATCGGCGGCGCGGAGGTGTACGTCTTCACGCCCAAGGGCGAGGTGATGGCGCTGCCCGCCGGGGCGACGCCGGTCGACTTCGCGTACTCGGTGCACACCGAGGTGGGGCACCGCACCATGGGCGCCCGCGTCAACGGGCGGCTCGTCCCGCTGGACTCGACGCTGCAGAACGGCGACACGGTCGACATCCTCACCTCCAAGGCGGAGTCCGCAGGCCCGTCCCGCGACTGGCTCGCCTTCGTGAAGTCGGCGCGCGCCCGCAACAAGATCCGCCAGTGGTTCACCAAGGAGCGGCGCGAGGAGGCGATCGAGCAGGGCAAGGACGCCATCACCAAGGCGATGCGCAAGCAGAACCTGCCGATCCAGCGCCTGCTCAGCCACGAGGCGCTCGTCGGGCTGGCGAACGACATGCGCTATGCCGACGTCTCCGCGCTGTACGCGGCGGTGGGCGAGGGGCACGCGTCGGCGCCGCACGTCGTCGACCTGCTGGTGAAGTCGTTGGGCGGCGAGGAGGGCACGGAGGAGGACGCCGCGGAGGCCGCGGCCCCCGGTCGCCCGTCGCGCCGGGGCCGCACCGGCGACCCGGGCGTCGTCGTCAAGGGCGTGGACGACATCTGGGTGAAGCTCGCCAAGTGCTGCACCCCGGTGCCCGGCGACTCCATCGTCGGCTTCGTGACCCGCGGCGCGGGCGTCAGCGTCCACCGGGCGGACTGCGCCAACGCCGAGCAGCTGGCCAAGGCCCAGCCCGAGCGCATGGTGGACGTGTCCTGGACCACGGGTGCCAACACGATGTTCCTGGTGCAGATCCAGGTCGAGGCGCTCGACCGGTCGCGGTTGCTCTCCGACGTCACGAAGGTGCTGTCGGACTACCACGTCAACATCCTGTCGGCATCGGTCTCGACGTCGTCGGACCGGATCGCGCTGTCGAAGTTCGTCTTCGAGATGGCGGAGCCCGGACACCTGCAGCAGGTGCTCACCGCGGTCCGCAAGGTGGACGGCGTCTTCGACGTCTACCGCATCACCGGGACGAAGGCCGCCGACGTCCACCAGGAGTCGGCGGGGGTCTGAGCGCATCGAGCCCGGCCTCGACCGGTCGGCGGCGGCCCGCTGCCTGCGCCCGTGCCACGACGTCGCGACGACCGTCCGGGAGGACCTCCGCATGCCGAGCCTGAGCTCGCCCCGCACCCGCCGCTTCGTCACCCGGTTCAACGCCGGCGTGCTCGCCTGGCGCGGCTCGCCCCGCTGGGGCGGACCGCTGCGCCGTGCCCTCACGATCGTCCGGTACACCGGGCGCCGGTCGGGGCGCCACGTCACGATCCCCGTCGGGTTCCGCCGCCGGGGGGACGAGGTCGTCATCGGCGTGGGCGTGCCGGACGCCAAGAGCTGGTGGCGCAACTTCCTGGGCGAGGGCGCCCCGCTGACGGTCGAGCTCGACGGCGCCGAGCGCCGGGGGCACGCCGTCGCGCACCGGGACGACGCCGGGAGGGTGACCGTCCGGGTGCGGCTCGAGGGCGCGCGGCCCCGGCGAGCGGAGGTGCCCGGCCCCCTCCCGGAGTAGGTTCGCCAGCATGACGCTGCCGCTCGAACCGCCGGTGCTGCCCATGCTCGCGAAGTCGGTGCCGGACGTGCCGGACCAGCCCGACGGCGAGGCGGTGTGGGTGTACGAGCCGAAGTGGGACGGGTTCCGCGCCCTGGTGTTCCGCGACGGCGACGACGTGCGGATCGACTCGCGCAACGGGCGGCCGATGCAGCGCTACTTCCCGGACGTGGTGGACGCGGCGCTCGACGCGCTGCCGGAGCGCTGCGTCGTCGACGGCGAGATCGTGGTCGCCCGCCCCGGGGACGGCGCGGCTCGGGCGGCGCACCTCGACTTCGACGCGCTCGGGCAGCGGATCCACCCCGCCGACTCCCGGGTGCGGCTCCTCGCGTCCGAGACCCCGGCCAGTCTCGTCGTCTTCGACGTCCTGGCCCTCGGCGAGGACGACCTGTCCGGGCGGCCCCTGCGGGACCGGCTCGCGGCGCTCGACGGCCTCGGCCTCGACGGGCCGCAGGTGCACGCCACGCCCCGCACGCAGGACGCCGCCGTCGCGCGCGACTGGTTCCAGGCGTTCGAGGGCGCGGGCCTCGACGGCGTCGTCGCCAAGCGTCTCGACGACGCGTACCAGCCGAACAAGCGCGTGCTGCTGAAGATCAAGCACGCGCGGACGGCCGACGTCGTGCTGGCCGGCTACCGGCTGCACAAGACCTCGACGCCCGAGAAGCCGCTCATCGGCTCGCTGCTGCTCGGCCTGTACGCGGAGGCCGACGATCCCGGCAGCCTGCAGTTCGTGGGCGTCTCGGCGTCGTTCCCGGCCGCGCGGCGGGCGACCCTGCACGCGGAGCTCGCGCCCCTCGTCGTGGAACCGGGTACCGAGGACGCCGCCGCGCACCCGTGGGCCGACTGGCAGGACCCGGCGGTCGCCGACGGCAGCGCCGGGGAGCGGCGCCCGGGTGCGCAGTCGCGCTGGAGCGCGGGCAAGGACCTGTCGTTCACGCCGCTGCGCGTCGAGCGGGTGCTGGAGGTGGGGTACGACCACATGGAGGGCTCGCGCTTCCGGCACACCGCGCAGTTCAAGCGCTGGCGGCCCGACCGTGAGCCGGCGTCGTGCACGTACGCCCAGCTCGAGGAGCCGGTCGGCTACGACCTGGCCGGCCTCCTGCCCGGGGCGCCGGGCACCGCCTGAGCCCGGACGTGCGGCGGACCACCGATGAGTCGAGGACTCCTGGGAGGTCTGGGGGGCATGGGAACCCTCAGGTACGGACTGATGAGCTGTTCGCTCGACGGCTACGTGGCCGACGCGTCGGGCGACTTCGACTGGGGCGCGCCGGACGACGCCGTGCACGCCTTCATCAACGACCAGGTCCGGGATGTGCGGACCTTCGTCGTGGGGAGGCGCATGTTCGAGACGATGCGCGTGTGGGACACGTGGGAGCGCGGGCAGAGCGACGCCGCGGACGAGTTCGCCGAGATCTGGACGGGGATCGACAAGATCGTCTGCTCGGACTCCCTCGTCGCCGCCCGGGAAACCCTCGACGCGCCGCGCACCACGCTCGAGCCACGGCTCACCCCCGGGCGGCTGGCCGAGATCGCGGCCGGGACCGACGGCGTCGTGGAGGTCTCCGGCCCGACGACCGCCGCGGGGGCGCTCCTGGCCGGGGTGGTCGACGAGCTGACCGTGCGCGTGGTGCCGCACGTCGCGGGCGGCGGCCTGCGCCACCTGCCCGACGGCATGCAGGTCGATCTCGACCGCGCCGAGTGCGTCCCGCTCCGCGACGGGTCGGTCTTCCTGCGCTACACCCGTCCCTGACGGAGGAGGGGCCGGTCAGCTGCGCTTGCGGTCGGTGTCCCGGCTGGGCTGCACGCGCTTCGGCTCGCCCGGCATCTTCGGGTACTCCGGCGGGTAGGGCAGGTCGCCGAGACCGTGCTCCTCCTCGTCGCGCCGCGCGAGCTCCAGCGCCGCGTCGAGGGAGCAGTCGAGTGCCGGGTCGCGGTCGGCGCGCAACGCGGCGAACAGGTCGCCGCGCTCGGCGAACCGGGCGGGCGCGGTCGTGACGTCGAAGTCGTCGGGGTGCACCTCGCCGACCTCGTCCCACTCCAGCGGGGTGGAGACGGTGGCGCGCTTGTTCGCCCGGACGGAGTACGCGGACGCGATGGTGCGGTCGCGCGCCATCTGGTTGTAGTCGACGAAGATCTTCTCGCCCCGCTCCTCCTTCCACCACTTCGTGGTGACCTGGTCGGGCAGGCGTCGCTCCAGCTCGCGGCCGATCGCGATCGTGGCGCGGCGGGCCTGCTGGAACGACCATCGCGGCGCGAGCGGCACGAAGACGTGCAGGCCGCGCCCGCCCGACGTCTTCGGGTAGCCGGCGAGCCCGAGCTCCGTGAGCAGCTCGCGCAGGTGCGGCGCGACGGCCGCGGCGTCGTCGAAGGAGGTGCCGGGCTGCGGGTCGAGGTCGATGCGCAGCTGGTCGACCGCCTCGACGTCGTCGCGGCGCACCGGCCACGGGTGGAAGGTCAGGGTGCCGAGGTTCGCGGCCCAGGCGACGACGGCGAGCTCGGTCGGCGCGACCTCGTCGGCGGTGCGCCCGCTGGGGAAGGCGATGGTCGCGGTCTCGACCCAGTCGGGCGCACCCTTCGGGAGGCGCTTCTGGTAGAACGCGTCGCCGCGGTTGTCGGCCCGCGTCGCCATCACCGCCTCCGGCCACCAGCCCTTCGGCCAGCGCTCGAGCGTCGTGGGCCGGTGCAGGAGCGCGCCGAGGATCCCGTCACCCACCGACAGGAAGTACTCGACGATCTCCCGCTTCGTGAGGCCCGGGCGGTCGGGCAGCTCGGGGAAGACGACGCGGTCGGGGCTGGAGACGCGCACGGCGCGGCCAGCGGCGTCGAGCTCGACGGCGGGTGCGGCGGAGGCCATGCGGCTCAACCTAGGGCAGGGCGGCGGGCGCCGCACGGAGGGCGCCGGCCCGGGCCAGCACGCGGCGGGCACGCGGCCGCCCGACGACGCGGGCCCGGCGCTCCAGCAGCGCGGCCGCGTCCGCGAGGGCGAGGCCGCAGGCGTCCGCGACGGTCCGGGCGAGCCGTGCCGCGTCGTCCTCGACCGGGACGTGCACGGCCACGTCGACGACGGTCCGCAGTGGCGCGGTCACGCGGGCCCCGGCCAGCTCGACGACGTCGCCGCGCAGCAGCGGTGCCTGCCACACGAGGCCGGCACCCCAGAGCTCTGGCCGGTGCCCGCCGGCCGCGTAGGCGACGTCGAGATGTTCGGTGGCACGCGGGCCCGCCGCCCGGCCGACATGCACCCACGCCGCCGTGCGCCCGGCGGCCACGGCTCCCGCCGGCAGCGACCCGGCCAGCAGCGCGGCCCGCAGCAGGGGAGTCACGGGCGTGCCGGCGACGACCGCCGCGTCGTCCCGCACCGTCTCGAGGGCGCCGTCGCGCACGAGGACGTCCCACGCCGCCCGGCCGCCGACGTCCGCCGGTCGCACGAGGAGCCCGCGCGACCGTCGCGGGGGCGCGAGCAGGTCGCCGAGGCGTGGCGGCGGGGAGGAGGGCCCGTGGCGTGCGCCAGGGGGAGGAGCGGGTGGCGCGGGGGGTACGGCGAGGAAGACGAAGGGGCTCACGACGCGGAAACTATCCGGTCGTGAGCCCCTTCGGGTCAGCGCCTGTGGATCGTCGCGGACGTGCGACGACCCCGTCGGCGGCCCGCACGGTCAGCCGCGGGTGTCCTCCGCGGCGCGGACCACCTGCTCGAGCCAGGCGCGCCGCGCGGCGAGCGCCGTCTCGGCCTCCTCGACGCGCCGCGCGTCACCCGACTCGCGCGCCTCGGCGAGGTCACGCTCGAGGCCCTCGATGGCCGCCTCCAGCTGTGCCGCGGCGCCCTCGGCCCGCGCGCGGGTCTCGGGGTTGGTGCGGTCCCAGCGGGCCTGCTCGGCGCCCCGGACCGCGGTCTCGACGGCGCGCATGCGCCCCTCGACACGCTGGATGTCGGCGCGCGGCACCTTGCCGGCCTCCTCCCAGCGGTCCTGGAGGTCGCGCAGCTTCTCCTTCGCGGCCGCGAGGTCCTTGACGGGCAGAAGAGCCTCGGCCTCGGCGAGGAGCGCCTCCTTGACCTCGAGGTTCTGCCCGTACTCGGCGTCGATCGCCGCGTTCTCGGCGTCCCGGGCGCCGAAGAACGCGTCCTGCGCCGCCCGGAACCGGGACCAGAGCGCGTCGTCGTCCTTGCGGCTGGCGCGCCCCGCGGCCTTCCACTGCGTCATGAGGTCGCGGTAGGCGGCAGCGGTGGCCCCCCAGTCGGTGCTGGTCTGGAGGGACTCCGCCTCGGCGACCAGCTTCTCCTTGGCCGACTTGGCGGCGGAGTTGCGCTGCTCGAGATCGGCGAAGAAGTGGCGCCGCTCGCGGTCGAACGCGGTGCGTGCGTGGCTGAACCGCTTCCAGAGCGCCTCCTCGGAGGGGCGGTCGATGCGCGGCCCGGTGCGCTGCGACTCCTTCCACCGGTCCAGGAGGGCACGCAGCTCCTCGCCGGCCGGGCGCCACTGCATCTTGCTGGGGTCGGTGGCGGCGATCTTCTCCGCGGCCTCGACGATGGTGGTCCGGGCGGCGACGGCCTCGGCCTTGGCGGCCGCGCGCTCCTGCTCGAGGGCGGCACGACGCTCCGCCGCTCGTGCCCTGAGGCCCTCGACGCGGGTCCGCAGGGCGTCCAGGTCGCCGACGGCGGCCGGCTCGCCGGTCTCCTCCGCGAGCTTCGCGAGGGTCTGGTCGATCTCGCGGACGGACAGGTCCGCGCTGTCGAGACGGGTCTCGAACAGCGCGACCTTGGCGTCGAGGTCGAGGTAGCGGCGCACGTAGAGGCTCATCGCCTCCGAGGCGTCCACGCCCGGGAACTGGCCCACCTGGCGCTCGCCGGCGGCCTCCCGCACGAACACCGTGCCGTCCTCGTCCACGCGACCGAACGCCTCTGCGGCGGCCGCCGCGGCGGCGTCGAGGGCCGGCGGCACGACAGGGGCCACGGGGGTGGTGGGCTCGGCGGGCGGCACGTCCGCCGGCGTGGGCGCGGCGGGGCGGCGCAGCGCCGACGGCTTGGGCGCGCCCGGGCGGGGCGGCTTCGGCACGCCGGACGGCTTCGCCGGGGCCGGGGCCGGGGCAGGAGCAGGCGCGGGGGCCGGAGCAGGCGCCGGGGTCGGCTCGGCCGGAGCCGCGTCGACGGACTCGGGCCCGGCAACCGTCTCGGCGGTGTCGGCCGTCCCGGCGGCCGGGCTCTGCGGCTCGGCCGCCGGCGCGGGCGCGGTCTCGGGCTCCGGGGTCGTCTCCGTGGGTCCGGCCTCGGGGGTCGTCTCCGTGGGTCCGGCCTCGGGGGTCGTCTCCGTGGGTCCGGCCTCGGGGGTCGTCTCCGTTAGTTCGGCCGGCGGAGCCGTCTCTGCGGTCTCGCCCGCGGCGGGCTGCGGGTTCGCCGCGGGGGCGGGCGGGGTCGCCTCGTCCGGGGTCGTCTGCGATGGAGTCTCGGCCGTCTCCTCGGTGCCGGCCGGGGTCTCCTCGGGGCCGGTCGAGCCGGGGGTGCTCTCGCTCACTGGGTCTCCACTCCTTCGATGATGACGGGGCTCGTGGGGGAGCCGTCGCCGGCCCCTCCCTCGACGCCCGCGTCAGCGACTGCCTGGACGGCGTCCAGGCCGGACGTGACGGTGCCGAGCACCGTGTACCCGCCCGCGGTGTCGGACGGGATGGTCGAATCCTGGTACACGACGAAGAACTGCGAGCCGATCGACTCGCCGTCGCCACCACGGCGGGCCATCGCGATGGTCCCGGCGGGGTAGACGTCGTCCTCCGGGGCGTTCTCGATCGGGCCGTACGAGTAGCCGGGATCACCGGTCCCGGTCCCCGTGGGGTCGCCGCACTGCAGCACGTAGATGCCGGAGGTGGTGAGGCGGTGGCAGGCCGTGCCGTTGAAGTACCCCTGCTTCGCGAGCGACACGAAGCTCGCGACGGCCTGCGGGGCGGCCGCCCCGTCGAGATCGACGACGACCTGCGAGTCGCCCGCCCCCGTGCACAGGTCGAGCGTCGCGGTCCACGTGCGGCCCTCGGCGGCCGAGGGGTCGGGCCGGTCGCCGCCGGAGCGTGCGCCGTACTCCGCGGGCGGGCAGTCTCCGGCGGCCTGCGGCGTCGAGGAGGCCGCAGGGCCCGCGACGCCGCCGAGGTTCGCGACGACGAACCCGCCGCCCACCAGCGCGAGGATCGCCACGATCGCCACGATCGCCACGATCGCGAACGTCCGCTGCCGCCGGGCGCGCGCCTGCGCCTGCCGCTGCTCCCACTTCTCCTGCCGCTTGCGGGCGTACTCCCGCTCGCGCTTGGTGGCCGCCAACTCGCGGACCTCCTCGACTCGTCCCCGTCGCCGCACGGGAAGTTCCGCGCGCGGGGGACAGTCTAGGGCGCGGGACGCAGGTCACATCCGCAGGGCGGTCGTGGCCGTGGTCCGTGCCGTGGTCCGTGCCGTGGCCCATGACGTGACCCTGACGCCGCCGCCGGCCGCTAGCGTGGCGCCGTGCAGATCCTCGTCGTCGTCGCCCCCGTCTTCGCCACCAACTGCTGCGTCGTGGTCGCCGGCGCCGACGGCCGGGACGCCGACTGCGTGGTCGTCGACGCCGGGGCGGGCGTGGCGCCCGAGGTCGAGCGCCTGGTCGCCGAGCGTGGCCTGGTCCCGCGCGCCGTCGTCGCGACCCACGGGCACGTGGACCACACCTGGGACGCGGCGGCGCTCTGCGAGAGGTACGACGTGCCGCTGCGCATCCACCCGGCCGACGCCTACCGGCTGGCCGACCCGTTCGGCACGCTGGGCCTCGCCGCGGTGCGCGACGGCGGCGACCCGGGGGTGAGCGGCGCCCTCGCGCAGGCGCTCGCGGCCACGGGTCGGCGGCCCGAGGACTACCGTGCGCCCGTCGCGGTCGAGCCGCTCGACGTCGGCCCGGGCGGCGAGGGCGCGCTCGTCGCGGGCGCGGTGCGGCTGCGGACGCTGCACGCGCCGGGGCACACCGAGGGCTCGACGCTCCTCGTCGCCGAGGAGGCCGGCGTGGTCCTCGCGGGGGACGTCCTGTTCGCGGGCGGGGTGGGCCGCACCGACCTGCCGGGCGGCGACGCCGCGACGATGGCGCGCACGCTGCGCGACGTCGTGGGTCGGCTCGACCCGGGTCTCGGCGTCGTGCCCGGGCACGGCCCGACCACCACCGTCGACCGGGAGCTGGCGACCAACCCCTACCTTCGCTGACCCCGTGCTGGTCCCGTGCCGGTCCCGTCCCGCCCGTGCTGGGACAGGGTCCCGCGACGGCTCCGGCGTCTGGGAAGATGAGGCCCATGGCACGCCCCACCCCGCTCTCCGGCTTCCCCGAATGGCTCCCCGACGGCCGCGTCGTCGAGCAGCACGTCCTCGACACGCTGCGGCGCACGTTCGAGCTGCACGGGTTCGCCGGCATCGAGACGCGGGCGGTGGAGCCGCTCGACCAGCTGCTGCGCAAGGGCGAGACCTCCAAGGAGGTCTACGTGCTGCGCAGGCTGCAGGAGGAGGGCGACGCCCCGGGCGACCGCGCGGAAAAGCAGCTCGGCCTGCACTTCGACCTCACCGTCCCGTTCGCGCGCTACGTGCTCGAGAACGCCGGCCGGCTCGCCTTCCCGTTCAAGCGCTACCAGATCCAGAAGGTGTGGCGGGGCGAGCGTCCCCAGGACGGCCGCTTCCGCGAGTTCGTCCAGGCCGACATCGACGTCGTCGGCGCGGGCGAGCTGCCCTATCACTACGAGGTCGAGCTCCCGCTGGTGATGGCCGCGGCGCTCGGCGCCCTGCGCGACGTCGGGGTGCCCGAGGTCCGCATCCTCGTGAACAACCGCAAGGTGGCCGAGGGGTTCTACCGCGGGCTGGGCCTCGACGACGTCGAGGGCGTGCTGCGCCAGGTCGACAAGCTCGACAAGATCGGTCCCGACGCCGTCGCGGAGCTGCTGCAGGCGGAGCAGGACGCCACGCCCGAGCAGGCCAAGGCATGCCTCGAGCTCGCCGCGATCTCGGGCACGGACACGACCGTGGTGGACCGGGTCCGGGCCCTGGCCGCGTCCTACGACGCGGTCACGGAGCTGCTCGAGACGGGCCTGGGGGAGCTCGCCGCGCTGATCGAGGCGGCCGCGCGCCGCGCGCCCGGCGTCGTCGTCGCCGACCTGAAGATCGCACGCGGCCTCGACTACTACACCGGGTCCGTCTACGAGACCGTGCTGGTGGGGCACGAGCAGCTCGGCTCGATCTGCTCGGGCGGGCGCTACGACACCCTCGCCTCCGACGGCAAGAACACCTACCCGGGCGTCGGTCTGTCGATCGGTGTCTCCCGCCTGGTCTCCCGGCTCCTGTCCGCGGGGCTGGTCGGCGCGACGCGCGGCGTGCCCACGGCCGTGCTGGTCGCGGTCACGGACGAGGCGCACCGCGACCGGTCCGACGCCGTCGCCGCGGCCCTGCGCGCGCGCGGCGTCCCGGCGGACGTCGCACCGACGGCGGCGAAGTTCGGCAAGCAGATCAAGGTCGCCGACCGGCGCGGCATCCCGTTCGTGTGGTTCCCGGCGCAGCCCGGCGAGGACGGCACGGAGCCGGACGCGCTGGCCGGCGAGGTCAAGGACATCCGCTCGGGCGAGCAGGTGGACGCCGACGCCGCGTCGTGGGAGCCGCCCGCGGAGGACCTGTTCCCGCGCGTGGTCCCGGGCGCGGCGGGGTGAGGCTCAGGCCTCGATGAGCGCGACGACGTTGCGCGCCGGGTCCCGGAACCAGCCGATGGTCGGGCCCTGGCGCGGGTCGGCGCTGCGCACGACGCCGTCGGCGTCCTGCGCGAACCCCGGGTAGCGCACCAGGTCGACGCCGGCGGCGTGCAGGTCCGCCGCCGCGGCGACGACGTCGGGCACGACGAGGTTGAGCACGGTGTGGCTCGCCGGCTCGTGGGCCTCGCCCTTCGGGTACACGAAGACCGCCGTGCCGCCGGTGACGTCCAGCTCGAGCCCCATGGACGTACGCGTCACGCGCAGCCCCACGACGTCCCGGTAGAACGACTCGACGGCGTCGAGGTCGTCGACGGAGAAGCTGCTGAAGCCGCGCTGCACGGTGATCACGGGTACTCCTCGGGTCGGGAAGCGGCCGGCGGCGACCGGCCTGAGGGGTGGACCCCGCGCCCGGGCGGAACTGATCGGGGGACCTCCCGCGGGGGTTGTCCCCCGAACACCCTGAGGCGCCCCTGAGATTCACCCTGATCTCGCTGCTGACCTGGCCGGACGGCGCCCGGGGAACGGTACGGTGACCGCCGTGAGCATCTACGTGGTCCTGTCCCGCAGCAGCACCGTCCTGTCGCGGACGATCCGCCTCGCGACGCGGGACGAGTACACGCACGCGGCGCTGGCGCTCGACGCCGACCTCGAGCTCATGTTCAGCTTCGGGCGCCGCCGCGCGTCCAACCCGTTCGTCGGCTGCTTCAAGCGCGAGCGGCTCGACGACGACCTGTACCGGGGGATGGACCGGCTGCCGGGCGTCGTCCTCGAGGTCCCCGTGACACCCCGCCAGCGGGACGCCGTGGGCGCGCGCGTCGCGGAGTTCCTCCTCGACAGCCACACGTACGCGTACAACGCCCCGGGCCTCGTGACCGGGCTGCTCGGCCGGGGGTCCGAGGACGACCGGCGGTTCTTCTGCTCCGAGTTCGTCTATCACGTGCTACGCGACGCCGGGGTGTGCGACCTGGGCGTCCCGCGCTGGAAGGTGCGACCGCAGACGCTGCTGGCGGTGCCGGGCACCGTCGTCTACCGCGGGGACCTCAAGCGCTACCGGCCGTCGGACCTCGCCGCGGCGCCGGTCCCGGCGCTCACGCTCCAGGGGGCGGACGGGCTGTTCGCCACGTCGCGGTCGGGGGTCTCGCTGGCGCTGTGACCGGGCCGCGCGCCCGGGACCTGTCCAGGGCGTGCCCAGGGCGTCGTGCGACGCTGGGGCCCATGCCGAGCCGAGTCTTCCTGCACGTGGGTGCGCCCAAGTCCGGCACCACCTACCTGCAGTCGCGTCTCCACGCGAACCGCCGTGACCTGCGACGGCACGGGGTGCTGTACCCGAGCGGTCCGCTGGGGGATCCGCGGCTGCACTACTTCGCCGCGCTGGACGTCACGGGGGCGCGCCACGGCATCGACCCGCGGCGCATTGACGGGGCGTGGGACCGCCTGGTGCGCCAGGTGCGGCGGGCGCGGGGCGACGTCGTCGTCAGCCACGAGCTGCTGGCGAGAGCGGACCCGGACCAGGCGGCCCGGGCGCTCGCGGACCTGGCCGCGACCGGCGCGGAGGTCCACGTGGTCCTCACCGCCCGAGACCTCGCGCGCGAGCTCGCGAGCGGATGGCAGGAGACGCTGAAGTTCGGCTCGAGGACGACGCTGCGCGCCTACCTCGACCGTGCCAGGGCGGGTCGGTCCGCGTTCCTGAGGTCCTTGGACCCGACCCACGTGCTGCCCGTGTGCGCCGCGGGCCTCCCGGCGCCGCGCGTCCACGTCGTGACGGCCCCGCCGGCGGGCGGCGCCAGGGACGCGCTCTGGCTCCGGTTCCTGGACGCGATCGACGTCGACCCCGGGTGGGCGCCGCGGGACGCCGAGCGGTCGAACGCCTCGGTCGGGGCGCCCGAGGCCCAGGTGCTGCGCGGGCTCAACCGTCGGCTCGGCGACGAGGTGCGGCGCGGCGGCGCCCTCTCGCCGATCGTGGACGGCATCGTCGCCGGCGACGCGCTCGCCCCGCGGCGGTCCACCCCCGTCGCCCTGGGGCCCGACGACCATCCGTGGGTGGCGGACCTCAGCGAGACCTGGGTCGCCTGGCTGCGCGACCAGGACGTCACCGTGCACGGCGACCTGGACGACCTGCTGCCGGTGGCGCCGGGGGACGACTGGGCCGACCCCGACAGACCCGGGCCGCGCGAGGTGACCGCGGCCGCCCTGGACACGGTCGTCGTGCTGCTCGCCGAGCTGGCCGGCCGCCCGCTGCCGTGGGGCGAGCGGGGCCGCCGGGCGCTCGCGCGGCTCCGCCGGTGACAGGGGCCGGCCGGGCCTGGACAATCGATCGAACATCTGTTCGAATGATTGCGTGAGATGGGAAGGTCAGACTGTCGGCGCGGACGACGGTGCCCTGCCGGGGCTCGAACGGTCCGCCCTGGGGCGGCTCGGCCTCGTGCGCACGGTGCGGACGCCGGAGTTCGCCGACGTGACCTTCCACGAGGTGCTCGCCAAGAGCGCGCTGTCCAAGGTGCCCGCCGCTTCGAAGATGCCGTTCGGGTGGACCGTCAACCCGTACCGGGGATGCAGTCATGCGTGCAGATACTGCTTCGCCCGCCCCACCCACGAGTACCTCGACCTGGACGCCGGCCGTGACTTCGACTCCCAGGTCGTGGTGAAGACGAACGTGGCCGAGGTGCTGCGCGCCGAGCTGGCGCGGCCGTCGTGGACGCGGGAGCCGGTGGCGATGGGCACCAACACCGACCCGTACCAGCGGGCCGAGGGCCGGTACCGCCTCATGCCCGGCATCGTCGGGGCGCTCGCTGACTCGGGCACGCCGTTCTCGATCCTCACCAAGGGCACGCTGCTGCGTCGCGACCTGCCCCTGATCGCCGACGCGGCGCAGCGCGTGGAGGTCGGGCTCGGCGTCTCCCTCGGCTTCGCCGACTCGCCCGCCGACGAGGAGCTGCAGCAGTCGGTCGAGCCGGGGACGCCGACACCACGCGCGCGCCTCGACCTGATCCGCGCGGTGCGGGCGGCGGGCCTGCCCTGCGGCGTCATGGTGGCCCCGGTGCTGCCGTGGCTGACCGACTCCCGCGACCACCTGCGCCGCCTGCTGGACGCCGTCGCGGACGCCGGCGCCACGGGAGTCACCGTGGTGCCTCTGCACCTCAAGCCCGGAACCCGCGAGTGGTACCTGCAGTGGCTGGAGCGCGAGCACCCGCGTGCCGTCGCCGGCTACGGGCGCGTCTACGCCCGCGGCACCTACGCGCTCGAGGCCTACCGGCAGTGGCTCTGGGACCGGGTGGAGCCCCTCCTCACCGAGCGCGGCTTCCGCTCGTCCGGGCACCGCTCGCGCTCGGGCGCGACGGGGCGGTTCCCGGACGACCTGAAGCCGCACGACGAGGGCGACTACCCGGCCGGGGCGCTCGCGGGGATGCCGCGCGACGGCGGCGGGCTCCAGGTGGCCGGCACGGGCGTCGAGCAGGTGCTCTTCTGAGGGCTGGTGCTCTTCCGGGGCACAGGCGGGCTCAGCGCAGGAACGAGAACCACAGCACGAACAGGCACAGCAGGAACATGCCCGTGGCGTTGACGAAGAAGTTGCGGCCGAAGTCCCGCGCCCGGACGTGGAACGTCAGGGCGAGCACGAAGTACACGACCAGGCAGACGGCGGTGACGAGCCCGAGGTAGGGGATCCAGATCCCCGCGACGAGCCCGGCCGCGGCGGCGGCCTTGATCCACGGCATCACCCACCACCAGCGCTCCGGGAAGTTCACGTCCCGGAAGCACTGCGCGATGAACGCCACCGGCTTCACGCACAGGAGCGCGTCGCCCGCGGAGACGAACGCGAGCACGAGCACGGGCCAGACGGGGTCGGGCAACGTCGCCATGGGGTCGACGCTACGGCCCGCCGGGCGGGCGCGCGGTGGGTGTGACCAGGCTCTCAGGCGCCCTCGACCAGCCGGGCGGGGAACCCGCCGGTCGCGACGGGGCCCCACCGCTCCACCGTGATGCGCACGACGCTCTTGCCCTGACGCAGCATCGCCTCCCGGTATTCGTCCCAGTCCGGGTGCTCTGTCCCGGCGGCGGCCCGGTAGTACTCGACCAGCGGCTCCACCGAGTCCGGCACGTCGATCACCTCGGCCCTGCCGTCCACCTGCACCCAGGCGTCGTCGAAGTCGTCGCCGAGGGCCAGGAACGACGCCCGCGGGTCGCGCCGCAGGTTCACGGCCTTCGCGCGGTCCGGGTACGTCGAGACCACGACCCGGCCGGCGGCGTCCACGCCGAACGTCACCGGGCTCAGCTGCGGCGAGCCGTCCCGCCGGGTGGTGACGAGGACGCCGTGGTGGCGCGCCCGCAGCACCTCCAGCAGCTCGTCGCGGTCGACGGTGGTCGTGGTGGCGATCCGTGGCGCCATGGGAATCTCCTCGCGGAAGGGGTTCGGCCACCGACTAGACTCGCACGGGCGCCTCGCGCGTCCGCGCGTCGCCACCGGCGACGCCGTCCCCACCCCGTTCGAAAGGAACACTCCGTGCTCCGCACCCACACGGCCGGCTCACTGCGGGCCGAGCACATCGGTCAGACCGTCACCCTCACGGGGTGGGTCGATCGGCGCCGGGATCACGGGGGAGTGGCCTTCATCGACCTGCGCGACGCGTCCGGCATCGCGCAGGTCGTCATCCGCGACGAGGCGGTGGCGCACCCGCTCCGCTCCGAGTTCGTGCTCCAGGTGACGGGCGTGGTCGGTCGCCGGCCCGAGGGCAACGCCAACCCGAACCTCGCCACCGGGGAGATCGAGGTCGTGGCGAAGGACGTCGTGGTGCTCAACGAGTCCGCGCCGCTGCCCTTCCAGGTCTCGACGGCGCTCGCGGACACCGAGGTGATCGGCGAGGAGGCGCGCCTCAAGCACCGCTACCTCGACATCCGCCGCCCCGCGCCGGCGCACGCCCTGCGGCTGCGCGCCAAGGCGAACCAGGCTGCCCGCCGCGTGCTCGACGAGCACGACTTCGTCGAGGTCGAGACGCCCACGCTGACCCGCTCGACGCCCGAGGGTGCGCGCGACTTCCTCGTGCCCGCGCGCCTGGCGCCCGGTTCCTGGTACGCGCTGCCGCAGAGCCCCCAGCTGTTCAAGCAGCTGCTCATGGTCGGCGGGCTGGAGCGCTACTACCAGATCGCCCGCTGCTACCGCGACGAGGACTTCCGCGCCGACCGCCAGCCGGAGTTCACGCAGCTGGACGTCGAGCTGAGCTTCGTCGACCAGGACGACGTCATCGCGCTCGCCGAGCAGGTCCTCGTCGCCCTGTGGAAGCTCGTCGACGTCGAGATCCCCACGCCGATCGCCCGCATGACCTACGCGGAGGCCATGCGCCTGTACGGCACGGACAAGCCCGACCTGCGCTTCGGCAACCCCCTCGTCGAGCTCACGGACTACTTCGCCGAGACGCCGTTCCGCGTCTTCCAGGCCGAGTACGTGGGCGCCGTCGTGATGGCCGGGGGCGCGTCGCAGCCGCGCCGGCAGTTCGACGCCTGGCAGGACTGGGCCAAGCAGCGCGGCGCCAAGGGCCTCGCGTACGTCACCTACGGCGAGGACGGCACGCTGGGCGGCCCGGTCGCCAAGAACCTGTCGGACGCCGAGCGCGAGGGCCTCGCGGCCGCCACCGGCGCGCAGCCGGGCGACGCCGTGTTCTTCGCGGCCGGCAGGACCGCCGAGGCGCGTGCGCTGCTCGGCGCGGCCCGCCTGGAGATCGCGCACCGCACCGGCCAGGTCGACGAGGACGCCTGGGCATTCGTCTGGGTGGTGGACGCACCGCTGTTCAAGCCCACGGGCGAGGACGACGACGTGGACCTGGGCCACTCGGCCTGGACGGCCGTGCACCACGCGTTCACGTCGCCCAAGCCGGAGTGGATCGACAGCTTCGAGTCCGACCCGGGCAACGCGCTCGCCTATGCCTACGACATCGTCTGCAACGGCAA
The DNA here is from genome assembly GCF_042793335.1 of Isoptericola sp. NPDC056573. Taxonomy (NCBI): domain Bacteria; kingdom Bacillati; phylum Actinomycetota; class Actinomycetes; order Micrococcales; family Promicromonosporaceae; genus Isoptericola; species Isoptericola sp. NPDC056573. The sequence goes on from NZ_JBHTUY010000007.1 coordinate 223,606, forward strand.
CGAGATCGGCGGCGGCTCCATCCGTATCCACCGCCGCGACGTGCAGGAGCGCGTGTTCGACGTCATGGGCATCGGCCCCGAGGAGGCGCAGGAGAAGTTCGGTTTCCTCCTCGACGCGTTCAAGTTCGGCGCCCCGCCGCACGGCGGCATCGCGTTCGGCTGGGACCGCATCGTCGCGCTGCTGACGAAGTCGGCGTCGATCCGCGACGTCATCGCGTTCCCGAAGTCGGGCGGCGGTTACGACCCGCTCACCGAGGCCCCGGCCCCGATCACGCCGGAGCAGCGCAAGGAGGCGGGCGTCGACGCCGTCCCGCAGGACGAGGCTGCCCCGGCCGCGGGGGCGTGACGCTCGCTCTCGACGGGCACGGCCTCGCCCCGGTCACCGACGTGGCCGGGGCGAGGCTGCCCGACCGCTGGGCCCTGCACCCGGTGGTCGTCGCCGAGCACGCCTTCCACGGGTGGGACGCCAGCCACGTCTGGTGGGACGACGACGCCCTGCTCGTGCGCCTGCGGTGGCGCGAGCGCACGGACGGCGAGCGGCCCTTCGCGGTCGAGGCGGACGCCGCGGGCACGAGCCTCCTCGGCGTCGGGACGGCCGACGGCGCGGCGCGGCTCCTCCTGCGGGCCCGCACGGAGCTGCGGTCGCAGGGCGACGCGCTACGCGTGCGGCGCGCGTCGCTGCCGCGCGGGACCCACGCCGCCCTGGCCGTCCAGGCTCCCCGTGCCGGCGCCGCACCGGAGCCCTTCGACCGGCAGCCCGCCGGCGCGTGGGACTGGTTCGGCACCACCGCGGCGCCCGGCGCCCAGCCCGGCGAGGAGCGGGTCGCCGAGCTCGACGGCCCCCACGCCCGCGACGAGCTCGCCCGTGCGCTCGCCGTCGCGAACCCCCACGGCGAGCTGCCGCCGGACGAGCCACGGTCGCGCTGGTGGGGCTGGCGCGACGACGCCGGCGTGCTGCGGGGCGTCGCGGGCGCGTCCCGGCGGGTCCCCGGCCAGCCGTGGGTGCTCGGCTCGATCGGGACCGACCCCGCGTGGCGCGGTCGCGGGATCGCGGCCGCGGTGACCGCCGCCGCCACCCGAGCCGGTCTCCACGAGGTCGCCCTGGTGACCCTCGGCATGTACGCGGACAACGACGCGGCGCGCCGCGTCTACCTCCGCCTGGGCTACGTCGTCGCGCAGCGGTTCGAGAGCTGGCGGCCCTGACCGGGCGCACCCCGCGGGTTCGCTCCCGACCTGGCCGACGGCCGGCGCCGTGCGCTGCTCACGCCGTGCCCGACGCCGGTGAACCCGGCCGCCGCGCGTCGGCGAGGTAGCCGTCCGGCCGCACCAGCAGGGTCGCGTCGCGACCGTCGGCGCGTCGCACGTGGACCCGCCCGCCGGCGTCGAGCTCTCCGGGCGCCCTGGGCACGTCCTCCGGCGGGCCCGCCTCGGGGCCGACGAGGACGAACCGCCCCGCGCGCAGCGCCTCCGCGAGGCGCGGCCCCGCGGGTCCGGGCACCAGCGGCAGGTCCGGCACGCGGCTCCCGGCGGCCGGGTGCGCGCCGGGCGGGGCGGGGTACCGCACGCCGAGGGCGGAGACCGACGCGGCGGCGCGTCGGCGGGCTGCCGCGACCCGCGACAGCAGGGTGGCACCGATGGCGCGCAGGACGGCGGCCGTGGGCCCCGGACGCGTGGCGAGCCGCAGCATCGTGCCGCTGGTGCGCAGCACCTGGGTCCCGACGGGGTGGCGCTCGGCCGCGTACCCGTCCACCAGGTCGTCGTCGGCGCCGCGGACGACGGCGGCGAGGCGCCAGGACAGGTTCGCGGCGTCCTGCAGGCCGGTGTTCATGCCGAGCCCGCCCGCCGGGCTGTGCACGTGCGCGGCATCGCCCGCGAGCAGCACGCGCCCGGCCCGGTAGCGGGTCGCCTGGCGCTCGTCGGCCGCGAAGCGGGTGCCGAACCGCAGCTCGGCCATCCCGTGGTCGTCGCCGAGCGTCGCCCGTGCGAGGGTGCGCACCTCGTCGAGGTCCACGGGCCCGTCTCCGCCGTGGTCGAGGGCCTCGTCCCAGCCGATGAACCGGTACCAGTCGTCCCCGAACGGGGCGAGGAACCCCAATGCACCGCCGGCCGACGCGACGGTGAGCGCGTCCTCGGGCGGACGGGCCAGGCGGACGTCCGCGAGCACCATGGCGCGGATGACGGTCGCGCCGGGAAAGGCGATGCCCGTGGCCCGCCGCACGGTCGACCGGACGCCGTCGGTGCCGACCACCCACGGTGCGCGAAGTCGCACGGGTGCCTCCGGCGCGCCGCCGCCCTCCTCGACCGCCACCACCGTGGCGCCGTCGTCGTCCTGGGTGACGTCGGTGACGCGCAGCCCGTGCCGGAACTCCGCGCCGGCGTCCTCCGCCCGGCGGCGCAGCAGGCGCTCCACCTCGTACTGCGGGGTCACGAGCACGAACGGGAACCGGCCCGGCAGCGCGTCGAGGCGAACGTCGACGCGACCGAACACGCGGATCCGGCGCACCCGGCGTCCGGTCTCCAGGAGCTCGTCGGCCAGCCCGCGTGCGTCGAGCACCTCGAGGCTGCGGGCGTGCACGGCGAACGCGCGGGTGAGGTTGCTGAGTCCGGCCGGGCGCCTCTCGACCACCACGACCCGCGCGCCCGCGCGGGCCAGGTCCCCGGCCAGGAGCAGTCCCGTGGGCCCGGCCCCGACGACCACGACGTCGGCGTCCATGCGGCCCACCCTAGGGCGGGTCACGTCACAGCCGCAGGGTGGCCCCGCGCGCCCGGTCCGTGGGTGGGGCTCCGTAGGCTGAGGCGCATGGACCTGTTCGACGCCGCGCTCACCGGCACCCGCGGCACGCCGGCGACCGGCCGCACCGGCCCGAGCGCCCCTCTCGCCGTGCGCATGCGCCCGGCCGCCCTCGACGAGGTCGCGGGCCAGGCGCACCTGCTCGTGCCGGGCTCGCCGCTGCGCCGGCTCGTGGAGCCGGACGACGAGTCGGCCCGCCGGGCCGCCCCGGGATCCGTGATCCTGTGGGGGCCTCCCGGCGTGGGGAAGACGACCCTCGCGTACCTGGTCGCGACGGTCTCCGGCCGGCGCTTCGTCGAGCTCTCCGCGGTCACCGCCGGTGTGAAGGAGGTGCGCCAGGTCGTCGAGGACGCCCGCCGGCGCCTCGCCACGGGCGGCGAGGAGACCGTGCTCTTCATCGACGAGGTGCACCGCTTCTCCAAGACGCAGCAGGACGCGCTGCTGCCGAGCGTCGAGAACCGGTGGGTGACGCTGGTGGCGGCCACCACGGAGAACCCGTCGTTCTCGGTCAACTCCCCGCTGCTGAGCCGATCCCTGCTGCTCACGCTCAAGCCGCTCACCGCCGACGACGTCCGCGCCCTCGTGCGCCGCGCCGTCGCGGACGAGCGCGGTCTGGACGGCGCCGTCGAGCTGGCGGACGACGCGGAGGACCAGCTCGTGCGCATGGCGGGCGGGGACGCGCGCAAGGCCCTGACCATCCTGGAGGCGGCCGCCGGAGCGGCCCTGGCCGACGCCACCCCCGGGCGTGACCCCGGGGACCCGGTCGCCGTGGACCTCGACACGGTCGAGCGGGCCGTCGACGTCGCCGCCGTGCGGTACGACCGTGACGGCGACCAGCACTACGACGTCGTCTCCGCGTTCATCAAGTCGATCCGGGGCTCGGACGTGGACGCCTCCCTGCACTACCTGGCGCGCATGGTGGCCGCGGGCGAGGACCCGCGGTTCATCGCCCGACGCCTGGTGATCTCCGCGGCGGAGGACGTCGGCATGGCCGACCCGTCCGCCCTGCAGACCGCCGTCGCGGCCGCGCAGGCCGTCCAGCTCATCGGGATGCCCGAGGGACGGATCGTCCTCGCGGAGGCGGTCGTGCACCTGGCCACCGCGCCGAAGTCGAACCGGGCGTACCAGGGGATCGACGCCGCGCTGGCGGACGTCCGCGCGGGCAAGGTGGGCGTCGTGCCGCCGCACCTGCGCGACGCGCACTACGCGGGCGCCGAGGGCCTCGGCCACGGCAAGGGCTACCGGTACGCGCACGACGCGCCGCACGCCATCGCGGCCCAGCAGTACCTCCCCGACGAGCTCGCCGGTCGGCGCTACTACGACCCGAGCGACCGGGGCTTCGAGAAGCAGGTCACCGACCGGGTGGCACGGATCCGGCAGATCCTCGACGACGCCTGACGCGCCCCGCCGGTCGGTGACCGGTCGTCACGCCGCCTCGAGCTCGACGAGGGTGCTCGCCATCGTCCGGTAGACCTCGTCCCAGGCGGCCGCCACCTCGGGCGTCACCGCGTCGCCCAGCACGGCGATGATGGCCGCGAACAGGTGCTCGTGCACCACCTCGTACTGCGCGGGCTCGACGCCGACCGCACGGTGCCGGCGGGCGACGGGCGCGAGCACGTCGCGGGGGTCGGCGTCCTCGTCGGCGACGAGCAGCGCCGCGCAGGACGTGATCGCGGCCGCGAGCGCCCTCTGCTGCGAGCCGTCGGCGATCCGCTCGGGGGAGAACATCGAACCGAGCAGGCCGGGGTGCTCGTCCAGGAGGGTCCGGTAGAAGATCGTGGTGATGTCGTCGATCGAGTCCTCGACCACGGGGAGGGTGGAGCGGACCACCTCGGCGGAGCGGGGCGAGAGCGTGACGGGGGAGGGCATCCTGGCGACTCCTTCGGGCGACGTGCCGGCGCCGTGCCGGCGGTGCACAGTCAAGCGCCCGGTCGGCGCCGGCGACAAGGCCTTGCGAGGGCAGGGCGGGTGGAGTCTCGGCAGGCCGGGGCGCCCCGCGGGATGCGGTAAGATACTGCGGTTGCCGTTTCCGGCGACCACCTGGGACCTCGGCCCCGTGAGCACCCGCCCCGTGCAGGAGCTCCATCGGCTGGTCCCGCACCCGGACCTCCCCTCGCGGGGCGGACGTCGGGTGTGACCTCATCCATCACCACAGGACAGGAAGCAACCAGTGACCGCTGTCACCAAGTCGCGCCGCCAGGTCCGCCTGAGCCGCAAGCTCGGCCTCGCGCTGACCCCGAAGGCCGTCCGCCACTTCGAGAAGCGCCCGTACCCCCCGGGTGAGCACGGCCGTGCGCGCCGCCGCACCGAGTCGGACTACGCGGTCCGCCTCCGTGAGAAGCAGCGTCTGCGCGCCCAGTACGCCCTGCGCGAGAAGCAGCTCCTCAAGGTCTACGAGAACGCCCGCAAGCACCCGGGCCTGACCGGTGAGGTCATGGTCGAGGACCTCGAGACGCGCCTCGACGCGCTCGTCCTGCGCGCCGGCTTCGGCCGCACCATCCTGCAGGCCCGCCAGGCCGTGACGCACCGTCACATCCTGGTGGACGGCAAGATCGTCGACCGTCCGTCGTTCCGTGTGAAGCCGGGCCAGACCATCCAGGTCAAGCCCAAGTCGCAGACCACCACGCCGTTCCAGGTCGCCGCCGCCGGTGCGCACCGCGACGTCCTGCCGGCCGTCCCGGGCTACCTCGAGGTGAACCTCGAGAAGCTGTCGGCCACGCTGACCCGCAAGCCGAAGCGCGCCGAGGTCCCCGTGACCTGCGAGGTGCAGCTCGTGGTCGAGTTCTACGCGCGCTGATCCCGAGCATCTCCGCGGAGGACTCCGCACCCAGGACGCCCCGTCACCCGCCGTCGCGGGGGGGGGGGCGTCCGCCGTCTGGGTCCGCCGTCTGCAGGGAGTCACCCGGGATAGGGTGACGACCGACCGTCTGACACCTGTGCGAGGAGAGATCTGATGTCGATGGGTGACGTGGCCGGGCTCATCGCGGCCGTCGCGTTCGTGCTGCTCGTGGGCCTGCTCGCGATCCCGCTCGTGAAGCTGGGCCGCGTGCTCGACGAGGCGACGCGCTCCATCCGCGAGGTGACGGAGCACTCGGTGCCGATCCTCGACGAGGCGGCCACCACGGTGGCCTCCACCAACGACCAGCTGGTCAAGGTGGACACGATCACGACGTCGGCGGCCCAGGTCAGCGAGAACGTGTCGGCGCTGGCCGGCCTGTACGCCTCGACGCTCGGCCGCCCCCTGGTCAAGGTCGCGGCGTTCTCCTACGGGGTGCGCCAGGCGTTCGCGCGGGCCTCGCGCTCGAGCCGCGGCGACGACGCGAAGGCCGGCCGCTGATGCGCCGCCTGTTCTGGGTCGGCGTGGGCGTGGTGGTGACGGTCGTCGTCGTCCAGCGGGGCCGCAAGATCGTGGCGCAGTACGCGCCCGAGGCGGTGGTCGACCGCGCGGAGCGTGCGGCGCAGGACGCCGGACGGCGGGCGGAGACGTTCGTCGCGACGTTCCGGCGCGAGTTCTCGCAGGCGCGCAGCGCCCGCGAGGCCGAGCTCACCGCGGCGCTGCTGGCCGAGGGGCAGCCGGACCCGGACGACGTCCGCGCGAGCGGGCTGCGTCCCGCCGACCTGCGCGGGGGCCCCGGGCGGGCCCGGCACGCGGCCTCGACGCCCGACGGACAGCCCGGCCGGTATCCCGACGCCGAGGCGGAGATCGCCGCCGACGAGGCGGACCTCGGCTACTCGTTCTGAGAATTCCCGTTCCGACCATCTCCCGGTGGGCGCGAGAATGGGGGACGGCCGCCGCCGGAGCGGGCGGCCACCCGCACCCGACCCCGCACCCGCGGTACCAGCTCGACAACCGGCTCGACGTCAGCCCCGACATCGGCCTCGACCTCAGCCTCGACCTCATTGAAGGACACCATGCGCACCGCCGAGATCCGCAAGCGTTGGCTCGACTACTTCGAGTCGAAGGACCACGCGATCGTCCCGAGCGCCCCCCTGGTCTCGCCCGACCCGTCGATCCTGTTCACGATCGCCGGCATGGTGCCCTTCATCCCGTACATCCTCGGCACGGAGCCCGCGCCGTGGCCGCGGGTCGCGAGCGTGCAGAAGTGCATCCGCACCAACGACATCGAGAACGTGGGCCGCACCACGCGGCACGGCACGTTCTTCCAGATGAACGGCAACTTCTCGTTCGGGGACTACTTCAAGCGCGAGGCGATCGACTTCGCGTGGGAGCTCCTCACGACCGACCAGGGCCAGGGCGGCTACGGCCTCGACGGCGACCGCCTCTGGGTGACGATCTGGGAGGAGGACGCCGAGGCCTTCGACGCGCTCACGAAGGGCGTCGGGCTCGACCCGAAGCACGTGGTGCGCCTGCCCCGCGAGGAGAACTTCTGGGACACGGGCCAGCCCGGCCCGGCAGGCCCCTGCGCCGAGTGGCACTACGACCGCGGACCCGCGTACGGCCCCGAGGCCGTCGGCGGCACGGTCGACCCGGGCGGCGACCGCTACCTGGAGATCTGGAACCTCGTCTTCGACCAGTTCGTGCGCGGCGAGGGCCAGGGCAAGAACTACCCGCTGCTGGGCGAGCTCGAGCACAAGAGCATCGACACGGGGGCGGGCCTGGAGCGCATCGCGTACCTGCTGCAGGGCAAGGAGAACCTCTACGAGATCGACGAGGTGTTCCCCGTCATCGCGCGCGTGGAGGAGCTGACCGGCAAGCGCTACGGCGCGGACCCCGAGGACGACGTGCGGATGCGCGTGATCGCGGACCACGTCCGCTCGTCGCTCATGGTGATCGGGGACGGCGTGCGCCCGTCGAACGAGGGCCGCGGCTATGTGCTGCGGCGCCTCGTGCGCCGCGCCGTGCGCGCGGTGCGCCTGCTCGGCGTCGACGAGGTCGCGCTGCCGTCGCTGCTGCCCGTGTCGAAGGACGCGATGAAGGCGTCGTACCCGGAGCTGGAGGCCGACTTCGGCCGCATCAGCGACGTCGCGTACGCCGAGGAGGACGCGTTCCGCCGCACGCTCGCGCAGGGCACCACGATCCTGGACACCGCCGTGGGCCGCGCCAAGTCGCGCGCCTCGGACGGTGCCGACGGCGGCACCCCGGTGCTCGGCGGCGCGGAGGCGTTCCAGCTGCACGACACCTACGGCTTCCCGATCGACCTCACGCTCGAGATGGCGGCCGAGCAGGGCGTCCAGGTGGACGAGAAGGCGTTCCGCGACCTCATGGCGGAGCAGAAGCAGCGTGCCCGCGCCGACGCGCTCGCGAAGAAGACGGGCCACGCCGACCTGCGCTCGTACGAGCACCTGAACAAGGAGCTCTCCGCGCCGGTCGAGTTCCTCGGGTACACGGACACGGAGTCCGCGGTGACGGTGGCCGGTCTGCTGGTCGACGGTGTGCCCGCCCCCGCGGCGACCGCGCCCGCCGACGTCGAGGTCGTGCTGGACCGCACGCCGTTCTACGCGGAGGCCGGCGGCCAGCTCGCCGACCAGGGCACGATCGTGCTCGACGGCGGGGCGACCATCGAGGTCGACGACGTGCAGCGCCCGGTCAAGGGCCTGTCGGTGCACCGCGGCCGCCTGGTCGAGGGCACGGTGGCGCTGGGCGACCCCGGCACCGCGACGATCGACGTCGCGCGTCGTGTCGCGATCAGCCGCGCCCACTCGGCGACGCACATGATCCACAAGGCGCTGCACGAGATGGTCGGGCCGGACCGTACCCAGGCCGGGTCGGAGAACGCGCCGAGCCGCGTGCGCTTCGACTTCCGGTCCCCGACCCCGGTCGCCGCGGACGCCCTCGGCGAGATCGAGGAGCGCGTCAACGCGCGGCTCACCGAGAACCTCGAGGTGACCGACGCGACCATGCCGATCGCCCGCGCCCGCGAGCTGGGCGCCATGGCGCTCTTCGGCGAGAAGTACGGCGACACCGTGCGTGTCGTGTCCATCGGCGGTGACTGGTCGCGCGAGCTGTGCGGCGGCACGCACGTCAAGGCCACCGGCGAGGTGGGTCGCGTCGCGCTGCTCGGCGAGGCCTCGATCGGTTCCGGCGTGCGTCGCGTGGACGCCCTCGTGGGCGACGGCGCGTACGGCTTCCAGGCCAAGGAGCACGCCCTCGTGGGTCAGCTCACGGGCCTGCTGGGCGCCCGCCCGGACGAGCTCGCCGACCGCGTGGGCTCCCTGCTCACGCGCCTCAAGGACACCGAGAAGGAGCTCGCGGGCCTGCGCCAGGACCGCATCCTCGCCGCGGCGGGCACCCTTACCGCGCAGGCGGAGCGCGTGGGTGAGGTGCGGGTCGTCGCGCACGACGCCGGCGAGGTGGCCTCGGCCGACGACCTGCGTGCGCTGGCGCTGGACGTCCGCGGCCGCCTGGGCGACGCCGAGCCGGTGCTCGTCGCCGTCGGCGGCGTCGCGGGCGGGCGGCCCCTGGTGGTCGTGGCCACGAACGCGGGCGCCCGCGACGCGGGCCTGCGGGCCGGCGACTTCGTCAAGGCCGCGGCGAAGACCCTCGGCGGCGGGGGCGGCGGCAAGCCGGACCTGGCCCAGGGCGGCGGCACCGACGCGTCGGCGCTGCCGGCCGCGTTGGCCGGCGTCGCCGAGGGCGTGCGCGCCGCGCAGGCGGGCGCGTGACGGGACCGTCGCCGGAGCAGGACGCGCCCCGCGGGCTGCCGCGGGGCGCGCGCCTCGGGGTGGACGTCGGCAAGGCGCGCATCGGGCTCGCGGGCAGCGATCCCGACGGCCTCGTCGCGACGCCGGTCGAGACCGTGCCACGCGTGCTGGAGGTGCCCGCGGGCGCCGACGGCGCGCCCACGGTGACGCCCGACGTCGCCCGGATCGCGACGGAGGTCGAGGAGCGGTTCGCCGCGGTCGTGTACGTCGGTCTGCCGCGCCACCTGTCCGGGGCGGAGGGCGCGGCCACCGCGGACGCGCGCGACTTCGCCTCCCGCCTGGCGGCCGCCGTCGCCCCCGTCGAGGTGCGTCTCGTGGACGAGCGGATGACGACCGTGACGGCGCACGCGCAGCTGCGGTCGGCGGGGCGACGCACCAAGACACACCGGTCTGTCGTCGACCAGGCCGCAGCCGTTATCATTCTGCAATCTGCACTCGACGTGGAGCGGTCGGCGGGGGAGCGCGCCGGTGAGCTCGTCGAGCAGCAGCGACCGGGCGCCTGACCAGCCCGGACAGCAGCAGCCGACCCATCGTGCCCACCCCAGGCCCTGTCAGAAGGAAGAACCCGGCGTGACGGACCTCTTCGAGCATCCCGCCCTCCAGGAGGCGCCCGCGGCACCCACGCGGCGCCGCTCGGCCGCCGGACGGAGGGCCGCCGCCAAGCGCAAGCGCCGCCGCAGGCAGCGCACGGCCGTGGTGCTGGTGGTGGTCCTCGGATTCGTGGGCGCGGGGGCCTACCTGCTCTGGGACCGCATGGACTCGCTCGTCGGCGACCTGCCGTTCATCGGGTCGCAGAACGACGACTACCCGGGACCGGGCGGGGACCCTGTCGACGTCGTCATCCCCGAGGGCGCCACCGGCGGCCAGATGGGCACGGTGCTGCAGGAGGCCGGGGTCGTGGCCAGTGTCGGAGCGTTCACGGACGCGTTCGGCCAGAACCCGGCCGCCGCCGGCATCCAGCCCGGCACCTACCAGCTGCAGGCCGAGATGAAGGCGTCGGACGCAGTCGCCGCGCTGGTGAAGAACGAGAAGCTGCAGACGAACGTGACCATCCCCGAGGGGTACACGGTCGCGCAGATCGTCGACAAGGTCGGCTCGGTCACGGAGATCACGCCGAAGCAGCTCGAGAAGGCGCTGAAGGACACGGAGTCCTTCGGACTGCCGAAGCAGGCCGACGGCAACGCCGAGGGCTGGCTGTTCCCGAAGACCTACACCGTCCAGCCGGGCGACGACGCCACGACGCTGCTCACGGCGATGGTGGACCAGACGAAGAAGGAGCTGGAGTCGCTCGGCGTCGACAAGTCCGACTGGCAGGACGTCCTGAACAAGGCGTCGCTGGTCGAGAAGGAGGCGCCGGACGGGTACCGGGGCGAGGTCGCCCGCGTGATCGAGAACCGCCTGGACCGCGACGAGGCGCTGTACCTGGACGCCATCAACTCCTACGGGCTCGGTAAGCCGGCGGACGAGATCACGAAGTCGGAGTTCGCGGACGCGAGCGACCCGTACAACTCCCGCAAGAACACCGGGCTTCCGCCCACACCGATCGCCAACCCCGGTCAGGCGTCGGTCGAGGCCGTCCTCGACCCGCCCGAGGGCGACTGGAACTGGTACGTGACGGTGAACCTGGACACCGGCGAGACCAAGTTCACGGACAACTACCAGGAGTTCCTCGAGTACCGCGCCGAGTATCAGAAGTGGGCCTCGGAGAACGCCGGCTGACATGACCGTCACTCGACGAGCGGCGGTGCTGGGCCACCCCGTCGCGCACTCCCTCTCGCCCATCCTGCACACCGCCGCCTACGACGCGCTCGGACTCGAGGGCTGGGAGTACACCGCGATCGACACCACGGTCGAGGACCTGCCGGCGCTCGTCCGGAGCCTCGATCTCGGCTGGGCCGGCCTGAGCGTGACCATGCCCCTCAAGCACGCGGTCATGGACCTCGTGGACCACGTCGACCCGCTCGCCGTGGCCGTGGGCGCCGTCAACACGGTGCTCGTCGGCCCCGCGCAGTGCGGCGTGACGCTCACGGGCACCAACACGGACGTGTACGGCCTCGTCACCGCGCTCCGCGAGGGGTTCGCGGCCCAGGGGCGTGGTGCCGGCGCGGGCGCGGAGAGCGCCGTCGTCCTCGGCGGCGGCGCCACCGCCGCGTCCACGCTCGCGGCGCTGGGCGAGCTCGGCTGCACGACGCCGCGCGTGCTGGTCCGCTCCCTCGGCCGCACGGCGGGGCTGCAGGAGGCGGCCGCGCGGATGGGCGTCAGCCCGCGCTTCGAGGTCCTCGACCCGTCGGCCTCGCTGGGCGCGCTGCGGGACGCCGACGTCGTGGTCTCCACGATGCCGGCCTACGCCGCCGACCCGGTCGCGGCCGCGATCGCCGCCCACGGCGCCGAGCCGTCGGGCGTGCTGCTCGACGTCGTCTACGACCCGCGCCCCACCGCGCTGGCGACCGCCTGGTCGGACGCGGGCGGCACCGTCGTCGGCGGGGAGCGGATGCTGCTGCACCAGGCGGTGGAGCAGGTGCGCCTCATGACGGGGCGCACGGCCCCGGTCGCGGCCATGGACGCTGCGCTCGGCCGTGCCCTGGCGACCCCGGCGTCCGCCCGCTGACCACCGGACGGACCCGCGGCGCGAGCGTGGAAGAATCGCAGGCATGCTGCGCTGGATGACGTCGGGGGAGTCGCACGGTCCGTCACTCGTGGGGGTGCTGGAGGGCCTGCCCGCCGGCGTCGAGGTGGTGACCGCGGACATCCAGGCGGCGCTCGCCCGCCGGCGGCTCGGGTACGGCCGCGGCGCCCGCATGAAGTTCGAGCAGGACGCGGTGCGCGTGCTCGGCGGCCTGCGCCACGGGATCACGCAGGGCGGCCCGCTGGCCTTCGAGATCGGCAACACCGAGTGGCCCAAGTGGACCGACGTCATGTCGCCGGACCCCGTCGACCGCGACGCGCTGCTCGTCGACGCCGGCACCGGTGACGAGCGCGAGATCGCGCGCAACCGGCCGCTCACCCGTCCCCGCCCGGGCCACGCCGACCTCGTCGGGATGCGTAAGTACGGCTTCGACGACGCCCGGCCGGTGCTCGAGCGCGCGTCGGCCCGCGAGACCGCGACGCGTGTCGCGCTGGGCCTGGTCGCGGCGAAGTTCCTCGAGCAGGCGGTCGGCGTCCGGCTCGTCTCGCACGTCGTGGCGATCGGCCCGGTGGAGGTCCCCGAGGGCACCGAGCTGCCCACGCCCGACGACGTCGCCGCCCTGGACACCGACCCGGTGCGCTGCTTCGATGCCACGACGAGCGCGGCGATGGTCGCGGAGATCGACGAGTGCCGCAAGGACGGCGACACCCTCGGCGGCGTCGTCGAGGTGCTCGCCTACGACGTGCCGACCGGCCTCGGCAGCTACGTGCAGGGCGACCGGCGCCTCGACGCCCGCCTGGCGGGCGCGCTCATGGGCATCCAGGCGATCAAGGGTGTCGAGGTCGGCGACGGCTTCCGCACCGCGCGCCGCCGGGGCTCGGCCGCGCACGACGAGATCGAGCGCGGGGACGACGGCCACATCCACCGCCGCTCCAACCGCGCGGGCGGCATCGAGGGCGGCATGTCGAACGGCGAGGTGCTGCGCGTGCGCGCCGCGATGAAGCCGATCTCCACCGTGCCGCGGGCCCTCGCGACGGTCGACGTCGCCACGGGGGAGGCCGTCACGGCGCACCACCAGCGCTCGGACGTGTGCGCGGTGCCGCCCGCCGCCGTCGTCGCGGAGGCGATGGTGGCGCTCGAGCTGGCCCAGGCCGTCGTGGAGAAGTTCGGCGGCGACTCGGTGGCCGAGGTGCGGCGCAACGCGGAGGCGTACCTCGCCTCGATCCCCGAGCTGCTCCGATGAGCGCGGGCGTGCCCCGCGCGGTCCTCATCGGTCCGCCCGGCAGCGGCAAGACGACCGTCGGCCGCCTGCTCGCGCAGCGGCTCGGCGTCGCGTTCCGGGACACGGACGCGGACGTCGAGGAGACCGCGGGCAAGCCGGTCGCCGAGATCTTCGTGGAGGACGGCGAGCCGCACTTCCGCGAGCTCGAGCGGGAGGCCGTCACCACGGCTCTGGCCTGCCACCCCGGCGTCCTCGCCCTCGGCGGTGGCGCGGTGATGGACGAGCACACCCAGCGGGCGCTCGAGGGCTACGTCGCGGGCGGCGGCACCGTCGTCTTCCTCGACGTCTCCCTCGCGCACGCCGCGCCCCGCGTCGGATTCAACCAGTCCCGCCCGCTGCTCGTGGGCAACCCGAGAGCGCGATGGGTCGAGCTGATGCAGGCGCGCCGCCCCACCTACGAGCGGCTCGCCACGGTGCACGTCGTCTCCGACGAGCGGCCCCCGCAGGAGGTCGCCGCACAGGTGCACGCCGGTGTCAGGGGTGCACCGGCCCAGGAGGGCACGGCTCAGGAAGGCGCGGCGCAGCACGACGCGGCCGCGGGCACATCGGCACAGGAGGTCCAGTCATGACGGTCCGCGTGACCGTGCAGGGCAGCACGAACGAAGCACCGTCCTACGACGTCGTCGTCGGGCGGCACCTGCTCGGCGAGCTGCCGGGCCTGCTCGGGGAGGGCGTGCGGCGGGTGCTGGTCATGCACCCGGCGTCGCTGCAGGCCACCGGGGAGGCGGTCCGCGAGGACCTCGTGGGCCAGGGCTACGAGGCGTTCGCGGTCGAGCTGCCCGACGCCGAGGAGCAGAAGACCGCCCAGGTCGCCGCGTTCTGCTGGCAGGTGCTGGGCCAGGCCGACTTCACGCGGTCGGACGCGATCGTCTCCGTCGGCGGCGGGGCGACGACCGACCTGGCCGGCTTCGTCGCGGCCACCTGGCTGCGGGGCATCAAGGTCGTGCACGTGCCGACCACGCTGCTCGCGATGGTCGACGCCGCGGTGGGCGGCAAGACGGGCATCAACACGGCCGAGGGCAAGAACCTCGTGGGCGCCTTCCACCCGCCCGCGGGGGTGCTGTGCGACCTGGCGGCCCTGGAGACCCTCGACCGCTGGGACCTCGTCGCCGGCATGGCGGAGGTCGTCAAGACCGGCTTCATCGCCGACCCGCGCATCCTCGAGCTCGTGGAGGAGCACGCCGACGAGCTGCGGGAGTGGAAGGGCTCGGACGCCTCGCCGGAGACCTGGGCCGTGCTGACGGAGCTCATCGAGCGGTCGGTGCGGGTCAAGGCCCGCGTCGTGGGGGAGGACCTCACGGAGCAGGGCCTGCGGGAGATCCTCAACTACGGGCACACCCTGGGGCACGCGATCGAGCTCACCGAGCGCTACCAGCTGCGGCACGGCGCCGCCGTCGCGATGGGGATGGTCTTCGCGGCCGAGCTCGCCCGCCTCGGGGGCAAGCTCGACGACGCCGTCGTGGACCGGCACCGCGCGATCCTGGACTCCCTCGGCCTGCCCACCACCTACCGCGGCGACCGCTGGGACAAGCTCCTCGCGGCCATGCAGCGCGACAAGAAGACGCGCGGCAACCTGCTGCGCTTCGTCGTGCTGGACGACGTCGCGAAGCCGACGCGCCTCGAGGGGCCGGACCCGACGCTGCTCGCCGCCGCGTACGCGGAGATCTCGAAGGAGCCGCCGGCCGGCCGCCCCGGCGTGACGGTCCAGCTCGGGCTCTAGCCCGCGCTCCCGCCGGCCGGGCGCGCGGACTCGCGCTCGGCGTCCCACCCGCGCACGACGTCCCGGCACGCCGGGATGTCGTCGTCCGCGACGAGCAGCACGAGGTTGCCGTCGTGGTCGCTGTACAGGTGCTCCACGACGATGCCTGCGTCCGCGAGGTGGCGCGCGAACGCGCCCATCTGCCCGGGGACGTCCTGGGCGAGGCGGGTCGTGACGACGTCGCGGGCGACCGCGGGTCCGAGACCCGCCGCCGCCAGCGCGTCGACCGCGCGGGGTCCGTCGTCGACGAGGAAGTGGGCGACGCGGCCGCCGTCGAGGCTGGTCACGCCGCCGCCCTCCAGACTGACGCCGGCGCGCCCGAGCGTCTCGCCCAGGTCGGCCAGTGCGCCGGGCGTGCCGGGCAGACGGACCTCGAGGTCCTGCGGGGCGGGGGCAGCAGAGGCGGTCATGCGCCGACCGTAGACGCGGGACGTCTCGGCGTCCGCCGAAGCGTCGCCACCGTATCGTCGG
Organism: Isoptericola sp. NPDC056573; assembly: GCF_042793335.1. Taxonomy (NCBI): domain Bacteria; kingdom Bacillati; phylum Actinomycetota; class Actinomycetes; order Micrococcales; family Promicromonosporaceae; genus Isoptericola; species Isoptericola sp. NPDC056573. Next base: position 239,198 of record NZ_JBHTUY010000007.1, read on the forward strand.
GGCCATGGCTGCTGACGGGCGGGACCGGGACTTCACCGCCGTCGGGCGTGCGCTCGCCGCGCCGGCCCGGTCGGTGTTCCTGGGGCTGCTCATGGACGGCACGGCCCGCCCGGCGGGGGAGCTGGCCCGCGCGGCCGGCGTGCGGGCGTCCACCGCGTCGGAGCACCTCGCGGTGCTCCTCGAGGCCGGCCTGGTGACCTCACGCGCGCAGGGGCGTCACCGGTTCTACGAGCTCGCGGGCCCGGAGGTGGCGGATGCGCTGGAGGCGCTCGGCGGCCTGACGGGGCCGGCGCCCGTGACGGGGTACCGCCGCAGCCGCGAGGCCGCCCGTCTGGCGGAGGCGAGGTTCTGCTACGACCACCTGGCGGGGCGGCTCGGTGTGGGGCTGACCGGCGCGTGGGTGGCGTCCGGGTGGCTGGTCGGGGGGTCGCTCGCGCTCACGGACGCCGGGGCCCACGGGCTGCGCGACCTCGGCGTGGAGGTCGACGCGGCCGTCCGCGCCCGCCGTCCCACGGTGCGGGCCTGCGTCGACTGGACCGAGCGGCGCGTGCACCTGGCCGGCGCGCTCGGCGCCGCCGTCGGCGCCCGCTTCCTCGGCGCGGGGTGGGTGGCGCGGACGACCGGGCGGGGGCTGCGGCTCACCCCGAGTGGGCAGGCCGTGGTGCGCGAGGCTTGGGGCGTCGAGCTCGCCCCGGCCGGCGGGGGCGCCGGACCCGGCCGGGCCTGACGGTCGGGACGCTCAGGCCCACAGGCCGCGCGCGACGAGCACGTCGCGCAGCAGGTCGGCGCGGTCGGTGACGATCCCGTCGACGCCCAGGTCGAGGAGACGACCCATCTCCCCAGGGGTGTTGATCGTCCACACGTGCACCTGCCGCCCGGCGCGGTGGGCGGCGGCGACCGTCCTCGCGTCGACCACCGGCACGCGGCCCTCGGAGACGGGGACCTGCAGGGCGTCCACGTCGCGCAGCGCGCGGCGGGTGATCGCGTCGACCCGGAGGCGGGCCCCGGCGAGGAAGCGCGCCACCTCGCGGCGCCCGGCCGACGTCGCGACCGGGCGGGACAGGCGGGCGAGGGTCGCGCGGCGGCGCCCGACGTCGAACGACGTGACGCAGACCCGGTCGTGCGCGCCGGTGCGCTCGATCGCCTCGGCGGTCGGCGCCACCCCGGAGTCCTCCTTGACGTCGATGTTGACCCGCAGGTCGGGCCAGGTGCCGAGCACGTCGTCGAGGCGCGGCACCGGCTCGCTGCCGCCGATGCGTGCGTGCCGCACGACCGACCACGGCAGGTCGGCCACGCGCCCGGTCGCGTCGGTGGTGCGGTCGAGGGAGGCGTCGTGCAGGGCGACGGCGACGCCGTCGGCGGTGCCGTGCGCGTCGGTCTCGACGTAGCGGAAGCCCAGGTCGACCGCGGCGGCGAACGCCGCCAGGGAGTTCTCCAGGTTCTCCCGGCCGTGCGAGAAGCCGCGGTGGGCCAGCGCGACGACGGCCAGCGGCGCGCCGTCGGCGTCGCGGGGGTCGAGGTACGGGTGCGCGGGGACAGGTCTCACGGCTGCGCCTCTTTCTCGCGCACGGTGTCGCGGGTGTCGCGGGTGTCGCGGGTGTCGTCGGTGTCGCGGAGGTCGTCGGCGCCGGCGGTCAGGGTCCCGGGGACGGGCGGGCGGGCCTGCGGCAGGCGGGCGGCGAGCCATGCCAGGACGCCGTCGAGATAGGCGTGCCGCGGCGTGTCGGCGGACAGGGCGAGGTCGTGCACGCCGCCGGGCACGACGAGCGGGATCGTGTCGGGCCCGACCCGGGGGGTCAGGGCCGCGATCCGGCCGACGTCGAGCACGGTGTCCTGCGCGTCGAGAAGCGGGTTGTCGGGCCGGTCGGGGCCGGAGGTGTCGCTGCGAGCGACCAGGACCGGCCCGGGGACGGCGAGACCGCGGGCCAGGCGGGCCTGCGCGCGCGTGACCGTGCGGAGCCAGCCGGCGCGCGCCGGGAGCCCCTCGGGGCGCTTGAGCGTCGTGTCGAAGTCCCACCGGCCGCCGTGGGAGGCGTGCTGGGCCGTGGCGTACTCGGAGGGGTGCGCGCTGACGACGGCGAGCGGGCGACGTCGGCCCAGGACCTCGAGCACCGCGGAGCGGCCCGCGTCCGCGAGCCGGGAACCGCTGAGGGAGAAGAACGGCGAGTTCAGCACCAGGAGGTCGGGCCCGTGCGCCGGGTCGTGACGGACGGCGTGCGCCCACAGCGCCGCGCCCAGGCCGCCCGTCGAGTGCGCGTGCACCACGAGCGGTAGGCCCGGCTCGAGCTCCCGGACGGCGTGCGCCGCGGCGGACAGGTCGGCGCCCGCCTCGCGCAGGCTCGCGACGTAGTGCGGGGGCAGCGGGTCGTCGGCCCCCGGGCCGGCGTCGAGCAGGGAGCGCCCCGCGCGGCGCAGGTCGACGGCGTGGAACGCCAGGCCGGCGTCGACGAACGCCCGGGCGAGGTGCGCCTGGAAGAAGTAGTCGTTGTACCCGTGCACGTGCAGCACGACGGCGCGCGGCCGCGCCGGCCGGTCGACGGCCCGCACCAGGGTCGCGGGGCCGAGCGGCCGCTCCTCGAAGGCCGGGCCGAGGAGCCGGTCGGGCCGCCACCGCCCGGCGGGACCGGGGCGTCGGGGCGGGCGCGGGGCGGGGGCGTGCACGGCGCGATCGTATCCGCGGGCGTCGGTCGCGGCGCGCCGTCGACCGCGGTGCGACGCGCCCCTCCCGCCGGGCGCCCGCGTCGGGCAGACTGCGCCTCATGAGCGACCGACCGGCGGTGCCGGAACCCGTACCCGACGCCGCGCCCACCGCCTCGCCCGGGTCGCCGCACGGCTCACCTCACGGCCCGCGGCACGACGGCGCGGCGAGGCCGGGCGTCGCGGAGGCGCCGGTGCCGCGCCGCCAGGTCGTCTCCTGGGCGATGTGGGACTGGGCCACCCAGCCGTTCAACACCGTGATCGTGACGTTCGTCTTCACGGCCCTGTACCTCACGAGCGACGCGTTCCTGACGCCCGAGGTGGCCGCGCTGCCCGCGACGGACCCGGTGCACGAGCGCGCCCTGGCCGGGCTCACGAGCGGGCTGGGGCTCTGGATCACGATCGGGGGCCTGCTCGTGGCGCTCCTCGCGCCGGTGCTGGGGCGTCGCGCCGACGTCGAGGGACGCCGCAAGGCCTGGGTGGGCGGCGCGACGCTGGTCATGGTCCTGGCGATGGCGGCGCTCTTCGCCGTCCGCGCGGACCCGGCCTGGTTCGTGCTCGGCGCGGCCCTGGTGTCCCTCGGCAGCGTGTCGAGCGAGATCGCCGGCGTGAACTACAACGCCATGCTCGTGCAGGTGTCGACGCGCGGCACCGTGGGCCGGGTGTCCGGGCTGGGGTGGGGGCTGGGGTACCTGGGCGGGATCGTCGCGCTCGTCCTCGTCGTGGTGGCGCAGACGTTCGACTGGTGGGGCATGCCCACCGACGACGGCCTGGCCTACCGGGTCATCGCGCTGGGCTGTGCCCTGTGGGCCGTGGCCTTCGCCTGGCCGCTGTTCCGCTACGTGCCCGAGGCGCCGCCCGCCGAGGACCGCCCGCGCGTCGGCTTCTTCGCCGGGTACGTCGTCCTGGTGCGCGACGTCGTCGCCCTGTACCGCCACGAGCGGCCCACCTTCTGGTTCCTGCTCGCGAGCGCCGTCTACCGCGACGGCCTGTCCGCGGTGTTCACGTTCGGCGCCGTCATCGCCGCGGTGTCGTTCCGGTTCGGCGACGACGCGGTGATCGCGTTCGGCATCGCCGCCAACCTGCTCGCCGGGCTCAGCACGATCGTCGCCGGGCGCCTCGACGACCGGTTCGGGCCCCGCGCGGTGATCATCGGCTCGCTCACCGGGCTCGTGGTGTGCGGGCTGCTCGTCGTCGCGCTGCACCCGTTCGGGGCGGCGGTGTTCTGGGTGGCGGGGCTGGCGCTGACCTGCTTCGTCGGCCCGGCGCAGGCCGCGTCCCGCTCCCTGCTGGCGCGGGTCGCGCCCGCCGGGCGCGAGTCGGAGATCTTCGGCCTCTACGCGACGACGGGCCGCGCGGTCTCGTTCCTCGCTCCCTCGATGTGGACGCTGCTCATCGCGCTCACGGGCGCCACCATCTGGGGGACCCTGGGCATCGTCGCCGTGATCCTGGTGGGCCTCGTGCTCATGCTCAAGGTGACGGTGGGCCGTCGGGAGCCTGCGCGGCCCGACGTCGCTGCCCCGCTGCCCTGATCTCGGCGGCCACCGCCTCCAGGTCGGCCAGCGGCGCCAGGTGGCGCAGCTTGTCCGGGTTGATGACGCCGTCGATCCGGGTGATGCGCCCGCCCACGACCTGCACCGCGTACGTGCCGATGACGCCGCCGCCGACGGACTCGTCGGCGTACGCGATCATGCCCGGAGCGCCGTTGACGACGGTCGCCTCGATGCGCGCGGGCGCGCCCCGCCGCGCGAACCCCGACAGGAGCCGGGCCACCGCCACGTTCCCCGACACCGGGCGGGACACCGCCAGCCCCGCCGGCACGTTGCCGCCGCCGTCCCCGGTGAGCGCCACGTCGTCGGCGAGCAGCTCGACCAGCGCGTCGACGTCGCCCTCCTCCGTGGCCGCGATGAACCGCCGCACCAGCTCCGCAGCGTGCGGGTCGGTCCTGGCCGCCCCGGCGCTCGCCCCGGACTCCGCCTCCCGCCGGGCCGCGACCCTGCGCCGCGCCCGTGACGCGAGCTGCCGCGCGGCCAGCTCCGTCGTCCCGATCACCTGGGCCGACTCGCGGTGGGGATAGCCGAACACGTCGTGCAGGAGGAACGCGGCCCGCTCCGCCGGCGTGAGCGTCTCCAGGAGCACGAGGAAGGCCGTCGACAGGTCGTCCGCCAGCTCCGCGTGCGCGGCGGCCTCGCGCCCCGCCGACCCGGCCGCCACCACGTCCCCGACCAGCGGCTCGGGCACCCACTCGCCGACGTACGACTCGCGCCGCACCCGCGCCGAGCGCAGCACGTCCAGCGCGATCCGGGTCGCGACGGTCGTCGTGTACGCGGCGGGGTTCATCACCGCGGGGTCCACCGCCCCGACCGGTGCCACGCGCAGCATGGCCTCCTGGGCGACGTCCTCCGCCTCCGTGACGCTGCCCAGCATCCGGTACGCGGCGCCGAACGCCACCCGGCGCAGGTCCTCCAGGTCGGTGCGGGGCTCGGTCGCACGCCCGGTGCGTCGTCGGGCGGGGGTGTCCGTGCGTGGCATGCTGCCCATCCTTCCGCGGGGCGGGCGTTCCGCCCCGCACTGCCGACGACGTGGCGTGGCGAGACGTGACGCCGCACCCCACGATGGACCCGTGGGAGACGTCGAGGAGTACCTGGCCACCCTGACCGGAGCGGAGCGCGACGCCGTCGCGCGCGTCTACGAGCGGGCACGGGCCCTCGTGCCGGACGTCGAGGAGGGCCGCAGCTACGGCATGCCCGCGCTGCGGTACCGCGGCAGCCCGCTGGTGAGCGCCGTGGTCACGCGCACGCACGTGGGCCTCTACCCCTTCAGCCCCGACGTCGTCGCGGCGCTCGCGGGCGACCTGGGCGGGTTCCGCACCACCAAGGGGTCCGTCTCCTTCCAGCCCGACGCCCCTCTGCCGGACGACGTCGTCGACCGGCTGGTGCTCGCGCGCCGCGACGAGATCGACGCGCGGGCCCGCTGACCGTCCCCGTCGTCCGCCTGCTACGCCGGTGGCACGTTGACGTTGCCGCGGAACCGGTTCTGCGGGTCGTAGCGGCGCTTCACGTCGCGCAGCCGCTCCCAGGTGGCGCCCGGGTAGGCCGCCCGCGCGGCGTCGAGCCCGCCGTCGAGGCTGAAGTTCACGTACGCGCCCTCCGCGCCGCGCAGGCGGTCGGCCAGTGCCTCGACCCAGGGTGTGTACCCGGCGGCGCCGGCCGCGTCGCGCGCGACCGCGGCGACGTTGCCCACCAGGCGCGCACCGCGGTGGGCATAGGCCGTCGCGTCGGCGGGGACGTCCGACACCGCGCCGCCGAGCACCCGCAGCTGGGCGGCGCGCATCAGCGCGTCGGACCCCTCCAGCTGCTCCAGGAGGTACGCCGCGGCGGCCTCGTCGAGCCCGTCGGCGAGGAACGTGCGCCCGGTCGCGACGAGCGGGCCGCCCTCCGGGCCCCCCTCCAGCAGGCTGGGGTAGGGCGCGGTGCGCAGGCCGTCCAGCAGCGCGCCGCCGGCGCGGGCGGCGACGTCGCGCAGCGGGGCCAGGGCGGTGTCCGCCTGGTCGAGCGGGCCGGACCAGCACGCGTTGGCCATGACCACGAGACCTCCGTGGTGCTCCGCGGGGATCATCGGCATCGGCGGCGCCGGCATCACCATGACGACCATCGTCAGCTCCGGGGGCGCGGCCTGAGCGGCCGCGACCACCCTCGCCACGCTCTCGGGCGTGGCCGGCAGGAGGAGCACTCCGCCGACCACCTGCGACACCTCGTGCAGGGCGAACCGGAACCGTGTCACGACGCCGAAGTTGCCTCCGCCGCCCCGCAGCGCCCAGAACAGGTCGGGCTCGTGGTCCGCGTCCGTGCGCACCACCTCGCCGTCCGCGGTCACGACCTCCGCGCCGAGGAGGCTGTCGATGGTCATGCCGAGCGACCGCGACAGGAGGCCGACGCCGCCGCCCAGCGTGATGCCGCCGACGCCGACGGTGCCGGTGTCGCCGAACGGGGTCGCCAGGCCGTGCTGCCCGGCCGCGCGCGAGTACGCGCCCGCGGTGATGCCGCCGCCGGCCCAGGCCGTGCGGCCGTCGACGTCGAGCTCGAAGGAGTCGAGATCGCGCAGGTCCAGGGTGAGCGCGCCGTCGGCGGCGCCCAGACCGAAGACCGAGTGCCCGCCCGAGCGGACGGACACCTCGGCGCCGGCGTCGCGCGCGACGCGCACCGCGCGGACCACGGCGTCCGTGTCGGCGGGCCGGACGACGGCCGCCGGGCGCTGCTCGACGCCGCCGGGCTCGATGGCGCGGGCGGCGTGGTAGCCGTCGTCGTCCGGGGCGACGACGGGCGTCGCGTCGCCGAGCGCGGTGCGGAGCGCGTCGACCGGGACGGCGGGTGGCGTGGGGGGATTCGAGGGCTGAGACATCGTGACTCCTCGTCGGGACGACGGTACGGGGACCGGGCCGGTCTGCGGCCCGGTCCGTGCGGACGAGCAGGGGAAGCACCAGAGCTCGCCCGGGGGTGCACTCAGGAGGACCGGGCGGGGAGCACATCCTCATCGGCAGCATCCCGTACACCCGACGGGAACGCGACGGAATTCGTGACGGTGCCGGGTCGGGTACGACCGGCCAGCACGGCCGCGGTCAGCGCGAGCGCCGCGGAGAGGCCGAGGCACACCGCGTACGCGGCCGCGCCGACCCGGTCGTGCAGGGCCCACAGCAGCGCGCCCGTGCCGGTCAGCGCGAGCGCGGACGCCGCCGCGTCGGCCACCTGGAGCACCGACATCGACACGCCCTGCGCCGACGGCGGCGCGAGCTCGAGGACGAGCAGGTTGAGGGTGGGGAACATCAGACCCATCCCGAGCCCGCTCAGCACCCACGGCGCGGCCGCGGCGGCCAGGGGCACGCCGGGGACGACCAGCAGGGCGACACCCGCGGTCCCCAGCGCGAGGGAGATGCCGCCGACGCGGAGGAACCCCGCGTGCGACAGGCCTCCGAGCCCGCGACCGCGTGCCCACGACCCCGCCGACCACCCGAGGACGTGCAGCGTGAGGACCGCCCCGGCGAACGCCGGGGCGAGACCGCGCTCGCGGACGAGCGCGAGCGGCAGCAGCACCTGCGCACCCACGAACGCGGCGGCCACGAGCGCCCGCACCAGCACGACCGTCCCCAGCCCGCGCGCGCCGCGCACCACCTGGCCCACGACGTCCCGCCACGACGCCGCGTCCCCGCCGTCGTCGGCGACCCGTCCGGCCGAGCCCCGCGTGCGCCCCGCCGCCAGCGCCGGCCGCAGGGCCAGCAGGGCGGGCACGGCCAGCGCGGGCACGGCGAGGAACACCCACCGCCACCCGAGGTACTGCGTCATCGCCCCGGCGAGCAGCGGGCCCACGACCCCCGGCACCACCCACGCGGCCGCGAACCACGCGAAGACCTTCGGCCGCCGCTCCGCGGGGAACACGCGTGCCACCAGCACGAAGATCGCGACCCCCTCGATGCCGCTGCCCGCGCCCTGCACGGTGCGACCGGCCAGGAGCACCGGCATGCTCGGCGCCAGCCCCGCGACGAGCAGCCCCGCGAGGAACAGCGAGATCCCCGCCAGCAGCGGCGGCGTCGGCCCGCGGCGGTCCGTCCACCGGCCCGCGACCAGCATCCCCACGACCCCCGCGGCGGACCCCGACGCGAACGCGAGCGTGTACAGGCGCAGGCCGTCCAGCTCGGCGGCCACCGTCGGCATCGCCGTCGAGACCGCCAGGGACTCGAACGCCCCCAGCGCGACGTACGCCACCATGCCGGTCAGCACCGTGCGCTGCGCCCGGACGCCCAGCAGCCCGGCGCGCGACCCGTCGGCCGCACCCTCGGCGGACGCGCCGGTCATCCGAGGACCACCTTGCCGACCGTGCGGCGCTCCTCGAGCTCCCGGTGCGCCCGTGACGCCTCGGCGAACGCCACCCGATGGGTGAGCACGCGCCACTCGCCCGACGCCGCCCGCTCCAGGGCCCGTCGCTGGTAGGCGCGCAGGTCGCCGAACGCGGGGGCGCCGGGCCCGACGACGGCCCGCACCTCGACCGGGTCGCCCGCCGGGGTGACGGCGCTCGCGGCCACGGGGTTCGGGCTCCCGGAGGCCCAGCCCTGCACGACGAGCCGACCGCCGGGCCCGAGGAGGGCCGCGGCCTCGGCGCCCAAATCGCCACCGACGCCGTCGATCACGACCGTCGCGGCGGCCGCGCGCAGCCGGCCGAGCGCGGCCCGCGCGGCGGCGGGCCAGCCGTCCCCGGCGACGTCGACGACGGCGAGCCGCTGACCGGCGTCGGGTGCGAGCCCGCGGACCGCGCGGACCTTGCGCGGCCCGCCGGCCAGGGCGAGGACCCGGGCGCCCGCGTCGAGCGCCGACTGGACGAACAGGGAGCCGAGGCCACCTGCGGCGGCGGTGAGCACCACGACGTCGTCGGGACGCGGCCGCGCGACCTCCAGCGTCATGAGCGCCATCCGGCCCGTACCGATCATCGCGACGGCGTCGGCCAGGTCGAGCCGGTCGGGGAGGCGGTGCAGGGCGTCGACGGGCGCGACGGCGAGGCGCGCGTACCCGCCGCCGTCGGGCGTGGCGCCTAGGTGGGCGGCGACCCGGACCCCGAGCCGGTCGTCCCCGACGTCCGGGCCGACCGCGACCACCGTGCCCGCGACCTCGCGTCCGGGGATGGCGGGGAGGCGAGGCGCGGGCAGGGGACCGGTGGCCTCGCCGCGGCGCAGGGTGGTGTCCAGCAGGTGCACGCCGTGCGCGCGGGCGGCGACGAGCACCTGGCCGGGGCCGGGCACGGGGTCGGGGACCTGCTCGAGGACGAGGGTCTCGGGCGGGCCGTAGGTGTGGTGGCGGATAGCGTCCATCCCGTCATGCTGTGACCTGAACTATGGTTGAGGTCAAGGGTCGGGAGGCCGCCGCGCGGGGAAGGACACCGATCGTGCCGGAGCATGCGACCGAGAGGGTCCCGTGGGACCACGTCGAGCTGTCCGTCGGCGAGGTGGCCGCGCGCAGCGGCGTCGCCGTCTCCGCCCTGCACTTCTACGAGCGGCGCGGCCTGATCGCCAGCCGCCGCACCTCCGGCAACCAGCGGCGCTACCGACGTGACGTCCTGCGCCGGGTGTCGTTCATCCGGGTCTCCCAGCGGGTCGGCATCCCGCTGGCGCGCATCGCCGAGGCGCTGGAGACCCTGCCCGCCGATCGCGCCCCGAACGTCCGCGACTGGGAGCGGCTGTCCAAGGCCTGGCGCACGGACCTCGACGCGCGCATCGAGCAGCTCGAGCGGCTGCGGGACGACCTCACCGACTGCATCGGCTGCGGCTGCCTGTCCCTGAGCCGGTGCGTGCTCGCCAACCTGCACGACGCGCTCGGCGACGACGGCCCGGGCCCGCGCCGGCTGCTCGTCGACGAGACGGACTGACCCGACCGGGACGGCCGGACGACCGGTGGCGCGAGCGCGGACGGCCGGGACGGCCGCCGTGGTGCCGCCGTACCCTCGGGCCATGACTCACGTCCTCGTCCTCAACGGTCCCAACCTCGGTCGGCTCGGCGTGCGCGAGCCCGAGATCTACGGCCACGCGTCCATGTCCGACCTCGAGCGGGAGGCCGCCGTCTGGGGGAGCGAGCTGGGCGTCACCGTCGACGTGCGCCAGACCGACGACGAGTCGGAGCTCGTGGGCTGGCTGCACGAGGCCGTCGACGCCCGCGCGCACGTGGTGCTCAACCCCGCGGCGTTCACGCACTACAGCTACGCGCTGCGCGACGCCGCCGCCCAGGTGACGTCCTCCGGGCTGCTGCTCGTCGAGGTGCACCTGTCGAATCCCGCCTCGCGCGAGTCGTTTCGGCACTACTCCGTGGTGGCCGGCATCGCGACGGGCACGATCGCGGGCTTCGGTTTCGACTCCTACCGGCTGGCGCTCGGCGCCCTCGCGCACAAGCTCCAGTCCTGAACTCCTCCTTCTCCAGAGTCCAGGCTTGACAGGAAACAAGTCCTGAGACTTGTCGAGGTACTCACAAGGTCGTAGCGTTGAGCCATGATCGTCGTCACCGCGGACCAGCGGGGCAGCACCCGGGGTCCCGACCGCGTGCCCGAGGCCCTCGCGCTCGTCGCCGCGCGGGCGCACGGACGGCCGGGAGTGCTGCTGCCCTTCGACCGCACGGTGGGCGACGAGCTCCAGGGCGCGCTGTCCGCGGACGACGACGGCGCGGCGCTGGCCGTCGACGTCGTCCTCGACCTGGTGCGCGACGGCGGATGGTCCGTGGGGATCGGTCTCGGCGCGGTCGACCGGCCGCTGCCGGCAGAGTCGAGGGCGGCCTCCGGCCCGGCGTTCGTGCGGGCCCGTGCGGCGGTCGACCGGGCGAAGCGGCGCGGGCGCGGCAGCGTGCCCCTGGCCGTGGTGGGGCCGGACGAGGAGCCGCGCTCGACCGTCGCCGCGGACGCGCAGGCGCTCCTGCATCTGCTCGGGGCCGTCGTGGCGCGGCGTTCCACGGCGGGGTGGGAGGCCGTCGACACGCTCGTCGCGCAGCGGGGCCCGGCACCGCAGCGGGCCTCGGCGGCCGCGTTGGGGGTCAGCGAGCAGGCGGTGAGCCAGCGGCTGCGTGCCGCGCTGTGGGCCGAGGACGCGGCCGTCCGACCGCTCGCGGCGCGCCTGCTGCGGGCCGCGGGTGCCGACCTGGACGATGACCCGGACGGCGACCCGGACGGCGACCCGGACGGCGACCCGGACGGCGATGCAGGGGAGGAGCGCGCGTGAGCTTCGGAGCGGTGGCGACGGACGTCGCGGTGTGGCTCGTCGGCCTGGGCGCGAGCGTGGGCGGTGGTGCCTGGCTCGTGCCGTGGGTGCTGCGGCACGCGGAGCGGGAGCCGCAGGCCGCGGCGGAGGCGGTCGCCGTGCTGCGCGGCGGCACCTGGATCGGCCTGCTCGAGCGGCTATGCGTCACGGGTTCGCTGCTCGCGGGCTACCCGGAGGGCGTGGCCGTCGTCGTCGCGGTCAAGGGGCTCGGCCGGTTCTCGGAGCTGCGCGAGCACCCGGTCGCGAGCGAGCGGTTCGTGGTCGGGACGCTGGCGTCGCTCGCATGGTCGGCCGCCGTCGGGATCGCGGGGCACGTTCTCCTGGTCGCGCTGTAGAATGTTGCGGGCTCTCTGCGGCCCGGCACGTCGACATCCGCACGACATCCGCACGACTTCCGCTCCGTACCCGACCCCGAGGACGAACAAGAAACGTGGCTACCTCCAACGACATCAAGAACGGCACCGTGCTCCGCATCGACGGTCAGCTCTGGTCGATCATCGAGTTCCAGCACGTCAAGCCGGGCAAGGGTGGCGCGTTCGTCCGCACGAAGATGAAGAACGTGCTGTCCGGCAAGGTCGTCGACAAGACCTTCAACGCGGGCACCAAGGTCGAGACCGCGAACGTGGACCGCCGCGACTTCCAGTACCTGTACATGGACGGCGCCGACTACGTCTTCATGGACACCGACACCTACGACCAGATCACCGTGCCCGCCGCCACCGTCGGCGACGCGGCGAACTACATGCTCGAGGGCATGAACATCATGGTCGCGTCCAACGACGGCACGCCGCTGTACGTCGAGCTCCCGTCGTCCGTGGTCCTGGAGATCACCTACACGGAGCCGGGCCTGCAGGGCGACCGTTCCACCGGCGGCACCAAGCCCGCCACCCTCGAGACGGGCGCGGAGATCCAGGTCCCGCTGTTCCTCGAGCAGGGCACCAAGGTCAAGGTCGACACGCGTGACGGGTCGTACCTGGGCCGCGTGAACGACTGACGGGCGCCTGCTGACATGGGTGCACGCACCAAGGCGCGCAAGCGCGCCGTCGACATCCTCTTCGAGGCGGAGCAGCGGGGGATCGACCCGCAGGTGCTCGTCGCCGACCGGGTGATCGAGCCGCACACCGAGGCCGCCGTCCCGCAGTACACGGTCGACCTCGTGGAGGGTGTCGCCACCCACCGCGAGCGCATCGACGAGCTGCTGGCGACCTACTCGCAGGGGTGGACCGTCGAGCGGATGCCGGCGGTCGACCGCGCGCTGCTGCGGATCGGCACCTGGGAGCTGCTCTACAACGACGACGTCCCCGACGCCGTCGCGGTGGACGAGGCGGTCGACCTCGCCGGACAGCTCTCGACGGACGACTCGCCGTCGTTCGTCAACGGCCTGCTGGGCCGGCTGGTCGACATCAAGCCGACGCTGCTGATCTGACGCGTCTCGACGCCCCACAGGCGGTGGCGCACGCATCCGGGCCCGGATGC
>NZ_JBHTUY010000008.1:0-245038 GCF_042793335.1 Isoptericola sp. NPDC056573
CAGGACGCGTTCACGGGCGCCAGGGCGCCCTCCACTTCGGGAGGGATACGTCCGCGCGAAGAATGCGGCAGGGCGCGGCTGCTTCCGTCCGTGGCTGCCCGCGTGGAGGCCCGCGGGGTGATCCGGGCGGTGTCCACACCGTTCGCCAGCACGTGGACCTTGGCGGGGTGCTCGCCGGCGCGGTCGGCGGCCCAGGCCGCGACGGGACCGCTGACGGCGACGACGGCCGTCGCGGCACCGACGGCCGCGCGGGCGCAGCGCTCGGCTGCCGCCTCGTCGACGAGCTCGCGGTGGGTGCGCTGCTCGGCGACGAGCGGCGCGTTCACCTCCAGCACGCTGGGGACGCCGATGTCGCGCGCCCACGCCGTCGCGGCAGTGCCCCACAGGGAGTAGCGCTCATAGACCAGGTCGAGCGCCCCCTCGCCCGCGACGTCGCTGAGCACCTCGCGGACGAGTGCGTCCGCCTCTCGCAGCGCGATCTCGCGCTCCGCCGTCGACCGGGTCGGCGCCACCGGGACCTCGTGCACGACGACGTCCGACAGGTCGGTGGGGACGTCCCCGCCGGGGCGCGTCGTCACGACGTGCACCTCGGCGCCGGCGCGCACCAGCTCGCGCAGCACGGCCTGGACGTGCACGGACGACCCCTTGCGGCCGAACACCGGCACCCCTGGGTCGGAGCTCACGTACGCGACCCTCATGCCGCCCTCCCCTCCGCGACGGTGGCCGCCGCGCTCTCCAGCACGTCCAGCAGGCGGCGGGACGTGCCGACGACGTCGAACTCGGCCTCGATCAGCGCCCGCGCGCCGTCGGCGAGCCGCTGCGCCTCGCCGGGGTCGTCGAGCAGGGCGCCGAGCGCCGCGGCGAGCGCGGGGGCGTCGCCGGGCGGCACGAGCCGGCCGGTCGCGCCGTCGTGCACCGCCTCGGGGATGCCGGTGACCGGCGTCGAGACGACGGGGGTGCCGAGGGCCATCGCCTCCAGCAGCACGGTGGGCAGGCCGTCGCGGTTGCCGTCTGCGCCGAGCACGCACGGCGCGGCGAAGACGGCGGCACGCGCGACGACGTCGCGCACCAGGTCCTGCGGCAGCGGGCCGTGGAACGTCACGTGCTCCGCGCCGTCCCGCAGCAGGCCCAGCGCGGCGGCACGGTCGCGCAGTTCGGCCTCCTGCGGGCCGGACCCGACGAGGTCGAGGTGCACGTCACGGTTGTCCGCCACGAGGAGGGCGAGGGCGTCGAGGAGGTCGCCGAAGCCCTTCTTCTCCACGAGACGGCCGACGGCGCACACCCGCCCGGGCCGCCGCGGCGCCGTCGCGCGGGCGTACTCGTCGAGGTCGAGCCCGTTGTACACGCGCACGACGCCGCCTGCCGCCGGCCCGTAGGTGTCGCGCAGGTGGGCGAGGTTGTGGTCGCTCACGGTGACGACGGCGCGCGCGTCGGCGAGCTTCGTCCGCAGGTCGGCGGGGTCCACCGACTCGTGGAAGATGTCCTTCGCGTGCGCGGTGAACGTGTACCCGATCCCCAGGACGGCGGCGGCGAGCCGCGCGACCGTCGTCGCGACCGACCCGAAGTGCGCGTGCAGGTGGGTGAGCCCGGCGTCGTGCGCGGCCGTCGCCACCCACAGCGCCTGGACGGCGTCCTCCGGGTCCGCGGCGAGCAGGTCGGCGAGGGTGGCGGCCGGCAGGCCGCGGAGGTCGAGCCGGTCGTGGGCCCGGGCGAGCGCCGACCAGGCGTCCGCCGCGCGGGCCGCGCGCGGCACGAAGCGCACCGGCGCGGCGACGGCCGCGAGCGCCGCGTGGAACCGCGTGTCGACGGGCGCGCGCAGGGAGAAGATCTCGATCTCCACGCCCCGGCGCTCCAGGCCCCGCACCTCGTTGACGACGAACGTCTCCGAGAAGCGCGGGTACATCTTGGTCACGTAGCCGACGCGCGGGGTCGATGCCGTCGTCGAGGGAGTCCTGGGGGTGGTCTCAGGCCGTGGCACGGTGCTCCTCCTCCTGCTGGTCCTGCGGGTGCGGGGTGGCGGCCCCCGCGCGGGCGGGGGTCGCGAGGCGGTCGGCGAGCCCGACCACGAGCTCAGGGACGCGCGCCAGCCCGTCGAGGTCGACGTCGACCTCGGGCCGCCGGGGCGCGTCGTCGGCGGCGGTGCGGGCGAGCCAGGCGCCGACCCGCTCGGGGGTGATCGCGCCGACGAGGACGTCGAGCAGCCCGAGGTCGGCGAGCCGGCAGGCCCGCACGAGCTGCTCGGCGCGGGGGTGCGTGCGCGGCACGACCAGGCCGGGGCGGCCGGACGCGAGCAGCTCGCACACCGAGTTGTAGCCGCCCATGGTCACGACGGCGGCGGCGCCCTCGACGAGGGGGACGACGTCGCGGACGAACGCGTGCACCTCGAGGTCGTCGCGGCCGGAGGCGGCGGCGTCCAGCCGGTCGCGGGCGGCCTCCGGCAGGTACGGCCCGGTGACGAGCACTCCCCGGTGGCCCGCGGGCAGCGGCGCGGCGGCGAACGCCTCCGCGAGGGACGCGCCGTCCTGCCCGCCGCCGACCAGGCAGAGGACGTAGGGCGCGCCCTCGCGCACCGGCTCGTTGAGGGTCATGGACGCGCGACCGCGACCGAGGTATCCGGTGAGGGTCGTGGACGCGCGACCGCGACCGAGGTATCCGGTGAACACCGTGCGGGCGGCGATGTGGTCGGGTAGCGCGTACTCGGCGAGCGGGTCGTAGACGTGCGCGTCGCCGTACACCCACACCTCGTCGAAGAACCGCTCGACGACGGACGTGCTGCGCTGCTCGTGCCACTCGCGGACGGCGACCTCGGGGGTGTCGAGCACGTCGCGCAGCCCGAGCACGCACGCGGTCCCGCCCTCGCCGCGCAGCCGCCGCAGCGCGGGCAGCAGCTCACCGCCGACGCCGAGCGGCACCTTGTCCACCACGAGCACGTCGGGGCGGAACGCGGCGAGCGCGCCGTCGAGCACGCCCGCCCGGACACGGACGACGTCGTCCAGCGTGCCGCCCCAGGCGCGTGGGCCGTAGCCCCGGTCCGGGTCCTTGCCGACGCGGGGCAGCGTCACGACCTCCGTGCGCTCCGGCAGCGGCAGGCTCGTCGCCTCCCGCGCGCCGGACAGGAGGAGGACGTCGACGTCCGGGTCGGCGTCCACCACCGCGCGCGCCAGCAGCGACGTGCGCCGCACGTGGCCGAGGCCCTGCGTGTCGTGGGAGTAGAACGCGACCCGGCGTCGCGCCGGGAGCTCGGGTTCGACCGCTGATATCTGTCGCACCCTGGTCACCCTGCGGAGGTTGCCTGAGTCACGGATGAGGCGACCATGAGGGGGTTCTCATCCGGACGGGCGCAGCATCTGCACAGGGCACGCCCAGGTCCGCCGCTCACCCGTCCCGCGGGTCTGGCACGCTCCCGTCGTGACCCGACGACGCATCTTCGTGCTGGTGAGCGCCCTGATCGTGGCCGCCGCGCTCGCGGCTCTCGTCGTCGTCTGGCGCCCCTGGGACCCCGTGCCGGACGAGCTGCGCGCGGCCGCCAGCCGGGTAGCCGACCTCCCCGGCGTCGTCTCCGCTGAGGTCACCGGCTACGAGGTGGCCTTCCGCGACGCGAAGGACGGCGACGTCGCCCTCGCGACGGTCGACGTCGTGCTGGACGACGGACTCTCCCCCGAGGCCGCGAGCGCGGCCGCCGCGCGGGCGGACGGTCTGCTCGCGGCGACGCGGGTCGACGGGGTGCGCACGCTGTCCCGCACCACGGCGGTGCACACCGGCGACCCGCGGACCGCGCACGGCGTCGAGGTCTACCCGCTGACCGCGTGGGTGACCGAGGACGGCGACGCGTCCTCCGTCGCTGACGCCGTCGTCCTCCGCCGTGCGGGCGCGACGACGGTGAGCGGCGTCAGCGCGGAGGCGGCCGACGGAGAGGGACTCGTGCGGCTGGCGGAGGAGGCCGCGGAGCACAAGATCGCCGCGTCGCTCGGCACCGCCGACGACGCCGTGCGGTACGACGCCTCCGGGCGCGTCCCCGTGGTGGCGGCCGCGCGGCTGGCCGTCGACGCGGCCGGGCGGCCAGGCGTGGCGTCGGTCGTCGTGCACGCGGGGTTCCCCCCGGGCACGACGGCGGCGGACGACACCGCGCTGACGCTCCAGGTCGGCCTCGCCGGGCCGACGTCGTCCCCCGAGGCGGGCGGCGTCGCGCGCTGGCTCGACGACCCCGCCCGCGACGCCGGGGGCCGCCACCTCGCGTACACGCTCACCGAGCCGGGCTACGCCGCGCGCGTCGACGGCTGGGTCGCGGCCGCGCCGCCCCCGACGCCCGAGGAGCACACCGTGCCGCTGCCCGCGGGCGTCGGGGCGTGGCCGGCCGACGACGACGCCCCGGCCTGCGCGGGCGACGACCTCCGCCTCACCCTCGGTACGCCGGACGCCGCGGCCGGCGGCCGGTATCTCGCCGTGCTCGCCGAGAACGTGTCCGGGCGGCCGTGCGCCCTCGACGGCGTGCCGCGGCTGACCTTCCGGGACGCCGACGGCGAGCCGCAGGACGACGTCACGACCGAGCCGTCCGCGCCCGGAGTCGTCGCGGGCCGCGTCGTCGTGCCGGCGGGCGAGCGCGCGCTGGCCACCGTGCAGTGGCGGGCCATGTCGACGGCGAGCGACCCGGACGTCACCACGACGGTGGACGTCGTCGCCGTCCCGGACGGAGATCCGGTCCCGCTGGTCCCGACCGCCGAGCTCGACGTGCTCGACGGCGCCGAGGTGCGCGTCGGCCCGTGGGCGCAGGGGGCTGAAGGCTGGTCGTGAGGCGTCACGCACCTCGACCGGTGCGAACGCACAGCTCCGTGATCTCGTGCTGGAACTGTCCCGAGTCGAGGTCGAGGTCGCTGATCCACAGCATCTTCTCGAGCTGGACATCCGTCTCCCGCGCGATCCCGAGCGAACGGACGCGGACCGGCGCGTGCTCGATCCCCGTGCGCATGCCCGCCGGGCCGCCACGATTCGCGTCCGCGTCCAGCCGCCCCCAGGGACCCACGACCCACATCGCCACCTCACGGGCGGGCGGGATCTCGACCGTCTCGGTCGTGCCGGGCGGCGGGCCGTCCGACGGGTCGAACGCGAAGTCGTCCCGCGGGTCGGCGGCGACCGCGCCGAACCGGAAGACGTCGGGCAGCAGGCTCGTCACGGTGATCGGCCAGCGGGCGTCGTTGCGGACGGTCTGCACGACGGCGACGTCCTGGTCCGCGGCGAAGAGCGCCCAGAAGCCCTCATCCGGGTACGTGCACTCGTCCCTGTAGCCGGCGCCCGACGAATACATCGACCCGAGCTCGACGTCGGCGCTCGCCGACAGCCCCCACCACCCGCCGATGGCCGCGGCCGCCAGCACCGCCGCTCCGACGGCCGCAACGGTCGAACGCCGGACCCGCCGTGCGCTCACATCGCCCCGAAGCACCAGCGCCGGATCTTCGACTCGTCCTGCACGGAGTCGAGCACGCGGACGCCGTCCACGGCGCCGCGCCAGGCGCCGCCGCCGACGGTGATCGGCCCGGACGGCGCGGCCGTGAGCGGCCCTGCCTGCGCCCGTCCGGACCGTACGGGCGCCCCCATCCCGGTGAGGGAGCAGGTCCACAGGTCGACGGCGCCCGTCGCGGCGTTCCGCATCCCCGCGAGGAAGACCCAGCTGCCGGGCTCGGGGGCGACACCGGACACCGCTGTCGTCGACGTTCCGCCGTCACCGGTGGCGACCGAGAACGCCCAGCAGGTGCCGGTCGCCGACGTGCAGGAGTCGTCGGCGACGGTGCCGAGCGTGAAGCCCGGCCGTCCGTCCTCCCCCTGTGTGACGACGGACGCGGTGGCGCCGTCGGCGTCGGGCCGCACGAACGCCGCCACGGTGACGTTGCCCGCCGCGTCGACGACAGCGCCGTCGGTCGCCGCCACGTCGGAGTCGGCGTCGAAGGTCAGCGCGCCGTCGCCCGGGACGCCCCAGGGACCGGGCGACCACAGGTCCGTGCCGGACAGGTTGAGCGCGTTGCCACCGCCGAGGGTGCTGCCCGCCGTCGTCCCCGCGAGCTCGTCGAACCACCAGGTCGCACCGCGGGCCACGGGGTAGGCGACCACGAACCGGTACTCCCGCCGCGGGCCCACGTTCCCCGCGGCATCCACCGCCTGGGCGTACAGGACGGTCGGGCCGGCATAGCTCGGCGTGAGCTCGACGACCTCCCCCGGCTGCGCGCGGTCGAACAGGGCGTCACCCACGGTCGAGTACTGCACGTAGGCCACGTCGTCGGAGCCCGGCACGTCGAACCGGAACCCGCCGGTCATCCCGACCCCGCCCGCGGTCCCGTCCTCGAGGTAGACGGCGGGGTACCCCTCGACCGGGGTGACGACGGTCTCGCCGGGTGCCGTCACGTCCACCGTCAGCTCGCAGCCGACCGGCTCCGTGACGTCGCCGCTCGGCAGCACCGCCTGCGCCGTCCACCCGTACGTCCCGCCCTCGGCGAGGACACCGTCCGGGACCTTGACGGAGTGGGTCACCCCCGACACCCGCGGCGTGGTCGGGACCGACCGCCACAGCTCGTCGCCCGTCGCGAGGTCGCGCACGGCGAACTCGGCGCTCATCGAGGACGGGAACGGCTCGCGCGCGTTGGAGAGCTCGGCCACCAGGGTCGGCGTCGTCGAGCGGACCGCCGGGCGGTCGTCGCCCGCCGCGCACGACGTCTCCGGCCGGACTGTGCCCAGCGCGACGACGGTGTCCGTCGCCCGCAGCTCGACGGTCAGGGTCGCGTCGGGGCCGAAGGCTGCCCGACCGCAGCCCCGGCAGTCCTCGTCCGCCGCGGCGAGGCCGAACGCCAGCGGGCCGCCGGAGCGCACGGCCTGTCCCACGGCCCGGGTGACGTCGACGTCGACGCGCCGGTCGCCGCCGCAGCCCGCGCCTGAGAGGTCCGCGCCTGTGGACCTCCACCCGGGCGTCGAAGCGGACCACGTCGTCGCCACGGTCACGGCCGGCACCGCGTGCACCCGGACGTCGTCGATCCCGCACGCCTGGTCACGGCCCACCGGGAGCGACAGCGTCGCGGCGACCAGCACACCGTCGGCCAGCGCGGCCGGGTCGCCGAGGTCCCCGAAGTCGTAGGCCACGCGCTGCACCCCGCGCGCAGGGCAGCCCCGCCCGCCCTCGCCGACGCACTGCCCGACGACACGGTCGCCGTCGAACCCGAAGCCCGCCGTGCTGGTCGGGGCGCCGCTGCGCAGCGCCGTCCATGCGAGCGGGCCGGACTCGAGGACCACCTGCCCGCTCGGTACCTCCGTCGTCTCGAGCTGTGGTGCGGCACCGGGTGAGGCCGTCGCCGTCGTGGCGCCTCCCGTCAGCACGAGTCCAGCAAGGGCGAGCGTTGCCAGGAGCTGACGTCGTCGAACCACCGTTGACCACCGTTCGTCGTCCTCGACGCGACCAGCGCAGGTCGCCCGGACCGTCGCATCTCGGACAAGTCCGACCGAAAGGTAGCGGATCCTGTCGCCCCAGCGAACCGCAGGACCTGTTTTTCACCCGCTCGCACCAACCCCGGCGCGGCCCTCAGCCGAACGTGAACGTGTAGACCGCGATGCCGTCGGGCACGTCGAGCTCCACGATCCCGTCGGTCTGCCCGTCGCCGCGCAGCACGTCGTACAGGGTGGGGTTGCCGGCCACGTCGATCTCGCGCTCGGCGCGCACGCTGCCGTCGTCGGCGAGCACGCGGGCGGTGACCGTCCCCTCGCCGCCCAGGACCGCGAACACGTCGGTCGAGCGGTAGGCGAGGCGGAGGGTGGCGTCGTCGGAGGCCGCCGTCGCGCCCTGGAAGTCGACCTCCCACGTGCCGCCGAGGGAGAACGTGTCCGTCGGCTGCTCGTCCGGGTGCTCGTAGTCCTGCTTCCCCGAGCCGTACTCCGGGCCGCCGGAGTAGTTGAACACCTTGTTGAGGGCGAGGTACGTCTCCGGCGTCGTCTCCTCGCCGGGCGTCGTGTCCGCGACGTCGGTGGCGGGCGGCAGCTCGACGTCCGGGTCGGCGGCGCGCAGCAGGTCGCGGACGTGCTGCTCGGTGACGCCGTAGTCGCCCTCGCCGTGCTTGATGTACCGGACAGTCCCCTCGGCGTCGATCAGGTACTCGGCGGGCCAGTAGCGGTTCCGGTACGTCGTCCAGGTCGAGTACGAGTTGTCCTGCGCGATCGGGTACTCGACGCCGAGGTCGCGGGCGCCGGCGACGACGTTGCGCGTCTCGCGCTCGAAGGCGAACTCCGGCGTGTGCACGCCGATCACCTCGAGGCCGGCGTCCCGGTAGGCGTCGTACCAGGCGCTCACGTGCGGGATGGCCCGCTGGCAGTTGATGCAGGAGTACGTCCAGAAGTCGATCAGCACCACCTTGCCGCGCAGGTCGGCCAGGTCCAGCGCCGCACCGTCCGGGGTGTTGAGCCACCGGGTGATGCCGGTGAGCGGCGGCGCGGTGCCGCAGTCGGCCAGCTCCGCCGACCCGTTGGAGCACTTCGAGAGCTCGCGGTTGGCGTCCGTGACGATCCCGCCCAGGTCGAGCGCGTCCTGCACGGAGGCGTTCTCGTCCACCTGCTGCTGCAGCGCCCCGGTGTAGTCCGGCAGCGCGCGCTGCAGCTGCTGGGGCAGGTTCAGCGCGAGCGCCCCCGCGAGCAGGAGGACGACGACGCCGCCCGTGACCCGGATGCCGCGCTGGTGTCGCCGGAACGCCGAGACCCGTTCGGCGACGCGCCGTCCGGCGAGCGCGAAGACCAGCAGCGGCACCGCCGCGCCGACGGCGAACGACACCGTGAGGGCCACCGTCCCCGGCCCGATGTCTCCCGTCGCGCCCGCGACCGTGATCGCCGCGAGGACCGGGCCCGCACACGGCACGTAGAGCACCCCCAGCCCGAGGCCGAGCACGAACGCGCCCCGGTCCTGTCCGGCCGCGCGGCGCGACCCGAGCGACGCGAGCCGCAGGAAGGGCCGCTCCAGCACCTCCTCGAACCGCGGCACAATCATCCCCACCCCGAGGGCCGCGAGCAGCACGATGCCCACCCAGCGCAGCAGGTCCTGCGGCAGCCCGAGCGCGCCGAGGACCAGCGAGCCCAGCAGCGTCATCGTGCTGAAGCTCAGCACCAGCCCGGCGATCACGAGGTAGGGCCGCCACGACCGCGCACGGCGCCGGGCGGGCCGGTCCGCCAGTCCGACGGCGGGGGCTCCCTCGCCCGCCGTCGCGACGCCGGTCTCGACCTGCCCGCCCGCGCCCGCGTGCACCGCCGTCGGCACGTCGAAGCGCAGCGCCGGCTCGCGGGCGCCCTGCACCCCGCCGGCGAAGAAGATCACCGGGAGCATGGGCAGGATGCACGGCGAGATGCCGGTGATGAGGCCACCGAGCAGGCCGATCAGGACCAGGGTCTCCATGCCCGTCGTTCGGAACCGAGGGGCCGGCGGATGGGATCGCCGACGACACCCATCCGGTGCGCCGCCCACTCCGAACCCCCGGACGAGCGCCCCGGGACCGGAGGGGCGACGACGCAAGGAGAGAGAACGATGAACGTCCGCACTCGTACCCGCACCGCCGCCGCCGCCGGCTTCGCCACCCTGGCCCTGCTCGGGCTCGCGGCCTGTTCGTCCGACTCCGGCGCCGACGCCGGGTCCGGCTCCGAGGAGACGATGACGGAGGAGTCGCCGATGGCCTCCGAGGAGCCGTCGGAGGCCATGAGCGACGACATGTCCGCCGACCCGGCGGCGAACCTCGTCGGCCCGGGCTGCGACGCCTACGCCGAGCAGGTGCCCGACGGCGCCGGCTCCATCACGGGCATGTCGACCGACCCGGTCGCCGTGGCCGCGTCCAACAACCCGATGCTGAAGACCCTCACGCAGGCCGTCAGCGGCGAGCTCAACCCCGACGTCGACCTGGTCGACACGCTCAACGGCGGCGAGTTCACCGTGTTCGCGCCGGTCGACGACGCGTTCGGGAAGGTGGACCAGGAGACCCTCGACACCCTCTCCACCGACGCCGACCTCCTGACCACGGTGCTCACCTACCACGTGGTGCCCGGCCAGATCCTGCCCGAGGACATCGTCGGGGAGCACGAGACCGTCCAGGGCGACACCCTCGAGGTCACCGGCTCCGGCGACGAGCTCAAGGTCAACGACGCCAACGTCGTCTGCGGGGGCGTCATGACGCAGAACGCCACCGTCTACCTCGTCGACTCGGTGCTGATGCCGCCGATGTGACGCCGCGCCGGGGACACCGGTCGTCCGTCACGAGGCTCGCAGGGCCGCCGCACGCAGGGGGTGCGGCGGCCCTTCGGCGTGCATGGAACGGGGTGCGGAGACAGACGTGCGGGGACCTCGTGCGGACCGGTGTCCGCGGGTCAGGACTCGATCGCCAGCACGGGGTCGGTGGTCGGCTGCGCCGAGCCGCCCGCCGGCTCCAGCGTCACGGCGACCACGTGCCCGGCGCCGCCCTCGACGAGCGCGCGCGACACGCCGCCGGAGGCCGTCGGCATCAGGCCCGCGGACACGGGCGTGTCGTCGGCGACGATCCACAGCTGCCAGTCGTGACCTTCGCCCGGGGCGGGCATGCCCTCGGCGGAGACCAGGACGTCGCCGCCCGAGACCAGGGCGGTGGCCTCGCCGCCGCCCTCCACGGGCGCCGTGACGAGGCGCGCCTCCGGGTCGGCGAGCATCTGCGCGACCCGGTCGGCCTGCGCCTCCAGCCGGACAGCCTCGCGGTGCTCCTGGACGGCGATCGTGGTCGGCACGGCGACCGCGACCACCGCGGCCGCCGCGGCGGCGACCAGGCCCCAGCGGCGGCGCGGCCGGACGGCGGGCGTCGCCGGCGCGCCGGGGGCCGCGCCACGTGCCGCGGCCTGCGGCATGCCGGCCACCCGGGCGAGCACGGCGTCGCGCACGTGCGCGGGCGGCTCGTGCTCCACCGCGAACGCGGCGACGACGTCCTGGTACTCGTCGAGGGCACGCCGCGCGTCGGGGTCGGACTCCAGCAGCCGCTCGACGGCGCGGCGCTCGAGGTCGTCCACGGCGTCGAGGGCGTACGCGGGGAGCAGGTCCCAGGCGTCGCGCGTGGCGTCGTCGTCAGCCACGGGCCACCCCCAGGCAGTCGCGCAGGCGGCCGAGGCCGTCGCGGATCCGGCTCTTGACGGTGGGCAGCGCGGCGCCGAGCCGCTCCGCGACCTCCCGGTACGTGCGGCCCCCGTAATAGGCCTCGACGACCGCCTCCCGCTGGGTCGCGGTCAGCGAGTCGAGGCAGCGGCGCACGGCCGCCCCCTCGAGCCGTCGCTCGACGTCCTCGATCACGACGTCGCGGGGGGCGCCGGCGACGGACGCGTCGACGTCCCGCTGGTCGCGGTCGCGTCGCGCCTGCTCGGCGCGCACCCGGTCGACGGCGCGCCGCCGGGCGAGCGTCGCGACCCAGGTGCGCGCGGAGGCGCGCGCCGGGTCGAACCTGGCTGCGGTCTGCCACACCTCCACCATCACCTCCTGGGTCACCTCGGCGGCGTGGTCGGGGTCGCGCAGCACGCCGAGCGCCGTCCCGTGCGCGACGGGGGCGAGCGCGTCGTAGACCGGACCGAACGTGGCCGGGTCCGCGCCGACGCACGCCACCAGGGCGGCGTCGGCCGACCTCGGAGGCGTCGTGGCTGGCGGCACCTGGCCAGTCTGCCGCACCGGCCCGGCCGGATCGATCGCCATCCGCTCCCCGCGTGTCCGGTCCCGGACCGTCCGGGACACCTCAGGTTCGACGCCGGCGGCCCCGTGGATGGGTCGGTGCCGTGTGCCGCGCGTCACGCCGCACGCACGACGGCCCGATCAGGCCTCGCGGCGCGCGCGGACGGCGGCGGCCAGCGTTCCCAGCAGGTCCGCCGTGGTGTCCCAGTCGAGGCAGGAGTCGGTGACGGACTGGCCGTAGACGAGCCCGTCGAGCGGCCCCGGCTTCTGCGCGCCCGCCACGAGGAAGCTCTCCATCATGAGGCCGGTGACGTCCCGCTCGCCGTCGGCGACGCGCGCCGCGAGCTCGCGCACGACCTCGGCCTGCCGCACGTGGTCCTTGCCCGAGTTGCCGTGCGACGCGTCCACCACGACGCCCGCCTCCACCGCCCCGCCGAGGCCGGACGTGCGCGCCACCGCCAGCGCGTCCGCCACGTCCTTCTCCGAGTAGTTCGGGCCGCCGCGCCCGCCGCGCAGGATGACGTGGCAGTCCGGGTTGCCGGTCGTCTCGACGGCGGCCGCCCGCCCCTCGGCGTCCGCCCCGAAGAAGGTGTGCTCGCTCGCCGCCGTGATGCAGCCGTCGACGGCGATCTGCACGTCGCCGTCCGTCGCGTTCTTGAAGCCGACCGGCATCGACAGCCCCGACGCCAGCTGCCGGTGCACCTGCGACTCCGCGTTGCGCGCGCCGATCGCGCCCCAGGTCACGGCGTCGGCGATGTACTGCGGGCTGGTGGGCTCCAGGAACTCGCACGCGGCGGGCACGCCTGCGTCGAGCACGCCCAGCAGCACCTCGCGCGCCAGGCGCAAGCCGTGGTGCACGTCGTGGGAGCCGTCCAGGTGCGGGTCGTTGATGAGGCCCTTCCAGCCGACCGTGGTGCGCGGCTTCTCGAAGTACACCCGCATCACGACGACCAGGTCGTCGGACAGCTCACGCGCCACCGGCGCCAGGCGGCGGGCGTAGTCGAGGGCGGCCGCCGGGTCGTGCACGGAGCACGGGCCGACGATGACGAGGAGCCGGTCGTCCTCGCCGCGCAGGACGTCGCGCACCTCGCGGCGGGACGTCGTCACGAGGTCGCTGCGCGGGGTGCCGAGCGGCAGCTCCGCCCGCATGACGCCGGGCGCGGGCAGCGGGTCGAGCGCGCGGACCCGCAGGTCGGAGGTCTCTGCCATCAGGTCAGTATGCGGCCGGGCGGGTTCGGACGGCGCGGTGCGGTCGGTGGCTGCGGGGGTGGCGCTGGTGGCGGTGCTCATCGCGGGGCTCCTGGAGGGTGTCGGCGGCAGGGCGGTCGGGGGGTGGAGGCTCGGCGTCGTCGTCGCGGCGACTGCTCGATCCGTGGTCCATGCCCGACCGGAGCGGCCCGTCTGACGACGAAGGGCCCCGGACGCACGATGCGTCCCAGGCCCTGTGCTGGCTCCGGAGTAGTCGTCGGTCAGGCGTCAGCCCGCCGAGCTCCTACCGGAGCCGGCGTAAAGCGCCAATACCAACGGGTGTCCACGACGAGGACGGTACGTCGCCGTCCCCGCCTCCGTCCACTCGCGTCCACCATCCGGTCCGGCAGCCCGGTCCGGCAGCCCGGTCCGGCAGCCCGGTCCTCCAGCCCGGTCCGGCGACACCGGGCGGACCCTCGTAGTGTCGACGCATGCCGGTGCCCGACTTCGTCTCCGCCCTGCGCTCCCACGTCGGCCACGACCTGCTGTGGCTGCCGGGGGTGTCCGCCGTCGTGCTCGACGACGACGGCCGGCTGCTGCTCGGCCGCCGCGCCGACAACGGCCTGTGGGCGGTGGTGTCCGGGATCCTCGAGCCGGGCGAGGACCCGGCCGTCGGCCTGGCCCGCGAGGTGCTCGAGGAGACGGGCGTCGACGTCGTCGTCGACGCGCTCGTGGCGGTCACCGTCACCCCGCCGGTCGAGTACCCGAACGGCGACCGGTCGCAGTACCTCGACCTGTGCTTCCTGTGCCGGGCGGCGAGCCCTGCCGCCGCCGCGCGGGCCCACGTCGCCGACGACGAGTCCACCGACGTCGCGTGGTTCGCGCCCGACGACGTCCCGGCGGACCTCGCACCGTCGTCCGCGGAGCGGCTGGGACACGCCCTCGGCTGGCTCGCCGCCGGCTCCGGGGCCCCGTACTTCGTGCGCTGACCGTCCGCCCGCCCCGAGAGGAAGGCGCCCGTGCCGACCCCCGCCACCCCGTCCACCCCCGAGGAGCTGTTCGCGCACTCCCCCGCGGGCCTGGCGATCTGTCGGGCGTTCGCGGACCTCGTCGCGGACGTGACGGGCGACGACGTCACGACGCGCACCACGAGGACGCAGGTCGCGTTCCGCCGCCGGCGCGGGTTCGCGTTCGTCTGGCCGCCGTGGGTGGGGGTCCGCGACCACGTCGACGCGCCCGCCGTCGTCACGTTCGTCCTCCCGCGCGAGGACCGCTCCCCGCGCGTGACGCAGGTGGTGCACCCGACGTCGAGGGCGTGGACGCACCACGTCGAGGTCCACGACGCGGCCGAGCTGGACGACGAGGTCGCCGCCTGGGTGCGCGAGGCGTACGACGCCGCGGGCTGAGCACGTCCGTCCCGGTCCGCGACACGTGCCCCCGTTCGTCTCGCGGGTGAAACGTGGAAGTGGTTATGTGTGCCCCGCCACAGTTTGCTCGGGCGCACCGACGCGCCCCCGCACGACGGTGCCCGGCCCCCACGGCCGGGTCGCTCCGACACCCCTGGAGGAAAAACCGTGAGAGCACGCACCACGAGCGCGTTCGGCGCAGCGGGAGCCCTGCTGACCGCCGCCGTCCTCGTTCCCGGCATCGCGGCGTCGGCGTCCTCGGCGCCCGCGCCCGACGCCCCACCGTCCGACCCCGCGGCGCACGTCAAGGAGGACGACCGTCCCGACCCGCTGGCGGAGAAGCGCACCGCGCTCAAGCAGGAGGCCGTCGACCGCGTCGCCATGGGTGACGCCACCGTGCAGACGCTGGGCAAGGGCGCCCACACGTCGAAGTCGGTGAAGGTCGGCAAGAACCAGTGGGTCGAGTACGAGACCGAGCAGACGGCGCAGCTGCTCACGTTCCTGGTCGACTTCGGCGGCCAGGCCGACCCGCGCTTCCCCGACGCCCCGCAGACCGGGCCGGAGCACAACGAGATCCCGGAGCCCACGCGCAGCGACAACTCCACCTACTGGGAGGAGAACTTCTCCCAGGAGCACTACAAGGAGATGTTCTTCACCGGGCTGGAGGACCAGAACGGCGAGTCGTTCGCCGGCGTCTACGACGAGATGTCGTCGGGCCGGTTCGACCTGCAGGGCGACGTGTCCGACTGGGTGACCGTGCCGTACAACTCGGCGTCGTACGGGCAGACCGAGTCGAACACGGACATGACGCGGTTCGTGCAGGACTCGGCCGACGCCTGGTACGCGGACCAGGTCGCGCAGGGCAAGACGGCCGAGGAGATCGACGAGTACCTGCAGTCGTTCGACGTCTGGGACCGCTACGACATCGACGGCGACGGGATCTTCGACGAGCCGGACGGCTACATCGACCACTTCCAGGCCATCCACGCGGGCGAGGGCGAGGAGGCCGGCGCCCCGGAGTCGGCCATCTGGTCGCACCGGTGGGCGGTCAACCCGCTGGGCACCAACGGCCCGGCCGGGTTCCCGAAGGTCGGCGGCATCAAGATCGGCGACTCCGACATCTGGATCCGTGACTACACGACGGAGCCGGAGAACGGCGGGCTCGGCGTCTTCGCGCACGAGTTCGGCCACGACCTCGGTCTGCCCGACTACTACGACACCGAGGGCGGCGAGAACGGCACCGGCTTCTGGAACCTCATGAGCTCGGGCTCCTGGCTGGGCCACGGCGACGGCACCATCGGCACCACGCCGAACCACATGGGCGCCACGGAGAAGATGTTCCTCGGCTGGCTCGACTACGCCACCGTCGACCAGGGCGAGCGCGCCACCGTCAAGCTCGGCCCGTCGTACCACGCGACGACGAAGCCGCAGGCGGTCGTGGTGAACCTGCCGGACGGCGTCAAGGACGTCGACCTCGGCGTCGACCCGTACGACGGGCAGTTCGCCTACTCCGGCACCGGCAGCAACGCGAACTACACGCTCACGTCGCCGTCGTTCACCGTGCCCGACGGGGCGTCCCTCACCGCCAAGGTGCAGTACGCCATCGAACCGGGCTACGACCACGCGTTCGCGGAGGTCTCGACCGACGGCGGCTCCAGCTGGACCCCGCTGGCGACCAACCTCTCCGACGAGGACGCGAACGGCGGCATCTCGGGCGACTCGGGCAAGAAGTGGGTGGACCTCACCGCCGACCTCGCTGACTACGCCGGCCAGGACGCGCAGATCCGCTTCCGCTACCAGAGCGACGGCGGCCTCAACCTGCTGGGCCTCACGGTCGACGACGTGGCCGTGGGCGACGCGCTGACCGAGGACTTCGCCGACGGGTTCGCGGACTGGACGAACGACGGCTTCCACGTCATCGGCGCGGACGGCACCTACGAGGTCGAGTACTCGCACTACTACGTGGCGGAGAACCGGCAGTACGCCGGCTACGACTCGACCCTGAAGACCGGGCCGTACAACTTCGGCTGGACCTCGTCGAAGCCGAACACCGTGGAGCACTACCCGTACCAGGACGGCCTGCTGGTCTGGTACGCGAACAGCTTCTACGGCGACAACAACACGTCGCAGCACCCGGGCGGCGGGCAGGCCCTGCCGGTCGACGCGAACGCGCAGGCGCTGCGGTGGTCGGACGGCACGGTCGCCCGCAACCGCATCCAGGCGTTCGACGCGACGTTCGGCCTCGGCAAGTCCGACGCGTTCACCCTGCACCGGGAGACCGCGGCGGGTCTGACGACGCTGCGCACCTGGTCGAACAAGGCGGACAGCGTCTTCGACGACACCGACCCGAACGCCTACTACGACGCGACGAACCCCGGCGGGTCGGTCGTCGTCGGCGGCACGGGCACGAAGATCAAGGTCAAGGCCGTCAACGGCAAGAACGGCGTGATGACGGTGGACGTCACCACGCCGCGCAAGAAGGGCTGAACCTCACCACCCCGCAGACCTGTCAGGGCCACGTGCACCGCACCGTGCACGTGGCCCTGACAGGTCTCAGCGGGCGTAGCGGGCCACGAAGTTCGGCAGGATCTTCATCGGCTCGGTGACCTGGTGCTCGCGGGAGCGCGCGACGATGCGGTCGCCCTCCTCGGGCGGGAAGTACCCGTACGTGCGATACACCTCGACCCGCTGCTCGATGCCGGCCAGGTCCAGCTCGGGGTGGAACTGCGTGGCGTACAGGTTCCGGCGCACGCGGAACATCTGGACCGGAGCGTCGGCGGAGCGGGCGAGCAGGGTGGCCGACGGCGGCAGCTCGCGCACCGCCTCCTTGTGGCCGAGGTACGCGGTGAAGCGGGCGGGCACCCCCGCGAGCAGCGGGTCCTCCAGCCCCTCGGGGGTCAGCTCGATCTCGGCCGGGCCGACCGGCTCGGCGTAGGTGCGGTCGACGACGCCGCCCTGGTGGGTGCCGAGCGTCCCGACGCCGTAGCAGGCGCCGAGGAACGGGAAGTCGCGCTCCACGAGCACGTCGAGCAGGGCGGCCATCTCCCGTTCGACGCGACGCTGGACGTCGGACTTCTCGGGCTCGGGATCGGAGGAGTTGAACGGCCCGCCCCCGACGATCACCCCGGAGAGCGCGTCGAGGTCGACGTGGGGCAGCGGCTCCCGCTCGAGACGCACGCGCCGCAGGGACGCGGGCGTCAGCCCGGAGTAGCGCAGCACGGCCTCGTACTCGCCGTCGGCCGCGGCGTCCTCCGCGCGGGTGCCGAGGAAGAGGAACGG
This sequence comes from Isoptericola sp. NPDC056573, assembly GCF_042793335.1. Lineage (NCBI taxonomy): Bacteria > Bacillati > Actinomycetota > Actinomycetes > Micrococcales > Promicromonosporaceae > Isoptericola > Isoptericola sp. NPDC056573. The sequence goes on from NZ_JBHTUY010000008.1 coordinate 17,554, forward strand.
CCTCACGGTCGCAGGCTAGACGCCCCGGCGGACGCACGCCGGTCGTCCGTGACGACGGGACGCCGCGCCCAGAACGACGCGAGCGCGGAGCCCGAGACGTTGTGCCACACCGAGAACAGCGCGGCGGGCAGGGCCGCCGCCGGCGTGAAGTACGTGGTGGCGAGGCTGGCCGCGAGGCCGGAGTTCTGCATCCCCACCTCGACGCTCACCGCGCGGCGCGCGGCCTCGTCGAGCCGGGCCAGGCTCGCGGCGCCGTAGCCGAGCAGCAGCCCCAGGCCGTTGTGCAGGATGACGGCGAGCGCCACGAGGATCCCCGTGCTGAGCACGGCGTCGGCGTTCGCGGCGACGATCCCGGCCACCACGATCACGATCCCGAGGACGGAGACCAGCGGCAGGTAGGGCAGCAGGTACCGCTCCACGATCCCGCCGGCGAACGTCCGCACCAGCAGGCCCGCCAGCACGGGGAACAGCACGATCTGCACGATGGACGTGACGAGCGCGCCGTAGGTGACGTCGAGCTGCGACCCGGCGAGCCACAGCACGAGGGCGGGGGTGAGCACGGGCGCCAGCAGCGTGGACACCGAGGTCAGCGTGACCGACAGGGCCGTGTCGCCCTTCGCCAAGTAGACGATGACGTTGGACGCCGTGCCGCCGGGGGCGGCGCCGACGAGGATCATGCCGATCATCGCCTCGCCCTCGAGACCGCACAGGTGCCCGATCCCCCACGCCAGCGTCGGCATGATCGTGAACTGGGCGACCACGCCGAGCAGCACCGCCCAGGGCCGCCGCACGACGAGCCCGAAGTCGGAGCCCCGCAGGGTGAGCCCCATCCCGAACATGATGATCCCGAGGAACAGCGGGGTCTGTGCCGCGATCGGAGACAGGGCGTCCGGTGCGAGCAGCCCCGCCACCCCGCCCAGCACCACGAGCACCGCGAACCACTTCCCGGCGAGCTCCGCCACTCTGCGCATGGGCCGGGACTCTACCGTCCGTCCGGGCAACCGTGCGTGCGGCGGAGAGCCTCCCGGCGGGAGGCCCTCCGCCGCGAGGTCAGGACCAGCGGAAGAGGCGGGCGGCGAGCGGCAGCAGCACGGCCGTCCACACCACCATGACGACGCACTGCAGCGCCGGGAACCCCTCGCCGAACCAGCCGGCGTCCATGGCCTGCGTCGCCGCACCCATCGGCGTGAACTGGCCGATGTCCCGGATGACGTCCGGCATGATCGGCCCCGGCGTCCACAGCCCGGAGAGGAACAGCAGCGGGAAGTAGACGAGCGACCCGATCGCGTTGGCCGTCGACGGCTTGTTCACCACGGCGGACAGGAGCATGCCCAGGGAGAACATCGCCAGCATCCCCAGCACGAACGCGAGGACGACGACGCCGAGCTGGTTCGGGCGCACGATGCCGAACGCCACCTGCGCCACGACGAGGGCGAGCGCCACCCCGGCCAGCGACGTGACCACGTTGATGATCAGGTGCACCAGGATGAGGACCTGCGGACGCATCGGCGTCGTGGACAACCGCTGGAGCACGCCCTTGTCGCGGAAGGTCGCGAACGTCACGGGCAACGACAGGACGGCGAGCGTCCCGATCGCCATGGCGAGCACCGTGGGCAGGTACGTCGCGATCGGCGTCACGCCGTACCAGATCGAGTCCGGCGGGGCGTCGGTGATCGGCTCTCGCATGCCGGGGATGGCGAACCCGACGCCGAGGAGGATGACCGACGGGAACAGCACCCCGAAGAACACCGACCCGAAGTCGCGCAGCCAGACGGCGGTCTCGATCCGCAGCAGCGGCCCGAACCCGCGCCAGCCGCGGCGGGGCAGCCGCACGGGGGTGGCCGTGGAGATGGCGGTGGTCATGACCGTGCTCCTTCGCTGACGAGCGCCGACTGCGCCTCGGGGTCGTACGTGCGGCCGGTCACGGCGAGGAACACGTCCTCGAGCGACCGGGTGACCGTGCGGACGTCGTCCGGCACGAGGTCCGCGGCGGCGAGCGCCGGGACGAGAGAGAAGAGCACCCGGCGGGTGCCCGTCACCGCGATCTCGACGTCGGACCCGTCGAGCGGTGCCACCGCCTCGACCTCGGGGTCCCGGTCGGCCAGGACGGCGAGCTCACGGCGCCCGCGCTCGACGTCCTGCGGCGCGAACCGCACGACGACCGTGCGCCCGCCCTCCAGCCGGTCGATGAGCTCGGTGGGCGACCCCTGGGCGACGACCCGCCCGGCGTCGATGATGACGAGGCGGTCGCACAGACGCTGGGCCTCCTCCATGAAGTGCGTGACGAGCAGGACCGTCACGCCGGCCCGCCGGACACGCTCGACCAGCTCCCAGGTGGCGCGCCGTGCCTGCGGGTCGAGGCCCGTCGTGAGCTCGTCGAGCACCGCGATCTCCGGGTTGCCGACGAGAGCGAGGGCGATCGAGAGGCGTTGCTTCTGACCGCCGGAGAGGGTGGCGAACCGCCGGTCGGCGTGCGGCGTCAGGTCCAGCATCGCCATCAGCTCGGCCGGGTCGGCCGGGTCCGCGTAGAAGCCGGCGAACAGCTCCAGCGCCTCCGCCACCGTGATCTTGTCGTGCAGCGTGGCCTCCTGGAGCTGCACGCCCAGGACGTCCCGCACGGCGGCGGGGTCGCGCTGCGTGTCGATGCCGCGCACGCGCACGGTGCCGCCGTCGGCCTGCCGCAGGCCGGCGAGCGTCTCCACGGTGGTCGTCTTGCCGGCCCCGTTGGGGCCGAGAATGCCGAAGATCTCGCCGGGCTGGACGGCGAACGACACGTCGTCCACGGCCACCTTCGGTCCGTACGTCTTGCGGAGGTTTCTGACCTCCACGATGGGGTCGGCCATCTCGGTGCTCCTCTCGGTCGTGCGGTTCAGGGGTCCTCGGTGTTCTCGGACAGCGAGGTTCGGGTGGTTCACGGCCGGACCCGCACGCGGGCCATCAGCCGGAGAGCTCCGACGCCGGCGACCGCGACGGCGAGGACGCCGCCGATCGCGACGACGAGCGCCGCGACGACGGGGTCGTCGTACCCGCCGCGCAGCGGGATGCCGAGCAGACCGGTGCGCGTCGACAGGTCGACGATCGCGAGCGGGACCAGCAGCGGGACGGCGTGCAGGGGGCCCAGGAGGTACAGGCGCACCGGCAGCGCCCGGTAGTAGCCGATCGCCGCGGCGCCCACGAGCGCATAGGTCGGGACGACGAGGGTCTCGCCGACGATCGTGACGACGATCCCGGCGACCGTGTCGAGCGGCAGCGGTGTGGCACCTCCCGGCCACGGCTCGTCGATGGCACGGAAGACCCGCTCCTCGGCGAGGGTGAGCAGGACCGTCAGCACGCCGAACACGGGGCCGACGATCGCTGCTCCCTGCAGGACACCGATGACGAGCGACCGGCGGGTCCCGCCCGCCGCGAGGTGCCCGCGGAGCCAGGCTCCGCAGTAGATAGCCGCGACCGCGAGGGCGACCCATCGCGCCGGAGCGCCCGCCAGCTCGTAGGTCAGGCCGACGAGCTCCCCGCCCCACTGGTCCACGGCGGCCGGGACCACGGCGACGACGAAGGCCCAGATGCCCCAGAACCAGGCGCCCGCGGCCAGCAGCCTCCGGACGAACCGGCGGCGGACCGCCGCCGACGCGACCCGCTGGAGCGTGCCGGCATCGGGTGTCGAGAGGGCCGTCGTGGTCGTCATCTCGCTCACCTCGTCGGCCGCAGTCGGAGGGAACGCACCTGCCACCACATCCAGCCGACGGCCAGGGCGAGGACGACGACCGCCTGCAGGAGGCCGAGCGCCGCGGGCGCCTGGCCCCCGCCGAGCCCGAGGCCGCCGAGGGCGTCCGCGAACGCCCCGTTGCGGGTGGCGTGGTCCACGAGGAACAGCAGGGCCAGGCCCGGCAGCAGGAGCGCCGTGCCGCGCCACACGCCGCACGTCCGGTACGCGGCCTGGGCGGCCATCCCGACCAGCATGTACACGACGACGGTGATCGCCTCCCCCACGCCGGTGACCACGAGCCACGCGCCGCCGGCGTCGAGACCGCTGCCGAGCTGCTCCCACTCCCAGCCGAGCGCCCCGAAGAGGCCGCGCTCCACGAGCAGCATCAGCGCGTACGCGGCGCCGTACGCGACGCCGGCGACCAGCGAAGCCAGCAGGCCGCCCACGGCCAGCGACCGGCGCGTGCCGCCGGCCGCCAGGTGCGGGACGACGAGCGAGGCGAGCGCGATCATGCCGAGAGAGAGCGCGAACCACGGGGCCGCGTACTCGGCGCCGGTCATCACTCCCCCGCCCATCACGCCCCCCGCCTGGTGCACGACCAGCGGCACGCCGACGGTCGTGACGAGGAAGATCGCCCAGAACACGCCCCCGATGACGAGCGACGCCTGGCCGACCGACCGCGCGACCCTGCGCACCGAGCGGGCGTGCACCCGGGCCACGAACGCGTCGCGGTCGGCGCGGGTGACGACGGCGCTCATCGCGGTTCCCCCGCCCGCTCGCCGTCCTGCGGCTGCGTGAGCCGCACGAACAGGTCCTGCAGCGGCAGGGAGCCGAGCTCGACGCCGGCCGCGCGCGCCGCGGCTGCGGCGCCGTCGTCCGGGGCTCCCTCGACGGTGACCTGCACCGTCGCGCCGAGGCGCTGGCGGTGCAGCTCGCGCCGGCCGCGGGCGAGCTCCTCGACCGCGGCGACCGGGCCCGTGAGGCTGAACCCGCGGGACTGCATCTCCTCCGCGGTCTCCGCGAGCAGCACGGCACCGCGGTGCAGCACGACGACGTCCTCGAAGAGTCGCTCGACCTCCTCGACCAGGTGGCTGGACAGCAGGATCGTGCGCGGGTGCTCGGCGTAGTCGGCGAGGATCTCGTCGTAGAACGCGTACCGGGTGGGCGCGTCCATGCCGAGGTAGACCTCGTCGAGGATCGTCAGCGGGGCACGCGCCGCGAGCCCGATGACGGCCCCGACGGCGGACCGCTTGCCGCGCGAGAGCGCGGTCGGCTTCTTGCGCGGGTTCACCTCGAACAGGTCGAGCAGGCGCGCGGCCAGGTCGGCGTCCCAGTACGGGCGCAGGTCGGCGTAGTACTTGAGGGTCTCGGAGACCCGCTCGTCGTCCATGAGGTCGCCGCTCTCGCGGACGAACTGCACGTTCGCGGTCACCCACGGGTTCTCCCACGGGTCCTCGAGCAGCTCGCCCGTGCCGACGCGGACCGTGCCCTCGGTGGGCCGGTTGAACGCGGCGAGCAGCGAGAGCAGCGTGGACTTGCCGGCGCCGTTGCGCCCGAGGATCCCGGTGATCACGCCGGGACGCAGGTCCAGGGTGACGCCGTCCAGGGCGGTGCCGCCCTCGTCCTTGACGGCCGCGCCGTCCATGGTCAGGCGGCGCTGCGCTCCGAACCGGACGACGACGTCGTCGAGACGGGCGCCGAAGGGTGCGGGGGTCATGACTCCTCCGTGGTGGTCGTGGGGCCGCCGGGCTTCCGGTGGCCGGTGCCGAGGACGTACGCGACGAGGTCGTCGGTCGGGATGCCGAGCAGGTCGGCCTGGGCGAGCGCCGGGCCGAGCACGTCGTCGAAGTACGCCTTGCGGTGCTGGTCCAGCAGCCGCTCGCGCGCCCCGGGGGCGACGAACATCCCCAGCCCGCGGCGCTTGTACAGGACGCCCTCGTCCACCAGGCCGGTGAAGGCCTTGGCGGCGGTGGCGGGGTTGATGCGGAACGTCGTGGCGAACTGAGTGGTCGACATGACCTGCTCCTCCTCCGCGAGCTCACCGGCGAGCACCTGCGCGCGGATCATCTGGGCGATCTGCACGTAGATGGGTTCGGGTCCGTCGAACACGCGGGCCTCCTCACGGCAGGTTCAGTGGTTCTGGGGTTCATTACTCGACTAATGAACCATAGACCCATGCCGGCGCGCAACCCTTTCCGGCAGGTCCGTCCCGCTCAGTGCGGCGAGCGCCGTCCGACCGCGGGCGCGACCACCGCGATCGCGGACGCCGCGAGCACGTGCCAGGCAGGGTGCGAGAGCGTCCCGACGACCGTGCCGACACCGAGCGCGGCCAGCGCCAGGAGCAGGCGGGGCCGCAGGCGCGGCCGGGCCCGGGCGCGCAGCAGCACGGCCACGACGGCGACGGCCGCCACCGCTCCCTGCGCGACGACGGATGCCCCGGGCCAGAGGGCCGCCAGCACGACGTCGGCCAGCATCGGGACGAGCCACCACCGGGCCCGCAGCCGCCGCCCGGCGAGGTCGGCGACGGCGTCCGCCGCGACGAGCGCGTACGCGCCCAGCAACGGCGGGTCGTGCACCACGGGATTCCACGAGGGCGCGGGGCCGTGCTGCACCACCGACCCGACGCCGACCAGCATCGAGAGGACGCCGAGCGCCACACGCGACGACGCCCCCGCAGCGCTCCGGTGCGCCGTCGTCACGATCCAGGCGCCCGCGACGACGAACGCGAGGCTCGACCAGGTGTCCGCGGACCACGACATCCGTCCAGTCAATGAGCCTGCCCGCGTCCTCGCCGCCGGAGCGACCGCCCGCCGGGGCGCGAACCACCTCGGCACGCCCTGGACTACCTCGGCAGGTCCGGAACTACCTCGGCACGGCCCGGGCTACCTCGGCACGGCGCGGGCTACCTCGCCGGGTCGGCCGGGCGGACGGGTGCGCCGAGCGACCGGCGGCGCTCGGACCGGCGGCGGGCGGCGTCGTGCGCCTCGTGCAGCAGCTCCACGACCCTGCGGCCCGTGCGCTCCCCCGGGTTCACGACGCACACCCACCCCAGGTCGCCGTACAGCGGGTGCGGGAGGAAGACGTCGGGGACGACGGCGCGCTCGGGCCCGCGGTCCCCGACGAGCGCCCGCAGCCGGTCTCGGCCCACGTGCACGTTCACGCGCCACCGGTCGGGTCGGTCGAGGTCGCACGAGACGTCGTCGGGGTAGTTCTTGGTGACGACCGTGCCGTACGGCTGCACGGCGGTCGGCACCTGGCCGTCGGGGGCGTAGTAGAAGAACGCGTCGCCCCAGGCGAGCTCGGGCGTCCCGTCGCCGGCGCGGGGCTGAAGGACGAGCACGCCCTCGAGCCGCCGCACGGCCGCGATGATCTGGTCCATACTCGGAGGCGTCGTCATGGTTCAAGCGTGACCTTGAAGTGCTTCTGTGGGGTGGGGATGGAGCGTCCGCTGCGGACCGTCGACGTCGCGCGCGCCACCGGCTACTCGGTGCAGCAGGTGCGCGACCTCGAACGGCTCGGTGTCCTGCCTCCCGCCGACCGCGAGCCGAACGGGTACCGCGCCTATGGAGCGCGTCATGTCCGGGCCGCGCGCGCCTACCGGGGGATCGCTGCGGCCGTCGGGCCCGTCGTCGCGCGGCGCACGATGATCGAGGTCCGGGGCGCGCCCCTCGTCGACGCGGCCGCCGCAGTCGACGAGCTGCACGCGCAGCTCGCCACGGAGCGCGCCCGAACCCTCCAGGCCCTCGACGCGCTGGCGATGATCCGGGCCGAGCCCGCGGACCCGTCGAGCGGCGCCGTCCTCACGATCACCGAGCTGGCCGACGCGCTCGGGGTGCGCACCTCCGCGCTGCGGCACTGGGAGGCCGAGCACCTGCTGACGCCCGGGCGGGTGGGCTCCCTCGGGGCGCGCGTCTACGACGCGGCCGCGGTCGCCACCGCCCGGGTGGTCGCCGCCCTGCGGTCCGCGGGGTACGGCATCCCCGCGCTGCGCGCCGTCGTGGGAGCGCTGGACGGCCTCGACGGCACGGTCGACGCCGAGGCCGCGCTGCGGGAGCGGCTGGAGCGGATCGCCGGACGGTCCGTGGCCCTGCTGCGGGCGGGGGCGGACCTCGCCGTCGTCGTCGAGCAGCCTTCGCCCGGCGACGCCGGACGCGACCGGTGATGCTGGGAACCGTGACGGAACCTGCCACCGGCCCCCGCCGCGACGCGGTCGTGGCCGGCATCCACGTCGTCGTCGACGGGCCGCCCGACGCGCCGCCGCTGCTGCTGGTGCACGGGTCGGGCGCGACGGCGGCCAGCTGGTCGCCCACGATCCCGGCCCTCGCCGCGTCCCGCCGCGTCCTCGCGATCGACCTGCCCGGCTGCGGCCGCTCGGCGCCGGCGCCCCCGTACGACGTCCCCGCGCAGGCCGACCGGGTCGCGGCGCTCCTCGACGAGCTCGGCGCGACCGCCGCGACCGTGGTGGGGCACTCCAGCGGCGGGTACGTGGCGACGGCGCTCGCCGAGCGACGCGCGGACCTGGTCGGCGCGCTGGTCCTGCTGAGCACCGGGCCGGCTCCGGACGCGATGCTCCCGGAGGCGGCGGTCGTGCGCGTCCTCATGGGACGACCGTTCGGCCCGCTGCTCTGGCCGCTGCGCACCACGGGCATGCTGCGCCGCGGGATCCGCTCGGTGACGGCACGCCCCGTGGTGGTGCCCGACGGCTTCCTCGCCGGCGTGCGCCGCACCCGCTACCGGGACTTCCGGCAGGTCATGGACGGCTACGCCGCCTACCTCGCCGAGCGGTCGGTGCCGGACCGGCTCACCGCCGCGGGGACGTCGCCCCTGGTGATCTTCGGAGACGCCGACCCGCGATGGGACCCGGCGTCCGCGCACCGCTACGAGGCCGTGCCCGGCGCCCGGCTCGAGTACCTGTCCGGGGTCGGGCACGTGGCCATGCTCGAGGACCCCGAAGGCGTGACGCGCCTGATCCTCGACGCGCACTGACGGCCGGGACGGCTCGGGGCCCGCCGACGATCGCTCGTCGTCGGGCCCCGAGCTACCCCGGCAGATCTCGCGCTACCTCGCGGGGACCGGAACTACCCCGGCAGATCTCGCGCTACCTCGCGGGGGCGGCCTCCGCCGCGTCGACGTCGTCGAGCGCGTCGAGCTCGGCCAGGTCCGCGGCGACGATCTCCGCGATCTGCACGGCGTTGAGCGCCGCGCCCTTGCGCAGGTTGTCGTTCGACACGAACAGCACGAGGCCGCGCCCGCCGGGCACCGACTGGTCGGTGCGGATGCGGCCGACGAACGACGGGTCGGCGCCCGCCGCGGCCAGCGGCGTCGGGACGTCCGCCAGCTCGACGCCCGGCGCGGCGGCCAGCAGCTCGCGCGCCCGCTCCGGGGTGATGGCGGCGCCGAACTCGGCGTGGATCGCCAGCGAGTGCCCGGAGAACACCGGCACGCGGACGCAGGTCCCCGCGACGGCCAGGTCGGGCAGGCCGAGGATCTTGCGCGACTCGTTGCGGAGCTTCTGCTCCTCGTCGGTCTCGCCGGAGCCGTCGTCCACGAGGTTGCCCGCCAGCGGCAGCACGTCGAACGCGATCGGCGCGACGTACTTCTCGGGCGACGGGAAGTCGACCGCCGCGCCGGAGTGCGCCAGCCCCTCGAGGTCGCCGGCGACGGCGGCGCGCGCCTGGTCGGCGAGCTCCTTGACCCCGCCGACCCCCGAGCCCGACACCGCCTGGTAGGTCGCGACGCGCAGGCGCTCCAGCCCGGCCTCGTCGGCCAGCGGCTTGAGCACCGGCATCGCGGCCATCGTGGTGCAGTTCGGGTTGGCGACGATGCCCTTGGCGGCGTCGGCGATCGCCTCCGGGTTCACCTCGGAGACGACCAGCGGGACCTCGGGGTCGAGCCGCCACGCGGACGAGTTGTCGATGACGACGGCGCCCGCCTCGGCGAACCGGGGCGCGTGCTCGCGCGACGTGCCGCCGCCCGCCGAGAAGATCGCGACGTCCACGTCCGCCAGGTCGTCGGTGGCCGTGGCGGCGACGTCCTCGACGACGACGTCCACGCCCTCGAACGGCAGCGTGCTGCCCGCCGAGCGCGCCGAGGCGAAGAACCGCAGCTCCTTGACGGGGAAGGCGCGCTCCGCGAGGAGACGCCGCAGGACGCCGCCGACCTGGCCGGTGGCGCCGACGACGGCGACGTTCACGCCGGTGGTGTTGATCTGGACCATCAGCGCGTCACCGCCCCGTGCCGGCGTAGACGACGGCCTCGCCGTCGGCGGAGTCCAGGTCGAACGCGGTGTGGATGGCGCGCACGGCGTCGTCCAGGGCGTCCTCCCGGGTGACCACCGAGATGCGGATCTCCGAGGTGGAGATCATCTCGATGTTGATGCCCGCGTCGCGCAGGGCGCCGAACAGGCGAGCCGAGACGCCGGGGTGCGACTTCATCCCCGCGCCCACCAGCGACAGCTTGCCGATCTGGTCGTCGTACTGCAGCGACGCGAACCCGAGCTCCTCCTGCAGCGCGTTGAGCGCGGCCAGGGTGCTGGGGCTGTCCGCGTGCGGCAGCGTGAACGAGATGTCCGTGAGCCCGGTGTGGGCCGCCGACACGTTCTGCACGATCATGTCGATGTTCGCGCCCGCGCCGGCCACGACCTCGAAGATGCGGGCCGCGGTGCCGGGCTTGTCCGGCACACCGACGACGGTGATCTTGGCCTCGCTGCGGTCGTGCGCGACGCCGGAGATGATCGGGGCTTCCATCTGGGTTTCCTCCTGCTCGGCCGCCGGGGCGTTCGGGTCGATCGCGTCGCCGTGCGTGCCGGTGACGAGGGTGCCGGTGGTGTTGCTGAACGAGCTGCGCACGTGCACGGGCACGTCGTAGCGGCGCGCGTACTCCACGGCACGCAGGGCCAGGACCTTCGCGCCGGACGCCGCGAGCTCGAGCATCTCCTCGTAGGTGACGCGGTCGATCTTGCGGGCGTTCGGGACGATGCGCGGGTCGGCGGTGAACACGCCGTCGACGTCGGTGTAGATCTCGCAGACGTCGGCGTCGAGGCCGGCCGCGAGCGCGACCGCCGTCGTGTCCGAGCCGCCGCGGCCGAGCGTCGTCACGTCGTTGGTGGAGCTGACCCCCTGGAAGCCCGCGACGATCGCGACCTGCCCCTTCTCCACCGTCTCGCGGATGCGGTGCGGCACCACGTCCACGAGCCGCGCGCGGCCGTGCACCGCGTCGGTCATGAGGCCGGCCTGCTGGCCGGTGAAGGACTTCGCCTTGACCCCGAGGTTCGTGATCGCCATCGCGAGCAGGGACATCGAGATGCGCTCACCGGAGGTGAGGAGGATGTCCAGCTCGCGCTGCGGGGGGAGGGGGGTGATCTGCCCGGCGAGGTCGAGGAGCTCGTCCGTGGTGTCGCCCATGGCGCTTACCACGACGACGACGTCGTTCCCCGCTCGCTTGGTCGCGGCAATCCGCTTCGCCACGCGCTTGATGCTGTGGGCGTCGGAGACGGATGATCCGCCGTATTTCTGCACGACTAGTGCCATTGTCACAACCTTCTGCTGGCCGGCCTCCGTCTCTCTCAACGGTCCGCCGGGGCGTGTGCTTGCCCGTCGATGCTACGTCGTCGTCACCTCGTGCCGTGGGCGTGGTCCAGGTCGTGAACACCTCACGGCCCGCTGTGCCACGTGGCGTCGGTCGTCGGCGCGGGGGCGGCGAGCCGCGCCTCGGCCAGAGGCGGGTGGTCCGCCAGTTCGGCGTTCGCGTCCCGCCTGCTCCCCGCCGTGCGACCGCCGCCCCACCCGAGGAGCGCACGGTAGGCGCCCAGCGACCCGGCCGCCGCGAGCACGTCCTCGTCCGCGTGCGGGCTTCCCGCCGGCGCGGGCCCGGCCAGGGGCGCCACGTACAGGGCGTCGGTGGGGCAGTACGCCTCGCACATGAAGCAGGTCTGGCAGTCCGACTGGCGCGCGACGACGGGCACCCCGTCCTCGCCGCGGTCGAACACGTCGGTGGGGCACACCCTGATGCAGATGTCGCACGAGATGCACCGGGCGGCGCTGACGACCTCGATCACGCGGGCACCTCCTCTCTCGTGGTGGACGGCGAGGCCGGCCGTGGGGCGGACAGCGGGGCCGGAGGCCCCTCGGGACGGGTCCAGACGCGGTCCAGCCCTCCCGTGAGGAGGCGGTGTCGCAGCCGCGGGTCGGCTGCGGGCGCATCGACCCGCCGGTGCATCCCCCGCGACTCCCCGCGCGCGAGCGCGGCGGTCGTGACCCAGCGGGCGTGCGCGACGAGCGACGCCGCGACGCGCGCCCGCAGCCGTTCCCGGCCCTCCCCCGCCAGCCCCGGGACGGCGGCGCCCCACAGCGTCTCGAGCTCGGTCTGCGACGCGCGCAGGCCCGCGGCGGTCCGCAGCACGGTGCGCGCCGGGGGCAGCACGTGCCGCTGGGCCGCGGCGATCACCTCGCGGGCGTCGACGTCGGCCGCCGCGCCGTCCGACGGCCGCAACCCGGCCCGGCCGAGCGCGTCGACCCGGTCCGGTACGCCGCCGCGGGCGAGGGCGAAGCGGGCGGCGCCCCGGCCCGCCCAGGTGCCCGACGAGATCGCCCAGGCGCCGTTGTGGCTGCCGCCGCCGCTGATCGCGCCGGTGACGAGCTCCCGGGTCGCGGCGTCGCCGGCGGCATAAAGGCCGGGCACCGTGGTGGCGCAGTCGTCGGTGACGACGCGCAGGCCGCCGGTCCCCCGCACGGTGCCCTCGTAGACCATCCGCAGCGGGTACGCCGTCGTGAACGGGTCCACCCCTGCCTTGTCCAGGGGGACGAAGTAGTTGGGCTGAGCGTCGCGCATCTTCTGGTGGATCTCGCGCGGCGCCCGGTCGAGGCGCGCGTACACGCGCTGCCCCTGCACCAGGAGCGACTGGGCGAGCTGCCGGCCTGGCCCGTCGTCGCCCGCGCCGAGCGCCTCGCCCCGCTCGTCGTAGAAGGTGGCCCACTGGAGCATCCGCCCCTTGGTGTGCACGCCCCACTCCGGGGCGAGCGCGTACGCCGTGGAGAACTCCATGCCGGACAGCTCGGCCCCGGCCTCCACCGCCATGAGGACGCCCTCGCCCGTGTCGACGTTCGTGCCGAAGCCGCCGGCGAGGGCGGCGCACCCGCCGGTGGCGACGACGACCGCGCGGGCGCGCACCCGCCACGGCCGTCCGCCGTCCTGGCGGGCGACGCCGGCCGCGCCGCTGACGACGCCGGCCCGGTCGGCGACGAGCTCGAGCGCCGGGTGGTGGTCGAGGAGTCGGACCCCCGCGCGGTGGACGGCCCGGCGCATCCGGCGCATGTACTCCGGCCCCTGGAGGCTGCTGCGCACGGGCGCCCCCGCGGCGTCGTGCGGGAAGGGGTAGCCCTTGGCGGCGAGCACGTCGAGCTGCTCCCAGGTGGTCTCCAGGACCCGGGCCATCCAGGTGTCGTCGGTGAGGTGGCCGCCCCTCTCGGCGCGCGCCCGGGCCGCCCGCACGCGGGCCTCGCCGGGCTCGACGAGCCACAGGTTGTTGCCGCCCGAGGCCGTGGCACCGCTGGTGCCGCAGTACCCCTTGTCGGCGAGCACGACCTCGGCCCCCGCGCCGGCGGCCGCCAGAGCGGCCCACGTGCCGGCGGGGCCGCCGCCGAGGACGAGCACGTCGGCCCAGGCCTCGAGGTCGTCCGCCCCGCTCACGTGCCGACCTTCTCGTCGACGCCGAGCTCGGCGAGCAGCCGGGCACGCAGGGCCGCGAAGCCGTCGACGGACCGGGATCGCGGCGCGTCGAGCGTCACCGGCAGGTCCAACGAGATCCGACCGGCCGTCAGGACGACCACCCGGTCGGCGAGGAGCACGGCCTCGTCGACGTCGTGCGTCACGTGCAGCACGGCGGGCCGGTGCCGCTCCCACAGGTCGCGCAGCAGCCCGTACATCTTGAGCCGTGTGAGGGCGTCGAGCGCGCCGAACGGCTCGTCGAGCAGCAGCAGCTGCGGCTCGCGCACGAGGGCCCTGGCGAGCGACACCCGCTGCGCCTCGCCGCCCGACAGCGTCCGCGGCCAGGCGTCGGTCTTGGACTCCAGCCCGACCTCCGCCAGGGCGGCCCGGCCGCGCTCCGCGGCGTCCGGCCCGCGGAGCCCGAAGACGACGTTCGCCAGCACGCGCCGCCACGGCAGCAGCCGGGGGTTCTGGAAGACGACGGCGGGCGACGGCACGACGCGCACGGTGCCGCCCACGTCGGGGTCGAGCCCGGCGAGGGTGCGCAGCAGCGTGCTCTTCCCGGACCCGCTGTGGCCCAGCAGCGCGACGAACTGGCCGCGCGGGACGACGAGGTCCAGCCCGTCGAGCACCACCTGCTCGCCGAACGCGCGTCGCGCGCCCCGCACGACGACGGCGTCCTGCGCCGCCGTCATGCCGCCACCCCCGTGAACCCCGCGCGCCAGGCGAGCAGCCGGTGCTCGAGGTGCCGCACGAGCGCGTAGCTGAGCAGCCCGGCGACGGCGTAGATGAGGATGATGAGCACCGACACGTCGAACTGCAGCATCGTCTGGGCGCGGGACATCAGGTAGCCGATCCCCTGCGTGGTGTTGATCGTCTCGGCGAAGATGAGGCTCAGCCAGGCGCTGCTGAGCCCGAGCCGCAGCCCCACGAGGAATCCCGGCGCGGCCCCCGGCAGCACCACCTGCGTCACCAGCTGCCACCGGCTGACGCCCAGCGTCTGGGCCACCTCGACGAGCTGCGCGTCCACGTTCCGGATGCCGCCGTAGGTGTTGATGTAGATGGCGATGCCCACGCCGAGCACGATGAGGACGATCTTGGGCTCCTCGCCGATCCCCATCCAGATGATGAGCAGGGGCAGGAGGGCGAAGTTCGGCACGGCCTTGAGGATCTGCATCGTGGAGTCCAGGAGGTCCTCCCCGGTGCGGGTCAGGCCGGCGACGACGGCGAGCGCGCCGCCGACCAGCACGCCGATCACGGTGCCGACGACGACACGCGCCAGCGAGGCCCCGACGTGCGTCTGGAGCTCGCCCGACACGACGAGCTCCCACGTACGGGCGGCGACCGCCAGCGGCGGCGGGAACAGGTCGCGGTTGAGCAGCCCCAGCTCGCTGGCGACGGCCCAGGCCAGGAGGAGCGCCACCGGCCCGGTCAGCCTCCGGACGCGGCGCGGCACCCGCGACCAGGGCCCGCGGCGGGGGCGCCCGCCGGCGGTCACGTCCACGAGGCCGTCCGGGGCCCCGCCCGCGGGGGCGGTCGCGGCGGCCGGTCGGCTCTCGAGCGTCGGCGCCGCCATCAGGAGACCCCTGCCCACTCGCGGACGTCGAAGGCCTCGTCGAACGCGCCGTCGTCGTGCAGGAAGTCGTGCGCGGACTGGAGCTGGTCCAGGCCGGCGTCGGGGTACGGCTCGAGGGTGAACTCGTCCTCGTGCGTCGCCTCGCGCACGAGGTCGACGTCCACGCCGTCCGTCTCGGCGACCCACTGCGTGTACTCGTCGAAGCGGTCGACGATGCTCTGGTTCGTCGCGACGACGGCACCCTGCCAGGCCTCGCGGAACCCGGGGTGGGCGTCGACGAACTCCGTCGACGCGATCGTCGCGCCGGTGCTCTCGAGGCCGTGGTCCGACGTGCGGTCGATGACGGGGAACCCCTTGCGCGCGAGCTCGACGGCGCTCGCACCGCCCACGAGGGTGGCGTCGACGGAGCCGGAGCTGAGCCCGGCGATCGACTCCGGGGTGCCGAGGTCCTTCACCTCGATCTGGTCGGCCAGGCCGGCGGCCTCGACGAGCTGGTGGGCGGACCGGTCGCGGATGGTGCCCTGCGGCGCCGTCACGTCCTTGCCGACGAGGCCCTCGATCGTGGTGGGGCCGCCGGGCGCGCCGATCAGCCAGGTGTCGCCGTTGATCGAGTCGAGCGCGAGCAGCTCGACCTCGGCCCCGTTGCCGCGGGCCGTGAGCGCCGGGTTGTCGCCCACCGCGGCGACGTCGACGGCGCCGCCCAGCAGCGCGGCGACGACGTCCTTGCCCGACTGGAAGAAGGAGTACTCGATCTTGTCGACGCCGGCGTCCTTCAGCTCGTCGAGCAGGATCCCCTCCTTGTCGCCCCAGCCGAGGGAGCCGGCCGGCGTCCCGGTGACGGACGTGGCGCCCACGCGGAGCGTCCCCACGGACGCGTCCTCGCCGGAGCCCGTGTCGGCCTGCGACGCCGCCGAACAGGCCGACAGGGCGACGACGAGCGCCGCCCCGAGCAGGGCGTGGGCGGGGCGGACGGAGAACGCGGGCACGGTCATGAGGACTCCTCGGAGACGGGCGGACGGGTCGTCGGCACGCGCCGGAAACTAGATCCCCCCGAGCGGATTGGTCGAGATCGGGGGAATCGTCTTGCCATCTGGACATCCGCCGTCTGGCGGATGAGGTGCGGCGCCACACGTCGACCGGCCCGTGCCGCCGTGCACCGCGTCGCACGCCCGCACGTGCCGGTCTATGTTGGCGTCGTCCACCTGCCATCCGTGCCAGGAGACCGACCGATGACAGCACACCGCTGGACATCCGCTGCCGCCACCGCCGTGGTGCTCGCGCTCGTCGCCACCGGGGCTCCCGCGGCCGTGGCGACGCCGCACCTCGCGGAGCGGTCCGCCACGACGCCCGCCGGAGGCTCCGCAGGCGACGACCCGTCCGCCGTCGAGGCGACCGTCAGGACTACCCCGGCGGGGGCACCCGACCCGGCCACCGCCCGCACCCTCGGCTCGGATCCGGCGCGGACCACGACCAGCGGGGACGTCCTCGCCGCCACCTCCGACGTCAGCGGGTTCGCGACCGTCGGGGTCACCTGGGCCGGTCCCGCCGGCGCCGGCCTGGTCATCAGGGCCCGCACCTCGGACGACGGGGGCGCCACCTGGTCGGGGTGGAGCCTCCTGGAGATCGAGGCGCTCGACCCCGACGCGGCCGAGGGCGGGTCCGCCCCCCTCGTCGTCGGGGACGTGGACCAGGTCCAGGTGGCGGTCGAGAACGTGGCGGCCGAGGACGTGCACGACGTCGAGCTCGTCGCCGTCGACCCCGGCCAGGGCGCGGTGGACCGAGCAGCCTCGGACTCGTCGCTCGACGACGCCGGCGGCTTGTCGCCCTTCGGGAAGGGTGCCGGCGGCGCCGTGTCGCTCGCCGGCGCCGTGGCGGCCGGGGACCAGCACGACGGGCCCGCCATCCGCTCCCGCGCCGACTGGGGCGCCGACGAGTCCCTCATGACCTGGACCCCTCGGCAGGGCCAGGTCAAGGGCGCGATCATCCACCACACCGCCGGCACCAACAGCTACACGTCCGCGCAGGTGCCGTCGATCATCCGCGGCATCTACACGTACCACGCGAAGACCCGCGGCTGGGGCGACATCGGGTACAACTTCCTCGTCGACCGGTGGGGCCGCACCTGGGAGGGCCGCGACGGCGGCGTCGAGCTCGAGATCGTCGGCGCGCACGCCGTGGGGGTCAACGACGAGACCGTCGGGGTGTCGGTCCTCGGCGACTACGAGCAGGCCACCGTCAGCGACGCGGCCGTCCGCGGCGTCATCGACCTGCTGGCCTGGAAGCTCGCCCTGCACGGCGTCCCCGCCCGCGGCCACACCACCCTCGACGGCTCGCGCGAGGCCAGGATCTCCGGGCACCGCGACGTGGGCAGCACCGCCTGTCCGGGGGCCTCGATCTACCGGCGCCTGGCCGAGATCCGCAGCAAGGTCGCGAGCGGCCAGGCCAGGTGGCGACACCTGTGGAACACGAGCACCGGGTACCTCGTCGAGTACCGCCCCCACCTCTCCCGCGACGAGGTGTGGTTCGTCTCCGGCGGCACGCGGCATCTCCTCACGAGCACCAGGGCTCGTGCGGCGCTGGCGGGGCGGCTCGGCCGGGCCTCGTACGCGAGCCACACGTTCCTGACGAGCCTGGAGCGGGGCACCGACTTCGACTCCCGCTGGGCCCGGGTGCCGTCCGGCCGCTACGTCATGCTGGACGGCAACGGCGACCTCATGTGGGCGACCGCCTGCGGCACCGTGCGCCACTGGGGTGGCGACTGCACCGACCCCCGGATCCCCGACAGGGCCAAGAACGCCTTCGACGTCGAGCCCATCTCGTTCTTCGCCAGGTCCGAGCGCACCGGCTACCTCTACCGGATCCACGACGGCCGCAGGGAGCGGGTGTACACCAGGGACGCCTGGTGGCGGCTCACCCGCGCGGTCGGCTGGACCCAGCTGCGGGACGTGAGGGTCACGTCAGCCCTGCTGAACGAGTTCCCCGCGGGCCCCTCGCACCGCTAGGCGCCGGTGACGACGTCGTAGCCCAGCTTCACGATCAGCGCGCCCACGACGACGACGAAGATGACGCGCACGAAGGCGCTGCCCTTCGCCACGGCCATGCGCGCCCCGACGTACGCGCCCACGAGGTTGGCGGCGCCGATCATCAGCCCCAGGCCCCACAGCACGGCGCCGTGCGGCACGAAGAACAGCAGCGCGCCGAGGTTGGTCGCGAAGTTGACGATCTTCGCCAGCGCCGACGCCGGCAGGAAGGCGTAGCCGAGCACGCTCACCAGCGCGATGACGAGGAACGTGCCGGTGCCCGGGCCGAGCAGGCCGTCGTACGCGCCGATGACGAGGCCGATGCCGGCGGCCGTCCAGCGGTGGCGGTTGCCCTCCCAGCGCAGGTTGTCGTGCGCGCCCAGCTTCGGCTTGAGCACCGTGTACGTGGCCACCCCGATCAGCACCACGAGGATGATCGGCTTGAACAGGTCGGCGGGGATGCGGCTGGCCAGCGCGGCGCCGCCGAAGGCCCCGGCCAGCGCGGCGAGCGCCATCGGGCCCGCCGTCGTGAGGTCCGGGCCCACCCGGCGGTAGTACGTGATCGCGCTGGTGGACGTGCCCATGATCGAGCCGAGCTTGTTGGTGGCCAGCGCCTGCACCGGCGAGATCCCCGGCACCAGCAGCAGCGCGGGCAGCTGGATCAGCCCGCCACCGCCGACGACGGCGTCGACCCAGCCGGCCGTGAGCCCGGCCAGCACGAGCAGCACGATGGTGAGGGTGTCGAGGTCGGGCACCGGGGAATCCTGTCATGCCCGCCGACGCCGACCGGCGCCCGTCCCACCGCCCACCGCCCCACGACCGCCGCCCCGTGCCACCCTGGGAGGCATGACGGACGAGCAGCGCCCCGCCGTCGCGGCGACCGGCACCGTCGAGCACGGGCCCGGCCGGCGCGAGCTCGTCGTCGTGCGCAGGTTCGACGCCGACGCCGCCGACGTGTGGGCCAGCATCACCGAGCCGGGCCTGCTCGAGGCGTGGGTCGGCCGCTGGGAGGGCGATCCGGCGACCGGCACGGTCCAGTTCTTCATGACCGCCGAGAGCCCGGACGCCGAGGCCGCCGAGTGCGTCATCACGCGGTGCGAGCCGCCGCGCGGGTACGCCGTCGACACGGCGACGCCGGGCGGGGTCTGGCACCTGGCGCTCGACCTCGCGGAGGCGGACGGGGTGACGACGCTGACGTTCCGGCAGCGGCTGGGCCCGGACGACGACGCCGCCTCGATCGGTCCGGGGTGGGAGTACTACCTCGACCGGCTCGTCGCGGTGCGCTCGGGGCGGGGTGCGGACACGGTGGCGTGGGAGTCGTACTACCCCGCGCAGCGCGAGCACTACGCCCGCGCGGCGACCGCCGCGGGCTGACGCCCCGGCTCAGGAGTGCAGGGCGTCGTACTCCGCCTCGGCGGCGACGTCGTCCGCGACGTCGAGCCGCAGGTGCGCGAGCACCCCCTGCAGCACGCGCAGCGCCGACGACGCCCGCTCGCCCCACGAGGACAGGTAGCTGAACTGCCACCACCACAGGCCCTCGAGCTCGTGCCCGTCGTCGAAGTGCTGCAGGCCCTTGGCGATCTCCTCGGCGACGCACGCCAGGTCACCGGACAGCGTCGCGGGCGCGACGTCGGCGCTCAGCGCCGGGTCGGACACCTCGACGTAGTCGTCGAAGCCGTCGAACATCTGCGCGAGCGCGTCGCGCAGCGGGTCCACGTCGGTCTCGGGCCCGGCGTCGGGCTCCCACCGCTCGGCGGGGACGACGTCCACGATCGCGGCGAGGCGCGCCCCCGCGGACAGCAGGTCCGACGTCGCGAGGATGAGCAGCGCGATCTCCGCGCCCGGTGCGGCGCCGGACGCGACCTGCGTCGTCGTCGACAGGAACGTCCGCGCCTGCGCGGACATCTGCTCGGCGACGTCCCGGAACTCGGATCCGGCCTCGATCTCACCCACGGGGTCCCCTCCTCCTGCGTCGTGGTCTCGACAGGCTCGACCGACGGCTGCGGGAGCCGGTCAGCCGCCGACGACCCGCCGGCCCTCGAACGCGCGACCGAGGGTCACCTCGTCCGCGTACTCCAAGTCTCCCCCGACGGGCAGACCCGACGCGAGGCGGGAGACGGTGACGCCCATGGGCGCGATGAGCCGCGACAGGTACGTGGCCGTCGCCTCGCCCTCGATGTTGGGGTCGGTGGCGAGGATGACCTCGGTGACCGTGCCGTCGGCCAGGCGCGTCATGAGCTGGCTGATGCGCAGGTCGTCGGGGCCGACGTTCTCGATCGGGTTGATGGCGCCGCCGAGCACGTGGTACCTGCCCCGGAACTCGCGGGTGCGCTCGATCGCGACGACGTCCTTGGGCTCCTCGACGACGCAGATCACGTCGTCGGAGCGGCGCGGGTCGGCGCAGATGCGGCATCTCTCCGACTCCGCGACGTTGCCGCACGTCTCGCAGAACTGCACGCGCGCCTTGACCTCGGTGAGCGCGTCGGCGAGCCGGCGCACGTCGGCGGCGTCCGCCGCGAGCAGGTGGAACGCGATGCGCTGCGCGCTCTTGGGCCCGACGCCGGGGAGGCGGCCGAGCTCGTCGATCAGGTCCTGGACTGCGCCCTCGTACACAAGGGTCCAGCCTACGGGCTGGCGGGGACGGTCCGGCCTCTCAGAGCCAGCCCTTGGCACGCGCCAGCCGGACGGCCTCGTGCCGGTTCGCGACCCCCAGCTTGGCCACGGCGGACGACAGGTAGTTGCGCACCGTGCCGGGGGCCAGCGCGGCCCGCTCGGCGATCTCCTCCACGGGCGCGCCGTCGGCGGCGAGCTCGAGCACGTCCGCCTCGCGGGCGGTCAGGGGCGAGTCGCCCGCGGAGATCGCGTCGGCCGCGAGCTCCGGGTCCACGTACCGGCCGCCGCTCGCGACCTGTCGCACGGCACCCGCCAGCACGGCCGCCGACACCGACTTGGGCAGGAAGCCCCGCACCCCCGCGGCGAGCGCCTTCTTGAGGTGCCCGGGCCGGCCGTGGCTCGTGACGATGACTATACCGCAGGCCGGCACCGTCCTGCGGACCGCCTCGGCGACCTCGATCCCGTCGGCGCCCGGCATCTGCAGGTCGAGCACCGCCACGTCGGGGGCGTGCCGCTCGATCGTCCCCACGGCCTCCGTCCCGTTCCCCGCGACCGCCACGACCTCGAGATCGTCCTCCAGGGCGAGCAGCTGGGCGACCGCGTCCCGGATCAGCGTCTCGTCGTCGGCGAGCACCACGCGGATCACCCGTCCACCTCCCCCGGCACGCGGGCCGTGAGGACGAACCGGTCGCCGTCGGCCGCCACGTCGAGCGCTCCCCCGACGGCGGCGAGCCGCTCCCGCAGCCCGACCAGGCCGGCGCCGCCCTCCAGCCCGGCCACCCCGGCGACGCCCACGCGGGCTCCGTCGTTGCTCACCCTCAGCACCATCTCCCCCGTCTCCTCCTGCCTGTCCAGATCGATCCGGCACTCGCGCGCGGCCGAGTGCCGCACGATGTTCGTGACGGCCTCGCGCACCACCCAGGCCAAGGCGTCGGCCTGCGGGGCCGCCAGCTCCGGCACCTCGCCCACGACCCGCACGGTCACCCCCGCCGCGCGCAGCACGGACCGGGCCCCGTCGAGCTCCGTCGACAGGTCGGCCGCCCGGTAGCCGGCGACGACGCCGCGCACCTCGCGCAGGGAGTCCTGGGCGAGCGTGCGCACGTCGTCCATCTCGTCGGCACCCCGCGGGTCGCCGCGACGCGCGAGCGCGGCCGCGAGCTCGGACTTCACCGCGACGGCGGACAGCGCGCGTCCGACGACGTCGTGCATGTCCCGCGCGATGCGCAGCCGCTCCTCCGCGACGGCGAGCCGCGCCGAGGCCTGCCGCGCGGTGTCGAGCTCGCGCACCACCTCGACGATCCACATGGACAGCCGCACCGTCGACGCCCAGAACAGGAGGAAGACGTACGCGCCCAGGCCGGTGCCGAGCGCGGACGCGACCGTCCCGGCGCTCGCGTCGGAGGCGAGCCGGACGCCGATCACGACGACCGGCACCGCGAGACCGACGGTCAGCACGCGCCGGATCGGGGTCGCGACGGCGAGGGCCCCGCAGGTCGCCGCCCCGGCCACCGCGATCATCATGCTGCGCGGGTCGCCCATGAGGCCGCCCCCGACGGCCGCGGGCAGCACGAGGACGGACACGAGCCAGACGGCGCCCGTCACCGCGAGCAGCGCCACGACCACCGGGCGGGGGCGCCGCCCGGTGGTCAGCGGCTCGTCGAACCCGACGTGGATGGTGCCGAGGCACAGCGCCATGTGCACGAGGCCCAGGCACGCCAGGACCGCCGCCGCGCCGACCGCGGGCACCTCGTCCGTGCCGGCAAGCGCCGCCACCGCGTACAGGTAGAAGAAGGGCTCGAGGAGGACGAACGAGTAGAGGCTCACGCGGGTGTACGTCTCGACCCCGCGCGCACCACCCGCCAGGGCCGTGCCGGGCCGACGACGTGTTCTCACGCCGTCAGCCTGCCACGATGCCGGGGCCGGCCGCCCCGGCGGGAGGTGGGTCACCGACGCGGCTCCCAGCGCATCCACCGCCGGGCGGCGAGCGCGCCCACGACCGTCCACGCGGCGAGCACGGCCACGGGCAGCGCGGCCGCGCCGAACGTCTCGGCGAACGTGACCACCTGCCCGTCCCCGTCGATCCCGCCGGCGCCGAGCAGCATGAGGTCCGTGATCGGGCGCAGCGGGGTGAACGTGCCGATCGTGTCGAGCACGCCGGTCGACGCACCGGGCGCGCCGAACAGGCCGGCGAACGGGATCGCGACGACGAGCAGCGGCAGCGTGGTGAGCTGCGCGGACTCCACGGTGCGGGACAGGCCGGACGTCGCGGCGGCCAGCAGCGTGAGCATCGCGGCCCCGCCGAGCACGGCCACGACGACGAGCAGCGGGTTGACGAACGCGGGCGGCGTGAGGAACACCGACACCGCGACGGTTCCCAGCACCGTCTGCGCCAGCGCCACCACGAGCGCCGGGACGGCCGTGCCGACCAGGAGCTCCGCGCGGGAGCACTCCCCCACGAGGTAGCGCTTGAGCACCAGCTCCTCGCGCCGGGCCACGAACGCGACGGTGAGGTTGTAGTAGACGACGAACGCGAGCGCCATGAACGTCAGCAGGTTCAGCAGGACGGCGCCCGTCGCGGCGGGGGCCTCGTCGCCGATGCCGCCGACCGCGGCGAACAGCCCGACCGTCATCGGCGGCAGGGCGAGCGCGTTGAACAGCGCGGTGCGGTTGCGCACCAGCAGGCGCAGCTCCGCGCGGGCGAGGGCCGCGACGCGGCGGCCGCCGCCGCCCGTGCCCGTCGCGGCCCGCCGGCGGGCCGGGGTGGTGGTCGTCGTGGTCATGCCGCTGCCTCCGTGTCGGTCGTGCGGTGCGCGTCGGCGCCGTCGTCGAGGGCGAGGAACGCCTGCTCGAGCGACGCTGCCCGGGCGTCGAGGTCGTCCAGCCGCAGGCGCCGCGCCTCGGCCCACTGGAGCAGGGTGAGCAGGTCGTCCTGCAGGCGCGTGGTGCGCAGGCGCAGGCGGCCCGTGCGGTCGACGTCGGGGACGCCGACGACGCCCGCCAGCGCGGGCAGGTCCGCCACGGCGGGCGCGACGGCCCGGCCGCCGTCGTTGCGCACCACGGCCTCCACGCGGGCGGGCTCCGCGGCGACGACGTCGGCGACCGACCCCGTCCGCACCACGCGGCCGGCCTGCATGATCGCGATGCGGTCGGCGAGCTGCTCCGCCTCCTCCAGGTAGTGGGTGGTGAGCAGCACCGTGGTGCCGGCGTCGAGCATGCCCTGCACCAGCGCCCAGGTGGCGCGGCGGCTCTCCGGGTCGAGTCCGGTGGTGGGCTCGTCGAGGAAGAGGAGCTCGGGGTCGCCCATCGTGGCGAGCGCGAGGTCCAGGCGGCGCTTCTCCCCGCCCGAGAGGCTGGCGACACGCACGTCCGCGCGGTGCTCCAGCCCCACGGCGCCGAGGACGTCGGCGACCGGGCGCGGCCGCGACAGGGTGCCCGCCCAGGTGCGCGCCGTCTCCGCGACGGTGAGGTCGCCGGAGAACCCGGCGCTCTGCAGCATGATCCCGAGGGAGCGGACGACGTGCCGCCGCTCCCGGTACGGGTCGCGACCGAGCACGCGCACCGTGCCGCCGGAGGCGGGTGCGAGCCCCTCGACGAGCTCGACGAACGACGTCTTGCCCGCCCCGTTGGTGCCGAGCAGGGCGACGAGCTCCCCGCGGTGGACGTCGAGGTCGACCCCGCGGACGGCCTCGAACGCGCCGTACCGGCGGCGTGCCCCGCGGACGTGGACGATGGGTTCCGAAGTCATGCCTCCACCCTCGCGGCGGCGCGTCGTCGCAGGTAGTGCCGCCCGTCACCGGGTTCCGTGAGGAGCGCACGGACGGGCCGTGACATCTGTCATGCCGTCCCGGTGACGGGCTGATGTCCCCCGGGTGACAGGTCCGGGAACTCTGCGCCCAGGACACGCGCCCCGGGCGTCCACGCCCTAGCGTCGGTCGGGTGACCCACCGCTGGGCCCGGCCGCTCGCCGGCGCCACCGTCGCCGCCCTGTCCGCGCTCGCCGTCGTCGTCCCGGCCGCCGCCGCGTCGTCCGCGCCACCGTCGCCGGACGCCGTCACCTCGGCGCACGGCCCTGCGCGCGCCGACCACGTGGTGCTCCTCGCCCTCGACGGGTTCGACGCCGAGTACCTGGGCCGTGCGCCGATGCCGCACCTCGAGGCGCTGCTGCGCCGCGGGTCCGTCACGACGTCCACCGGGGTCATGACCTCCATCACGAACCCGTCGTGGGCGTCGGTCGCCACCGGGGCGTGGCCGGAGCGGCACCTCAACTCCGCGTACTGGTTCGACCCCGTCTCGGGCACGGCCCAGGGGCAGCAGCGGGCCCTCGCGGTGCCGACGATCGCCGAGGCGGTCCGCGCCGGCGGCGGCACCGTCTTCTCGTCGCAGTGGTTCATCGTGCAGGACCATGGCGTGTCGTACGGCGACCCCGAGGGCCTGTACACCCAGCCGGGTGGCGACTGCAGCCGGCGCGTCGACGACGCCGTGGCGGTCTTCGCCGGCGAGCCGGTGAGCTCGGGCGGGGAGATGGTCCGGGCCGACGGGCTGCCGGCCCTGACGGCGGTGTACTGCGACGCGCTCGACGCGCTCGGGCACGCCGGCGGCGACGAGCACCCCGGCATCCCCGCCGCGCTCACCGAGCTCGACGCCCAGCTCGGCCGGCTGGTCCAGGCCACGAAGGACGCGGGGACCTACGGCCGCACGACCTTCGTCGTCACCGGCGACCACGGCATGACCACCTTCGACAAGGGGTTCGCCGCGGAGGGCCTCGCCGCGATCGCCGACGCCGGCTACACGGGCGAGGTCCTCACGGCCGGGAGGTCGCCCGCCCCCGGCACCGACGTCGCGATCGTCGTCGGCGGCGTCGCCGACCTCACGCTGCTGGGCGACGCCGCGGACGACCCGGCGGCCGAGCGCCGCGTCCGGCGCGCGCTCGAGGCGCTGCCCCAGGTCCGGGCGGTGTACGACGACCGCGACCAGCGGCGGATGCGCATGAGCCCACGCCACGGCGACCTCGTCGTCGAGCCGGAGCCGGGCTGGTCGTTCGGGAGCACGCCCGCCGCGCCCGCGGGCCGGCACGGCTCCACCACCGAGCTGGAGGTGCCGCTCGTGCTCGCCGGGTCCGGCGTCCTGCCCGGGCGGCACCCGCGCGACCCGTGGCACGTCGACGTGGCCCCGACGATCGCCGCGCTGCTGGGCGTCGACCCGCCGGCCGGGGCCCAGGGCCGGGTGCTGTCGGAGGCGCTGCGGCGCGGCTGACGCCGGTCGCGCGACGGCTCAGCCCTTCTCCGCCCCCAGCGTGAGCCCGCTGACCATCGCCCGCTGCGCGGCGAAGAAGCCGATGACGACGGGGACGGTGATCGCGATCGACCCGGCCATGAGCACCGTGACCGGCACGTCGAACGTCGCGAGCTGCGCCACGCCCAGCGACACCGTCCACCGCGACCGGTCGTCGACGAGGAAGAGCAGGGCGTACAGGTACTCGTTCCACGCGATCATGAAGATGTACAGGCCGGTGGCGGCGATGCCGGGCATCGTCATGGGAAGCACGAGGCGGCCGATCACCTGCAGGCGGCTCGCCCCGTCGAGCGCGCCGGCCTCCTCGACCGACGCCGGCACGGACGCGAAGTAGTTGCGCAGCATGTAGACGGCCAGCGGCACCGTGCTCGCCATGTAGATGAGCACGAGGCTCGCGATGGACCCGCGCAGACCCAGCCGGCTGAACAGCACGTACAGGGGCACGGCCAGGGCGATCCCCGGGAGGATGTACACCCCGAGGAACACCGCGCCCACCACGCCCCGCCCGGGGAACCTCAGCCGGGTCACGGCGTAGGCCCCGAGCACGCAGACCAGCAGGGTGGCGAGCGTGGTGGACGACGCCAGCACGAGCGAGTTCACCATGAACCCCCCGAGCCCGAAGCCTCCGGCGTCCAGGGGTCGCAGCGCCGTGAGGTACGGGGTCACGTCCACCTGCGTGGGCCACGGCACGGCCGGGTGCGCCGCGACGTCCGCGAACGGGCGCAACGACAGCCCCAGCGCGTAGAACAGCGGGAACGCCGCGAACAGCGTGCCCGCCGCGATCACGACGACGCGCACCGCCCCCGCGACCCGCTCGCCCCCGGACCGTCGACGCCTCCGACGGCTCGCCGCCGCCTCGACCGGACCCTGCCTCACTCCGTCTCCCTCCGCCGCTGCAGCACCAGGTAGAGCGCGATGAACACGGCGAGGATCGCCGTGATCGCCACCCCGACGCCGGACGCCGCCCCGATGTCCGAGCGGGTGACCAGCTCGTTGTAGACCCGCACCGCGAGCACCTCGGTCCCGGCCGCGCCCCCGGTGAGCAGGTACACCTCGTTGAAGGTCTGGAACGTCCAGATGAAGCGGAGCAGCAGGAGGATCGAGACCACCCCCGCCAGCTCCGGCAGGACGACGTGACGGATCCGCTGCCACGGCCCCGCGCCGTCGAGCGCCGCGGCCTCCTCCAGGTCGCCGGACACCGCGTGCAGCCGCGCCGCCGCGAACAGGTAGGCCAGCGGGAAGGTGTGCCAGACCATGACCACGATGACGCTGACCAGCGCCACGGGGACGGTGACGCCGAGCACCGTCGTGTCGGGCGTGGTGAGGAAGGCGACCGGCTCGTCCCAGCCGAGCAGGCTCGTGCCCACCGCGTTCACCCAGCCGTACTGGGTGTTCAGCAGGGTGCGCCACGTCTGCATCGACGCGACGACGGGCAGCACGTACGGCACGAGCACCAGCGCCCGCACCACCGCCCGGGCCGGGAACGGCCGCCGCAGCGCGAGGGCCATCGCGACGCCGGCCGCGACCGACAGCACCGCCGTCGCCACCGAGAGCACCACCGTGGTGCGCAGCGCCGTCCAGAACCCGGCCGACGTGAACAGCCCGACGACGTTCTCCGGGTCGAGCTCGAGGTCCGCGAGGGTCAGGTGCGGCAGCTGGGCGAGCTTGATGTCCTGGAATGCGAGCACCACCACTGCGAGGAACGGCAGCACCACCACGGCAGCGACCACCAGCACCGTCGGCGCCACCAGGGCGGCGCCCGCCCGGGCGTCCTGCCGGGAGCGGGTGCTCCGGGCAGGACGCCCGACCGGGGCGGCGACGCGGGTCACTCGAGGTCCTGCTGCACCGTCTCGACGGCGGACCGCAGGTCGTCCGCCACCTGGGCGGGGTCGCCGTCCGAGAACAGCGGGCCCACGGTCTGCGGCACCACCTGCTGCTGGATCGTCACGGAGGCCAGCAGCGCGTCCGGCGTGCCCGCGCCCCAGCGCACGTACTGCTCCGCGCCCGTCGCGAGCGCGTTCGCCACGTCCTGCCCGTACACGTCCGTGATCGACCGGTCCCCGCCGTCGGCCCCGAACGGCAGCGTCGCCCACGCGTCCACGTACTCGGTGGGGTCGTCCGGGGTGCCGAGCCGGGTGGGGATCCGGCCCTCCGTGGCCATGCCCAGGGAGTCCGCGTAGCCCTCCGTCATGAGGAACTCCACGTACTGCTTCGCCGCCTCGGTCTGCGCCCCCTCCGGGATCGACAGCTGGAGCACGTTGCCGAACTGGACCGCGTCGTCGTTGCTCGGGCCGAACAGCCCGGTCACCACGCCAGTGTTCGCGGAGAGGTACGTCGGGTCGTCGGCGCACTCGTCGCACGTGACCGGGTTGTTGGGGTCGAAGCCCGCCACCTCGTCGAGGATGTGCGTGGAGAACATCACCATCGACGAGTCGCCCGCGAGGTACGACGCGCGCGCGGCGTCGACGTCGAGCTCGCCCTTGCCGGCCGTCGCCGCCATGCGCTGGTAGAGCTCGAGCCCCTCCACGCAGGCGTCCGAGTCGAGCGTCACGGTGCCGCCCTCCGCGAGCTGGCACCCGTTGGGCAGCAGCGTCGCCTCGAGCGTCTCCCCCGCCCACGCGTCGCCGGGCTGCGTGCCGAGCGCGATGCCGCCGTCGCCGGCCGCCCGCATCGCCTCGGCCGCGTCGGCCACGTCGGCGAGCGACTCCGGAGGCTCGACGCCCGCCTTCTCGAACTGGTCGGTGCGGTAGAGCAGCAGGTAGCCCCAGCCGTCCATCGGGACCCCGGACGGCTGGTCGTCCACCGTGACCATCGACATGGCACCGTTGGCGAACGTGTCCGGGCCGAGGCTCTCGACGAGCTCGGCGGCGGCGTCCTGGTCGAGGATGCCCTGGTCGACCCACGCCGGCGACTGCTCCCAGCCGTGCAGGATGACGTCCGGTACCTCCCCCGACGCCGCGTTGGCCAGCAGCGTCGTGTTCTGGTCCGCGCCCGCGAGGGGCACGACCTCGACGTCGATGCCCGTCTCCTCCGTGAACCGGGACGCGATCTCCTCCTGCGCCGCGACCCGCTCCGGTGTCGTCTGCGCCGTCCAGAACGTGAGGGTGTCGACGTCCTCCGCGGCGTCGTCCCCACCACCGCCCGAGCACGCCGCGAGCAGCAGCGCCGCCGCCGCGAACGCCGGGGCGGTGCGCATGACCCTAGGTGTCGTCATCTCGTTGCCTCCTCCTGCTCCGCCGGCTCCTTGCCGGTCCGGTCGTGCGTTCCCTGCTGCGCCGCCAGGAGCCGGCCGGCGGCGACGACGACGTCGCCCCCCGGCGCGGTCGGCAGCGGGACGTCGCCGTCCACCCAGGTCTCCTCGGCGTCGGCGACGGCCGCCCGCAACCGTGCGACGGCCGCCCCGGCGTCCTCCCCCTCGGCGACCGCCTCGAGCGCGGCGAACCACGCCGCCCAGCGCGGGCGGTACAGGCCGTCCACGAGGCCCGCCCAGTGCCGTCCCGAGTAGTCGTGCAGGCCCGAGTCGTCGCGGCCCCAGACCGTCACGATGCGTCGGGCGTCGCGCGCGAGGACGGCGCGCTCGCCCGCGTCGTCGCCCCACCGGGCGGCGTCCTCGACCCAGCGGCCCGCGAGCCGGCTCCCGCTGGTGCCCGCGAGCGCCGCCAGGTCGTCGAGGGCCGCGAGCACGGTCTCGCCCTCCGCCCGGACGGCGGCGGCGTCGCCCGCGGCGGCCGCGGCGGCCGCGCGGTGCACCGGGGCGCGCAGCCGCTGCGCAGCGACGTGCGTCGTCACGTCGATCAGGTCCTCCACCCAAGGCCCGCGGGGCCCGAGCTCCTCGACCACGGTCGTGAGGAGCGCGGCCGCGCGGGCGAGCTCGGGCAGATCGCCCAGGACGTGCGGGTCCGCGTCGACGTCCACGTTCGCCGACGGCGGCCGGTCGGGGTCGAGCACCTCCCCGGCGCGCCGCTGGGTCGCGAACGGCGGGGCGAGGTCGACGGGCCGCGCGATGACGGGGGACGGCGCGGACCGCGTCGCGCCCGGTCGGTACACGGTGCGGCCGAGCACTCGCCAGGCCTCCTGCGCGGCGTCGCGCACGCGCGGGTGCCCCGCGAGGCGGTAGCGCCGCCCGACGAACCCCGCCAGCCACCCGTCGACGTCGAACCCGTCGAGGTCCTCGATCCAGGGCAGCCGGGTGGCGAGCTCGTAGAAGGCCGGGTTGTGCTCGATGGCCTCCGGCGCCAGGCCGACCCCCCGCAGCGTCGCGGGCGCCGAGCGATGCGCGGCGCCGTACCCGTCGAGCAGCCCCCGCAGGTCGCCGTGCAGGGAGAACCGGGCGCCGAAGTTGTGGACCGTGCACCACACCCAGGGCCGGCGGGCGATCTCCCGGTCGTCCGACCAGACGGGCGCGTGCTCGGCCCACAGGTCGAGGAGCAGCAGGCGGTCGCCCGGCACCGCCTCGAGGAAGGCGTCGACGCGCTCCCGCGTCCAGAACGCCCGGTGGTAGTGGAACGGCCAGGCCTGCATGACCCACGTGGCCGCCGGGTCCGCACCGCGGATACCCTCCCACAGCGAGCGGCCCAGCTCCCGGAGGTAGTCCGGGTCGGCCGAGGGCGGCTCGGACTCGATGAGCGGGTCGGCGGAGTAGAGGTGGTCGGTGCCGACGATGGCCTGCTGGTGGCGTCGCACGCTCCCGGCCAGCTCCCCCAGCTCGGCCGAGCCCGGCTCCAGGAGCGCCGTCGTGAACCCCTGCCACCGGGTGCGGCGCGCGCCGGCGGGGGCGAGCGCGTCCGGCACGTGCCCGCCGAAGGCCGGCAGCACCGGCCGCATCCCGAGCTCCCGCATCCGTGCCGCGACCCGCCGTGCCAGGGCGGCACGCCGCTCGAACCACCGCGGGGGCAGCGGCCCGCCGAACCCGCTGAGGCTGCCCATGAAGGTCCACGGCAGGTAGGCGGCGCCGCCGAGCCACTCCCGCGACTGCTCGGCCGTCGCCCCGGCGTCGACGAACGCCGCGTGCAGCACCGCCTCGTGCCCGAGGGTGAGCAGCGGCGCGGTGACGCCGTGCAGCGCCATCCAGTCGACCTCGCGCTCCCAGCGCGCCCAGCCCCAGAACGGCGCCGAGTACCCGGTGGTGACGACGTTGAGGTAGTACCGCACCGCAGCGTCGGTGCGGCACGTGGTGGGGGCGGCGTCGGGCCAGCGGTCGGGGCGCTCGCGTGCCGCGACAGGGTCGTCCCAGGTGACCTGGAGCCCCACGACGTCGGCGAGGTAGCGGGCGAAGCCCACGCCCAGCGTCGCGACGTCCCCCGCGCTCACCTCGAGCGTCCCGCCCGCGGCGGAGTACCGGAACATCCCCTCCCCCAGTCCCGGGTCGACGTCGAGCCGCACGTCCCGTGCCGGACGGCCCGTCGCACGCTCCACGAGCCGCCGGACGCCGGCCGCGCCGCGGGTCACGTCCCCGGTCACAGGTGCACCACCTCCCCCGTGCTGCGCGAGCGCTCCGCGGCGAAAGCGATCCGGTGGCTGACGGCGGCGTCGGCGAGGTGGGTCGGCACCCGCACCCCCGGTCGCACCCGCCGGTCGCGCACCGTGGCGACGAACTCGCGCATCAGCCCGTCGTCCCCGCCGGCGTGACCGTCGGACTCGCGGCGCCCCGGCTCGACGAGCAGGTCGACGTCGTCCACGGGCGCGGTGACGACGGTCACGACGTCGTCGTCCGGGAGCCCGGACCGGCCCTCGGCGTCGCGGTCCCACCGGGGCGCCCCTCCGAGCTCCGCGCCCCGGCGCGGCAGGAAGCGGCGCAGCGTGACCTCCCCGGTGTCGAGGCGCCCCTCGATCTCGCCGTGCGACCCGAGGATGCGCACCGTGCGGGTGTTCGCCTCCGTGAACGCGCCCACCCGCAGCGTGGCCGTGACCCCTGCGGCGTAGGTCAGTGCCACCACCTGGTGGTCCACCGCGTCGTTGTCGCAGCGGTAGACGCAGCGGCCGTACGGGCCCTCCCGCAGCGCGCGCAGCCGGCCCTCCGCGGACGTGTCCCCGGTGATCGCCGTGACCGGCCAGGCGTGGTGGTCACGCAGCCGTTCCACGTAGAACCGGGGGGCGTGGAACGGGCAGGCGTCGGCCGCCGGGCAGCCGTCCGTGCAACGCTCCGGGGCGCCCTCCGGCGCGTTCTCCGGGCGGAACTGCGTGAGCGCCCCCGTGGAGTACACGGTGGCCGGCTCGGCCCCGAGGAGCCAGGTGATCACGTCGAGGTCGTGGCACGCCTTGGCCAGCAGGAGCGGGCTCGAGGTGTCCGCGCGCCGCCAGCTTCCCCGCACGTACGAATGCACGAAGTGCCAGTACCCCGGGTCCTCGGTCTGCTCCAGGTGCACGACGCGACCGACCGCGCCCTCGTCGAGCAGCTCCTTGAGGTGCCGGAAGAACGCCGTGTAGCGCAGCACGTGCGCCACCCCGACCGGGACGTCCGCCTCGCCCACCGCCCGCACGATCTCCTCCAGCTCGGCGGGGGAGGTGGCCACCGGCTTCTCCACGAGGATGGCGTACCCCCGCCGGGCGGCGGCCAGCAGGGGCCCGGTGCGCAGCCGGTCCGGGGTGGCCACGACCACCGCGTCCGCGATCCTGTCCGCCGCCAGCAGGTCCTCCCACCCCGAGTAGGCCCGGTCCACCGCGATCCCATGCGCGGCGACGAGGGCGGCACGACGGCCGTCGTCGGGCTCGGCGACCGCCACGACCTGCACCTCGTCGGGATGCCGCAGGCAGTAGTCCGCGTACGCCTCGGCGCCACGGTGCCCCGCCCCGACGACGGCGATCGTCACTGGTCGCACGCCCTGCTCCTCACCCTCGTCGCCGCTGATGCGTCACGAGACTCGCCGGGGGCACGCCCGGCTGCAAGAATCCGGGCGATGACGAACGGAACCTCCGTCTCGAGGGACCCCGTGCACGGATCGTCCGCCTTGACGGGGCCCGACCGACGGATCGTCGGCGCGCTGCTCGCCCACCCACGCGCGACGGTCGCGGCCCTCGCGACGGCGGCCGGTGTCACCTCGCCGACCGCGTCGCGCCGGCTGGCGGCGCTCCTCGCCCGGGGCGACGTGCGCGTCACGGGGGTGCTCGACCGGGAGTGGGCCCGGGCGGGCCTCACCGTGTGGTTGCGGGTGCGCTGCGCGCCCGGCCACAGCCGCGACGTGGCGCGCCAGATCGCGTCGTGGGACGAGGCCGGGTACGTGGCGGTCACCGGCGGCGAGCTCGACTGCGCGGCACAGGTCGCGGTGCGCAACGCCCGCGAGCTGCTGGGCGTGACCCACCACCGGCTGCGGTCGATGACCGGCGTGGTGACGGGCGACGCGCTCCGCGTGCTGCGGCGCTTCGCCACCCCGCACGGGTGGACCGCGGGGATCCTCGCCCCGCAGGAGACGGCCCGGCTGCGGACCGGGCGCTGGGACGCCTGGGACGAGGGGCGGGAACCGCGCGAGGTGTCCCTCGACGAGGTCGACGCCCGGCTCGTGGACGCCCTCGTGGCGGACGGCCGCCTGAGCTGGCGCGAGCTCGGCGAGCGCGCCGCCGTCGCGCCCGCCACCGCCGGCCGGCGGGTGGAGGCGCTCATGCGGCGCGGACCGCTGCGGGTGCGCGCGGTCGTGGACCCCGCGCTCGTGGGGCGGCCCGTGGTGGCCCTCGTCTGGCTCCGGGTGCTGCCGTCCCGGCTGGAGGTCGCGGGGCGCACGCTCGCCGCCCATCCCGACGTCCTGAGCGTCGCCGCCACGACCGGGCAGCACAACCTGTGCGGCGAGATCGCCGTGGCCGACGACGAGGCCCTCTACCGGTTCCTCACGAGCGACGTCGGCAGCATCCCTGGCGTCGCCGCGGTCGAGGTAACGGACGGGCTCGAGGTGATCAAGCGCGCCGCGCGGATCTTCGGGTCGCCGCTCGACGACGACGCCGTCCCGCCCCTCCCCTGAGGTCGTCTGCGGCAGGATGCTCACATGGGCGAGGTCGCGGGATCCGAGGTCGTGGCGCTGTACGACGAGTCGGGGCGCCCGTGCGGCACGGCGCCGCGGTCGCGGGTGCGGGCGGAGAACCTGCGGCACGCGGCCACCGCCGTCGTGGTGCGCAACCGGGCCGGTGACGTCTACGTGCACCGCCGCACCGATACGAAGGACCTGTATCCCGGCCGGTACGACTTCTGCGCGGGCGGCGTGCTGCGCGCCGGCGAGGACCCGACCGACTCCGCGCGCCGCGAGCTGGCCGAGGAGCTCGGCGTGACCGGGGTGGAGCTGGTGCCGCTCGGCGTCGCCGACTACGCCGACGACCGCACCCGGATGCGCGAGTTCCTCTACGAGTGCACCTACGACGGGCCCGTGACCTGGCAGCCGGAAGAGGTCGCCTGGGGCGCGTGGGTGCCGCCCGCCCGCCTGCTGCGGATGATCGACGACGTGCCGTTCATGCCCGACTCCGTGGCCAACCTCGCCGGCTGGCTCGACGACCTGCGCGCCACCCTGCCGAGGTAGTCCGGGCGGCCGCGAGGTAGTCCGAGCGACCGCGAGGTAGTCCGAGCGACCGCGAGGTAGCACCGGGACGGGCGGTCAGCCCGCGACGAGCTCGGCCTCGAAGCCGTCCGCGTCCTCGAGGTAGGCGGCGTAGTGGTCGGGGCCGCCGGCGAACGGGTGCCGATCGGCGAAGAGCAGCGACCACCCGTGCGCGGGCGCGGCAGCGACGAGCGCGTCGACCTGCGCGCGCGAGCCCGCGTGCAGGGCCAGGTGGTTCAGGCCCGGCCGCCGACGGTCGTGGGTGGAGGCCGACAGGGCGGGGCTCTGCTCGACGACGACGTAGCCGTCGTCGAGCAGCCACGACCGCCCGTGCTCCCACGCCTGGTGCGTCCGGTAGCCGAGCTCGCCGAGGAGCCATCCCCAGGAGCGCTCGGCGCGCGCCAGGTCGGGCACCCACAGCTCGACGTGGTGGACGGCCCCGCGGCGCGGTCGACCGGTCATCGGGCGGCGACGTCGGCCATGAGGTCGGCGGACAGCGGCGCGAGCGGGTGCGGCGCGGCCGGTTCGGCCGGGTCGACCCAGACGTGCTCGGCGAGCTCGGCGCGCGTCTCGACGTCGAACCCGGCGGGCAGGGCCACCTCGAAGACGTGCGCGTCGACCACGTGGTCCGGCTCGTTGGCCGCGACGGCGGCGCGGCGCCCGAGCAGGCGGGCGGCGGCCGGGTCGACGACCAGCCCGATCTCCTCCGCGCACTCGCGCACGAGCGCGGCGACAGGCTCCTCGCCCGGCTCGATCTTGCCGCCCACCTGCATGAACGCCGTGGTGCCGTGCTTGCGCACGAGCAGCGCGCGGCCGTCCTCGCGCACGATGACGGCGGCGACGATGTGCAGGGTGGTGACGCCCGGGCGGGCGTGCTCCGTGCTGTCGGTGGGGGTGTGACCGGTCATGTCAGGGCTGCTCCGCGATCTCCTCGATGACCTTGCCGTCCAGCACCTGCACCACGAGCTGCACGCCGACCAGCCCGGCGGACGTGATGTCGGGGTCGTCGGCGGAGGGCTCGTCGTCCGCGGGGTTCCCGCCGGACGCGGGCGCCCAGGACGACCGGCCCTCCGACTGCTGCGCCTCGCGCACCCGGCGCTCGGCGGCCTGCCGCGGGGTCTCGCGCGCAGGCGGGGCCGCCGGGGCGGACACTGCCGGGCCGGACGGGGCGGGCGCGCTCGCGGCCGGCGCGCTCGCCGGCACGTCGGGCTGGGGCCGCGGCGACGCGACGGGCCGGCCGACCCGGGCCGCGGCGGGCTCGTCGAGCGGCGGCTCGGGTTCGTCGTCGGGCGGGGGCTCGTGCAAGGAGACGCCGGCGAGCCAGGCGGCATCCGCCTCGTCGACCGAGGCGACCTGCCTCGCCTGCTGCTGCGGCTGCGGAGACCGCTGCGGGGCGTCCTGCGGCGCACGACGAGCGGGCGGCTCGACGACCGCGACGGCGGTGTCCGGGCGCGGCTCGCTCGCCGCGATGGTGGTGGCGGAGGGGCGGGCGCCGGCTTCCCCGCCGCCGGTGGCACCGCCTCCCCCACCGCCGGAACGCCCCTCGCCGGGCGGCGGGACGTCGGGCCATGCGGCGTCGTCGGACCGCTCGGAGTCGTCAGGCTCCTCGGCGGCGTCGCCGCCCGGGTCGGACGGCACCGGAGAGCTGCCGGCCTCCCGAGGACGCGCGCCGGCCTCGTTCTCGACGATCTCGACCTGCACTGCGACACCGAGCGCCTGGTAGACGGCGTCCGAGATGGTCTCCGGACGCCCGCGACGCGCCAGCCCGACGACGGCCGGCGCGAACCCGAGGTGCAGCACGTCACGCTCGAGGGTCAGCACCTGGGCGTTCTCGCCGAGGAACGCGGCGGCCTGCGGGCTCTGGATGGCGCCCAAGACCTCGCGCCACCGGCGTCGGACCACCTCGGTGGTCACGGCGCTGGCGGGTGCGGACGGCGCGGACTCCGGCTCCGGCTCCGGCTCCGGCTGAACCGCCGGGGCGGCCTCGACGGGCTCGACCGCCGCAGGCTCGGGCTCGACGGGCGGCGCGGCATCGACCGGCTCGACCACCGCAGGCTCAGGCTCCGCGGACGGCGCGGCATCGACCGGCTCGACCGGCTCGACCGGCTCGACCACCGCAGGCTCGGGCTCCGCGGACGGCGCGGCCTCGACCGGCTCGACCACCGCAGGCTCAGGCTCGACGGGCGAGGTGTCCTCGACCGGCTCGACCACCGCAGGCTCGGGCTCGCCGGCGCTCTCGGGCTCGGCGACCGGACGCCGGCTCGCCTGCAGGGCGGCCCGGGCAGCGGCGGCCCCGCTCAGCCCTCCTCCCCCGCCCTCGGACACCGGCGGAGCGGGAGTCGGTGCGGCGTCACCGTGAGCGGGCGGACCTGCCGGCGCGGCCGGACCGGCCGCGATCCTGCCCCGCTCGAGGCGGTCGATGCGCGCGGCGAGACCCTCCACGCCGTCGTCGGCGCCGGGCAGCAGCAGGCGCGCGCAGAGCAGCTCGAGGTGCAGCCGGGGCGAGGTGGCGCCCGTCATCTCGGTGAGCGCGGCGTTGACGAGGTCGGCCGCCCGCGACAGCTCGGACACGCCGAGACGCCCGGCCTGCGCGCGCATCCGCTCGAGCTGGTCGGCGGGCAGCCCCCGCAGCACGGCCTCGGCCGCGTCGCCGGAGACGGCGATGACGATGAGGTCGCGCAGCCGCTCCAGCACGTCCTCGACGAACCGCCGCGGCTCGTGCCCGGTGGCGATCACCTGGTCGACGACGCGGAAGATCGACGCGCCGTCACCGGCGGCGAGCGCGTCGACGACGTCGTCGAGCAGGGTGGCGTGCGTGAACCCGAGGAGGCCGACGGCGGTGTCGTACGCGACGACCCCGCCGGTCGCGCCCGCGATGAGCTGGTCCAGCACGGAGAGGCTGTCCCGCACGGAGCCGCCGCCCGCGCGGGTCACGAGCGGCACGACGCCACCGCCCAGCTCGATCCCCTCGGCCGCGGTGAGCTGCTCGAGATAGGGGCCCAGCACGTCCGGCGGCACGAGCCGGAACGGGTAGTGGTGGGTGCGCGACCGGATGGTGCCGATCACCTTGTCGGGCTCCGTCGTCGCGAAGACGAACTTCACGTGCGGCGGCGGCTCCTCGACGATCTTGAGCAGGGCGTTGAAGCCCTGTGGCGTCACCATGTGCGCCTCGTCGAGGATGAAGATCTTGTACCGGTCGCGGGCGGGCGCGAACGTGGCGCGCTCGCGCAGGTCGCGGGCGTCGTCGACGCCGTTGTGGCTGGCCGCGTCGATCTCGACGACGTCGAGCGAGCCGGGGCCGCCGCGCGCCAGCTCGACGCACGACGGGCACTCGCCGCACGGGGTGTCGAGCGGGGTCTCCGGGGTGTTGCGCGCGCAGTTGAGCGTCCGCGCGAGGATGCGGGCGGACGTCGTCTTGCCGCAGCCGCGCGGGCCGGAGAACAGGTAGGCGTGGTTGACGCGCCCGCTGCGCAGGGCCTGCATGAGCGGTGCGGTGACGTGCTCCTGGCCGATCACCTCGGCGAACGTCTCGGGCCGGTAGCGGCGGTACAGGGCTGTCGTCACCCGGCCAACCCTAGACGCCGCAGCCGACACCGACGAGGCCGCTGCTCAGGCGGTGGACGACGCGCGTCAGTGGGTCGTCACGGGGTGGGTGTAGAGGCTCGGCACGCAGCCGAGCTCGCCCGGCTGGAGCAGGATCCGGTCGAAGTCGGAGAAGCGCCACACCGGTGCGCCGTCCGGGCGCACCCCGACGATGCAGTCACCGGCGTCGGGCGACCCCACCGCCGCGACCAGGTCGCGACCCTGACGCTCGGCGCGCACGGTGAGCGGCTCCTCGAAGTGCTCCCGCAGCGTTGCCTCGGCGTCTGCCGCGGACGCCCCGTCCTCCAGCGCGCCCAGCGCCGACAGCACCGCGCCCTCCGCGTACGGGCCCAGCGACGGGACCGGGACCGGCTCGACGGACAGACTCGACCCGCCGCACTCGAGATGCTCGCGGTCGGCGAGCCTCCGGTCGACGCGCACGGTCAGGCGCCAGCACGACTCCGCCGACCCGGCCGTGCGCTGCCTCCCGAACATGGTGGTGGGCTCCGCAGGGACGTCCGCACGGATCAGGACGTCGACCGACGTGGGGTCGTCACCCCACCCGAACGGCGCGACGACGTACTCGGCGTCGCGCACGTCGTCGGGCAGTCGCACGTGGTCGGGGATCCACGCTGCGATCCGGTCGGGGGCGGTCGTGGCGCCGGTCGGGTCGCGCAGGTCGTTGACGTCGTCGGCGAGCCCCTCGACGATCCGGTCCACGTGGTCCTCGGCGACCCGCCCTCCGTCGGCCGAGCGCGTCGCCGCCCACAGGACCACGACGGGCACGACGACGACCAGCACGACGATCCCGGCCACGACGCCGAGAACCACCGCACCGACTCTGTCCCACCTAGAGCGCGCACCGCCGTCGTCGTCAGGCACGACCCGATTGTTCCCGGGCCACGCCCCGTCGCGCCAGCCCCGGGGATCGACGTAGTACCTGGTGAGGGTTCACGACGATGAAGCGTCACCAGGTACTACGTCGAGGGGCGTCAGCGGTGCAGCACCTTGCGCGCCAGGCGGTTCCCCACCCACTGCACGACCTGCACGATGACGATGATCACGGCGACGGTGACCAGCACGACCATCCAGTTGTAGCGCTGGTAGCCGTACCGCA
This sequence comes from Isoptericola sp. NPDC056573, assembly GCF_042793335.1. NCBI lineage: Bacteria > Bacillati > Actinomycetota > Actinomycetes > Micrococcales > Promicromonosporaceae > Isoptericola > Isoptericola sp. NPDC056573. Next base: position 56,678 of record NZ_JBHTUY010000008.1, read on the forward strand.
GGGCGAAGTCACCGAGCCCGCCACCGCCGATGAGGCCGGCGATCGCCGACATGTCGAGCACCGCGATGAACAGGAACGTGTAGCCGAGGATCAGCGGGGCGAGGGCCTCGGGGACCAGCACCGTGGTGATGATGCGCCACGACGACGCCCCCATCGCGCGGGCCGCCTCGACGACGCCGGGGTCGATGCCGACGAGGTTCTGCTCCACGATCCGCGACGTGCCGAACGCCGTCATGACCGACAGCGGGAAGATGAACGCCTCGGTGCCGAGCGTCGTGCCCACGACCTGCAGCGTCACGGGCCCGAGCAGCGTCACGAAGATGATGAACGGGATCGGGCGGACGATGTTGACGATCACGTTGAGGATGCCGAACACGGCCTTGTTGGCCAGCAGGTTGCCCGGCCGGGTCACGTAGAGCGCGAGCCCCAGCGCCAGGCCGGCGATGCCGCCGGTGAGCAGCGCGATCGTGACCATCTGCAGGGTCTGGCCGAACGCCTCCCACAGCAGCGGCCACAGGGTGGACCAGTCGCGGTTCATGAGCGACCTCCCAGGTTGCCGAAGAAGCCGTGGCGGGTGATCGCGTCACGCGCCTCGCGGTACGGGTCGCCGAGCTCGTCATCCTCGTCCGGCGCAGGCGTGCCGCCCTGTGGACCACGGTCGGCCCGGATCGCCCGCGGGTCGTCGACCGGGTGCTCGGCCGTGCCCAGGTCGACGACGTCGGCCCGCTCGCGCAGCGCGGCGAGGAGCGCCGCGATGCGGTCGTCGGGCGCGACGAGCTCGACGGTGAGCGAGCCGAACGGCCGCTGGCCGACCTCGCTGATGCCGCCGAAGACGACGGCGCCGTCCACCTCGTGCTCGCGCAGCAGGCGGAACAGCTCGGTGCCGGAGCTCGCGCCCTCCCGCACGCCGACGGTGACGAGCCGCCCGGGGTGGCGCTCGCGCAGGCGGGCGAGCGCGTCGGGCGAGGGCCGGTCGTGCATGGACGTGCCGACGAACCGCTGGGCGGCGTCGGCGCTGGGCGCGGAGAAGACGTCGTACACGTCGCCGACCTCGACCACCTTGCCGTGCTCCATGACGGCGACGCGGTCGCACAGGGAACGCACGACGTCCATCTCGTGGGTGATGACGACGATGGTGAGGCCGAGCTCCGCGTTGACGCGGCGCAGCAGCGCCAGCACGTCGCGGGTGGTCTCGGGGTCGAGGGCGGACGTCGCCTCGTCGGCGAGCAGGATGGTGGGCGACGTCGCCAGGGCGCGGGCGATGCCCACGCGCTGCTTCTGCCCGCCGGAGAGCTGGCGCGGGTACGCGCGCGCCTTGTCGGAGAGCCCCACGAACTCGAGCAGCTCGGCCACCCGGGCCGCGCGCTTCTCCTTCGGCCAGCGCGCCACCTTGAGCGGGTAGGCGACGTTGCCCGCGACGGTGCGCGAGCTCAGCAGGTTGAACTGCTGGAAGATCATGCCGATCCGCGCGCGGATCCCGCGGACCTTGCGCTCCGGCAGGCCGGTGAGGTCCGTGCCCTCGACGAGCACCGAGCCCGACGTGACGGTCTCCAGCGCGTTGACGAGGCGCACCAGCGTGGACTTACCCGCGCCGGAGTAGCCGATGACGCCGAAGATCTCGCCCGCGCGCACCGTGAGGGACACGTCGTCGACGGCGTGCACGGCTCGGTCGCCCTCGCCGAACGTCTTCGACACCCCGCGCAGCTCGATCGCCGGCGTCCCGGGGGCCGGTCCGGCCTGGTTGTCGCTCACCTGTTCGTCCTCACTGGTCTGCGCTCGCTCGTCGTCGCCCGTGGTCGGCCCGTCGTCCGCTCGACCGGTCGTGCTGCCCATCGTGCCCAGCACGACGGCCGGGGCGCGCGGGCTGGCCCGCGCTCCCCGGCCGTCGTCGGGTCAGGACGCGTTGCGGATGTCGTCCTCGAGGCCGGCCAGGATCTCCTGCAGCTCCTCGGGCGAGTTGTCCTTGATGACGGCGGTGCCGCCGGACTGCTTCTGCTCGGCCGCGACGACCTCGTCGGAGTGCGAGATCTCGACCAGCTTCGCCAGGTCGGGGTCGCCGGAGTCCTCGGCCCGCGCCACCCACACGTTGATGTAGGGGGCGGCGGCCTCGGAGTCGGGGTCGTCCTGGAAGAGGGCGTCGTCCGCGGACAGCCCGGAGTCCTCGAGGAAGTCGTTGTTGACGATGGACGCGTCCACCGACTTGAGCTGGATCGGCGTCTGCTCGGCGGCGACCGGCGTCACGGTGACCTTGGAGCTGGGCAGCACGTCGGCCTCGGTGGAGACGGCGCTGCCGCCGTCCTTGAGCTCGATGAGGCCGGCGTCCTGCAGCACGAGGAGCGCGCGGGCCAGGTTGGTCGGGTCGTTCGGCACGGCGACCTCGCCGCCGGCGGGGATCTGGTCGACGGAGGTGTGCTTCTCCGAGTACAGGCCCAGCGGGTAGACGGCCGTGGCGCCGATCGGCGTCAGGTCGTCGTCGGCGTCGACGTTGTAGCCGGCGAGGAACTGCAGGTGCTGGAACTGGTTCGCGTCCAGCTCGCCCTGCGAGAGGGAGGGGTTGGCCTGCGTGTAGTCCTGCAGGTCGACCAGCTCGATGTCGAGGCCCTCCTCCTTCGCCTTGTCGGTGAAGACGGCCCACTTGTCGTCGGACGCGCCGACGACGCCGATGCGGAGCGTGCCGTCACCCTCGGCGTTGCCGGAGCCGCCGCCGCAGGCGGACAGGGTGAGGGTGGTGGCCGCCGCGATCGCGGTGACGGCGAGGAAGCGGGTGCGGGTGGTACGGGACACGGGTGGGTCCTTCCGGGCGGGCGCCGGGTACGGCGCCGGTGAGGGGTGGGGTGCGGCAGCCACGGCCATCAGCTCGAGGCGGCGGGAAGAGTGGTCCCCCGGCGGGCCGGGGAGGGCGACGACGACGTCGTCGGGCGATGCCGGTGCGGCGTCAGCCGAGCTCACACATTCGGCCCGGGATCATCGCGGGGCGGCACATCTCGCCGCGACGGCGGGTGCGCGCGGTCGAGGTGGCTGCGGGAGCGATGCGGGGCATGCCATCAGAGTGACCACCCGCGGCCCGGTTCACCAAGCCGACGCGGGGAGAATCTCACGCAGTGGACGATTCTGCGTCCACATCATGGATTCTGTGACCCGCGGCACTGTCGCGACGCTGCGAAGGCGGGACCAGCCGACCGGCCTGGACGTAGAGGACCCCCCGCACACCCACCAGAGCTCACTTACCCTTGCTGCCTTCCGGCCCTGGGGGAGTTCGGCGAGATGGTGCCGCACGAGGGGTCTGCCCGACAGCCTAACCGAGACCCCGCCCCGTCCCGAAACTCGGGGGCGAGACCGCCGTCACCCCCGCAGGATTCGGAGCCACGGCGGGGTGTCGGCTATTCTTCTGGGGCTGCCCGCGCAGGATGCGGGTCGCGCTCCAGGAGGATTCGCCTAGCGGCCTATGGCGCACGCTTGGAAAGCGTGTTGGGTTCACGCCCTCGGGGGTTCGAATCCCCCATCCTCCGCCGACCGACGGGGCCCGCACCACACGGTGCGGGCCCCGTCGTCGTTCACGCGCCCTTCTCGTCGGCGGGTCGCCAGATGATGTCGCCCACGTAGGCCTCGACCTGGGGGCGGACCCCCGCGAAGTCCGTCACGACGCGCGTCATCGGGCCCGCACCGCCCGGACCCCGACCACGGCGACGACGACGCCGACGGCCGCGGCGACCGCCGGTATCACCAGTGCGGCCTGGTACGACCCCAGGAGCGCGGCCGACGACGTCTCCGCACCGAGCGCCGCCACCTGGACGGCCGTCACGCCCGAGATGCCGAGCGCGGCGCCCAGCTGGAAGGACGTGTTCACGAGCCCGCCGGCCAGCCCCTGCTCCTCGGCCGCCACGCCGTCCGTGGCCGCGCTCACCAGCGGCCCGTAGGTGAGCCCGATGGCCAGCGCGACGAGCAGGAAGCTCGGGAGCATCGCCGCGTACGGCCAGTCGGCACCGACGCCCAGGAAGATCACGTAGGCGACCGTGGCGATGACGAACCCGCCCACCACGACCCGGACGTTGCCGAACCGACGCACCAGCACCGGGGTGAGCAGCGGGGCCAGGACGACGTCCGCACCGAGGACCAGGAAGGCGAGGCCGGCCTCCAGGCTGCTCCAGCCGCGCAGCTCCTGCAGGTAGAGCGTCACGACGAACTGGAAGCCGAAGAACGACGCCGTGAGCAGCGCCGCGCCCAGGTTCGCCCGGACCAGGGGCGACGAGCGCAGGATCCCGAGCCGCACCAGCGGCGACGCCGACCGGCGCTCGACGGCGACGAAGGCGGCCAGGAGCGCGGCGGCGCCGACGAAGACGCCGACGGTGGTGGCCACGCCGTCGCCCGGGTGCTCCAGCCGGACGACGCCGTAGACGAGCAGCAGCATGCCTGCCGTGATCGTCGCGGCGCCGGCCAGGTCGAAGCCGGCCCGCGTCGCGGCACGCGCGGGGTCGCGGGGCAGGACACGGACGGCGGTCGCGAGCAGCACGGCCGCGAGCACGACCGGGGCGAAGAACACCCACCGCCACCCGAGCGACGTCAGCAGCCCGCCGGCCACGACCCCCAGCGAGAACCCACCCGCCGCGATCCCCGAGTACACGAGTACCGCACGGTCGCGCCGGGGCCCCTCGGGGAACGTCGTGGTGAGCAACGACAGCCCGGCCGGGGTGAGGAACGCCGCGGCGACGCCGGTGACGAACCGGGAGAGCAGCAGCACCCCGCCGCTGTCCGCGAGCCCGCCGAGACCGGAGAACACGAGGAAGACGACCAACCACACGAGGAACATCCGGCGGCGCCCGAGCAGGTCGGCCGTCCGCCCGCCGAGGAGCATGAACCCGCCGTAGCCGAGGACGTACGCGCTGACGATGCCGCTGAGGGTGGCCGTGGACAGCCCGAGGTCGGCGCGGATCGCCGGCAGCGCGACGTTGAGCATGCCGATGTCGATCCCCTCGAGGAAGATCGCGCCGCTGACGACCACCAGCACCGCGAGCTCGCGGCCCGCCGGTCGGCCCGGTGGGCGGGCGGGTGCCGCCGGGCGGCTCGCGGCGGCGTCCGTTGCGGGTCGTGACATGGGCGGCTCCGTTCTGTCCGAGGGTTCGGTTCCTGTTCGACCTGTCGGTTCCCTCTTGTAACTGACCTCACCCTGGGGCAGCATCGACGGGTATGGAAGAAGGCACTTTTCCCGCACCCGGTTCCTGCGAAGGAACCGACGGGGAGTTCGACGTCATGAACTGGGACTCCCGAGAGGACTGCGAGGTGCGGCAGATCCTCGACCGCGTCGCCGACAAGTGGTCGCTCCTGGTGATCGCGCTGCTCGAGCGCCGCAGCCTGCGGTTCACCGAGCTCAAGCGCGAGATCGACGGCATCAGCCAGCGGATGCTCACCCAGACGCTGCGGCACCTCGAGCGCGACGGCCTCGTGCGTCGCACGGTGTACCCCGTCGTCCCGCCCCGCGTGGACTACGACCTGACGCCCCTCGGCGCGAGCCTGCACTCCACGATCAAGGCGCTCGTCACGTGGACGGAGGAGCACCAGCGGGAGATCGCCGTCGCCCGCACCCGGTACGACCGGCAGTCCGAGGCCGACGACGCCCCGCGGCCGGCCGCCGCGCGGGCCTGACCCGGCTCCCCGTCCGCGCCGAATTCCCGTGCCCGGGCAGGGCGGCTCTGGGCAGGATGTGCGGCATGGACCGCACGTTCGACGAGCTCGTCGCCGAGGCCGACGCCGCACCGATGTCCGGCTGGGACTTCTCCTGGCTGGAGGGCCGCGCCACGGAGGAGCGCCCGAGCTGGCGGTACTCCCGCCTCCTGCACGAGCGGCTCGGCACCGTCGAGGCCGCGCTCGACCTGCAGACCGGCGGGGGCGAGGTGCTGGCCGCCGCGCCGTCGTTCCCCCGTCTCCTCGTCGCCACCGAGGGGTGGCCCCCGAACGTCGCGGCGGCGACCGCGCGGCTGCACCCGCGCGGCATCGCGCTGGTCGCGCACGACGACGAGTCGCCGCTCCCCTTCGGCGACGCGTCGTTCGACCTGGTCACGAGCCGGCACCCCGTCGTCCCCCGCTGGGCGGAGATCGCCCGCGTGCTGCGCCCGGGCGGCGCCTACCTCGCCCAGCACGTCGGGCCGGCGAGCGTCTTCGAGCTCGTCGAGCTCTTCCTCGGCCCCCAGCCCGAGGACGTCCGGCGCGGCCGCGACCCGCAGGACGAGGTGGCCGCCGCCCGCGCGGCCGGGCTCGAGCTCGTCGACCTGCGGGCGGAGCGCCTGCGGATCGAGTTCCACGACGTCGGCGCCGTCGTCTGGTTCCTGCGGAAGGTGGTGTGGATGGTGCCGGGCTTCACCGTCGACGCCTACCGGACCGAGCTGCGCGACCTGCACGAACGGATCGTGGCCGACGGCCCGTTCGTCGCGCACTCGGCCCGGCACCTGGTGGAGCTGCGCCGGTAGCCCGGGGCCCGGCCGCCCCGGGCGGCCCGGCCGCCCCGGGCGGCCCGGGCGGCCCGCTCAGGTGAGGGCGGGCACCGCGAGGTCGACCAGCTCGTCCGCCTGCTCCACGAACCACTGCCCGGCGGGCGGGTCCACCGTGCCGCGCTCAGGGTCGAGCGGCCCGCCGGTGCCGCGGAAGCACTGGCCGTCGGACTCCCCCGGCACCTTGATCCACAGGTAGGCGTCCACCAGCGGCTCGCCGGTGTCCAGGGTGGGCCGCAGGCCCAGACCGCGCGCCGGCGGGTTGCACCAGTCCTCGGCGTCCGCGTACACGTTCTCGGACGTCGCCGGGTCCCACGGCCCCCGCCCGTTGCGCGACGTGTCGACGACGAACGGCGTCGTGGCCCGCACGTCACCGAGCTGCTGGGCGTACCGGGAGTCGACGCCGGCCGTGCTCAGGGCCGGGTCGGCCGCGTCGGCCGACCACCGTCCGTACGGCGACATCTCCACGCCCGACCAGCCGTTCGCGGGGCCGCCGTTCCAGTACTGGTTCCCGCAGTCGCCGAACGCCCCGCCCGCCTGGGTGACGAGCGCGAGGCACGACGAGATCCACCGCCCGTACGCCACCGAGTTCTCGGTGTACTGGTAGTTCGAGGCGTTGAGGAAGAACCCGTCCGCGCGCTCGACGCCCGCCTTCAGGAGCCGGTCGGCGTTGTCGCCCACGTTGAGCCACTTGCTGTTGCCGGCGTCGAGGTAGACCTTCGTGCCCGGCAGGGCGCCGAGGGTGTCGACGGCGTGGCGCAGCATGGTGAACCGTTCCGCCGCGGCCGTCGCCGGGTCCGCCTCCTCCGGCTGGCACCACTCCTGGTTCCCCTCGACGGTCGTGTACCAGGGGATGATGCCGAGCCCGTCCGGCTCGAGGACCACGACCGCCCGCTTGTTCCCGATCCCACGTGCGAACCCGTCGATCCACGCGGTGTACTCCGCGAGGGACGTGGCGCCGCCCGCGGAGTACTGCGCGCAGTCTCGGAAGGGGAGGTTGTAGGCGACCAGCACGGGGACCGCCTTGTCGGCGTGCGCGTGCACGACGACGTCCTTGACGTCCTGCCTCACCTCGCGCGGCGTGCCCCCGGTGAACCAGGTCGCCGTGGGGACGCCCGCGAGCGCGAGCGCGTCGTCGCGCGCGTCCCCGGTCAGGCCCAGCTCCTCGACGTGGCCGATCGTCGAGCTGTCCGGGTCCACCCACAGCTGCGGGTCCGGCCGCGGTGGCGGCGCCGCGGACGCCGAGAGCCCGCCCAGGGCGAGACCCGCGGCCGCGGCGAGGACGGCGACCGCCCGGACCGTCGGGCTGGAGGGACGACGAGAGGAACCGAGGACCACGGCGATCTCCTTTGATCGGCGCCCGCGCGATGAGAGCGCTCCCACGCTGCTGTCGGTCCCAGCGTGCCACAGGGTTCCGACCGAGGCCAGGGTGGGCACGCGTCGCAGCCCCGCCGGGCGCCCGTGACGGGATCGTGACGGGATCGTGTCCGTATCGCGAGGCAACGAGACGGCCGGTCACAGGCCCACCCCTACGATGGCAGCCATGATCTTCAAGGCCGTGGGGGACGGCCGTCCCTACCCCGACCACGGGCACGTCACCGCCAAGGACTGGGTGGACGTGCCGCCGCGCCAGGTACGGCTCGACGAGCTCGTCACCACCAAGCGCACGCTGGACCTCGACCACCTGCTCGCGGAGGACTCCACGTTCTTCGGCGATCTCTTCGCCCACGTCGTCGAGTACCAGGGCGTGCTGTACCTCGAGGACGGTCTGCACCGCGCCGTGCGGGCCGCGCTCCAGCAGCGGCCCGTGCTGCACGCCCGGGTCCTCGTGCTCCGGTGACTCCCGCCACGACCGGCGGCGCTCCCGCGAACGTTCCCGCGAACTCGGGTAGTTTCTTCGCGTGACATCACCTGCCCCCGACCCGGTCCGCGAGACGCGCCGCAAGCGCGAGCACGAGCGGCAGGCCGTGGTCTTCGGGCTCATCATCGCGTTCCTGCTGCTCGCGGGCCTGGCGGCCGCCGCGATGTACTCGGGCGCGTTCAGCTCGCCGTTCTCGCGGCCCATCCACACGCCCGTCGCCGAGGCCCCCCAGCCCGAGCCGTGCCTGCCGCAGGTCAAGGGCCAGCCCGACGGCGCCCTGCCCGTGGCGTACTCCAAGGTCAAGGTGCGCGTCTACAACGCCGCCGACGGCAGCGAGCCCCTCGCCGGCGCGAACGAGGACGTTCTCAGCGAGCGCGGCTTCAACATCGTCGACACCGGCAACTGGGTGGAGCAGCTGGGGCAGTCGGAGGTGCGCTTCGGCACCAAGGGCATCACCCGCGCCTACACCCTCGCGGCCCAGTACCCCGACGTCCGCCTCGTGCTCGACGACCGCAAGGGCAACACCGTCGACCTCCTGGTCGGCGAGGAGTACAGCCCGCCGCTCAGCGAGGACAGCGTGCTGCTCGACGCCGAGACCCCGATGAAGGACGCCGAGGGGTGCGAGCCCGCCGACGAGATCACGCCGATCCCCCAGGTGACCCTGCCCAAGAAGTAGGGCCGGGCCACCCGGGCGGACGTCAGTCCGTCACGTCGGCCGCGGCGGGGGCCGACGCCGGCGAGGCCGGCTCCTGGCCGGTGCCGCGCCACCGGGCGATCGCGCGCATGCCGTGGTAGATCACGAGCGCGGACGCGGTGCCGATCGCGATGCCCTCGAAGGTGAGGTCGCCGGCGGCGAACGTGAAGTTCGCGATGCCGATGATCAGCGGGACGGCGGCGGTGGTGAGGTTCACCGGGTTGCCGAAGTCCACCTTGCCCTGCACCCAGATGCGGGCGCCGAGGATGCCGATCATGCCGTAGAGCATCGTCGTCGCCCCGCCGAGCACGCCCGCGGGGATCGTGGCGACGAGCGCGCCGAACTTGGGCGACATCGACAGCAGCAGCGCCGTCGCCGCCGCCACCCAGTACGCCGCCGTCGAGTACACGCGGGTCGCGGCCATGACGCCGATGTTCTCGGCGTAGGTCGTGGTGCCGGAGCCGCCGCCGACGCCCGCGAACGTGGTCGCGAGACCGTCGGCGAAAAGCGCCCGGCCCGCGACGTCGTCGAGGTTCTTGCCGGTCATCGCCGCGACCGACTTCACGTGCCCCACGTTCTCCGCGATGAGCACCAGCACCACGGGCACGAAGAGGCCCAGCACCGCCGGGTCGAACGACGGCGTGACGAAGTGCGGGAAGCCGAACCAGCCGGCCTTCGTGACCGCGGCGAAGCTCACCTGGCCCTGGAGCAGCGCCGCCACGTAGCCGATCACGACGCCGACCAGGATCGACAGGCGGCCGATGATGCCCTTGAACAGCACCGTCACGAGGATGATCGCCGCCAGCGTGATCGTCGCCGTGAGCGGCGCGGCGCGGAAGCCGCTGTCGCACGCCTGCACGATCTCGCCGTCCACGACGGACTCCGTGCAGGTGCCCCAGGCCGCCGGCGCCAGGTTCAGGCCGATGAGCGCGACGATCGTGCCGGTGACGACCGGCGGCATCACGACGTCGATCCAGCGGGCGCCGGCGAAGTGCACCAGCGCGCCGATCGCCGCGAGCACGACGCCCGTGACGAGGATGCCGCCCACGGCCACGGACTCGCCGTGCGAGGCCGTCGCCGCGGTGATGGGGGCGATGAACGCGAAGCTCGACCCCAGGTAGCTGGGCAGGCGGTTCCGTGTGATCAGCAGGAACAGCGCCGTGCCGATGGCCGAGAAGAACAGCGTCGTCGCGGGCGAGAACCCGGTGATCAGCGGCACGATGAACGTGGAGCCGAACATCGCCACCACGTGCTGCATGCCGATGCCGATGGTGCGCGGCCAGCTCAGCCGCTCGTCGGGTGCGACGACGTCGCCGGGGGCGACGTGCCTGCCGTCACCGTGCTTGGTCCAGCCGAGGCTCATGGTGCTCCGTCCGTCGGGCCCGCGTGCGGGCCGTCGTGCTCACCGCTGTCGCTCGCCCGTGAACGTCCGGTGAAGATTGCCGCCGCACAGCGTACTGGCCGGACGCCGAGGTAGTTCACCTCCTGCCGAGGTAGTTCGTGACACGGTGTCACGAACTACCTCGGCGGGACCGGAGCTACCTCGGCGGGAGGCGGTGGCCGACGAGCGCGAGGTTCTGGATCGTGGCGAGGCTGCACTGGGCGGCGTCGTTCGTGGACAGCGTCCGCGCCTCGTCGATCCGCACCAGGGTCTCGGGCGGCAGCACCGGCACGGGGTGGAAGGCCTCCTCCCCCATGAACTCCCCGCCCCGGAAGTAGGCGCGCCACGCGACGTCGGCCAGGGCGTCGTCACCGAGCTGCGCCGCGGCGTACGCGGCGAGGCGCGAGTGCGCCTGCTCGAGGTTCGTGCCCGACGGCGCGACGCCGAGCTCGGCCTCCTGCTCCGCCGGCGTCGCGAGGTACAGGCGGCAGTACTGCAGCCATGCCTCCTTGAAGCCGGGCGCGTCGACGAGGCCCGCGTCGACCAGCGACACGAGCTCCGAGCAGATCTCCACGAGCCCGAAGACCGCGGACAGGTGCGACACGGTCACCCGGTCGCGGTCGGTGGCGAACCGGCCGGTGCCCAGGTCGTACAGCGCCTCGCCGGTGAAGAAGCCGTGCCTCAGCGAGCCGATGTCGGTCATGGTGCCGACCAGCCGGTCGCGCGACCGCTCGTTCCCCGTGGTCTCCCAGTCCGCGAGCCAGGTGGCGGCCAGGGCGCTCCAGTCCGTGCCGAGCCCGACGGCGAGCGCCTCCGGCCGCGGACGGTAGGTCGCGGCGTCGGGCCGCACCTTGCGCGTCGGGTCGAGCCCGAGGAAGCTCCGGTCGGAGTCGCGCAGCTCGAGCATCAGGTCGCGCGTGTGCTCGTCACCCGTGAGGAAGTAGTGCGGCCGCCGGTAGGCCGGCGTCGAGATGCGCACCTGCTTGGCGCTGCACCCCCAGTGCTGCACGTTGTGCCGGCTGCCCAGGCCCTGCCAGGGGCCCGCGTGGTAGACGTCCACGTCCCCCGTGTGGCGGGTCATGCGCTCGGCGAGCCGGAAGACGTCGGCCCTGCCCGTGCGCAGGAACGACGTCCACAGCCACAGGTCCGGCGACAGCTCGGAGTTGTCCCAGGCGTAGCCGCCCACGTCGTAGCGCCACACGTGCCGGTCGGGGTCGTAGGCGTGCATGACGTCGCCGTAGCTCCAGAACCCGTACCAGGACCGCTGGTCCACCTGTCCGACGTAGAAGTCGAGCATCGTGGCGAGCCGGTCCTCCAGCGCCGCCCGCTCGGGGGTGCCCCGGTCGACGAGGTCCCAGTCGCCGAGCACGCGCGCGGCGTGCAGCGCCTCGGGGGCGGGCACGAGCTGGGGCCGGGCCGCGGTGCCCGCGGCGAGGCGGGCCAGCGCGTCGGCGTCGGGCGTGGAGGCGAACGCGGTGACGGTGAGCTCGTGCGTGCGGCCGATGCCGTGCGCGTTCCCGAACCCCGGCTCGTAGTCCTCGTAGGTGATCTCGAGGGCGTCGAGCTGGTCGTCGTACGTGTCCTGGCCGAGGCCGTCGTGGTAGAAGCGCAGGTCCATCGGCGCGGCGTCGGGCGACCAGAGCCAGGTCGTGAGGGAGCCGACGTCGGAGGTCGCGCGCTCGACGTCGATCCCGGTGGGGTGCGACTGCCAGAAGCCGGTGAGCCCCACGGCCAGGCCGCCGCCGGTGTCCCCCAGGTAGCCCAGGCCCTCGGACCGGGTGCCCTGCGCGACGTCGATCCACGGCCGGTCGGGGGCCGTGCGCTTGTGCACGGTGAAGCCGTGGGCGGAGAGCTGGCGCAGCGACCAGGCCTCCCAGGTCGGCACCCACCGCAGGCGCCCGGAGACGCTCTCGTCCCACTCCTCCGGCGGCGGGGTGGCGCGGCCCGCGACCTGCGCGGCACGCACCTCCTCGCCCGGGTCACGACGCAGCCCGGTGATCCCCTGCACCGCCTCGCGCACCAGCCCGCCGTCAGCCCCCGCGAGGCGCACGTGCCGGTCGTAGGGCGCGGCACGCAGCGGGACGTCGAAGCGCAGGCCGAGGGACGACAGGAAGTCGCGCTCGGGGTCGCCGTCCCACACGAACGAGTGCACCAGCCGGAACGTCGGCGCCCCGGCCGCGAGCACCAGCCGCAGCGTGAACGGCAGCCAGGCGGGCGCGCCGTCCTCGTGGGCGCGGTCGACGTCGCGGTGCACGCCCGTCACCCGCACGACGGCGCGCACCGGGCCGGCCTGCTCCACGACGACGTCGCGCACCACGCCCACCGACTCGCGCCGCGCCCGGTGGTCGGGCTCCGGCCGGTCCTGGCGGCTGGACACCAGCCGCCCCGCGCGGGCCACCTCCGCGCCCCGTACCCGCACGGACCGCACGACGTCCGGCCCGGAACGCCCCACGACCACCGTGCACGCGCCGGTGTCCACGACGACCTCGTCGGCGTGCTCCGTCACCGTGACGGCGGGCCCGGTGCCGCCTTGCGCGTCCCTCGGGTCGGCGGCGACCACGCGGTACGACGCGCTGGGCGGCGTCGCCGCGCCGAGCGCGACACCGGACCACTTCACGCTGCCGTCGGGCCACGTCGCGAGCGGCCACGTCTGCGCCGGGACGGTGCGGTCCCAGGCGTCGACGACGGCGAGCGCCGCGGCGTCGCGCACCGCGCCCGGCCGGAACGGGACGCCGCAGGTGACGCCCCCGACCGTGAGGTCCGGCGCGACGTCGTCGAGCCAGCGCAGCGGGACGTCGACCGCCCGCGGGGCGTCGGCGGAGTCGGCGGTGTGGACGGCGGTAGCGGTGGTCATGACAGCGGGGTCACCTCGAGGTTGCGGTAGTGGGCGACGAGCGGGGCCATCTGCCGGAAGCCGATCCGGCCGGCGCCCAGCGGCGCGTCGTCGTGGAACGTGAAGAGGGTGAGGTCGTCGATCGCGAAGGCGACGTCGGCGCCGCGCTTGGTCACGCGCACCCGGTAGGGGCCGTCGGCGTCGTCGGGGCCCGGCAGCGGGTCGGCCCCCTGCGCGACGAGGCGGAAGCCGGGGCTCTTGCGCAGGTTGCAGGTGCGGAACCGCTTCTCGGACGCCCACTTGCGGCGCAGGTAGCTCACGTGGAGCGTCGACACGTCGCCCGAGTGGTACTGCGGGTAGAACCCGGTGCGCTCGGCCAGCGACGGGTCGAAGAGGTCGCGGCCGTCGGTGCCCGTGGCGGCGAAGAACAGCATCGCCAGGCCGTCGCCGGCCAACGGGCGGAAGTCCCAGGAGATCTCGACGTCCGCCGCGAAGACCTCCGGGCACCAGTAGGTGACGTGCGCGTGGTCCCCGCGGCCGTCGGCCACCAGCGCGGCCTCGTCGGCCGTGCTGCGCAGCACCAGGCCGTCGTCGCCGTGCTCGACGCCGACCGGGCCCTCCGCCACCCACCCGGCGAGGTCGGCGGGGTCGGCCAGGGCGTTCCGGTAGGTCCCCGCCACCGTGACGTGCGAGCCGGCGACGGGCGCCGTCACGGCTGCATCACCCACGCCCCGAGCGGCTCCTCGGCGTCGTGCACGCCGTCGAGCGACGCCAGCGCCTCGCCCACGTAGCGGGCGACGGCGCGCGCCCCCGCCGTCGTGAAGTGGGTGTTGTCCTTGCTCAGCGCGTCGTCGACGGGAAGCGCGTCCGCATCGGCCGCGCCGTGCGGGAACAGCGCGGCCGAGGCGTCGCGACCCAGCCACCCGTACAGCCAGCGCGTGAACGCCGTGAGGTCGAGCACCGGCACGTCGAGCTCGTGCCCGAGCGTCCGCACCGCCGCCGGGTAGGGCCCGTGCGACCAGCGCAGCGGCGCGTCGGGGCCGTCGCCGTCGTAGAGGCGGCGCTCGACGCTCGTGGCCAGCACCGGCCGCCCCCCGTTCGCGCGCGCCTCCGCCACGAACTGCGCGAGCCGGTCGGTGTATCCGCCCTCGGCGGCGAGCTCGTCCGGCTGCTTCTGGTCGTTGTGGCCGAACTGGATCACCACCGTGTCGCCGGGGCGCAGCTCGGCGAGCAGCGCGTCCCAGCGCCCCTCGGCGCGGAACGACGCCGTGGTGGCGCCGCCGATCGCGTGGTTGCGGACGACGTCGCCGGTGAACGGGGCGAGCTCGTCGCCCCAGCCCAGCAGGGGGATCGCGGCGTACCCGGAGGTGCGGCCGTGGTCGGTGGGGGCGACGGTCGAGTCGCCCGCGAGGTGGATGGTCATGTCAGCCCTTCACGCTCCCGATGAGCATTCCCTTGGCGAAGTGCTTCTGGAGGAACGGGTAGGCCAGCAGCACGGGGATGGTGGCCACGATGACCACCGCGAACTTGATGCCCTGCGCGGGCGGGGGCAGCTCGGTGCCCATGTCCTGCGCGGACATCGACGCCGAGGCCGTCACCTGCCGCAGGAACATCTGCAGGGTCCACATGTCCTGGTCGTTCAGGTACAGCAGCGGGGACATGTAGTCGTTCCAGATCCCCACCGCGTAGAACAGGGCGAACGTCGCGAGCACCGGCTTGGACAGCGGCACCACCACGTGCCGCAGGATCTGCAGCTCGTGCGCGCCGTCGATCTTGGCGGACTCCTCCAGCTCCTGCGGCAGCTGCTGGAAGAAGTTCTTGATGATGATGAGGCTGAAGGGGTTGATCGCCGCGGGCAGGATCAGCGCCCAGTAGGAGTCGAGCAGGCCGAGCTCCTTGACCACGAGGAACGTGGGGATCATGCCCGCGGAGAACACCATCGTGAACACGACGACGGTCATGATGGTGCGCCGCCCGGGCAGGTCGACCTTCGACAGCGGGTAGGCCATCAGCGCCGTCAGGGCGAGCTGGACGAGCGTGCCGACCAGCGTGACGAGCACGGTGGTGACGAAGGCGCGCACGAACGCGTCCGAGGACAGGATCGAGGCGTAGGAGCCGGTCGTGAACTCGCGCGGCCACAGGAAGAACGGGCGCGTGGTGATCTCGAGCTCGGTCGCGAACGAGCCCGCGAGCACGTACAGGAACGGCAGCAGCGCGAGCAGCCCGACGGCGACGAGCAGCACCACGTTGACGACGTCGAACGCCCGCCCCGCGCGGGTGTTGAACCGCTGGTGCTGGGTGGACGGCTTCGAGGCCCGCCGGGCGCGGGGCGTCGGCACGGGCGCGGGCGCGGGGACAACGGTCTCGGTCGTGGCCATCAGAAGATCCCCTGCTGGTTGAAGCGCTTGGCGAGCCAGTTGGTGCCGAAGATCAGCACCAGCCCGACGATCGCCTTCGACAGGCCCACCGCGGTGGAGTAGGAGTACGCGCCCTGCTGGATGCCGGTGAAGTACACGTACGTGTCGAACACGTCCGCGACGGTGCGGTTGAGCGCGTTGGACATCAGGTAGATCTGCTCGAAGCCGGTGTTGAGGATCTCCCCGGTCTGCAGGATGAGCATGACGATGATCGTCGGGCGGATCGCGGGCAGGGTGATGTGCCAGGTGCGCTGCCAGCGGCCCGCGCCGTCGATGACGGCGGCCTCGTACTGCTCCTGGTCCACGCTGGCCAGGGCGGCGAGGAAGATGATCGTGCCCCAGCCGGTGGACTTCCAGACGGTCTGCAGCAGGATCAGCGGCCGGAACCAGTCCGGGTCGGCGAGGTAGTTCGTCTCGGTGCCCGTCAGGCCGTCCAGGAAGGACGACAGCGGCCCGGTGCCGATCGCGAACAGCAGCGCGGTCAGCGACACGACCACGGTCCAGGACAGGAAGTGCGGGATGTAGACCAGCGTCTGCACCGTGCGCTTGAGCACCGACAGCCGCACCTCGTTGAGCAGCAGCGCCAGCACGATGGTCAGCGGGAACGCGACGAACAGGCTCAGCGCCGCCAGGATCAGCGTGTTGCCCAGCAGCCGCGGGAAGTCGGGGTTGGAGAAGAACTCCTGGAAGTGGTGCCAGCCCACCCACTCGGAGCCCTGGATCCCCAGGAACGGCACGTAGTTCTTGAACGCGATCTGCGCGCCCCACATCGGCCAGATGCGGAACAGCAGGAAGTACAGGATGCCCGGCAGCAGCATCACCAGCAGCCACCGGTAGCGCACCACCCGCGCCCAGCCGCGGTGCGGCCGGCGGGGCGCGGGAGGGGCGGCGGGCACGGGGGTGCCGGCCTGCTCGACGTCGACGACGGCGGTCATCGCAGCCTCCTTCTCAGACGGGGCGCGGGGCCGGGCCGCCGGGCCCGCGGGAGCGGGCCGGCCCCGCGCCGGGAGGGGATCAGCCGAGCTGGCCGTAGAGCTCGTTCATCTCGGCGGTCACGGCGTCGCCGCCGCTGGACTTCCACTGCGCGATCGCGGCGTCGAGGCCCGCCTCGTCGATCTGCCCGCTGATGTACTGGATGCGGGCGTCGGCGATGACCTGGTCGAGCTGCACGCCGTTGGTCATGTAGGTCTCGGAGACGAGCGCCGCCCCCGGGTTGAAGACGGCCCTCTCGAGGTCCTTGGCCTGCAGGTCGATGCGCTCCTGCTCGAGCTCGGCGTCGAACTCCGTCTCGGGCTTGGCCTTGTACGCCTCGTAGCCGGCGATGTTCGTGCCGATCTGCGCCCACGAGCCCGAGACGAGGTCCGTGTAGTCCTGCTTCGACGTGTCGAAGACGGCGAACTCGCCGTCGACCGTGAAGTTGTCGCCCTCGATGCCGTTGTTCTCGAGGATCTGCGCGTCCTTGGCGGCCAGCTTGTCCAGCGCGGTGAGCACCTGCTCGAGCTGGTCCTCCGTCTGCACCGACGCCTTCGGGACCGCGAGGAAGCCGCTGTAGCCGGGCGTCGGGAGCGCGAAGTCGCCGTTCGGGCCGGCGATGTTGCCCTGGAGCGCGACGAACTGGTCGTACGTCTTCGGGTCCGCCTCCTTGAACAGGCCCGCGAGCTGGGAGGCGCGCGACTGGACGTCGATGATGATGCCGCCCTTGCCGTTGACGAACGGCTCGTTCCACTGCGTGGAGCCGTCCCGCGTGGCGTAGTCCTTGTTGACGTAGCCGTTCTCGATGAGCTGCTTCTCGTACTCCAGCGCCTGCTTCCACTCCGGGGTGGTGAACGACGGGACGAGCTGGCCGCCGTCCTCCTTCCAGACGTTGCCCGCGCCGAACCAGGTCTCGATCGCGTCGTACGGGCTGCCCGTGCCGATCGACGCGCCCCAGGCGGGGATGATCATCCCGTAGGTGTCGTCCTTGCCGTTGCCGTCGGGGTCGTCCTCGGTGAACGCCTTGGCGAGCGCCATGAGCTCGTCGGTGTTCGTGGGCTCCTCGAGGCCGAGGTTCTTCAGCCAGTCCTTGCGGATCGTGATGGACGTGCGCACGACGTCGCGGGCCCGGTACACGCCGTAGACCTTGCCGTTGACGCTCGACGCCTCCTGGACGTCCGGGTTCTCCGTGACGAGGTTCGGGTAGTCGCCCGAGGCCAGGTGCTCGGTGAGGTCCCAGAAGCCGCCGGCCTCGGCCGTCTGCACGAAGCCCTGGCTCTTCTGCTGGATCACCATGACGTCGGGGATCTCGTCGCCGGCCAGCACCACGTTGGTGCGGTCGCCGTACTCCGCGTTGGGCACCCACCGCATGTCGAGGTCCAGGCCCGCCAGCTCGGAGAGCTTCGCGCCCACCGGGTCGTCGTCCTCCGGCGGCGTCGTCGAGAAGTACGGCGCCATGATGGACAGCGAGTCGAGCGCCTCACCGCCACCACCGTCGCCGCCGTCGCCGGAGCCGCCGCTGCCGCAGGCCGAGAGCGCGAGGCTCCCGACCGCGAGCAGGGCCAAGGGGGCCAGCCGTCGTGTGCGCATGGTCTTCCTTTCGTCGGAGTGCACGTCGTCGTTCACTCGTCGAGGGGGTCGGTGCCGGCCGGGTGGTCGCCGAGGTGGCGGTCGTTGGCGGCGTAGAAGGACAGGCAGAGGGCCGTGCACAGGTACGCCCACGCGCCGATCGAGACGACGGGCAGGAGTCCGGGCACGAACGCGGTGACGACCCCGACCAGCACCGTCGTCGCCGCGAGCAGGAAGGGCGCCCCGGGGGCGCGCAGCAGGAACGCCCAGGCCAGGCGCGGCACGTCGCCGCGGCGCAGGTCGTAGTGGGCGTCCATCGTCAGGGAGAGCAGCAGGTGGACCACGCCGAGGCCGGCGACGACGGCGAGCGCGACGCGCAGCACCGTGGGCGCGTCGTCGAGCAGGAGCAGGCTCGTGCCGGTGAGCGCGAGGGCCAGCAGGCCCGGCGCCGCGAGGAGGTTGGCGCGGCCGAAGCCGGAGACCCAGGTGCGGACGAAGACGCGCACGGCGCGCTGGGTGTCGCCCCGCAGCCGCGTGCGGCTGACGACGGTCGCCGCCGCCAGCGCGGGCGCGACGCCGAGCACCGCTCCCCCGGCCAGGGTGCCCGCGAGCACGAGGAGGTTGAGCAGGCCCAGGAACGCCAGCGTGTCGACCCAGCCGAACCACCGATCGAGCCGGGCGCCGCCGTCGGCGTAGGCCACGGTGCGCGCCGCGGTCGCGGCGTCCGCGCGTGTGCCCTCGTGCGCCATGGCCCGGTCCCATCTCCGTCGATGTCCGGACACGTCGTCGGCCCGGTCAGCCTCCGGGACGGCGGCGTCGTCGACCCGGTACGGGAAAGCGATTCCCCGCGTTGAATGGATTCACCGTAGGGCTCGGGACTTCACCCGTCAACAGGCGTCTGCAACGTTGAGGTCACGATCGCGCCGAGGTAGTCGAGAACCCCCCGAGGTAGTCGCGATCGCGCCGAGGTAGTTCAGAACTCGCCGAGGTAGTTCGAGACCTCGAGGACGTCGCGGCCAGAACTACCTCGCGATGGATCCGACTACGTCGCGGGCTCCAGGACTACCTCGCGGAGGTTCGAACTACCTCGCGGAGGTTCGAACTACCTCGCGGAGGTTCGAACTACCTCGCGGAGGTTCGAACTACCTCGCGGAGGTTCGGACTACCTCGGCGGTCGGGACGCGTGCGTCAGGAGCCAGGCCAGGAGGTATGCACGGGTGTTCCCGTCGTCGATGCGCTCGTCGGGCAGGTCACGGGCGACGGCGAGCGCCGCGGCCGCGTCGTCGGGACCGGCCAGCGCGGCGTACATCAGGAGCTGGTCGCCGAACATCACGTCCCACGACGCGGGGTCGTCCCGCGGTCCCGCGAGCGCCTCGTCGAGGTTGGCCCGGATGCGGGCCGGGTCCCCGGCGAGAGAGGGCGCGACCGGCTGCGCCGGCAGCACGAGGATCCCGAGCATCGCGCTCGGCTCGGCGCTGAACCACGTGGCCCAGTCCCGCTTGCCGCCCCACACGAGCGACGTCACCTGGTGACCGAAGCCCTCCAGGGCAGGGTCGTCGCGGTCGAAGTCGGTCCAGTAGGCGCGCGCCGAGGCGGCCTCCGCGCCGAGCATCCACCGCGCCTGCTCCTCGAGCTCCGAGTCGCCCGTCGCCTGCGCCCACAGGGCCAGCCCGTTCCAGGCCGAGACGGCCTCGGACACCGACTCCTGGTTGTTGCCGTCGGCGAACGGCGCGTACCCGGACGCCCACGAGTGCCCGGCGTAGACGTCGAACACCCGCAGCGAGGGCATGCCGCCGACCCCCGTGCCCGACGCGACGTCCGCGGCGAGCAGGTCCAGGACCGGCGCGAGGTCGGCGGCGAGCGCCGGGTCGTCGGCGGCCACCACGCCCGCCGCGTACAGGAAGTACCCGTAGTGGAAGTGGTGGTCGTTGGCCTCCTCCGAGCCGAAGCCGGGCACCTTCCCGACCACCGTCGCGAGCACGGGGTCGTGCACGAAGCAGCGCTCGGCGCGGCGCTCGCAGCCGTCGGGCTCGGCCCACTGCCGCAGTCGTTCCGCGAGGCCCGACCGCAGCGCGGCGGCCGCGTCCTCGAGGCCGAGCCCGTCGGCCAGGGTGAGCAGGTTGGCGTCCCGGGCCAGGGCCTTGCCCCCGAAGTACGTGTCGGACGGCGACTCGAGCGTCCCCGCCTCGACGGCGGCCGCGTCGGCGCGCACCTGGTCGGCGAGCTCGGCGCGCGCGTCGTCGTCCAGGACCGACAGGTCGAGCCGGCCGCCCGGCTCGACCGCCGGGCTCGACCACCCGAGGGTCGACGCCGTGCACACGTCGACCGTGCCGTGCACGGTCGCGTACGTGCCCAGGTCGCAGGTGGCCCCCGCGGAGTCCGCCTGGTGCGGCATGCGGACGACCGCCGTCGGCCCGCCGTCCGCGGTCGCGTACGTCAGCGCGGTGCTCACGCCGTCGTCCCCCGCGCCGTACGCGGCGCTCACCTCGGTCACGGGCCGCGAGGCCGCCTCGACCAGCGTGTCCACCGCGGCCCCCGAGGCCCCGTCCGGCACCGGGAACCACGCGACCGACTCGCCCGCGGCGAGCGAGAGGACGCGCCCGTCGCCCGAGAGCCCGGCGCCGGGGTCGTCGGCGCCGCCGGGACCCACGAGGACGTGCTCGCGGTCGAGGACCTCCGTCGACGCACGACCGTCGGCCACGGTGAACGCCGCGGTCATCGCGACGTCGTGGTCGGTCGCCGCCGTGTACCGCAGCACGGGAGACCCCTCCACGACCTGCAGGTGCCCGAGAGCCGCACCGGCGCCGTCGCGCAGCTCCACCGTCACGGACGCGACGTCGTACGCCGACACCACCGCCGACGCGGCGCCGACGTCCGCGCCGACCTGCGGGTCGAACGGTCCGAGGATCGAGGTCTCGGTCACCTGGACCTGCGGCAGCCCGTAGGCGAACCCGCCCCCGGTGAGCGCGACCGCGAGCGGCATCGGGAACACGGGCTGCGGCGCGTCGCCGAGCGCCAGGCTGGAGAACCACCGGTTGGTGGGTGGCGCGAGGCCGTCGGCCAGGCGCATCCGGGGCGCCGGGGCGACCTGCTCCTCGGGCAGCAGCGACACGTCGACGTCGGGCGCCGCGAGGCTCTCCTCCGGCGCCGGGGCCTCGACCGCCTCCGCGCCCTCCCCGCCGGGCGCCGGCCCGCCGAGGATGCTGCACCCGGCCAGCGCCAGGGCCGCCGCGAGCACGCCGCCCGCCGCTGCCGCCACGCGCCTCGTCCCCGCCCCGGAGCGGCCCCGCCCGGGCGCCGTCACAGGCCCACCCTGCGCAGGAACTGGCTGAACGAGGCGTCCACCCCGGCGAGCGGGCCGTCGTCGTGCAGGTCGATCACCGCGGTGACCGGGGTGCCGGGCACGACGAGCCCGTGCTCCGCGCCGCGCACCAGACCGGCGCTGGAGACCGTCACGGTCGCCTCCGCCTGGTTCTTCGTGTTCTGCACGGCCACCGAGTCGACGACGCCGCTGACCTCGGCCTGGTTGGGCAGCACCACGGTGACCGTGGCGCCGTCGCGGACGCGGGCGAAGTCGGCCGGGTCGAGCACCAGCCTCGCGTCGACGAACAGCGAGCCCTGGCGCTCGACGGTGGCGAGCACCTCCCCGGACTGCGCGAACGCGCCCTGGGCCACGGCGAGGTCGGTGACGACGCCGTCGGCGGGCGCGACGACGGTCATCGCGCCGTCCTCGGTCACCTCGTAGGCGCCGCCGTCCCGGCTGACGAGGCCGACGGCGAGGTCGTGCTGCAGCGTGAGGCTGCGCACGACCAGCAGAGGGTCGCCGGCGCGCACCTCGTCGCCCTCCGCGACGAGCGCCTCGGTGACCGTCCCGGCGTAGTCGGTGCCGACGTCGAACGTCTCCGCGGCGATGGTCGCAGCCGACGACGTGGCCTGCGACTCGCGACGGTTCATGACCAGGGTGAGCGCGGCGCACAGGAGCACCACGCCGAGCAGCCCTCCCACCAGGCGCAGGCGGGTGGTCCAGGTCATGCGGCACCTCCGGCGGACGGGGCGGCGGCGCGTGCGCGGTGCGACTCGCGCAGCGCGGTCACGACGAACGCGCCGAGGATGAACGTGTTGGTGAGGTTCCAGGCCAGCGCCAGGCTGGGCATCGGGTCGCCGCCCCACTCCGTCCAGACGCCGACGGCAGACGTCAGCAGCAGGAACGCGAAGCACAGCACCTGCGGCAGCATGAAGGTGAACGGTGAGTCGGCGCGACCGGCGCGGCCCGTGACGTGCCAGGCCTGCTCCTTGCCCGTCAGGGCGTTCCACAAGGCCTTGGTGTAGATCGGGAACGACACGGACGCGAGCATCAGCACCTCCCACCGGAACGACCCGAGCGTGAAGAACGCGATCGCGATCTGCATGCCGTAGAAGCCCAGGTAGTACAGCAACCAGGTGCCCGGCGAGATCGCGAGGTCCATCGGCGTGAGGTCCAGGTAGATCTGCAGCGGGGGCACCAGCAGCAGCACGAGGGGCGCGATCCCCGACAGGTAGTGCGTGGCCGTGACCGTGTACTGGAGGCGCTGGTCGAGGGTGAGCCGGCGCCGCGGGCTCAGCGGGTTGCGCTGGAGCATGATCTCGAAGCCGCCGGTGGCCCAGCGCAGCTGCTGCTTGGTGTACGCCTCGACGGTCTCGGGGGTGTCGCCCACCGCGAGGACGGTCGGGATGTAGACCGTGCGCCAGCCGCGCTCGTGCAGCAGCAGCGACGTCCAGACGTCCTCCGACTTGGAGTCGGTGTACATGCCGCCGATGTCGTCGACCGCCGCCCGGCGGAAGACCACGTTGGTGCCGACGCAGAACGCCGCGTTGAAACGGTTCCGGCCGGGCTGCACGAAGCGGTAGAACACCGCCTGCATGTAGCCGGCGCCGCGCGAGATGAGGTTGTCGAGGTTCCCGTACGTCTGCGGGGTCTGCACGAAGGCGACGTCGTCGGAGACGAAGAACGGGACCGTCTCGACCAGGAGCTCCGGCCTGGCCACGAAGTCGGCGTCGAGGATGACGAAGTAGTCCCCCTTGGCGATCGTCAGCGCGTGGTTGACGTTGCCGGCCTTGGCCCCGTGGCTCGACAGGCGGCGCACGTAGCGGGCGCCGAGCGTGGCGGCGAGGTCGCGCACGTCGTCGGAGCGGCCGTCGTCGAGCACCCAGGTGCGGTGCCGGCCGCGCAGGGCGACGGCGGCGCGCACCGTGCGCGCGACGGTGTCGAGGCTCTCGCCGTACGTCGTGACGAAGACGTCGACGGTCACGGGTCTGTCGTGCAGGTACAGGCTCCAGCGCGTGGGGTCGTCCTCGGCCTCGTCCCGCACGATCTCGGGCAGGTCGAACAGGCGGTCCTGCGCGTGGTGGAACGAGAACCCGCGCGGGTCGTAGCCGCTGGAGAGCACGGTCCACATCGCGAGGAGCGCCTGCACGACGAGAACGGTCTCCGCCGTGATCACCATGGCGTACGGCAGGGCGTCCCCGCGGTTCGCGGGGTTGAGCAGGAAGACGGCATAGGCCACGACGCCCAGCGTCGCGAGCAGCATGATCAGGGCGAGCGACGGCGACCGCGAGGCGGCGTTCTCGTCCCTCGGCGGAGCGGTGGGGCGCGGCGGCTCCACGGGGAGCGGGCCGTGCGGGCGGGAGCGGACGTGCTCGGTGCGGCGCGGGGTGACGACGAGACGGTCGAACTCGGAGACGGACATGGCGTGTCCTCCGGGCGGGCGCGGTCGTGCGGCGGGGAGCGTGGACGGCGTCGTCCGTGCGACGGCTGCGTCGTGACGGTCCTGCTGGCCTGCAGCGGGCGCGACGTGGGCCCTGAACGAGTCGAGGTGACCCGCTCCGGAGAGCGGGCCACCTCGTCGTCTGTCGCGAACCTAACCCCGGCGCGCCCCCTTGTCACGGGTTCGGCGGGGGTGAGTCCAGCTGGCGAGACTGTCGCCCTGACCGACTGTCGCCGCAGGTCACAGGCTCGCGCCGGGTCTCAGAGCTGCGTCGCGACCTCGCGCGCCACCAGGTCCAGGTGGTCGAGGTCGTGCAGGTCGAGCGCCTGCAGGTACACGCGCTGGATCCCCTGGTCGCGCAGGGAGCCGAGCAGGTCGACGGCCTCGGAGACGGTGCCGGCGACGCCGTGCTCGCGCAGCTCGGCCGGCTCGCGGCCGATCGCCGCCGCGCGCCGCGTGAACTCCGCCTCGTCCTTGCCGACCGCGAGCACCAGGGCGACGGACTGCACGATCGAGTCCGGCGTGCGGCCCGCCGCCGCCAGCGCCTCGTTGATGACGCCGATGCGCGGCGCGACCGTGTCCAGCTCGGGGAACGCCTGGTTGTACTCGTCGCCGAACCGGGCGGCGAGGGCCGGCGTCCGCGTCGGACCGCCGCCGCCCACGATGACCGGGATCTTCGCCTGGGCGGGCTTGGGCAGCGCCGGCGAGTCGACGAGCGTGTAGTGCTCGCCGTCGAACGAGTACGAGCCACCCACCGGCGTGCCCCACAGGCCGGTGAGGATCTCCAGCTGCTCCTCCAGGAGCCCGAACCGCTTCGCCGGGAACGGGATGCCGTACGCCTCGTGCTCGCGCGCGAACCAGCCGGCGCCGAGGCCGATCTCCACGCGGCCGCCGGACATCTGGTCCACCTGCGCCACCTGGATCGCCAGCACGCCGGGGTGGCGGAACGTGGCCGACGTGACGAGGGTGCCGAGGCGCACGGTGGAGGTGTCGCGGGCCAGGCCGGCGAGCGTCGTCCACGCGTCGGTGGGGCCCGGAAGACCGTCGCCGCCCATCGTCAGGTAGTGGTCGGAGCGGAAGAACGCGCTGAAGCCGAGCGTCTCGGTCGCCTTCGCGACGGCGAGCAGGTCGTCGTACGACGCACCCTGCTGGGGCTCGGTGAAGACACGCAGGTCGAGGGTCACGGTTCGCCTCTCGGTGATGCGGGGAGGTGGTGCGGGGAGGTGGTGGGGGTGGAGCGGGGAGGTCAGTCGAACGTCGGCGAGCTGGTGCGCGACCGCTTGAGCTCGAAGAAGTCCGGGAACGACGCGAGCGCGACGGCGCCGTCGAAGATCCGCAGCGCGTCCTCACCGCGCGGGATGCGCGTGAGGACCGGGCCGAAGAACGCCACGCCGTCGACGTGGATCGTCGGCGTGCCGACGTCCTCGCCCACCGGCTTCATGCCCTCCTCGTGCGACACGGCGAGGGCGGCGTCGTAGGCGTCCGACCTCGCGGCGTCGGCGAGCGACGCGGGCAGGCCGGCCTCGGCCAGGGCCTCCGCGGCGACGGCGTCGAGGTCGTCCCGGCGGCCGCCGGGGTGGATGCGCGTGCCGGCCGCGGTGTAGAAGGTGCTGAACGCCTCCGGGCCGTGCTCCGTCTGCACCGCCGCGGCGACGCGACCGATGCCACGCGAGGCCTCGATCCTCGCCCGGTAGTCCGCCGGGATGTCCCGGTCCTTGTTCAGCAGGTACAGGCTCATCAGGCGGAACGTGAGCTCCACGTCCCGGTGCTCCGCGACCTCGAGCGCCCAGCGCGACGTGATCCACGCGAACGGACACAGCGGGTCGACGTACACGTCCACGACGGGGACGGTCGTGCGGGGGGCGGCGGTGGTCTCAGGCGCGGTGGTGGTCCCGGAAGTCACGACCGCCACCCTACCCATGCCGGGGGCACGTGTTCCGCGGGAGGGCGCAGCGGTAGCCTCGGCCCGTGCGCAAGGTGCGGTGGGCGAGCGTGTGGACCGTGGTCGGGGCGTGCGTCGTCGCGCTCGCGATGCTGTGGGTCGTGCTGCGCGGCAAGGTCTGGGCGTGGATCCCGTTCTTCATCGCCGCCGGGGTCGCGGTGCGCGAGATCCGGTACCTGCAGCGGGCCCGCCGCCCCGCCGAGGCGGGCTTCGACGAGCGCCGCCGCGGGGAGCCGGACGACGGTCGCGAGCGCCGCCGCCGCTGAGCCGGACGACCGACCGGACGACCGACCGGACGACCGAAGAGTCACCCGCCCGAGGCATCGACGGGGGCCGAACCCCACGGTTACCGTCGAGTGGGAGGCGCCGCGGCCGACCGGCGCACCGAGGCGGCCCGTGCGGCGCGCGGGCCCCGGGACGGAGGCGTCGCCATGTCGGACGTGACCCGGTCCACCGGGACGACCACCACCACGACCACCGCCACACCCGACGCCACGCCCGCCGAGACGACGGCCGTGGAGGAGTTCGCCGACCGGCTGTTCGGCGCGACGCTGGGCGCGATCGACACCCTGGCGGTGTACGTCGGGGACTCGCTCGGCTGGTACCGCGCGCTCGACGCGTCGGGACCCCAGACGTCCGCGGAGCTGGCCGCCGCGACCGGCACGTCCGAGCGCTACGCCCGCGAGTGGCTGGAGCAGCAGGCGGCCACGGGGATCCTCGTGGCCCACGAGCCCGCCGGGTCGTCCGACGGGACCCGGTCCGCGGACCGCACCTTCGAGCTCCCCGAGGCGCACGCCGAGGTGCTGGCCGACCCCCAGTCGCTGTCCTACCTCGCGCCGCTGGCGCGGTTCGTCGGCGCCGTGGGGCCCCAGCTCCCGCACCTGCTGCGGTCGTACCGCACCGGCGGCGGGGTGTCGTGGGACCAGCTCGGGGACGACGCCCGGCGCGCACAGGCCGACGTCAACCGCCCCTGGTTCGAGCACCGTCTCGCCTCCGCCCTGACGGCCGTCGAGCCGGTGCGCGAGGTGCTGAGCCGTCCCGGGGCCCGTGTCGTCGACGTGGGGTGCGGGTTCGGCTGGTCGACGCTCGCGCTCGCGCGCGCGTTCCCGACGGCGGAGCTGCACGGGGTGGACCTCGACCGGCCGTCCGTGGAGGCGGCCCGGGTCGCCGCGGCCCGGCGCGGGCTCGAGGAACGCGTCACCTTCCACCTGTCCGACGCCGCGGAGCTGCGCACCGCCGAGCCGTTCGACGCGGCGTTCGCCTTCGAGTGCCTGCACGACATGCCGCGACCCGTCGCCGTGCTGGAGGCGGTCCGGGAGTCGGTGCGGCCCGACGGCGTCGTCGTGGTGATGGACGAGGCGGTCGCCGAGGAGTTCCGGGCGCCGGCCGACGACGTCGACCGGATCATGTACGGCTACAGCCTGTTCGTGTGCCTGCCGGACAGCCTGTCGTCGTGGCCCTCCGCCGCGACGGGCACCGTCATGCGACCCGCCACGCTCCGCCGGTACGCGCTCGAGGCGGGCTTCGCCGGCGTCGAGGTGCTGCCCGTCGACGACTTCGGCTTCTTCCGGTTCTACCGGCTGCTGCTGGACGGGCAGGACGGGCGGACGTCGTCGGGTGGGAACGGGTCCCCGGAGTAATCTCCCTGGCATGACCGCCGTCCGGACGCACACCCACGCCCAGGCCGTCGACGCCGCGATCGACCTCTTCTCCCGGCAGGGCTACGAGCAGACCACCGTCGAGGAGATCGCCGACGCCGCCCGCGTCAGCCGCGCGACGTTCTTCCGCCGCTTCCGTT
Organism: Isoptericola sp. NPDC056573; assembly: GCF_042793335.1. Classification (NCBI taxonomy): domain Bacteria; kingdom Bacillati; phylum Actinomycetota; class Actinomycetes; order Micrococcales; family Promicromonosporaceae; genus Isoptericola; species Isoptericola sp. NPDC056573. The sequence goes on from NZ_JBHTUY010000008.1 coordinate 84,371, forward strand.
CCAAGGAGGACGTGGTCTTCGCCGACCACGAGCTGCTCCTGGAGGAGGTCGTGGTCATGCTCGCGGAGACCCGCCCCGAGGCGAGGGCGAGCGAGGAGTCCGGCCGCGCGCCCGAGCGGGCGTGGGACCCGACCACCGACCCATACCTCGAGGTCTGCCGGGCCGCCCGGCTCGTCTTCGACCACCACGTCGGCCAGCGCGAGACGTCGATCGCCCGGCACCAGCTCCTGCAGCAGGTGCCGGCGCTGCGCGACCGCGAGCTGGTCACGACGCACCGCTACGAGCGCGCCTTCACCGCCTACCTGCGCGACACGCTGCCGCCGGACCGGTCCACCACCACGATGTCGATCGCGTTCGCGGCGTCCGTCGTCGCGGTGCACAACGCGATCCTGCGCCGCTGGCTGCGCAACCCCCACCTCGACCTGCGTCCCGAGCTGGAGGAGGCGTTCGCCGACCTCCGACGCGCCGCCGGCGCCCCGTTCCCGCACGGCGACGGCGAGCCGTCGGCCGACGCTCCGGCGGCCGACGCCGACACCGTCGACGGCCCGGGCGAGGCACGGACGGTCGCGACGGGCGGCGACGGGCGGCGCGTCGTGGTCACGGTGCTGGAGCCCGGGGCCGGGCCGGACGACGTCGCGCGCGCCGTCCGCGACGCGCTGGCCTGAGCCGCCCCGCGCACCTCTTGCCGGGGCCGCCCCGCACCGCTACCTTCCAGACACCCGGCACCCGGGGCGACGAGACCCTGGGGGCACCGATGGCGGCACGAGCACCACGGCACGTCACCGCGGCGGCCGGCGCCCTCCTCGCCACCCTCCTGGCGACGGCCCTCGGCGGCTGCTCGGGAACCCCACGGGTGAGCACCCCGGGGGGCGACGGCGACGGGATCCTCGCCGAGATCGGCGTCTCCGACGTCGCCGACGGCGAGGTCCACACGATCATGGTCGCGGAGGTCTGCCTGAGGGACAGCAGCGGCGGCACGGTGACCGCCGTCGTCCCGGACCCCGGCTCCGGCCTGGTGGTGCGGCGGTTCACGGTCGGGCAGCCGGCCGACCCGTCGAACGGCGTGGGTGGTGCGGAGGGCACGCTGGACGAGAACGGCCTCGGCGCGATCGCGCACGACGTCCTGGCCGTCTGCGACGAGGACCCTCCCGACCAGGTCCACGTCGAGGTGACCCGCACCTCCCCCGCCGCGTACTCGGCACAGCTCACCCTCGATTTCGTGGCGGACGGACGGCGGGGCGAGCTCACGAACCACGTCTCCCTCACCATGTGCGCCCCGGACGCCACGGAGCCGCGCTGCGCGTCCGGCGGCTGACGGCGACGGCGACGGCGACGGCGGGGAATGCCGCTGTGGCATCCTGAGTTGTGCAGGACGCCGCCGGGACCTCCGGTGGCGGAAAGACACGCACGTACGTGCTCCGGGGTCGGTGAAATTCCGAGCCGGCGGTGACAGCCCGCGACCCGGCCTCCACCCGCAGACGCGGGGAGAGGCCGGCTGACCTGGTGTGATTCCAGGGCCGACGGTCAAAGTCCGGATGGGAGGAAGCACGTGCGGCACGCGCCCGACAGGGTGGGTGCCGCCGGGCGTCGTGTCGTCGACGACGGCCCCACGGGGCCCGACGCGGCGAGCGCCGACCCTCACCCCCGGACGCCGCACCTCGGACCGGGAGAGTGAACGATGGACGTGATCGACACGTTCTTCAACGCCACGCTGACCATCGGTGACCAGCACATGTCGTGGCGCGAGATCGTCGGCAACGGCTTCGGCCTCGCCTCCGCGCTCGGCGGCATGCGGCGCAAGGTGTGGGCGTGGCCCGTCGGCATCGTCGGCAACCTCGTCCTGTTCACCGTCTTCATGGGCTCGTGGTTCGGCGACTCGAGCCGCGCGGACATGCTCGGCCAGGCCGGCCGGCAGGTGATGTTCCTCATCGTCTCGATCTACGGCTGGGTGCAGTGGCGGCGGACCGAGCGCGCCGCCCTGGACGTGCGCGCCGACGGCAGGATCCCCGCCGACGGGGGTGCCGCGGTGCACCCGCACTGGGCGTCCTGGCGGGAACGCATCGGGATCGTCGTCGTCATGGTGGGCGGCACCCTGCTGCTCACCCCCTTGTTCCGCGCCCTCGGCTCGTACGAGCCCGTGTGGTCGGACGCGTGGATCTTCATGGGCTCCCTCATCGCCACGTACGGCATGGCCAAGGGGTGGGTCGAGTTCTGGCTCGTCTGGGTGGCGGTCGACGTCGTGGGCGTACCCCTGCTCTGGTCGGCCGGGTACTACGCCACGGCGCTGATGTACGTGTTCTACGGCGTCTTCACCCTGACCGGGTTCTTCGTCTGGTGGCGCGTGCACCGGCGCGAGCAGGCCGAGACGGGGACGACGACGCCCGCCGTCGCACCCTGACGGCGCCGCCCGTCAGTCGTCGATGTCGAGCTCGGTGCCCGGCGCTGCGGCGCGGGCACCGAGACGCGCGTCGTCGAGGACGGTGGCCACCAGCTCCGCGGGCCCCGCCCAGCGCCCCCTCGGCGGTGTAGATCGGCAGCCCGAGGAACCACGCCCGGTGTTCGGGCCAGACGTGCGAGGGCAGCTCGACGAGGTCGAGGAGCGCGCTGACCGACCGGGGTACCCCCGTCCAGACGTGGTAACCCCGGTGGGGCAGCAGGAGCCGGTCGGCGGAGGGCCGCGCGACCAGCCGGGCGAGCAGGTCCGCCTCCGCCTCGCGCTTCGCCTCGGCGACCTCCTCGGCCGTGGGCTCCGGCCCGTCCGAGTCCCAGGCGAGCCCGACGGCGGTCCCCGACGACGCCACCCCGCCACCCCGGTCGTAGAGGGACGGCCACCCCTCCCAGAGCGTGCCGTGCAGCGGTGCCCCGCCGGTCCACGGGTCGAGCAGGTCGAGCAGCACGTCGAGGCGTTCCGGGACCGCGTCCAGGTCGACGTCGCCCTCGTCGTCCCGGGGCAGGGGCACCACGGCATACGCCGCGTACGCCTGCGGTACGGCGTGGCCGAGGCTCTGACCGAACTCCCCGAGCAGCGGCGAGATCCACTCCCCCGCGCTCGGGTCGTCATCCCAGCGGGCGTCCGCGCGGGCGAGGTCGTCGGTCACTCCTGGACCATAGGCCGTCCGTCCGCCAGGATCGGCGGGTGATCATCGCCGAGGACCTGCTGCTGCTCGCGTACGACGACGCGACCGGGCGCCCGACGCTCGAGCGGACCCAGCTCGACTACCGGCTCGCGGGGGCACTGCTCGTCGAGCTCGCCCTGATGGGCCGGGTCGACGTCACGTCGTCGGGGGGCGCGGACCTGGACGGTCGACGGGTGCCCGCCGGCCGGGTCGTCGCACGCGACGCGTCCCCGACGGGGCACCCCGCCCTCGACCACGCGCTGGCGCTCGTGCGGACCCTGCCACGCGCGCCGAAGAGCCTGATCGCACCGCTCGCCAAGGGGCTGCGCGAGCCGCTGCTGGCCGGCCTCGCGGCACGCGGGGTGCTGCGGCGCGAGGACGAGACGGTCCTCTGGATCTTCCCGACGACGTCGTGGCCCGCCGCCGACGCCTCCCACGAGACGCGGCTGCGCGCGACCTGCTGCGAGGTGCTGCTCGGCCTCCGCGACCCCGACGCCCGCACCGCGGCGCTCCTCGCGACGGCGAACGGCACGCCGCTCGTCCGCCGCCTCGTCGCGCCCGAGGACCGGCGGCGGGCGGAGGCACGCGCCAAGGAGCTCGCCGCGGGGAGCTGGGCGAGCACGGCTGTGAAGAAGGCCGTGGACGAGATGCAGACCGCCGTCATGGTGGCCGTCATGGTGCCCGCCGTGACGGCCACGTCCGGCTGATACGAGGTGCGGATCACCCTGGTGCGACACGCGGCGCCCGCGATCCGCGACGACACTCCTGCGAGCCTGTGGCCGCTCTCCCCGGCCGGCCGCGCGACGGCACGCGGGCTCCGACTACCGGACCGGACGACCGCCGTCGCGAGCGACGAGCTCAAGGCGGTCGAGACGCTGGCCCGGGCGCTCGGCGTCGCCGACGTCCCCACGGACCCGCGCTTCGCGGAGGTCTGGCGCCCTCCCGAACAGGTGTCCCCGGGCTTCCGCGAGATCCGCCGTGCCTGGGTCGAGGGCATGCCCGACGACCGGCACGCCGGGTGGGAGTCCGCGACGTACGCGGCCCGCCGGTTCGATGCTGCGGTGCGCGCTCACGCCGCCGGCGGCGATCTGGTCGTCGCGACGCACGGCATGGTGCTCACGGCGTGGCTGGTCTCGATCGGCCGTGTCGCCCCGGGCCCGCCCGCGGGAGAGTTCTGGCTCCGTCTCGGCCTCCCCGACGTCGTCACGACCGACCTCGGGCCCTGACCGCTCAGAGGGTGTCGTTCATGGCGTCGACGAACCCTTCGGGGTCCAGCTCGCCGGTGAACACCTGGTGGAGGTGGTCGAGCAGCGCCGCCGCCTGGTCGGACGGGACGGCCTGGTCCCAGGAGAGCTGGAAGTGCGGGGCCGAGTCGACCATCTCGTACACCGCCCGCAGGTACTCCGCGCTGTCGCCGTCCGTGAGCCGCTCGTCGATCCCCCGCACGGGAGGCACGGTGCGGACCGTGAGGAACGTGTCGACCGCCCGCTCGGAGTAGGTCTCCGCGTTGAGGAAGTCGATCGCCGCCTGCTGGTCGGCGGGCGACGCGGAGGCGGACACGGACCAGAAGTTCGCGGGGTTGCCGACGACGTTGTCCGGGTCGCCGACGCCGCCCTCCACGGTGGGGAACGCGCCGAAGCCGATGCCGCCCGCGGCGACGAGCTCGGGCATGGAGGTGACGAGGTCCGGATAGATCCACGCCCCCTGCAGCAGGAACGCCGCGCTCCCGGACACGAGCATCCCGACGTCGCCGCTCGAGTCCGCCGTGACCTCCGTGAAGTCGTCGCCGAACGCGCCCGCGTCGACGAGCGCGCGGATCTTGCGGAGCGCCTCGACGAGGGCGGGGTCGGACCAGGCGTCCGGCTCGCCCGCGACGACGCGCTGGAAGACCTCGGGTCCGCCGATCCGGTCGGTGAGGTACTGCAGGTACATCAGCTCGGGCCAGCGGCTCCCGCCCGCCAGCGCGACGGGCCGCACGCCCGCCTTCCGGAGCGCGGGCACGGCGTCGAGCAGGTCGTCGAACGTCTCCGGCGGCTCGATCCCGGCCTGGGCCAGCACGTCCGCGTTGTGGTAGAGCAGCACCGGCTGGGTCTGGTTGGCGGGGACGGCGTAGGTGCGCCCGTCCACGGTGCCGTTCTTCGCGACGGAGGGCAGCGCCTTGTCGAGCGCGGGGTCCACCCGGCCGGTGAGGTCGAGGACGTCCCCGTCGGCCACGTAGCCCGCGAGGTCGCTCCCGGCCCAGCCGTAGACGAGCGTCGGCGCCGCGTCCGCATCGATGGCCGCGCGGATCTCGTCCTTGTAGACGTCGTTCTCGAGCCAGCCCACCTCGAACGGCCGGTCGGGGTGCTCGTCGTTCCAGCTCTCGAAGGACCGCTCCAGCACGATGTCGCTGCCGCCGGAGAGCGACCAGGCCGTGAGGCCCTGGACCGGCGGGCCGGAGGACGTGTCCGGCTCGGCCGCAGGCACCGTCGTCGAGCCGCACGCCGCCACCGCCGTCGACAGCGCCAGAACCCCCACCGTCAGGCAGACCTGCCTGAGCCGCATCGCAACCTCCACCTCGTCGTGGCATCGAAAACGATTTCCAGCGCCCGACTCTGACAGCGGCCCAGGAATGCGTCAAGCCCCCGTCTCTCCAGGTGAGAGACGGGGGCCTGCGGGTCGACGACGCCGCGGGGTGTCAGGCGAAGGCCGAGACCCCCGTGATGTCGCGACCGACAATGAGCGCCTGCATCGACTCGGTGCCCTCGTAGGTGTGCAGGGCCTCGAGGTCGGCGAAGTGCCGCGCGACGCGGTTGCCGAGGAGGATGCCGTTGCCGCCGAGCATGTCGCGGGCGATCGACGCGACCTCGCGGGCCTGCCGCGTCGTCGTGTACTTCGCGAGCGACGCCTGCTCGCCCGTGAGCGTGCCGGCGTCGGCGAGGCGGGTGATCTGTGCGACGAGCAGCTGCATCTGCGTGACCAGGGACAGCATGCGCGTGAGCCGCTCCTGCACCATCTGGTTCTTGGCCAGCGGGCGGCCGAACTGGATGCGCTGGGTCGAGTACGCGGCGGCCGCCTCGTAGCAGGCGACGGCGTGCCCGACGGCGGACCAGGCGACGGCGAGGCGGGTGGCGAACAGGACGGCGGCGGTCGCCTTGAACGACGTCGCGCCGGGCAGCGCCGCGCTCGCGGGGACGAACACGTCGTCGAGCACGATGTGCGCCTGCCAGATGGCGCGCAGCGAGACCTTGCCCTCGATCGTCGTGGCGGTGTAGCCCGGGGCGTCCTGCGGGACGATGAAGCCGTGCACCTGGTTGTCGCCGTCGTCGCCGACGAGCCGGGCCCAGACGACGGTGATGTCGCCGCAGGAGCCGAACCCGATCCACTTCTTCTCGCCGTCGAGGACGTAGCCCTCGACCCCGTCGCGGGTCACCTTGCGTGCCGTGGTCTCCAGCGAGACGGAGTCCGAGCCGTGGGTGGGCTCGGTGAGCGCGAACGCGCCGAGGATCTCCCCGCGCGCCATCGGCTCGGCGTACTGCTCGATCTGCTCGGGCGAGCCGTGCATGATGATCGACCGCAGCGCGAGGCCGCCCTGGACGCCGCAGATGGTGGCGACCGAGCCGTCGCCGCGCGACATCTCCATGCTGGCCAGGCCCTCGGCCATGAACGAGACCGACGGGCGGCCGGGGACGTCGACGCCGTCGCGCAGGAAGTCGTGCTCGGCGAGCTTCTTCACGAGCTCGAACGGCACCTCGGCGCGCTCCCAGTAGCCGTCGATGACGGGCAGGACGTCCGCCTGCACGAACTCGCGGACGGCGAGCTGATGGGCGCGCTCCTGCGGCTTCACGTCGGCGAAGGCGCCCACGTAGTCGAGGTCCAGCGGCTGCGAGACGTCGTAGTCGGGGGCGGTCACGCCGGGCATGACGGGGACATCACGGGACGAGCTGCGGGTCATCGACGACCTCTCTCTGCGCGGGGGTCCGGCGTTCCGGGCCCGGTGAGGAGTGTGGACCGGCGCCGTCCGAGGCTGGTGGTGGTCGGCGCCGGTCCTCCACCATCGTCACCCGCGACCGGGTCTCACGTCAAGCGATACTCCGTCTCACGCCCCTGCGTCGAGGGGAGGACGAGCCCCTCGAGGGAGCCCCGGGTCACACTGAGACCATGGCGACGACGAGCGCAGGCCTCCTGCTCTACCGCACCACGGGCGACGGTGGCCTCGAGGTCCTGCTCGGGCACATGGGCGGACCGTTCTGGGCGCGCAAGGACGAGGGTGCGTGGACGGTGCTCAAGGGCGAGCTCGAACCCGACGAGGAGCCGCACGCCGCCGCGCTGCGCGAGGCGGCGGAGGAGCTCGGGCTGCCGCTCCCCGCGCCGTCGTCCCCCGGCGTCGGCACCGACATCGACCTCGGCGAGGTCCGCCAGAGGTCCGGCAAGCGCGTCCTCGCGTGGGCGCGCGAGTGGCCCGCGCCGGGCCCGGACCTGGACCAGGTCCGCAGCAACACCGTCGAGATCGAGTGGCCGCCGCGGTCGGGGAAGCGGATCGAGGTGCCCGAGATCGACCGGGTGGCCTGGTGGGGGCCCGACGACGCGCGGCGACTCGTCGTCAGCGCCCAGGCCGCGTTCGTCGACCGGCTGGAGGCCGCGCTCGGCAGGTAGCGCGAGGGGGCGCGGGCCCGGAATTCCCTGGCCCGCGCACCGTGGTGGACGTAGCGTCGGGGCCGGCTCGCACGGAGCCACGCCCTGCGCCTCCGGCCGACAGGGCGACACCAGGAAGGACCTGATGCCCGATGACGGTCTCGACGTCGGTGAGCGGAACCGCCCGCTCCCACCCGAGCAACCCTGTCGCAACCGTCCAAGGAGCATCACCATGTCCGACCTTCGAATCTTCTCCGTCCGGGAGTCTCGCCACCGGATCCACAACCCGCTGACCGAGGGGCAGCTCGCCGGCCTCGGGGCCGCCCTCGAGCTGCCCGCCGGGGCTCCCGTGCTCGACCTCGCCTGCGGGTCGGGCGAGCTGTTGAGCACCTGGGCCCGTGACCACCGGATCACCGGGCTCGGCGTGGACCTCAACCCGGACTTCGTCTCCGACGCGAGGGCGCGCGCCGCCGAGCTCGGCGTGGGCGACCTGGTCCGTTCGTCGAGGCCGACGCGTCCGGCTACGTCGTCGACGAGCCCGTGGACGTCGCCGCGTGTGTCGGCGCGACGTGGATCGGCGGCGGAGTGCCCGGCACGATCGACCTGCTGCGACGGAGCCTCGCACCCGGGGGCCTGCTGCTGGTCGGCGAGCCGTACTGGCGCACGGTGCCCACCACGCCGGAGGCCCTCGCCGCCTGCGGGGTGCGGTCGGCCGACGACTACCTCACGCTGCCGGACCTCCTGGCGTCGTTCGGCGCCCTGGGGTACGACGTCGTCGAGATGGTCTGCGCGACCGAGGAGTCCTGGGACCGCTACATGACGCCCCAGTGGCTGACCATGCGGCGCTGGGCCGACGCCCACCCGGACGACGAGCTGCACGACGAGGTCCGCGGCCTGCTGGCGACCGAGCCGCAGCAGTACGCCGCCGGGGCACGCACGCACTTCGGCTGGGGCGTCTTCGCGCTGATCGCGCGCTAGCCGCCCGGGCGACGGGCGGGCCGCGGGCCCGCCCGTCGCCGTCGGCGTCAGCCGGTGAACGTCAGCCAGAGCAGCGCGACGTTCAGCGCCACGATGACGGCGGCCACCGCCCACGCCGCGAGCTGGGTGACGAGGCCGTTGCGGAAGCCGCCGAGCAGGCCGGCGTCGCGCGTGATCCGCACCAGCGGGACCATCGCGAACGGGATGCCGAAGCTCAGCACCACCTGGCTCACGACCAGCAGCCACGTGGGCGACACCCCCGTCGCGAGCAGCACGATCGCGGGCACCAGGGTGACCAGCCGCCGCGCGAGCAGCGAGACGCGCACGTGCAGCAGGCCCGACATGATCTCGGCGCCGGCGTAGGCACCCACCGACGTCGACGCCAGCCCGGACGCCAGCAGCCCCACGCCGAACAGCACGGCGACGGCGGGCCCGAGCGACGACTCGATCGCCGCGTGCGCGCCCTCGATCGAGTCGGTGCCGGTGCGGCCCGGAAGGTTGGCGGCCGCGAGCAGGAGCATCGCGATGTTCACGCTGCCCGCCAGCACCAGCGCGGCGACGACGTCCCAGCGCGTGGCGGTCAGCAGGCGACGGATCACCGGCGGCGAGGGCGGACCCGGCACGGCGACGTCGTCCTCCCCCACCACGTCGTCGCGCCCCTCGGCTCCCGCGGCCAGGGCGTGGCGACGCTCGACCCGGGCGTCGTGGCGCACGCGGTCGCGGGCGAGCGAGGAGTGCAGGTAAATCGCGTGCGGCATGACCGTGGCGCCGAGCATCGACGCGGCGAGCAGCACCGACTCCGGGCCGTCGAGGCGCGGCACGAGCCCGCCGAGCACCGCGCCCAGGTCCGGCGGCGAGAAGAACAGGCCGGCGCAGAACCCCACGGTGAGGACCCCGAGCATCGACGTCACGACCGTCTCGAAGACGCGCTGGCCGCGGCGCTGCTGCACGGCGAGCACCAGCATCGACACGACGCCGGTGATGATCCCACCGAGCACGAGCGGCACCCCGAACAGCAGGTGCAGGGCGATGGCGCCGCCGATCACCTCGGCGACGTCGGTGGCCATCGCGACCACCTCCGCCTGCGCCCAGTAGGCGATCCGGCCGCGCCGGGAGAGCCGCTCGCCCAGCACCTCGGGCAGCGACCGCCCGGTGACCACCCCGAGCTTGGCGGACAGGTACTGCACCAGCACGGCCATCACGTTGGCGACGACCAGCACCCACACCAGCAGGTACCCGAACCGCGCCCCCGCCGTGAGGTTGGCGGCGACGTTCCCCGGGTCGACGTAGGCGATGGCCGCGACGAACGCCGGCCCGAGCAGGGTCACCAGGCGCGCGTGACGCACCCCCTGGGCGGGTCGGTCGAGGGTCGGTCGGCTCATGCGGTCCTCCGGGGGGATCGAGAAATTTCGGCTATCCGAAACCTTAGACGTCCATACCCGCATCGCGCATCCCCGTGGAGGCTCCGGGGCGGCGGTGAGCCTGGTCTGTCACCATGTCGGGCGTGCCATCCACGCAGACCTCCGCCGCGCGGAACGCCCCCGGTCCCCTCGGCGCCGTGCTGAGGTCCCGGTGGCTGCTGGCGCTCGGCTTCGTCGCCGTGCACGCCTGGGTGGTCGGGCAGGCCATCACCTGGGGCTACACGATCTACGGCGACGTCACGCTCTACGAGTGGTGGGCCCGCCACGGGCTCGACACCGGGCAGTGGCCGGTCCTCGACTACGACTGGGTGTACCCCGCGGGGGCGCTCGTCCCGGTCACGCTGCCCGCGCTCGTGACCGACGGCCTGCTGGGCTACGAGATCGTCTGGACGGCGATGGTCGTGGCCCTGAACGCCGTGGCCACGGTGGTGCTGGTGCGGTCCGCGCCGCGCGGAGTGCTCGGAGCCTGGTGGTGGCTCGCCTTCCTGCTCGCCCTCGGGCCGATCTTCCTGGGCCGGCTGGACGGCGTCGTCGCGCCGCTCATCCTGATCTCCCTCGCGGTCGCGGCACGCCGCCCGACGCTCGCGACCGCCGTCGCCACGGCGGGCGCATGGATCAAGATCGCGCCGGGTGCCGTGGTCGTGGCGCTGGCCGCGACCCGCGCCCGCTGGCGCGACGTGCTGCGGCAGGTCGTGGTGCCGGGCGCGGCGGTCAGCCTCGTGGTGGTGGGGCTGGCCCTGGCGGGCGGCGCGGGGCAGCGCGCGTTCAGCGTGTTCGGCCAGCAGGAGGCGCGCACGCTGCAGGCGGAGTCGGTGTTCGCGACCTGGTTCAGCGTGGCGCGACTGTGGGACCCGTCGGTGCGGATCGACTACAACGACGTGATCTTCACCTACGAGGTGCAGGGCGACACCGCCCGGCAGGTCGCGACCCTGCTCGACTGGCTGCTGCCGGTCGCGGTGCTGCTGATCGCCGCGCTCACGTGGTGGACGGCGCGCCGCCGTCCCGACCACGCCGGCGACGTCCTGCTGCTCAGCACCGCCGCCCTGCTCCTGTCGCTCATCGTGTTCAACAAGGTGGGCTCGCCGCAGTTCGTGGCGTGGATCGGGCCGCCGCTGGCCGCCGCGGTCGCCCTGGCCGGCCCCGGCACGCGGCGGCTGTGGGGGCCGCCCGCGGTCGGGGTGCTGCTGGCCGCGCTCGGCACGCAGATCGTCTACCCGGTGGCGTACGGCGAGTTCCTCGGCGGGCAGCCCGCGATGGTGATCGTCGAGGGGCTGCGGAACCTGGCACTCGTGGTGCTGCTCGCCGGCGCGGTGTGGCGCATCGTGCAGCTCGGCCGCGACGGCGTGCGCACGGACACCGGCACACCCGCCTGAGCGGCCCGCGAGGCCGTCGTTCACCGACGGGTCGGCGCCCGTTCACCCCGAGCCCCCCGGGCCGCCATCCGTCCTCCCTACGGTCACCCCGACGGCGCGCTCGGCGCGCGCCCCGGCCCCGGAGGACCCCTTGCGCACACCGCTCCCCCGCACCCTGTTCCCCCGCACCCCGCGACGCGCCGTCGTCGCCGGCTGCGCCACCGCCCTCGCCGTCACGCTGACCGTGCCCGTCGCGCTCACCGCGTCGGCCCACCGCGACGTGACGCCGGGCGCCGGCGTCGTCGCCGACCCGGTCGCGCTGTCGGCCGACGACGCCCGCGTCGCCCTCACGCCCCTCGGCTCGTACGCCACGGGCGTGTTCGACGAGTCCGCGGCGGAGATCGTCGCCTACCACGCCCGCTCGGAGCGCCTGTTCTCCGTGAACGCGCAGGCGGGCGAGGTGACCGTGCTCGACGTCGGGCGCCCGTCGTCGCCCCGCAGGCTCTTCGCGCTCGAGACGACCGGGGTGCGCGCCGCGGACGGCTCGACCGTGCCCGACGGCGCGGTCGCGAACTCGGTCGCCGTGCGCCCGGACGGGCTCGGCGTCGTCGCGGTGGAGTCGCCCGACAAGGTCTCCGACGGCTGGCTGGTGCTGTTCGACGCCGCCGGCGCCGGCGAGGCGATCGGCGCGTGGCGAGTGGGCGCCCTGCCCGACATGGTGACGATCACGCCCGACGGCCGCAGCGCCGTCGTCGCGAACGAGGGCGAGCCGGCGGACGACTTCGGCGTGGACCCCGAGGGCACCGTCTCCGTCGTCGCGCTCCCCGACCGCGTCTCGGGGCGGAAGGCCCCGGCCGTGCGCCAGGCCGCGGTCCGCACCGCGACGTTCCACGCCTTCGAGGGCGACCGGCTGCCCGACGGCGTCCGCGTCTTCGGGCCGGACGTCGCCGGCCCGGACGGGTCGCTGGAGCACCGTGTGTCGCGCAACCTCGAGCCCGAGTACGTGACGGTGTCGAAAGACTCCCGCACCGCGTACGTCGCGCTCCAGGAGGCGAACGCCGTCGCCGAGGTCGACCTGCGCAGCGCCCGCACCACCGACCTGTGGTCGCTCGGCAGCAAGGACCACTCCGTGCCCGGGCAGGGCATCGATCCCTCGGACAAGGACGGCGGGGCCGCCGTCCGCGAGGTACCCGTCCGGGGGCTGTACATGCCCGACGGGATCGCGTCGTACACCTCCCGCGGCCAGACCTACCTCGTCACCGCGAACGAGGGCGACGCCCGCGAGTGGGGCGACTACGTCGAGCCCGCGCGGGTCAAGGACCTGGGCGACGACGGCCTCGCGCCCGTGTGCGAGGACTCCCCCGCCGCCGGCCTGCTCGGCGACGCGGACCTCGGCCGGCTGAACGTCACGACGGCGTCCGGCCTGCGCGCCGACGGCTCCTGCTACGAGGAGCTGTACGCCTTCGGCGGCCGGTCGTTCTCGATCTGGAGCACCGACGGCGAGCTCGTCTTCGACTCCGGCGACGAGCTCGAGCGGGTCACCGCGGGCGCGCTCGGCGACGCGTTCAACACCAACCACACCGAGACGAAGGGCGACGGCCGCAGCGACGACAAGGGCCCCGAGCCGGAGAACCTCACCATCGGCGAGGTGTCGGGTCGCACGTACGCCTTCGTCGGCCTGGAGCGTGCGGGCGGCGTCGTGGTCTACGACATCACGCGGCCCGAGCGGGCCGCGTTCGTCACCTACGTCTCGAACCGCGACTACGGGGTGTCCGTCGAGGACGCGATCGACGACGGCGCCACCCCCGCCGACGCGCTGGCCGGCGCCGGCGACCTGGGCCCCGAGGGCCTGGCGTTCATTCCCGCGTCGGACTCCCCCACCCACCGGCCGCTGCTCGCCGTCGCGAACGAGGTCTCCGGCACGACGACGCTCTTCCAGGTGGACCGGCTGGTCGGTCGCCGCTGAGGTGCACCGCTGACGGGCACCGTCGAGGAGACCCGCGGGACGGGGCCGGAGCGCGCGGGTAGCGTGACGCCCATGACCCTGTCCCGCTACCTCGACGAGTGCGCGATCCGTGCCGCGGCCGTGCTCGGCCACGGCGTCGAGGCGAGCATCAGCCTGCGCGAGCACGGCATCTCGCTGCGCGCCGGCAGCAGCACCCCCGGCGCGGGCCGCTGCGACCAGGCCGAGGCGCGCGCCGACACCGGGCCCTGCATCGACGCGATGCGGCGGGGCACGGTGCTGACCACGAGGCTCGCCGACATGGTGCCCGGCTGGGAGGCCTGGCAGGCGGCCGCGGAGGCCGAGGGGTTCGTGCAGGCGCTCGCCGTCCCGGCCGAGGTGGGCCCCGGCGCGCGCGTGGCGATCAACGTGTACAGCCGCACGCCCGGGGACTGGCCCGCCGGCCTGGTCGACGCCGCCGTGGGGCACGCCGCGCTCGCGGCGGACGCCGTGCGTCTCCAGCTCCAGTTCGCCGACCTCGGGGACGCCGTCGCCGGCCTGTACCGCACCATGACCGACCGGGCGACGGTCGAGCAGGCGGTGGGCGCGATCATGGCGTCGAACGACTGCCCCGAGGACGAGGCCCGCGCCGTGCTGCACACGGCGGCGGACCGCCGGGGGCTCACCGAGCGGGAGGTCGCCGAGGCGATCGTGCGGACCCTCGTCCTGGGCGGCGAGGGCGACGTCATCGGCGACCTCGACCGCTGAGCCGGCGTCGCGCTCCGTGTGCATCGCCTATCGGTGCCACACTGGCCGGGAGGCGACAGGACGGAGCGATCGGTGAACACCTCCGAGCTGCTGGGCCTGCTCGCGCGGACCCTGGCCGGACTCGACCCTGACGCGACGGTCGCGGCGCGGATGTGCCGGGCGTGCACCACGATCCTCGGCGCGCAGGGTGGCAGCCTCACGCTCGCCACCCTGGCGGGCGAGCCGGTTGCCGTGACCAGCACGGACGCCGTCGCGGCGCGGGTCGAAGGCATCCAGGAGGTGCTCGGCGAGGGTCCTGGGCGGCAGGCGTTCGAGCACGACACGATCGTCTCCGCGCCCCTCGGCCTCGGGGACGACGACCCGTTCCCCGTGTTCTCGCAGCTCGCCGGCGAGGCCGCCGGCGACGGCAGGTGGTTCGGCATCCCCATGCACGTCGGCGGCCAGCCGGTCGGGGTGCTGGGCCTCGTGGTCGGCCCGGGGCGGGTGCTGGCGCGGGACGTCGAGGACGCGCAGTTCCTCGCGGACGCCATCGGCACCGCCGTGCTCGGGGAGATCGACCAGGTCGGCTGGTCCGCACGGGCGCGCGTGGACCAGGCCACGGGCATGGTGTCCGCGCAGCTGCGGCTGCAGCCGCACGACGCCCTCGCCGTCCTGCGCGCGCACGCGTTCGGGCGGGGCAGCGCGCTCGAGGACGTCGCCGAGGACGTGGTGGCGCGGCGGCTCAGCTTCGCGGACGAGACCGGGCCCGTCGAGACGCGCCGGACCGAGGACTGATCGCGCCCGCGGATCAGCCGCGGCGCAGCACGCGGTCGAGCGTCGCGCGGCGGTCGACGTCGCGGCGGTGCGCGACGTCGACGACGGCGCTCGCCAGGTCCCGCACGGCCACGTTGTGGTCGTTCGACGCCGACCTCATCAGCTCGAAGGCGGCGTCGATCTCGACGTCGTAGACGACGGCAAGCACGCCCTTCGCCTGCTCGATGACGCCGCGGGTCGTCGCCGCCGCCCGGATGTCGGCGGAGGCCCGCGCGCCGGCCCGCTTCGCGACGTCCGAGGTCAGGTCGAGGAAGTAGCCCGCCGCCTCGTCGCGGTGCTGGTCGTCCTCCGCGCTGGCCACGACGGCGACCGTGAGCTCGCGGCGTCGTGCCGTCACGATCCGGTGCACGCTCGAGAACGCCCCCGTCGCGGGTGCCGTCCTGAGGGCGGCGCGGACGTCGTCGCGGTCGTCCGGGTGGGTGTGGGCGAGGACGAGGTCCGTGGTGGGCACCACCTCGTGCGGCTCGAAGCCGTGCAGGCGGAAGACGCCGTCCGACCAGGTCCAGCTGTCGGACGACAGGTCGAGACGGAAGGAGCCCACCAGGCGTGGGGCACGGAGGCCCGAGGGCTCACCGGTCACGGTGGTGTCTGTGGGCACAGTCGCCTCCGACACTGCTCAGAGCGGACCGGCCACTGCTTGACCGGCGGCACGACAATAGCAAGCGCACCACCTGTCGCTCACGGCGTGCCGGCGTCGTGCTCCCGCCCGTAGCGGCGGAACCAGTCGCGGGCGAACCGGCCCGAGGCGAGGCCGTAGTCGAGGGTGGCGCGCTGGAAGGCGAACACCTCGCCGAGCTCGTCGGGGACCTCCTGCACGGCGAGCTGCTGTTCGAGCGCCTCCAGCCGCGCGACGTCCTGCTCGACCCGTGCCGTGAGCCGCGGCAGCACGGCGGCGCGCTCGTCCGGCTCGAGCAGACCGAGGAAGAACAGGCGCGGCAGGACGGCGGCCTCCGCGTCGGGACCCGTCACCGGGCCGGTCAGCCAGGCACGGAAGTCCGCGCGTCCGGCGTCGGTGACGCGGTAGGTCTTGCGGCCGCGCGCGCCGGGCGTGACGTCGGCGACCTCGATGAGCCCGCCGGTCAGCAGCGTCTCCAGCGCGCGCCGGATGCTGCCCGAGCTGGCGCTGTAGAACAACGAGACCGACGCCTCGAAGTGCTTGACGAGGTCGTACAGGCTGGCCGGCCGCAGCAGGAGCAGCCCGAGGATCACGTGCGCCATGGTCCGACCCTAGACCGTTGACCCTCATAGACCTGTCTAGTAGACATGTCTATGAGACAGGTTGGGGATGTCGGAGGAGGAGCCATGAGCACGTCACGCGAGGTCGACCGCCTGGGGTCGGCGCTGGACAGGATCGCCCGACGGCGCCCGTCGATGCCGCCGCCTCAGGTGCTCGTCGTCGCGCCGGGCCTGGAGCTCGAGTCCGGCGGGTCGCGGCCGTTCCACGCGGCCAGCGTCGGCAAGGTCATGACCGCCACGCTCGTCGCGACGCTCGTCGAGCAGGGACGCCTCGGGTTCGACACCCCCGTGGGGAAGGTGCTCCCGGGGAGCGAACTCGACGGCCTCCCCGCGGCCCCCGGCGTCGACCTCGGCACGGACGTCACCGTCGAGCACCTGCTCACGCACACCAGCGGGCTGCCCGACCTCTTCGAGCCGTCGGGCCTCCGCGAGACGCCGTACTCGATCGAGGTCACGGCCGGGCGGCCCGACCGGCGGTGGACGCCCGCGACGCTGCTCGACGAGGTGCGCGGCCACCCCGCCGTCGGGCGTCCGGGCGAGCGGTTCTGCTACGGCGACCCGGGCTTCGTCCTGCTGGGGAGGGTCGTGGAGGAGGTCACCGGGGGCCGGTTCAACGACGTCCTGCGCGAGCGGGTCCTCGCCCCCGCGGGGATGGAGCGCAGCTCGACCCCGTACACCGACGTCGGCACGCCCGACGACCTCGCCGCCCTCGACGTCGCGCCGTTCTGGATCGGCGACCACGAGCTCAGCCGCGCCCTCAGCATGAGCCTCGACTGGGCCGGCGGCGGCATCGTCGCCCCGCCGTCCGACCTCGTGGCCTTCCAGCGCGCCCTGCACGGTGGCCGCCTCGTCTCCCCCGCGACGCTCGCCTGGATGAGCCGGCCCCGGCACCGGCTGCGGCGCGGCATCCACTACGGGGCCGGCACCGTCACGATCCGGTTCGGTGAGTTCACCCCGCCCTTCCTGCGCGGGCTCCCCGAGCCCGTCGGCGGGCTGGGGCACTTCGCCACCCACCTGTTCTTCTACCCGCGCCAGGACGCCCACGTGGTGCTGAACTTCCACGCCTACCGGCGCATGAACCAGTCGTTCATGACGCACGCCCGCATCGCGCGGCTGCTCGCCAAGCGGTGAGGGCGGTCAGCCGCGCCGCACCCGCACCCGCACCCGTCGGACGACGCGCGGCACCTGGAGCACGACCAGCGCCACGAGCGCCCCGCCGCTGACGGCGTACAGGACCGGCGGGACGGCGGAGTGGTCACCGCCGGTGATCATGAAGGTGTCGGCGAGGTTCATGCCCATGCCGAAGCTGCCCCAGAAGTACGCCGGCGCGCCCAGCGCAAGTACGGCGAGCTGCCACGCCACCGCGGTGTCGGGGGCCACCCGCCGTCGGAGCGCGACGGTGCACCCCGCGACCGACAGCCCGACCCCGAGCGCGGCCCACGCCACCAGGAACGGGACGTTGCCCGCCACCGTCCAGCCCGCCGCCGCCAGGGCCCCGAAGATCTCCGCCTGGGTCATGCCGGGCATCGCCGCCAGCGGCTCCAGCACCAGGATCGTCAGCACCATCACCGTCGCGTAGCACGCCACGAGCGCCGGGCCGAGCGGGAGCCACCACATGCCCCATCGTGTCCAGGCGGCGTCGTACGACCGCGGTGCGGGGACGAGGACCGTCGACGGTCGTGGGTGCATCTGGACTCCGTGTCTCGGGCGGGCTCCCCGGATCGTACGGCGGCCAGGCGCGACGACGCCCTGCCGCCGCGATCCCTCCTCGACATCCCCACCGACGGTCGAGGACCGCTACGTTCGTGCCATGTCGAGGACCAGCCGACGTCGGAGCGTGCTCGCCACCTGCCTCGTCGCAGTGACAGCAGTGCTCGCCGGGTGCGGCGGCCTCGCCGACGCGCTCCGCCCCACTGCCTACTGCTCCCCCGAGGACCCGGTCGTGAACCCGACGAGCGCCGCTCCCGGCGACGAGCTGACGGTCGTGGTCAGCGGTGTCGGCCACCATGCCGAGTGCTCGTCCACGTTGCCGGGCGGTGCCCGGTACGGGATCTCGATCGGCTCGCGGGTGGATGGGACGGGCAATGACGACCTCGGCAGCCGCTACTACTCCGCCAGCGTCGCGGTTCTCGATCCCGACGACGCTGGCGCCGCCGAGGCCACCGTCCGAGTGCCGGACGACATGCCCATCGGCGAGGCGCGGATCTCCGTCGACCTCCAGGGCGCCAAGACGCTCTGCGAGATCGACCCGAGCGCGTCCTGCGCACCGGACCCGTTCGCCGTCGTGGGGATCGTCGACTGAAGGCCCCTTCCCTCGCCGACCCCGGGCCGGCGATGAGTTCGCGCTGTCGTAGCGGTCCGCCATCCATGACCAGAGTGGTGGGCGACATCTCGATCTCGTTGGACGGGTTCGTCACCGGGCCGAACCCGGGGCCCGAGAACGGCCTCGGCGACGGCGGCGAGGCGCTGCACACGTGGGCGTTCAGCGACGACCCGGTGGACCGGGAGCAGCTGCGCTCCGCCACGGCGAGCAGCGGCGCCGTCGTGCTGGGGCGGAACCTGTTCGACGTCGTCGACGGGCCGCAGGGCTGGAACGACGAGGTGGGCTACGGCGCCCGCGAGGTCGGCCGGCCTCCGTTCTTCGTCGTCACGAGCAACCCGCCCGTACGCACGCGGCTCGCGTTCTGGACGTTCGTCACCACGGGCCTGCGCGACGCCGTCGCGCAGGCCCGTGAGGCGGCGGAAGCCGGCGACGGAGACCGGGACGTCGTCCTCATGGGCGGCGGCGCGACCGTCGGTTCCGCGCTGGACGCCGGCCTGCTCGACGTCCTGAGCCTGCACCTCTCCCCCGTCGTCCTCGGCGACGGGACGCCGCTCTTCGTGGGCGGCCACCGCCACGCCCTGGTGCAGCGCAGCGCGACGCCGTCGACGACGGCGGTGCACGTGGTCTACGACGTCGTCCGCTGAGCGTCGCTCAGCACGAGGCCGTCGAGCGCGCGGCGCAGCGCGTCCGTGTCCGGTCCGGGCACGAAGGCGGGGATGCGCAGGAAGTCCTCGAGGTCAGTGCGGGAGAAGTCGGCGAGCAGGTCCGCCCGGCCGTCGCGGATGGACTCGAACACCGTGGGGCCGTGCACGAAGACGGGGTCGGTGAGCCGGAGCTCGCCGTCCGCGGTCTGCAGGATGTTGCCGGGACGGATGTCCGCGCCGCCCCACAGCCGGTAGCGGCGGGCGCCGTCGGCGAGCAGGTCCTCGATCCGCCGGCGCAGGTCGACGACGTCGGGGTGGTCGGCGAGCTCGGCGCTCGCGCCGGCGGGCGGCGTCGGGTCGGACGCGCTCGTGATGCCGAGGGACGCGACGAGGTCCCGGGCGCGGCCCTCGTCCGCCGGGTGGAGCCGCTCCATGACGACGACGTAGCCGCGGTGGCGGAGCGGGACGACGTCGTCCACCCGCACCAGGAACGGGTTCGGCGGTCCGGCGAGGCAGGCGTCGGCGAACATCCGGAACGCCGGGTCGAACGGCGTGACGCGCGCGGCGAGCGTGCCGTCCGGGGACGCGAGCACCCATGCCCAGTCGCCGGTTCCGATCTCCCGCCAGCCGGCGGCCTCGAGGGCGGCGCGGGCGTCGTCGGCGGTGGCGTCGGGGGCGAGCGTCGGGAGCACGCCTCAGCATCGCCGGTGCCCGGCCGCTCCGTCAGGTTCTTTCTGCCTGGGGCACCGTCAGCGGGGCGTGAGCACCTCGAGCAGCAGCACGACGACGGTGGCGGCGGCCCCGAGCGAGACCACCAGCAGCGGCGACCGCCGTCCGCGCACCAGCCCGCGGATCTCCGCGACGACGACCCACACGAACAGCACCGCCGACAGCAGCCGGAAGAGCGCCGGCAGCACCTCCGGCGACTCGACGACGTTCTGCACGTGGCGCCACCAGGTGGTCACGAACAGCCCGGCGAGGCCCGCCTGGATGAGCGCAACGCCGACCACCGCGGCTGCGCGGAGCGGGCTCGGTCCCTGCTCGTCCGGGTATCCGTCGTGGTGCGTGGTCATGCGGTGCTGGTCTCCTGCTGAGGGGGGCCGTCGGGCCGGGTGACGCCGGCCGGTGCCCGGCCGCCGCAGGCCAAGGTACAGCGCCCGCCGGTCAGGCCAGCTTCCGCCACGTCCCCTCGGACACGACCTCGACGGCGCCGTCGGCGACCACGAACGCCGTCTCGTCGTCGACGGCGTAGGCGGACCCACCGAGCCTCGCCGCCCACCGTTCGGCCGCGGCCTCCGTGTTGTCGGGCAGGTCGGGATGGCCGAGGTGGGGGAACATCGAGAAGTCGACGACGCCGAGCGTGGCCGCGTCCTCGCCGTCGGGCGGCAGCCAGCCGACGAACTCCTCCCCGATCGCGGGCGTCATCACCATGCTGCCGCCGCTCATCCCGACCCACACGGTGTCGTCCAGCGTGGGCAGCAGGTCGGACAGGCCCGAACGGCGCATCCAGTACGCGAGGTAACCGGCGTCGCCGCCCGCGGCCAGCAGGACGTCCGTCTCCCGTACCAGCGGCACCCAGCGTTCCACCGGGATGCTCGGCAGCGCGGTCAGCTCGAGCACGCCCACCGACTTCCAGCCGAGGCCGGTCATGTGGTCCGTGGTGCCGCTGATGAAGTTCCACGCGTTCCGCCCCGGGCCCACCCACGGGTGCCCGTACAGCGCGGTGGGGATGGCGAGGGCCGTGCAGTCCGCGACCGGTCGTGGGAGCAGGTCGTCCAGCGCGGTGCGGATGGTCGCGTTCCGCACGCCTGCGGACGTCAGCAGCAGCTTCATCGTGTGCCTCTCGGTCGACGGACACCCTGCAGACGGTGCGACGACGGCGGAATCATCGGCGCGACGTCGTGCGGTCGGACGGGGAATTCGCCGTGACGGCCGCACCGCATTCGCTCACGATGGGCGCATGCCGCTGCCCACCCCCACGCTGACCACCGACCGTCTGCGGCTGCGGCCGGTCGCCGACGACGACGCCGACGCCCTGTACGCGATGCACAGCAGCGCCCACGTGCTGCGCTACTGGGACTCCCCGCCGTGGACCGACCGGGCCCGCGCCGACCGCTTCGTCGCCATGTCCCGGACGATCGAGGAGGAGGGCACGGGCGCCCGGGTGGCCATCGACCGCACCTCCGACGGCGCCTTCGTCGGCTGGTGCGGCCTGTTCGAGTGGAACCCCGACTTCCGCAGCGCGACGCTGGGCTACTGCCTCGGCGAGTCGATGTGGGGCCACGGCTACGCGACCGAGGCCGCGCGAGCGCTGCTGGGGTGGGCCTTCGGCACGCTGCCCCTCAACCGCGTCCAGTCCGAGACCGACACCCGCAACGCGGCGTCCGCCCGCGTCCTGGAGAAGCTGGGGTTCGTGCACGAAGGCACCCTCCGCGAGGACTGCGTCGTCAACGGCGACGTCTCCGACTCGTGGGTGTTCGGGCTGCTCCGGCGGGACTGGGAGGGTCGTCGCTAACCGCAGGCCCAGGGGCAACCTGGCTACGGTGTTCCTCGTGACAGAAACCAGCCGTGGATCTCGGTGGTTGCGGACGCGCATTGGCCTTGCGCTCGTTGTCGCCCTGTTCACGGGCTTGTTCGCGTACGTGTTCGCATACGTGTGGACGGACGAACTCGTCGACGGCAGCCCGTACGCCATCGCGGACCCGGCGGGCACCGGGGTCGAGGGCGCCCTGGCGGGTCTGCTCCCCATGGTGATCGGCCTGGGGCTCTGCGTGCCCATCCTCTGGAACACCGGCGTGACGTGGTGGTGGCCGGCACTTCTCGTCGTCGCAGGTGGCGGAGTCGGTGCCGTCGCTGGCGTGTCCACCCGCTTCACTGAAGGCATGCCGGCGTGGGCACCAGCGATCCTCGCGGCCGTCGCGCTCGCGGGAGCGGTCGGCCTGGTAGCCGATGCCCGGTCGCGTCTGCGCACGGCGAGTACCCACGCGTAGCGCTCGTGGCCTAGCCAGGAAAGGCGGCTCTAGTCAGCCCCCGGGCCGCCTGAGCCATGCCGAGAGGCTGATCCGGTCGGGTCGCGGAGCGAGCTGGCGTTCAGGTCCTCGCGGCGACCTCACGCTCCAGGAACGGCAGCCCGTGTTCGCCCACCATCGTCAGGAAGTCACGACAGGTCGCATCGTCGTCCCTGCCATCCGCAGAGAGTGGCCACCAGCAGTCACCGACGCCGGCAACAAGTCCGATCCGCTCGTTGCACACATCCGCGACCGGGGTAAAGACGTTGGGGGTCGGTTTGGCTCCGATATCCGGCCACAACACCAGCGCTTGCTCCCAAGTGCTCCGACTCACGACGTTCAGATTCGCAGTGAATTGCACAGCTGTGCGGTCGCTCCACTTGTGGCGCTGCAACCCGAGCTGCGCCCAACAGGACTCACTCGGAAGCGTGTAGATCTGACCCGATCCACGCAGCCCCATCGACCGCAGGGCAGGGGCAAGACGATCCCGAACGACGGCTCGAAAGTGCTCCTGTGCGGTGATCACGCGGGGACCCTACAACGTGCACGATCGGACGCGCAGGACGGCTGAAGTGCCACCCGCGCCGCCAAGTTCAGCCGTTGTCGACGGTTGATGCGCAAGCATCTAGCCAGCCTGTGTGTCCGTCGCCGACATGCGTCCTCTCGCCGGCGGGACCGGCTGGGACACTCGGAGGCACCGTACCGATAGCGGAGCACCAGAGGTCGTCGGAGGTCCGGGTCAGCGGTGGCCATAGGCCTTCGCGCAGCGACGCCGCAGGCGCCCTTGATGCGGGCCGGAGTCGGCCGGATGTTCGGCTGACGGTGCGGGTCCGGACAGTGAGACGGCGCACGTACTCGGCCATGAGCGACGGGTCGTACACAGTTCGCGTCACCGTCGAGCGAGGTCCCAGAGAGATAGCCCCGCTCCCGGCGATTGACGGTCGACGCCAGGCCCGCAATGATCCCCAGGCGATGCCCGTCACCGTAGACAGGCAAGCCTCGCAGGTGAGCCGCACGCGCAATGTCCTGGGCCCTGAACGAAGGTTGACAGAAGACGTGGAGCAAGCAGGTCCCGAACCGAGGTCGGCCAACCTCGGTGCCACCGGAGTGTGGAGCTCGCCGACCGCGACGTGATCTATCGGGTGTCACCTGGCCTCCGCGTGGGCTCAGCCGTGCTCGCGCCGCTGTGGATTCTCGTGCTCCTCGCCCTCACTACCCTCCCCCCTCACCCCGATGACACGCTCGGCAGCATCCTGTTCGGATACGCCCTCGTCGGGGGAGGCGGTGTCTTCATCCTCCTGATCGGTCGCGGATGGATCCGCGTCTCCGACGAGGGCATCAGCGCTCGCAACATCGTGACGTCGACATGGGTCCCGTGGAACGAGGTGGAGGCGGTCGAGGCCGGATCGAAGGTCGGCATCGTCAAGCGCAACGGCCAGACATGGTGGTGCTGGGCGGTCCAGCGAGCGAACATCTCCGGAATGCTCAATCGCCGCTCCCGAGTCGACGTGTCGTCAGTGAGATCGAGTTGCGGCGCGCCGACGCCATCTCGGTCCACGCGCCCGACGGCGACAGGTCCCGGAGATCGCTGGTACGACCTGCATGGTGGGAATGGATCGTCGTCGCCGGGCACGTGGCCACTGCGGTCGTGGGGCTCATCGGCGCCATGTGAACGCCGTCCGCCGTCACCGTCCGCGACGCGGTGACAACACGAACGCGGTCCTACAAGTGCCGCCAGCCGCGTCCTTCTCGTGAGGCACGCCGGCCGGAGCGGGTGGGGGGTGCACGCAGCGAGCGGAGTGAGCGAAGCGCGGGCCCCCGACGCCCGCGCCGGCCGGCGTGCCGTGCGCGGAGTACGCCGCGCCTTGAGTCGGTAAGAAAACTCCTCACGGCGTGCGGGACAGCCCCGGGATCTGCATGCCGCCAGGCCCACAGGACGCATGAAGCACGCGCTTCCGGCACGAGTTCGCACCAGGAGCACGAACTTTCACGCCAAGTGCGGTCGCCGAACTGGGCCGGCCACCATGGCGCCCGCTCTGAGCGATCTCCGCTTCGACGAGCGGGAGCACTTGGTGATCACGCTGATACCAAGACTTCTCCGTTCGGTTTAGCCCGTCAAGATCGCGCTCCCCACGCCTCGCGAATCGCGCGGATATCGGAAAGCGCGTCGCTTCGATCATCATTGACGTATCGCTCGACCCATTCGAAGAACTTTTCCGCCTCCGTGAGCACACCAGGAACAAAGAGGTGCGGGTCGACAATAAAGTCTTGCTCATGGATGCCGAACACCGCACCCCCACGCTGTTGAGACATCCGGATCTCCACAGGCTGATCGGGAAACAGCGCCTCCCCCTTGCCCTGCGCAACAAACTGACCGATCACATCGACGATCTCGTACCAGATACCCATCACTTCGTCCCAGAGGCTTGGGGCGAACATTTCGCGACCGAAATACGACAGGCTAAGGAAGCCGTCGCTCCCGACGGGCGCATCCTGGAGACGCTCTTTCCAGATCGCTGCGGCTCGCGCAGGTTCGCGATACATGCTGACAAGATACATATCATGGTTCGCGGCGAAATGATCTAGATCTGTCACCTCCGCGTCAAGCAGGAGAATGAACGGCTCGCTCGCGACGGCCTGCAGCCCCGCTTGGTTCATATTTCCGCACCTTTCGGCTACTTTGTAGGATACATCTGAACGACTCGACCCTTGTCGATGACCATTTTCAGGTTAACTCCGTTCACTCTGCCAGTCAGGGCGATCCGCGTGTTTGTGCCGCGGCCGGCGAGCGTTTTAGGATACTTCTTCATCAACCCGAGTGCCAGGCCGCGCACATTATTGACGGACATCCCCGGATGGAAGAACGTCTGTCCACTCTTCACTGTTCCGGTCCAGTATCGGGGGTGGTGTCGCTGCAGGACGTGCTTCATCGCGCTCTTGTCGAACTTGTACACGTGCTTTCCTGCTCGGTAGGAGAGCGTCTTGTAGGACTTGAGCGCGTTGACTGCCCGTGACGCGGGCGCCTTCACGTACTTAACAGACCTGGATCCGGTCTTGATCACGACCGACACCCCGGCGCGTATCGCAGTGACGATGGCGGGAATCCAGAACGGATCGGCGACAACAGGGTAGGCCGTTGTGGCTGAGGTGTGCTCGACTACCTGGGCGAGCCTGGTGCCGCGCAGCTCGTATCGGGTGTCGATGGCCCGGCCGTTTGCGTCGATCGCCCAGGGCGGCTCGAAGCGGCTGACCAATAGCTTGACGTCTTCGTCCGGGAACGACTCGTACAGGTCAACGCCGCCGTCGGGCGCCATTCGGGCACTCACGCCCTTGGGCAGGGAGAGTTGATAGGAGTATTCGGTGGGGGCAGACGAGTCGTGGATGATCGTTTCAGCCCGCACCGCACCGTCATCATGCGCGCTGACTGCGACCTCGACGTCTTCGTCACTAAGGACGACGGTCCCGTCGTCGAGTACGTCGACGTCGTCCAGGTCTCCGTCGACAGGAAGACCGATGGCGGGGCCGACGTCGCCGGTGTCGATCGCCACGCCCTGAGGCGTGTCGTCGATGACGACGGCACCCTGGTCTGTCTCGAACTCCAGTCCTTGAGCAGCGTGGTCCGGGTCGACCAACTCCTCGGTGTCGTCGACGCCGACATTCTCACGTGCTGCGTCGAGAATCTGTTCATGATCGACGCCGGGCGGACGTTCGGATTCCTCGCCCGTGGCGGCGGTTGCAGGGCCGATTCCGGCAGTGAGAAGGGCAGTGCTGAGCGAAACGGCTATGAGCCTGCTCAGCGGGTGGGACAACCTCGTCGTCATTTGATTCAACGTGAACCTTCTCGTCTGTGAGCAGTTGATCCGAACAGAAGGAGATGCTGCCACGAAGGTTGCGACAGCGGCCACCGCCGCTCGACTTCCGCCGCACCGTAGCCACCCAGGTCGCCAACTCGACCACCAGCTCCAACGTGACCGCGCTGCTCCGTCACGGCACACTGACACCATCTGCGCCATGGCGTGGTGGCGGAAGCGACAGCAGAACGGCGACGTGCCCATCGACACCGAGACTGTGGACGTCATGGGGCGCCTCGCGGAGGAGTTCGTCATCGCCTCCGGCGCTCCGGACGTTTTCGACTTCACTGTCGAGTCGATCAAGGCACTGGACCTTCTCGTCGACTCCATGCTGGAGTCGGCGTCTGCCGAGATACTCGACGAGCGATTCGGACTGAGCATGGGTGCCTACGCCGGCGAGGTCATCGTGAGGCGGAGTGACGAAGCTCGGTGGACCTACGAAATTGATCAGCGCGCCGCTGCTGTCCGGAGCACGCAGTTCGATGCCTTCCCGCAAGTCAAGGTGTCGAAGAGGATCACCATCGGACCTGAGCACTCGCTGGAGCAGTTCGTCCGGGTCGCCCTTGACGACCGGATGCCGCCCGAGGCGCGCCCGATGAGGACCAAGGGATCCGGTGAGTTTCCGGTGACCTGGGTACGACGAAGGACCCCATAGCCGCAAGATTCTGCGGGTGGGGCCCTTCAGGTGGCGGTAGCGGTGGGCTTGAAAACGGTGCGTTGGCCCGCCCTGCTCGCCTGGCTGGTTCTGGCATCTGACCTGGCTTTTTACCGCCTCGCCCGTTGGATCGGGTTGCACCCGCCGGCACCGATCCGCCGACCAAACCGGAGGCAAACCGGCGACCTGCCGACCGTGAGCCGCTACGAGCTGCTGTCCGTGTTACGACCGCGCCGTCCTGCGATCAGCGCCTCCACGGTCATCCCGACGGCACCGATGACCGCCAGAAGCCAGAGCACGGTCAGGGGCGCTCGAATCCAGTCCGACAGGGCTCCTTCGGTCCACCAGATCACGAGGAACCAAGCGACGAAGAACGCGGCCAGACTGCCGTACCGCCATGCGGCGCGGAAACGGCTCAACCCGTCCATCTGCATGACGCGAAGGGTACTGCCGACATGGGCCATGTCGGGATCCCCGCCGCGACCGTCGTGCAGCACCATTCCCGCCAGGAGGCCCGGTGCACAGGGAGGCGCCGTGCCGATAGCGGAGCACAAGAGGTCGGCGGAGGTC
The DNA here is from genome assembly GCF_042793335.1 of Isoptericola sp. NPDC056573. NCBI lineage: Bacteria > Bacillati > Actinomycetota > Actinomycetes > Micrococcales > Promicromonosporaceae > Isoptericola > Isoptericola sp. NPDC056573. Next base: position 111,662 of record NZ_JBHTUY010000008.1, read on the forward strand.
CGGGCCAAGGGTGGCCGCAGGCCATCGCGTAGCGACGCCGCAGGCGCCCTTGATGCGGGCCGGAGCCGGACGGATGCTCGGCGGTCGGTGCGGGGCCGTCGCGCGACCGCTCCAGATCGGCGCGTCGCGGCGTCCGCAGGTAGAGGATGTCGAACATGGCGATTGACGACCCCTTAGCCGAGCCCCCTAGCGACGCTGTCCAGTCGGATCCCGACGAGTACCTCCCTGCGGGCGAGGTCTTGCAGGGGCTCGAGCTGCTTCCGCTCCCCGAGGGCACGACTCCGAACGCTGCGCTGGCCTTCGTCAGACTCGATGAGCCTGACGGCGGAACTGGCTGGTCGGTGCGCGTGACCGAAGGCACGAGCGACGAGGAGATCCTTGGGCTTCTCGTCGGTTACACCGAGCGGCTGAAGCAAGCGGCTGCTGATGCGTGGGACGACACCGACCCCACGTGACCTGAGCGGCGAATCAACCCGAGGTCGTGCCGGAGGGTGCGCGGTGGGGTGCGCGGAGCGAGCATGCGAGCGCAGCGCGGGGCCCCGACGCGCACCCTCCGGCACGACCGTGCGCGGGCGGAGCCGCGCGCCTTGAGTCAGTAAGGAAAGTTCTCACAGGGTGACCTGACGGCACGGTGTCCCGCTACAGCACCTGCGAGTCCCGCGCGCGATCGTCCTCTGCCTCAAACGGTTAGGAGGCGCGCCGTAGCCAGCGAGACCGCGAGAATGGCGCGAGGCGGAACGTCCCCGCACTCCATCCGACTCAGGAAGCGAACATCTGCCCGACCCCACTAAAGTCCGGGTACATGGTGGCTCTTGTGAAGCCAAAGTTCATCTCGAGGCGATCCAAGAGCACGGGCTTGACCGCAGCTGGGACAACGATCCCGAGCGCCTCAGGAAAGTTAGTTCGACTGCGTCCGCGTCCCACCGTGCCATTCGCCATTCCGAGGTTCTTCATCTCCGTGGTGCCCCACGTAGAGGGTGCCCTAAAGTCGCCGAGCTCGGAAACCCTCGAGAAGGCCGTTTTATCCGGGTCGCTGTGAAGCACGAACAGGCCCCGTTGCGCTGCGATACGGGGATCAATCGTGGGCGTCGAGTAGATTAGTCGGGCAGCTTTCCTCGAGTGAAGCTGGGCGTACGAGTCGACCGCATGAGGGCTGTTGATTTTTTGAAACGCTCTCCGCTGGAACGCCAGCAGGAGCCCTGGTCGCGTCTGAACGTTCACTCCCGCCGCGCTCGAGTCGTCGTCGCAGAGGAACCACAGGGCGACGAACGGGTCGGTCGTGACGTCGATAAGGCGTGTCGCGGCGGCGTGGTGGCGCATACGGGCAAGCAGCTCCCAGTCACCCGTGTACTGCGCGCGGTCCGCACCTATCGTCCTGATGGTCTCGAGCATGCTGATCTCGTGATCACGAATCGCGACCGAGTTCATCTTCTGGCGCGTCGCCTTCGACTCGACTCTCCACGTCGCGTCGGCTTGACCGCGCCAGACGATCCCGCCGTCAGGCCCCGAGATCGAGATGCTGCTGACCGCGTTGACGATCTCGAGCGCTGCTTGCTGCACGAGCTTCTTCCCGGGCTTAGTCCCCGGCCCGCAGCCCACGCTCGCGTCCGATTCGAAGACCACCTCGGCAGGCCACGGCGTCTCGGTGGACGGTTACGGAATCGGTGTCGTCATGGCTGTCATGATGTCAGAAAGGACGCCAGCATGCGGCTAGCAGGGCGTGATGATGCACCGAGTCGATCTCGGATGCGCGCATACATGCGCGAACGCCACTGGGACGGAGTGAACGATGCGCGCGACAACAGCCGCACAGAGAGGTGCGGACACATAACAGACGCGCCGGCCCGGCTCCGCCGAGCCCGCGCACGGTTCCAGAAGCTCAAAGCCGACGCCGACCGCGACCACGCCCCGATGGACACCGCCGACCTCGAGAACCGGCTCCTCGCCGACGACGAAGACACCACCCTCATCATCGGGCACTGGACCTACGCCGGCACCGGCTGGACCAACCCCGGCGACAAGGCCCTCGCCGACGCCGCTGCCGCCCGTGCGCGCGAGTACGCACAGTGGAAGGCCGAGGTCCGCCGGATCCGTGCGGGTGTCTAGTGCGCTCCCCGGAACTCATCCGGATCGTCGGACCCGCCACCGCTTCCTCGATACGCGGCAATCGCGACTCCGATGCCGGCGATGAGCTGTACCCACGCCAGCACCACCAAGAACAGCGGCTGCCTCGCGACGAACAACTGGAGCAGGCCGCTCAGCGCGATAAGGCATCCAGCGAGGAGCAGGAGCCTGCGTCGCTGCTGGTTCGTCATCCACGTCACGGTAGCGAGGACCGTCTGTCTTCGCCCCGAACGCGATCCGCCACTGAACGGCCTCAACGGAGAAGTCAGATTCACCGAGCGAAGGAGCATCGACATGAGCACCACAAGCTCGAGCCAGATCGACAGAGCGACCAACCGTCGGCGCCTGATGACGCCGGACGAGCTGGCTGAGTACCTGGGCGTGAGCCTGCACTGCGTGTACGCGTGGTCGAGCCGTGGCGGTGGGCCGAACGTGGTCCGTGTCGGCGCCCGGCTGCGCTATCGGCCCGACGACGTCGAGGCGTGGCTGGATCGCGTCACCGACGACCACGCGGTGGGCTGACCGATGCCTCGCAAGCCCATCGAGCCGGGACGCTGGGGGCAGATCCGCCGCCGTGAGATCTCCCCCGGCGTGTGGCGGGCGCAAGCGCTGTACCGCGACTTTGCCGGCGTGCTCCACAAGTACGAGGCTCGCGGGCCGTCGGGTGCCGCTGCGCAGCGTCGCTTGGAGGACAAGCTGCACCGTTCGAGCACGGACGGTACGACCAGCGGCGGCGCCGCCATCACGCCGGAGTCCCGGATGACGGTCGTCTTCGACCAGTGGGTGTCGGAGAAGCGGGTCGAGGGGCAGATCACGCCTCAGTCGCTCGCGACGTATCTCGGCGTCCTGGAGCGGGACCTGCGTCCGACGTTCGGCGCGCTGCGGGTGCGGGAGGTCACTCCGGTCGCGGTGAACCGGGTGCTCATGGCGCTGAGCGCGGCGCGGAAGTTCGACACCGCCCGGCAGGCCCGCAACGTGCTGTCGCAGGTCATGATGGTGTGCGTCCGGTACGGGGCGGCGCCGTTCAACCCGGTGCGGGACGCCGTGACGGTGCGCAAGCCGCGACGCGACGAGGTCCGTGCCCTCGGGCTGGAGGACATCGTGCTGCGGCGCAAGGCCGTGCGGGAGTGGGAGGACCGGCCCGCACCCCCCCCGCGGTCGGCGGAACATCACGCTGCTGCCGCAGATCGTGGACATGATGCTCGGCACCGGGCTGCGGATCGGTGAGTGCCTGGCGCTACGGGAGACGGACCTCGACCTCGAGGCTCTCATCCCGACGCTCACCGTGACCGGCACCATCGTCCGGGTGGAGGGCCGGCTGCTGCGGCAGTCCAAGCCCAAGTCGGACACATCGCGGCGCACCATCACGCTGCCGGCCTTCGTCGTCGCGGCGATCACCGAGGCGCTGGACCTCGGGCTCGACGGCGGGCCGGACGACCTCGTGTTCCCGTCGACCAATGCCACGCCGCGCGCACCGAGCCGGATCCGCGACCAGCTCCGCGACGCCCAGGCCGCCATCGGCACCAAGGTCACGCCGCACGACTTCCGCCGCACCGTCGCCACGCAAGTCGCCAACTCGACCACCATCGCCAACGCGACCGCGCTGCTCGGTCACGCCGACGAAGGCACTACCGTGCGGCACTACGTTAAGCGGACCCACGTCGCTCCGGACCTGCGGTTTGTCATCGACCAACTGGTCGCGCGTGCGCACGTGTCAGATCGCGAGAGATCGTGATCGGCGTGCACGTGGGACCTCTGAGGGTCTCGCAGGCGCCCGAGCTAGACCTCGTTGGTGGGGCCGGTAGTCGATCGCCGACGACGGTCGTCGCGGAACTGAGCGACTGCGAGACCGATGCCGATCAGCACCTGGATACCGCCCAATACGCGGCCCAACGTCGATTCCCCCCAGAGTGCGAGGAGCAGTCCGCACACGGCGAAGAGGCAGGCGCACGCGATCATGAACTTGGTGCGTGGAGCAACGCTCATGCGCTCAAAGTAGCGGGGTCATGCCGCGCCCAGCAGGACGCGCGCTGCTTCGAACCGCCGCAACGAACGCAAAACGGAGTGAAAAGGGAGTACGGGGAACGACGAAGGACCCCACAGCCGCAGAATCTCGCGGGTGGGGCCCTTCGGGTGGCGGTAGCGGTGGGATTTGAACCCACGGTGGACTTTCACCCACACACGCTTTCGAGGCGTGCTCCTTAGGCCGCTCGGACACGCTACCTCGCCGGACGAACCGGCCCACCGAGGATACCCAACGAACCGGCAGACCCGAAATCCGCCGTCCGCGGCCGGCCGGTAGTGCCTCCCGTCCCCCGGTCGTACGCGGCGCGCACTACCTGGCGACGGGAGGCACTACCCCGCGCGGAGGCGTCAGACGCAGGGCGCGCCGGCATCCCAGGAACCCTTGACGTCGCTGCCGGGCAGCTCGCCGCGGGTCCACCACTGGGCGGTGTGGTTCACGCCGGCGCGGGAGACGACGTCACCGGTGGAGTACGTCGTGCCCGCGTCGAAGGCCGGGCCGCAGTCCTCGGCGGCGACGGGGTGGTCGCCGTGCTGGCCGACGACCTTCCACGGGTCCTTCTTGGCCGCCACCGACGCGGGGGCGACGCCGCGCGTCCACCACTTCGCGGCGTACTCGACGCCGTCGTGCGAGACGACGTCGCCCGTCGTGTAGACGCCGGTCGGGTACCAGGGGGCGGCGCCGTCGCCCCCGACGAGGGGGCCGGGCGTCGCGGCCTGGAAGGTGCGGACCAGCGCGGAGCTGAGGTCGCGGTCGGCGTCGCCGGCGATGTCCCACAGGTAGGCGCCGCCGAAGCCGTTCTCGGCGAGCCACTCGGCCTTGGCCGTCACGGAGCGCGGGGTGTCGAGCGTCCACCACTCGTCACCGTTGGAGTAGTAGCTCTGGCCGGCCTGCTCGTCGTAGTGCTCGGTGAAGCCGCCCTCGGCGAACCGGTCCTGGAGCTGCGCGTAGTACGTGAACGGCAGCGAGCCGCCGCTGGCGGGCGCGCCGGGCGTCGGGTCGTCGACGCCCTTCCACCCGTACCCGTACGCGGCCAGGCCGAGCACGAGCTGGTCGCCGCGGTACCCGGCGTTCTTGTACGCGTTCATGAGGCCGTCGGCGGCGAGGCCCCAGTTGGCCGACTGGCTCGGGTCGTCGTACGAGGGGTACTCGTGCAGGTTGCCCTGGTGGCCGGTGCTGCCCGCCTGCCACGGCCCCACGTAGTCGTAACCCTGGATGTTGAGGAAGTCGACGACGGCGGCGAGCCGCGGGTCGACCCAGCCACCCTCGGTGCGGCCCGCCCACGACGCGGGCGCGAAGCCGGTGATGAGGTAGTCCTCGCCGGTGGTGGCGGTGCGCGCGTCGAGCTCGGCGCGCAGCAGCTCCGCGAAGGACAGGAAGTTCTCCTTGTCCTCCTCCGGGTGGTCGCTCGGGTGCTCCCCGCCCACGACGGGCCACTCCCAGTCGATGTCGAACCCGTCGAAGATGCCGGCCGCGACGCCGTCGCCGCCCTTGACGCCGTGCTCCGGGTCGTCGACGACGGGCAGGTTCCCGTCGAGGTACAGGTCGATGCACGAGTCGACGAGCCGCTGCCGGCTCTCCGGGCTGCTGACCGCCTCGGAGAAGTTGTCCGACCAGGTCCAGCCGCCCAGGGAGATCAGCACCTTGAGGCCGGGGTTCGCCGCCTTGAGCTTCTTGAGCTGGTTGAAGTTGCCCGCCAGCGGCTGGCCCGCGCCGTCGGCCACGCCGTCCACGGCCTGGCCGGCGCCCTTGAGCTGCACGTAGTCGTTCAGCGGGTCGCCCTCCATGTGCCCCTCGGGCAGTCCGGTCTCCGGGTCGACGGCGCCCTCGTCGGGGTCGACGCGGTCGGTGATGTCGCAGACGAGGTCGGTCGTGACGTTGCCGAAGGCGTAGTTGAGGTGGGTGAGGTCCTCGACCGCCCCGGAGCGCTGGAGGTCGGCGACCTCGAACCCGACGTCCTGCGGGCCCCAGCCCGGGAAGTAGGCGGGCGTCTTGAAGCCGTTGACGCCGTCGGCGTCGTGCACGGAGGCTGCGCCGGGCAGGGGCGGGGTCGACGGCGCGGGGGCGGCAGAGGCGCCTCCGGCGGTCAGCCCGACGACGGCGGCGGCCGCGGCGAGGGTGAGAGCGCCGTGGCGGCGCGGGGACGGTCGGTGTCTCATCGGGAGCCTCGTTGCTTCCTCCGGGCGCACCCGGATCAGGATTTGTTCGGGCTCCTGCACAATAGCGTGGACAGCACGGTGTGGCCAGGCCCTGCACGGTTCGGGCGCAGGTCAGACGGTGTCCGGCCGGTTCAGGTGCCGTCGTTGCCGGGGTCGAAGACGCGAGCGTAGAGCGCGGCCGCCTCGTCCACGACGGCGCGGTCGATCGACGCGACCGGGATCGCGGCGACCAGCAAGGGCTCGCAGTCCGGCCCTCGCCCGGCGAGCTCGCCGGTGAGCGCCCAGGGGAACCGCTGCGGCGTCATGAGGTGCGCGTACTGGCACAGCTGCCGCGCCACCCAGTGCTCCACGGGGCGGTCCCACCACGGCTCCGGGTCCAGCGGATTCACGCTGAGACCCGGGAGGAGGCACCCGCTCTCGTGGTCACGGCTCTCGGCGGCGGCGTCGGCCACCGGGCCGGCGCTGAACCGCACGTACAGCGGGGTCGCGACGGGCAGCAGCTCGACGACGTCCCCCAGCGACCGCAGCCGGGGGACGTCGTCGAGCGTGAGCGGGCCGTCCGGCACGTGCAGCGCCACGCCGTCACCTCACCGTCGGAGCTCCGGTCAGAACACCGGCTTGCCGCCCGTGACGCCGACGACGGTCGCCGAGACGTAGCTCGCGTCGCTCGGGGAGGCGAGGAACACGAACGCGGGCGCGACCTCCGCCGGCTGCCCGGCGCGACCGAGCGGCGTGTCCTGGCCGAACTTCTGCAGCTTCTCCTCCGGCTGCGTGGCCGGCTGCAGCGGCGTCCAGATCGGGCCGGGGGCGACGGCGTTCACGCGGATGCCGCGCGCCCCGAGCTCGCTCGCCAGGTTCACCGTGATGTTGTTGATGGCCGCCTTGGTCGACGCGTAGTCGAGCAGCGACGACGACGGCTCGTACGCCTGGATGGACGAGTTGTTGATGATGCTCGACCCCTCGCCCAGGTGCTTCAGCGCCGACTGCGTGACCCACAGCAGCGCGTACAGGTTGGTCTTCAGCACCCGGTCGATCTCGTCGGTGGTGATGTCCTCCACGGAGTCGCGCCGCGCCATCTGGAACCCGGCGTTGTTCACGAGGACGTCGAGGCCGCCGAGCTCCGCCGCCGCCCGGTCGGGCAGGCCGCGCGCCGTCGGCTCGTCGGTGAGGTCACCGGGCAGCAGCGCGACCTTCCGGCCCGCCTCGCGTACCCAGCGCGCCGTCTCCTGGGCGTCCTCCTCTTCCTCCGGCAGGTACCCGATCGCGACGTCGGCGCCCTCGCGCGCGAACGCGATCGCCACGGCCCGGCCGATGCCGGAGTCGCCGCCGGTCACGAGGGCGCGCAGCCCGTCGAGCCGGCCGGAGCCTCGATAGCTCTGCTCCCCGTGGTCCGGGGTCGGGGTCATCGCGCCGGTGAGCCCCGGCGGTTCCTGCTGCTGGGCGGGGAACGACTGCTGGTCGTCGGCCATGCTGTCCTCCTCGGGTCGTGGGTCGTGGGTCGTGCGTGCGGTCCGGCGTCACGCGGCCCGGCGGCGCGCGAGCTGCGCCTCGTGCACGTGCGGCCGCTTGGCGGGCCGCACGGCCTCGAGGGCCTCCCGGACGGCCTGCTTCGCACCGCGGCCGAAGCCCTCGCCGGCGGCCAGGTGCGCCATCAGCTGCGTGGCGGCCTCGCGCAGCGTGGCGCCGGTGGCGCCCGCCGCCTCGGTGAGCAGGTTCTCCGCCGTGTCCTCGTCCACGCCGTGCACGGCCATCAGCACGCCCTTGGCGCGCTCGATGGCGGCGGCGGAGACGAAGGCGCTGTCGAGGGCGCGGCGCACGTCGCGCTGCACCGCCTCGCGCTGCACCGGCGTGACGTCGACGACGTAGCCCGCGACCTCGGGCGGCCCGTCGCCGCGGACGCGGCGGGCCTGCGCCGTGACCAGCAGGGTCCGCGTGCGGCCGTGGGCGTCGACGACGCGCCGGGCCGTCACGACCGGCCCGCCGGAGCCGAGCGCGCGGGCGGCGTCGTGCACCACGCGATCGCGATCGTCCGGGTGCAGCTTGGCCTCGAGGGTCTCCGGACCGGGCTCGAGCGCTCCGGGCTGGTGGCCGAGCATCGCGTCGACCTCGTCGGACCACCACCAGCGTCCCGTCCCTGCCTCGGCCCGGTAGGAGCCCGTGAGCAGGTGGGTGCCGACCGCGAGCGCCGAGACGAGGTGGTCGGTGCCGGCGGGAGTTGTCGTCGTCATCGTGACCTCCGAAGTGGGAGGGTCGGTGCCGCTTCCTGACGCCGGACCTTCACGCTAACGCCGGCGTCCGAGGACGTCCACCGGGCCCGCCTCATCCGGCGTCGAAACGGTCCTCACCCTCCTCGTCGGGGTCGTCCTTGGGCTTCTCGCCGGGCACCGCCCCGACGTCGGCGGCCTTGCCGTCGTCGTCGTGCGCCGCCCGCTCGCGCTCGGCCTGGCGGCTCGGGTCGTCCTCGTCCGCGCGGTTCCGCTCGGTGGGGTGCTCGCTCATGCGTGTCCTCCTCGGTCTCGGCACGTCGTCCCAGCCTGGGGTGGGTCCGGTCTCCCCGCACCCGGGCGCTCGACGGCGAGCACCGGGCACCCGTCCTACGGTCGAGGGGTGGCGTCGAGGAGTGGCGTCGACTCCAGGAGGAGGCACGATGCCCGCCCACCAGCCCGCACCCCAGCCCACCGACCGGACGTTGCCGCGCCTCGCCGCCGAGCTCGAGCGCGCGGAGCGCCTCGACCCGTTGGCGGGCCTGTACGACCGGATCTCCCGCGCGGTCGTGCCCTCGCCCGGCCGCGTGCGCGACGAGCTCCGCGGCCGTTCCGTCGGCCACCCCGTGCACAGCGTGCTCACCGACCTGCCGATCGGGCTGTGGACGAGCGCGGTCGCGCTCGACCTCACCCGCCCTCAGGGGCACGCCGACGCCGCCCGTCGCCTGGTCGGCCTGGGGCTGCTCGCGGCCCCGCCGACGGCCCTGACCGGCCTCGCCGACTACCGCGCTCTGAGCGTGCCCGCCCGCCGGGTGGCCGTCGTGCACGCCACCTGCAACGGGGTCGGCACGCTGCTGGCGCTCGCCTCGTGGCGCGCCCGGCGTGCCGGCAAGACCGGGCTGGGCACGCTGCTCAGCCTCGCCGGCATGGGGGCCATCGGCGCGGGCGGGTACCTCGGGGGCCACGTCGCGCAGGCGATGCGGGAGCCCCGGCACGTCCCCGGGGCCCGGTGAGCGCGGCTACCGCGTGCGGCGCTCGGAACGGTTCGTCAGCAGGTCGGCCATCGCCTCCGCGACGTGGCGCATGTCCCCGTTGCCGTCGGCGGCGAGCCCCACGATCTGCGCCGCGATGTCGCGCAGCGGCAGGTTGGAGTGGTTCGAGGCCTCCCGGAGCCACTCGAAGGCGCCCTCGAGGTCGGTGCGGAGCGCGCACATGACGACTCCCTTGGCCTGCTCGATCGTCGCCCGGTGCGCGGCGGACGCGCGGATGCTCGCCGTCGCCCGGACGTCGGCGATGCGCGCGACCGCGGGCGTGACGTCGGTGAAGTAGCCGACCAGCTCGCAGACGGCGCCCGTGAGGTCGGTGCGCCCCTCGCCGACGACCGCCAGGGTCCGCTCGTCGCCGTGCGCGTCCATGATGCGGTGCACGCTGCTGAACGGCTCGCCGGTGGTGCAGGCATGACGGAGCACCTGGCTGACGCGGTCCCGGTCGTCGGGGTGCTTGTGCGCCAGGATCAGCTCGGTGGTGGGGACCACCTCACCCGGCTCGAAACCGTGGATGCGGTAGGTCTCGTCGGACCACCACCACAGGCCGGTGGACAGGTCGTGCCGGTACCGACCCACCGGATGGCTGGTGCCGAGGGCAAGCGTGCCCTCGATGTCCCATGACGTGGTGTCGGTCATGTGGATCCTCCCGTCGTGGCTCGCGCCGCTAGAGATGAGCCGCCTCATGACTCCCCTCGACCGTAGCCCGCTTCGGCACGGGACGACAGCGGCGGGTGCTGGGGACGGGGTGCGCCCCGGTGGCGACCATGTCCGATGGACTCCACGATCGACGGTGCGGCGACCCACCGCGGCTGCCGCGGGCCGGGTGTCCAGCAGCGCGGCATCCGGTTCCCCGCCGTCGAGGGTGGAAGGGGCGAACGGTGCGCGCACTGACCTGGCAGGGCAAGGAGCACGTGAGGGTGGAGGACGTCCCGGATCCTCGGATCCAGGAACCGACCGACGCGGTGGTCCGCGTGACGTCCACCGCGATCTGCGGGTCCGACCTGCACCTGTACGGCGTGCTCGGGATGTTCCTCGACGCCGGCGACGTGCTGGGCCACGAGGCGATGGGCGTCGTCGAGGAGGTCGGGAGCGACGTCGGGCACCTCGCCGTCGGCGACCGCGTGGTGGTGCCGTTCGGCATCGCCTGCGGGCGCTGCTGGATGTGCGAGCGCGGCCTGCAGAGCCAGTGCGAGACGACGCAGGTGCGCGACCAGGGCAAGGGCGCCGCCCTCTTCGGGTACACGCGGCTGTACGGCCAGGTGCCGGGCGGGCAGGCCCAGTACCTGCGGGTGCCTCAGGCGCAGTACGGCCCGGTCGTCGTGCCCGACGACGGCACGCCCGACGAGCGCTGGCTCTACCTCTCGGACGTCCTGCCCACCGCGTGGCAGGCGGTGGAGTACGCGCACGTGCCCGACGGCGGCAGCGTCGTCGTCCTCGGGCTGGGGCCCGTCGGCCAGATGGCCGCCCGCGTCGCCCTGCACCGCGGGGCGAGCACCGTGGTCGGCGTGGACCCGGTACCCGCGCGGCGCCTCATGGCGCAGCGGCACGGCGTCATCACGTTCGACCCGGGAGAGCGCGGGGTCCGCACGGCGGTGGGCGACCTCACCGACGGCCGCGGGCCGGACTCCGTGATCGACGCCGTCGGGATGGAGGCGCACGGCTCGCCCCTGGCCGAGACGACGCAGAAGCTCGTGGGCCTGCTGCCCGACGTGCTCGCCGCGCCGCTGACGGAGAAGGGCGGCGCCGACCGGCTCGCGGCACTCCTCGCCGCGTGCGCCCTGGTGCGGCGTGGCGGCACGGTGTCGCTCTCGGGCGTCTACGGCGGCGCGAAGGACCCGCTGCCCCTGATGCAGATCTTCGACAAGCAGCTCACGATCCGCACGGGCCAGGCGAACGTGCGGCGGTGGACCGACGACCTGCTCCCCCTCGCCGCCGACCTGGCCGACCCGCTCGGGGTGCTCGACCTGCGCACGCACCGCCTCCCGCTGGAGGACGCGCCGGAGGCGTACCGCGCCTTCCAGCGCAAGGAGGACGGCTGCATCAAGGTCGTGCTGGACCCCTGGGCCGACGCCGCGTCGTAGGGATCAGCCCGTCGGCGCGTCGTCGGCGCGGAACGCCCGCCGACGCGCGTACTCGTGCAGGCGGTCGAGGGTGGCGAGCTGGCGCTGCGCGCGCTCGGCGAGCCCGCGGAACTGGCCGGGGTCGAGGCCGAGCTCGGCGGCGTGCTCCTCCAGGGTCTGCCAGCCGCCCAGCTTGCCCACGACGGCCGACCGCATGAGCTCGGCCTCCAGCACCACCGACATCGGCGACCGCTCCACCAACCGGCCGTTGAGCTTGAGCCGCCCGACGCGCTCGGCCACGCCCGCCAGCAGCTGGCGGTGACGCCGACGCGGCAGGCCGAGCTCCTGCAGGAGCCGGACGTACAGCTCGCGCTCGCCGCGGATCTGCTCGGCCACCTCCACCAGCTCGGCGTGCAGGGGCAGGTCGGCGTAGTCGCCCACCATCCGCTCGATCCGCCCGAGGCCCGCCGTGGCGCCGGTGAGGTGGTCGGACAGGTAGAGGCCGAGCAGCTCCCGGTCCACCTGCGGGGGCACCGCCGGGTGCGCTCCGCGCAGGGGCAGCGTGGACGCGCCGGCGGGCCGGGTGGCCGCCGGCCGCAGCGGTGCGGAGCCCAGCCCCCGCCCCTCGGCCATGCCCGCCACGACCTCCCGGAGCGCTTCGGCCGCCGACGTCCGCGACCGCCAGCCGAGCTCCGTGACCGCCCGCGTCGTGTCCATCACGGGGGCGCCCATGGCCATGTCCACCCAGCCCGGGTCGGCGGCGACGACGCGCACCGCGTGGCCGAGCGACACCGCCGCGCGCACCACCGGGGGCGGCACCTGCACCAGGCGGCCGTGGTCCACCAGCCGGGCGAGGTCGTCGCCGCGCAGCAGGTCGCCGGCGGCCACGTTGAACGCGCCGCCCGCACGGCGCAGCAGCACGCGCCGGTACGCGTCCGCGGCGTCGTCGGCGTGCACGGCCTGGAGCCGCAGCCCGGCGGGCAACGGAAGCAGCGGCGGGCGACCGAGCCGCAGCAGCCCGACGGGCAGCAGCCGGCCCACGAACAGCCGCGTCACCTCGGCGCCCGCGTCGCCCTGGAACACGAGTGCGGTACGCAGCCGCGCGACGGTGACCTCCGGGTGCGCGCGCTCCAGGTCGTCCAGCACGTCCTCCTGGGCGGCCTTGTCGACGCTGTAGTGGGAGGTCGCGATGCCGTCGGCGGGCCAGTCCTCGGTGCGCGGCACGTCGTCGTCGACCGGCGCGTACGCGCCGACGGAGGACGCCGCGACGAGGTGCGGCACCCCGGCCTCGACCACGGCACGCGCCACCCGCCGCGTCCCCTCGACGTTGACGGTGCGCAGCAGGTCGCGGTCCCGGTTCGGCTGGATCAGCCACGCGAGGTGCACCACGGCGTCGGCGCCGCGGAACAGGCCCGTGAGCCGCTCGACGACGCCCTCCTCGCTGCCCGCCAGGTCCACGGCCGCCCACTCCGCGCGCCGGTACGGCTCGGCCGTCCGGTCCGGCAGCCGCCGCGCCACGCCCAGCAGCGACGTCACCTCCGGCTCGTCCGCCAGCGCGCGCAGCACCGCCGTCCCGACGTTCCCCGTCTGCCCCACCACGACGACCCGCATGACCCACACCGTGACACCGGCGGCCCCTGCCCGCAGTCGCGTGGCGTCGTGGCAGGTGAGCGCTCAGGCGGTGAGCACGTCGGCGGCGCGGCGCAGCACGACGACGAGCGCACCGGCCACGAGATGGTCGCCGCCGGAGCGCTCGCGGGCGTCGCGCACGACGTCGCGGAGACGGTCGAGCGACCGGGCGAACGCCGCACCAGGATCGTCGGCAGCGGTGACCGGAGGTGCGTCCACGGCGTCGTCGGGGCCGCCGTCGTCCTCCGGTTCGCGCAGGGCGTCGGCGAACGAGCGCAGCGCCGACGCGAGCTCCGGGCGCAGCCGCGGGCCCAGCGCGACCTCGTCGCGCCCGGTGCGCTCCCAGTCGACCAGGAGGCGCACGACCTCGTCGACCACCTCGGCCGCCGTCCCGAGCACCTCCGCCTGCCGGGCCTGCGACCGGGCGCGCTCGCCGTGCCGCCGGGCGCGAGGGTTGCCACGGGACGCCTCCCCCGACCGGGCGACCGCCGCCCGCGCGCCCTCGATCGTCGGGAACAGGGCACGACGCCGTCGTTCCCACTCGTCCGGGTCGAGCGTCCCCTCGTCGTCCAGCCGGGCTGCCAGGTCGTCCAGCTGCTCCACGAGGGCGTCGCGCAGCGCCCCCAGCGCGATGGCCGACGGCGCGAGCAGCAGCGGCGGCAGCAGGAGGTTGACCCCGGTCCCGATCGCCGCCCCCACCACCACCAGGCCGGCGAACGCACCGACGTACTCCGCGCTCTCCCCCTGGCCGAGGACGAGGACGAAGATCGCCGAGTTCGCGACCCACGTCCCCTGCGCGCCGAGCACCCGCCAGCCCGCGCAGAGCAGCGCGAGGCCCACCACCAGCGCCACCGACAGCACGCCGGGCACGAGCACGCTGTCGACGGCGAGCGCGATGGCGGCGCCGAGCAGCAGGGCCCCCACGGTCTGCACCGACTCGCGCACCGACCGGGCGAGGGTGCTCGTCGTGGCGATCACGGCGCCCAGCGGGGCGTAGTACGGGTAGTCGGAGAACGGTGCCGGCGCGACCACCCCGACCAGCCAGGCGAGCGCCGCGGCCACCGCGCCCCGGAACGCGAGCGACCAGCGAGGATGCCGCACCCAGACCTCGTGCAGGCCCGCGGCTCCCCGGCCCCACCATCGGGTCATCCCAGCCCCGCCGGCAGCTCGGCGTAGCCCGGCGCGAGGCGCAGGCGCGGGGTCGCGTCGTCGGCCACCGGGTCGGCCTCGACGGCCGCCACGTCCTCCCACCGCACGAGGAAGGTGCCGCGGTGGCGGCGGCGCACGAGCTGCGGGATCGGCCACGGCGAACGGACGTCGGTGCGCTCGTACCCGTGGAACGACCCGGCGCCTCGCGGCCCGACCAGCAGCCCGACCAGGCGCGCGCCGCCGACGGCGTCGCGACGCGCCTGCGCGCTCAGCGGGGCGTCGTGCCCCGCCTCCTCGCGGTCCTCCCCCGCGCCCGGTCCGTCCTCGGGCTCGTCCACGACCTCGAGCGCCAGGCGGACGTCGACGACGACGCCGACGGGCGCGCCGTCGGGCCCCAGCACGCGCGCGTCGAGGAGGTCGCCGACGTTCATGCCCCGGCCTCCGGGTCGTGCCGGCCGCCGGGGATGCGCCCGATCAGGCGGTCGCGCACCCAGCGCTCCACCCACACGGCGTCGAGGCGGTCCGACGGCACGGTGAGCTCGATCGCCGTCCCGACGTGCCCGACGTCGTCCCAGGCGATTCGCGGCAGCCGGCTGTCGGGCACGCGGCCGCCGAAGAGCCGCGTCGCCAGCACGGGGCCGACGAGGATCGCGTCGACGTGCACCTCGCGGCCCGCCTCGACATCGCCCCCGCCGGGGCCCGCGAGAGCCAGGTCGTCGACCACGCCGACGGGCTCACCGTCCGAGTCGAGCACCTGCCGGCTCAGCAGGTGCAGGCGGGCGTCGACGAGGCGCACCTCTCCCCTCGGCTCGGTCATGACCCCGCTCCCGTCGCGATCATCAGGGGGATCGCCGCGACGGCGGCGACCACCACGACCACCAGGTACACCGTGCCCAGGGCGTTGACCACCCGCCCGTTGACGTGCTCGCCCATGTACCCCGGGTCGTTCGCGACCACCAGGATCGGCACGTACGTCAGCGGCAGCGCGACGGCGGAGAACACCACCGACATCTCCGTCACCGCCACCGGGTCGACGCTGGTCATGAGGATCCCGACGGCGAGCAGCAGCGCCACGATCATCGTGAGGTGGAAGCGCGCCGCCCGCGCCGGCCGGCGGAACTTCCCCCACGACCAGCCGAGGTACTGCGCGAGCGTGTAGCCGCTGGACAGGGCCGTCTCCAGGGCGGCGCCGAACGTCGCGGCGACGATCCCCAGGATGACGACCGCGAGCAGCAGCACGCCGCCCGCCTGCGCGACCGGCAGCACGATCTGCGACAGCGACGACACCTCGATCGCCGCCGGCAGCAGCACGACGGCGGCGCACGCGGCGATGGAGAGCGACAGCAGGCCGCCCAGGGGGAAGCCGAGCAGCACGTTGACCCGGTTGGTGCCGAGGTCCTTGGCGGTCCACCGCTCCTCGACGGCGCCGGAGGAGAAGAAGAACACCTCGTACGGCGTCATCGCCGCGCCGAACAGCGCGACCGCGTAGTACCAGTACGACGCGGGGTGCTCGGTGCCCGGCGGCGACGGCGGCACGGCCTGGCGCAGCAGCTCGCCCCAGTCCGGGCCGAGCTGGAACAGCGCGACGGCGAACCCCACGAGCAGCAGGCCCATGAGGCCCGCGACGTTCTCCATGACCTGGAACTTCACGCGCCACAGCACGAGCCACACCGCGAGCGCCGCGACCGGGATCCACAGGCGCGGCTCCACGCTGCTGGCCAGGTGCAGCGCGAGCGCGATGCCCCCGACCTCCGCGGTGAGGGTGAGGAGGTTGATCGCGAACGACGCGAGCAGGTTCGCCCCCGCGGCGCGCGGTCCGAGCCGTTCGCGGACGATCTCGAACGTCGCGCGGCCGCTCACCGCCGCGACCCGCCCGGCCATGCTCGCGAACAGGACGATGCCGACCACGCCGAGCACCACCACCCAGGCGAGCGACATGCCGAACCGGGAGCCGACGACGGCGTTGGTCACCAGGTCCCCGATGTCGACGAACCCGCCGATGGCGGTGAGGATGCCGAGCGCGGCGGCGAGCAGCTTCTTCACGGCCCGCCCGCCTCGGCCAGGGCGGCGTCGGTGGCGTCGAGGGCGGTCGCGAGCCCGGACAGCAGGTCGTCGGCCGACGCCGGCACGCCCTCGTCGGCGGCGAGGTCGCCCCCGGAGCGCGTCGCCACCCAGCTGCGCGCCGCCACGACGGCGTCCGTGACGTCGCCGACGGCGTCCAGCCCGGTCGTGCGCCGCGCGGACGACGCCGCGTCGGGCGGCACGAGGGTCGTCAGCGCCGACTCCGCGTCGTCGAGCACCCGCAGCTGGTCGAGCAGCACCGTGTCGGCGACAGGCCCGGTGACCCGGCCCTCGTCGAGCAGGCCGACGGCGATCCGCGCCGTCTCGCCCGCGGACCCGGCCTCGGCGAGCGCGTCCGCCACGGCCGCCGTCGCCTGGCCGGGCTCCTGCCGGCCGGCGACGCACCCCGTCCCGGCCAGCACGGTCGTGAGCACCACGACGACCCCCAAGCCCGCGGCCGCGGGCCGCCGTCGTCCTGTCTGCCGCGTCACGTCCGATCATCCGCACGGCGCGCGTCTGCACGCATGTCCGGGGCTGCTCGGCGGTGCTCCCAGCGACCGCCCACCCCTCGCAGCCGATTCCCAGGACGCCCTCAGCGCCCACCTGAACGAGGGGTGTCGACTGGGTGTCCTTCCCACCCACGGACCACGACCGGTCCCCGTCCCCCCGGAGCCCGCATGCCTCCCGCAGCCCTGTACGCCGTCGACCTCGTCGCCGTGTCGATCCTGACCTTCGCGCTCTACTTCCCCCGGCACCGCCGCCGCGACCTCGTGGTCGCGTACCTCGGCGTCAACGTCGGCGTGCTGGCGGTGTCGGCCGTGCTGGCGTCGGCCTCGGTCGCCGCCGGCCTCGGCCTCGGGCTGTTCGGCGTGCTGTCGATCATCCGGCTGCGGTCCGACGAGCTCTCCCAGCGCGAGGTGGCGTACTACTTCGCCGCCCTCGCGCTGGGGCTCCTGGGCGGGCTGGGCACGTCGGCCGGCTGGCTCGGCGTCGCCGGCTCGGCGCTGATCCTCGTCGTCATGGCCGTCGCGGACCACCCGCGCCTCCTGGCCCGGTACGGCTCGCAGACGATCGTGCTCGACCGCGCCGTCGTCGACCGCGCCGAGCTCACCGCCCACCTCGAGGCGCTGCTCGGCGCCCGCGTGCGGTCCGTGTCCGTGCAGGAGCTCGACCTCGCGGACGACACGACGCGCGTCGAGGTCCGGTACGACCTGCCCCGCGACGGCGACCTGCCCGCCCGCCCGGCCGTCGCGTCCGTCGCCGCCCCCGACACGCTGGCGGTGACCCGGTGAGCGCCGCGGCCGTCGTCGCCCGGGGCCTGGAGGGCGCCGCGCCCGTCTCCCTCGCGGAGCTCGACGCCACCGCCGCCCTCCAGACCCGCGTCGACCGCAAGTACGTGCTCACCCCCGCCGAGGTCGCGGCCCTGCTCGCCACGCTCACCGCGCACGGCCCGCGCGTGCTGGAGATCGCCGGCGACCGGTCGTTCACGTACGCGTCGACCTACTACGACACGGCCGACCTGCTGACGTTCCGGCTGGCCGCGCGCCGTCGTCGGCGGCGGTTCAAGGTCCGCACCCGCACCTACGTCGACACGGGGAACGCCACGTTCCTCGAGGTGAAGACGCGCGCCGCCCGCGGCGTCACGGTGAAGGAGCGGCGGCCGTGGCAGCTCGCGACGCCGCTGGCCGGCGAGGGCCTCGACTTCGTCGACGACCGGCTCGCCGCCGCCCACCTCGACGCGCCCCCGTCGGCGCACCTCGCCCCCGTGCTGCGCTCCGCGTACCGGCGCACCACCGTGCTGCTGCCCGACGCCCGCGTGACCCTCGACACCGGCCTGCGGTGGCGGCTCGCGGGCCCGGAGGCCACCGACCGCAGCACCGCCGACGTCGGCGACCTCGTCGTCGTCGAGACCAAGGCCGGCACCGCGCCGTCGTCCGCCGACCGCGCCCTGTGGCGCGCCGGCCACCGCCCCGACCGCATCTCCAAGTACGCGACCGGGCTCGCCACCCTGCGACCCGACCTGCCCGACCACCCCTGGCGCCGCCTGCGGCGCGAGCGGCTCGGCGCCGCCTGACCTCACCACCGATCCCCACCAGAGAAGAGCCCGAACCATGCGCATCCCCCGCCCGAGGAAGACCCTCTGGACCCGCACCGTCTCGACCCGAGCCGTGGCGCTCGCCGCCGCCGGGACCCTGACCGTCGGCGCGCTCGCCGCGTGCAGCGCCGGCTCCACCACGTCCGCGGCGTCGGACGGCTCCGGCACCACCACCGCCCAGGTCGCCGCGACGGACAACTCCGGCCGGTCCGCGCAGGAGGTCCTCGACGAGAACCTGTCGTCCGCGGAGACCGCGGCCCTCGCCGACCAGACCTGGGACACGGCCGACGAGGTCGCCGTCACCCTCGACGGCGACTCGGCGTCCGCCTCCGGCGACGGCGTCACCGTCGACGGTTCCATCGTGACGATCACGCAGCCCGGCACGTACCGGCTCTCCGGCACGCTCGACGACGGCCAGGTCGTGGTCGACGCGTCGGCCGACGGCGTCGTGCGCCTCGTGCTCGACGGCGCGGACGTCACCAGCTCGACCGGCGCCGCGATCGACGTCCAGGACGCCGACCAGGTGTCCGTCGTCCTCGCCGACGGCTCCACCAACCGGCTCGAGGACGCCGAGGAGTACGCCGACACGACCTCCGACAACGCCGCCAACGCCGCGCTGTACTCGACGGCGGACCTGGCGATCTCCGGCGGCGGCGCGCTCGACGTGGTCGGCAACGCGAACGACGGCATCACCGGCAAGGACGGGCTCGTCATCGCGAGCGGGACCGTCTCCGTCGACGCCGTGGACGACGCCATCCGCGGCAAGGACTACCTCGTCGTCAGCGGGGGCACGATCGACGTCACGTCCGGCGGCGACGGGCTGAAGTCCGACGCCGACGACGACGCCACGGCCGGCTACATCGCCCTGACCGGCGGCGACGTGACCGTCGCGGCGGGCGACGACGGCGCGCAGGCGTTCACCGACATCGCGATCACGGACGGCACCCTGACCATCGAGGAGTCCGTCGAGGGCCTGGAGGCCGCGACCATCGCGATCTCCGGCGGCGACGTGGACATCACGTCGTCCGACGACGGCCTGAACGCCACGGTGAAGGAGGCGGAGGACGACACCGCCAGCGAGGACTCGACCGCCGACGACACGGCCGCCGACGACTCCGCGACGGGCACGGGTGACCAGGCCGCTCAGGACCAGGGCACCGCGCCGGAGCCGCCGACCGACGGCGAGATGCCGACGGGAGAGCCGCCCACGGACGGCCAGATGCCCCAGGGCGAGGCGCCCCAGGGCGGCGGGGGCGGCGGCATGGACGCCGTCCAGGAGGGTGCGTCGCTCACGATCACGGGCGGCACGCTGCACGTGGACGCCGAGGGCGACGGCCTGGACTCCAACGGCGTCACGGTGATCAGCGGCGGCGACGTCGTCGTCGAGGGGCCGACGAACGGCGGCAACGGCGCGCTCGACTCCGCGGGCGGCAGCACGGTCTCCGGCGGCACCGTCCTGGCGGTCGGGTCGGCGGGCATGGCCGAGGCGTTCGACGAGGACTCGACGCAGGGCTGGGTGGCGCTGACCGCCGACGCCACGCTCGAGGCCGGCACGGACGTGGCGGTCGTGGACGCCGACGGGACCGAGGTCGCGACGATCACGCTGTCGAAGACGGCCCAGTCGGTCGTGTACTCCGGCCCGGAGATCACCGACGGCGGCACGTACACGCTCACCGCCGACGGCGAGGAGGTCGGCACGGCCACCGCGGGCGAGGCCCCCGCGGGCGGCATGGGCGGCGGACCCGGCGGAGCCGCTCCCGGCGGCTCGACCGACCAGGGCGGCCAGACCGACCAGTCGTCGTCGACCACCACCAGCTGACCGCGAGGTAGTCCGGATCCCGCCGAGGTAGTCCAGATCCCGCCGAGGTAGTCCAGATCCCGCCGAGGTAGTCCAGATCCCGCCGAGGTAGTCCAGATCCCGCCGAGGTAGTCCCGAGCTCGCGTCAGAACTACCTCGGCGGGATCTGGACTACCTCGCGGGACCTCGTGCTACCTCGCGGGACCGGGTGGGCCCGGCCGCGCCGTCGTACGCTCGAAGGCGTGCAACCCGTGCCCCGTCCGCTCGCCCCGACGTACCAGGACCGGCGGTGGGAGCTCCCGCCCGACGCCGTCGTGCACCACGGCACGATCGACGACGCGGTCCGCCTGCTCCAGGGCAGCACGGTCACCGCGCTGACGGGCGCGGGCGTGTCCACCGACTCGGGCATCCCGGACTACCGCAGCCCGGACTCGCCGAAGCGCGCGCCGATGACGTACCAGCAGTTCGTGGCCGACGAGGCGTTCCGCCGCCACTACTGGGCCCGCAACCACGTGGGCTGGCAGGTGGTGCACCGCACGGAGCCGAACGCGGGGCACCGCGCCCTCGCGCGGTTGGAGGGGCGCGGGGTGGTGCGCGGCGTCATCACGCAGAACGTGGACCTGCTCCACGAGGACGCCGGCTCGCGGCACGTCATCGACCTGCACGGCCGCTACGACCGGGTGATCTGCCTGCAGTGCGGGCGCGTCATCAGCCGCGCGCACCTCGCGGAACGGCTGGACGCGCTCAACCCGGGCTTCGTCGAGTCGGTGCTCGACGACGGGGCGACCGTCGCGGACATCGAGACCGCGCCGGACGCGGACGCCGTCATCGAGCAGACGAGCCACTTCGTCCCGGCGGCGTGCGAGTTCTGCGGCGGGGTGCTCAAGCCGGAGATCGTGTACTTCGGCGAGAACGTGCCGCGCGAGCGGGTGCAGCGCGCGTACGCGCTGGTGGACGACGCCGACGCCCTGCTCGTGGCGGGCACGTCGCTCACCGTGATGAGCGGCCTGCGGTTCGTGCGGCACGCGGCCAAGGCCGACAAGCCGGTGGTCATCGTCAACCGCGGCGAGACGCGCGGCGACCCGCTCGCCACGCTCAAGGTGGACGACGGCGTCACCGAGACCCTCGTCGCGCTGGCCGACCGGCTCTGACGGCGACGGGCTGCGGCTACCGGGCCGCGACCAGCCGCGAACCCCTGACGCCCTCGGCGTCGATCAGGCTGCCGTCGCCGCCCGGGACGACCGGCAGCGCACCACGCCCCAGCCCGCCGAGGTAGACGGCGGCCTCGGTACCCGTCTCGGCCACGTCGGCCTTGCGGCGCCGCACGTCGATCCGCGTGACGGTCACGGCGTGCTCCCCCGTCGGCAGGTGCAGCACCGCGGCCTGGCCGGTGCGCACCCGACCGGACGTCACGGTGCCGGTGAGCACGTGGCCCCGCGTCGGGACGGCGAAGACGGTGTCGACCAGCAGCTCGAACGGCTCGGCAGGGCCGGACGGGGCCGGCGTCCGGCGCGAGAAGATCCCCATGGCCGACGACGATATCCGCCGCGCGGCGACGCCGGGCCCGCATCAGGCCCGCGTCAGCGCACCAGGTAGGCGACGTCCCCGTTGGACGACCGGACCTCCACGGCGCGGTCGGCGTCCGGGTCCGTGGGCCCCTCGGTGGTCTGCTCCCCGTTCGACGTCTCGATCATGAGCCGCACGGGCTCGCCGTCCCCGACGACGGTGACGTCGCCGTTGCTGGACTCGGCCCGGACGTCGCCGGTCACGCCGGAGACGTCGACCCGGCCGTTGCTGGTGTCCGCGTCGAGGCTGCCCTCGACCCCCGTCACCTCGATCGACCCGTTCGACGACGCCGCGACGACGTCACCCGCGGCCCGGTCGACGAGGACGTCGCCGTTGCTGGAGCCGGCGTCCAGGCGCCCGGTGGCGGACGCCGCGACGTCGCCGTTGCTCGACCGCAGCTCCGTGTCACCCACCACGCCCGCGGCCACGACGTCCCCGTTGGACGTGCGCACCACCAGCGTCGTGTCGGCGGGGAGGGTGACGGCGAGCTCCCCCGCGCACCGGCCCGGGATCCACTGCCAGCGCCGGCACTCGTGGGTGACGACCAGCCGGTCGGCCCCGTCGCCGGCGCGGTACGTGGGGCTCGTGAGGCCCTGGCGCGCGATCCGGTCGACCTCGACCCTCCCCCCGGTGCCGCCGCCGTCGGCGGCCTTGACGGTCACGTCGCCGTCCGCGACCAGCTCGACCGTGCCGACCGCGGCGTACGTCTCGTGCTGCGTGGTCGTGGTCGCGACCGCCCGGTCCACGAGGAACAGCGCGCCCCAGGCCACGGCGAGCAGCCCGACGACGACGCCGGTGACGAGCAGCGCGCGCCCGACGGGGCCGCGGTGCGGCTCCTGCGGGGCCGGCGGGGCGGGCACGGGGGCAGGTCCGGTGGTGGTCATGGTCGTGCTCCGTTCTCGTCGAGCCACCGCAGCACGGCGAGCACGCGGCGGTTGTCGTCGGAGTCGGGCGGCAGCCCGAGCTTGGTGAGGATGCTGGTGACGTGCTTCTCGACGGCGGGCATCCCGACGACGAGGCGGTCCGCGATCGCTGTGTTGGAGCGGCCCTCGGCCATGAGCGCGAGCACCTCCCGCTCGCGGCGCGTGAGCCGGTCCAGGTCGGAGCGGCGACTGCGGGCGATGACCTGCGTGACCACCTCGGGGTCGATGACGGTGCCGCCGCCGGCCACGCGGTCGACGGCGTCGAGGAACGCGTCGACGTCGGCCACCCGGTCCTTGAGGACGTACCCGAGGGCGTGCGCGCCGCGGGCCAGCAGCTCGGACGCGTACCGCTGCTCCACGTACTGCGACAGCACGAGGATCGGCAGGTCCGGGTGCAGGCTGCGCAGGTGCAGCGCGGCGCGCAGACCCTCGTCGGTGTGCGACGGCGGCATCCGCACGTCGGTGACGAGCAGGTCGGGCAGCGCGGCGCCAGGTCGCGACAGGGCGGCGACGAGCTCGTCCGCCGTGCGGTGGCCGGTCACCGTGTGGCCCTCGGCGGCGAGCAGCCGGGTCAGCCCGTCCAGGAGGAGCACGGAGTCCTCGGCGATCACGATGCGCACGGCACCTCCACGGTCAGTCGGGTGCCCGCGCCGGGCGGGCTGTCGAGGTCGAAGACGCCGTCGAGCGCGGCGACCCGCCCGCGCAGCCCGGCGAGGCCGCTGCCGGGCGACGGCTCCGCGCCGCCCCGGCCGTCGTCCTCGACGACGACGCGCAGTCGGGCGCCGTCGCTCCACCCGTCGCCCGCACCGTCGTCCACGACGTCGGCGCGCACCCGGACGGAGCGCGCGTCGGCGTGCTTGGCCACGTTGGTCAGCGCCTCGGCGACGACGAAGTAGGCCGCGGCCTGCGCCGCGGAGCCGGCCCGCGCGACGTCGGGGGACGCGTCGACCCGCACGGGCACGGGGCTGCGCGCCGCCAGCGCGGACAGGGCGGCGTCGAGCCCTCGGTCGGACAGGACGGCGGGGTGGATGCCGCGCACGAGGTCGCGCAGCTCGGCGAGGGTCGCCTTCACCTCGCCGTGCGCGTGCTCGAGGGCCGCGGCGGACGCGGCCGGGTCGCGGTCGGCGAGCCGGCGGGCGACGCCGAGCTCCACCCCGAGCGCGACGAGCCGCTGCTGGGCGCCGTCGTGCAGGTCCCGCTCGATGCGCCGCCGCTCGGCGTCGGCGGCCGCGACGGCCTGGGACCGCGTCTCGGTGAGGACGGCGGCCCGCTCGGCGGCCGCCGTCGCCGCGTGCTCGGCGTCGCGTGCCCGGGCCCGGGCGAGGTCCGTCGCGGACGGGCCGAGGCACGCCCGCGCCAGCGCCAGGACGAGGGCCGTGCCCGCCTGGGCGACGGCCGCCCCGAGCCACAGCAGCAGCACGACCCCGACGGCGCCACCGACCAGCGCGACCGGCCACGCGATACCGGCCTCGCCGCCGACGGCGCCGACCCCGCCGCGCGCCATCACGACGACGAACGCGACCGCGCCCGCGACGAGGGCCACGACCGCGGCGAGGAAGGCCACGGACAGGAGCATCGCGACGAACGCGTACCCCGCGGCCGCCCACGCCCGCCCGTCGCGCAACGTGCCCCGCAGGGCGGCCCACGACCGCGGCAGCCCGGCCGCGCCGAGCGGCGGCCCCGGCACGACGACGCCAGTCTGGGCGGCGAGCCGCTCCCGCTCGAGCGCGGCGAACCAGCGGGCCGCGGGCAGCGTCACGCCGAGCGCGAGCAGCCCGAGACCGAGGACCGGCACGAGGGCCGACGACACCAGGACCAGCACCCACACGACCACGCCGGCGCTCGCCAGCCACACCGCCCCCACGGCGAGCTGCGCGACGGCGCGGCCCGTGGCCGGGTCGACCGGCGCACGCAGCAGCGCGGCCCGCGAGCTCAGGGCCGGGGCGGCGTCCACGCCGCCGGAGGCGACGTCCGTGCTGGTCATGACCTCGAGACTAGGCTGCGAGGGATCGGCCGGACAGCCAGCGCACCCACGTCGTCACGGTGGGGAAACCCCACGCCGGCGGGCGCGCGGCGGCGGCCGGAGGGAGGCAGCATGCTGGACGCGGTCGTGGTCGGTTCGGGCCCCAACGGCCTCGCCGCCGCCGTCACCCTCGCCCGGGCCGGGCTGTCCGTGACGGTCCTGGAGGCCAACGCGACCGTCGGCGGCGGGGCACGCACCCTCGCGCCCGGTGACGAGCCCGGTGACGAGCCCGGCGGCGAGCACGGCGACCTGTTCGCGGGCCTGCCCGCCGACGTCGTGCACGACGTGTGCTCGGCGGTGCACCCGATGGCGTGGGCGTCCCCGTTCTTCCGCGCGTTCGACCTGCGGTCGCACGGCGTCGAGCTCCTCACGCCCGAGGTGTCCTACGCGCAGCCGCTGCCCGGAGGGCGGGCAGCCGTGGCGTACCACGACCTGGAGCGCACGGCCGAGCGCCTCGGACCCGACGGCGCCGCCTGGCGCTCCCTGCTCGGCCCGCTGGCCGAGCAGTGGGAGGCCGTCGTCGCCGTCGCGATGGGCGACCACCGGTCCGTGCCGCCCGGCGTGCTCGACGGCGGCTCGCCCCTGCGGGCCACGGCCGGCGCCGTCCGGTTCGCCCTGGCGCTGCTCGAGCAGGGCACGGCGGCCTGGGACGGCCGGTTCTCCGGCGAGGCCGCGCCCGCGCTGCTCACCGGCGTGGCCGCGCACACCATCACCCGGCTGCCGTCGCTGTCCGCCGCCGGCACCTCGCTGCTGCTCGGCGCCCTCGCCCACGCCACCCCCGCGCGCCGAGGTCGAGGCAGGGCGCCCGAGGTCGATGCCTCGGACCTCGACCTCGGGCGCTCACCTCGACCTCGCGGGTTCGACGGCGGCTGGCCCGTGCCGCGCGGCGGGTCCGGGGCGATCGTGGCGGCGCTCGTCGCCGACCTGGAGGCGCACGGGGGCACGATCGTGACGGGTCACCGGGTACGCACCCCGGCGGACCTGCCCGCTGCCCGCGCGGTCCTGTTCGACACGACGCCGCGCACCCTGCTCGACGTGCTGGGCCCCGCCGTCCCGCCGGGCCTGCGCCGCGCGCTGGGAGGGTTCCGGTACGGCAACGCGGCCGCCAAGGTGGACTACGTGCTGTCCGGCCCGGTGCCCTGGGCGGACCCGGAGGTCGGCCGGGCCGGCACCGTGCACGTGGGCGGCACCCGGGCGGAGATGGCCGCGGCCGAGAACGCGGTCGCCGCCGGCCGGCACGCCGACCACCCGCTGTGCCTGGTCAGCGACCCGACGGTCGTCGACGCGTCCCGTCGCGTCGTGTCCGGCGACGGCGAGCTGCGCCCCCTGTGGGCGTACACGCACGTGCCCGCCGGGTCCGACGTCGACGTCACGGACACCGTCACCGCGCAGATCGAACGCTTCGCGCCGGGGTTCCGCGACGTCGTCGTCGGTGCGCGCGCGATCCCCGCCGCCGCGATGGCGGAGCACAACCAGAACTACGTCGGCGGGGACATCTCCGCCGGCGCCGCGACGATGTGGCAGATCCTGGCGCGCCCCACGCCCCGCGCGAACCCCTACCGCGTGGCCGGAGGCGTGTACCTCTGCTCGGCGTCGACCCCTCCCGGCCCCGGCGTGCACGGCATGGGCGGCTGGCACGCCGCGCGGCGCGCGCTGCGCGACGTCTTCGGCGTCCGCGTCCCGGCGCTGTAGCCCGCGTCCCGGTCGGGACCTCAGACGCGCACGTCCGGGCGCGGGTGCACGCCGCGGCGCGGGATCGTGGTCCCGTCGGCGAACCGCACGCAGTCCTCGAGCCGCGCCTCCACCGTGCCGCCGCCGAACTGCTCCGCGTAGAGCCGCGCGTACAGCCCGCCGCGCTCCAGCAGCTCGGCGTGCGTGCCGTGCTCGACGAGACGGCCGTCGGCGATCCCGAAGATCACGTCGGCGTTCATGATCGTGCTCAGCCGGTGCGCGACAGCGAACGTGGTGCGGTCGGCCATCGCCCGCTCTAGCGCCCCCTGCACGAGGCGCTCGGTGGCGGTGTCGAGGGCCGACGTCGCCTCGTCGAGGATGAGGATCCGCGGGTCCTTGATGAGCACGCGGGCGATCGACAGCCGCTGCTTCTCCCCGCCCGACAGCCGGAAGCCCCGCTCCCCCGTCACCGTCTCGTACCCGTCGGCGAAGCTCATGATCCGGTCGTGGATGTTCGCCGCGCGGCACGCCTCCACGATCTCCGCGTCCGTGACGTCGGCGCGCGCGTAGCGCAGGTTCTCCGTGATCGTGCCGTGGAACAGGTACGGCTCCTGCGTCACCATCCCGACGACGTCGGCGAGGCTGCCGAGCGTCACGTCCCGCACGTCCGTGCCGTCGACCAGCACCGCGCCGCGCGTCACCTCGTGCAGCCGCGGCACCAGGTACGTGAGCGTCGTCTTGCCCGAGCCCGAGGGCCCCACCAGCGCGGCGAGCTGGCCCGGCCGCACCCGCAGCGACACGCCCTGCAGGGCCCAGCCCTCGGCGTCGCCGCCCGTGCCCGCCGGGCGGTCCTGCGACGGCGGGGCGTCCTCGACGGGCACCGCCGCGGCCAGCCCGGGCGCCGACGCCGCGGACATCACGTAGGTGGCGGCGGGGTCGGTGAGCGTCGCGACGACGGGCACCTCGAGCGCGCGGTACCCGCGCCCGGACCGTCGCCCGGCGGGGCGCGGTCCGCCGCCCGGCCGCGCCGGCGGCGCGGAGACGTCCCGCGCCTCGGGGTAGCGGAACCACACGTCGCGCAGCTCCACCTCGCCGCGCGTGGCGGCCTTGTCGAGCACCCGCGCGTCCGGCCGGTCGGTGATGGCGGGCTCGAGGTCCAGGTACTCGAACAGCCGCGAGAACAGCGCGAACGACGTCTGCACGTCGAGCGTGACGCGCATGAGGCCCACGAGCGGCTGCTGGAGCCGCGACTGCAGCGTCGTGAACGCGACGATCGTGCCGGCGGTGAGCACCTCCCCGCCGATGAGGGTGCCGCCGTTGATGAGCAGCCCCGCCACCAGGTACACGATCGCCGGCGTCAGGCCGAAGAACGTGGAGACGATCGAGAAGAACGTCTGCCCGGTCATCGCGTTCTTCACCTGGAGCCGCGTCTGGCGGCGGTTCTCCCGCCGGTAGCGCGCCACCTCGACGTCGGACCGGTTGAACACCTTCGCCAGCAGCACGCCCGAGACGCCGAGCGACTCCTCGGTGATGGCCGTCATCTCGCTCAGCGACTCCTGCGTGCGGCGCTGGAGCCGCTTGCGCCGCCGCCCCACCCGCACCTGGATCACCACGAACACGGGCATGAGCACCAGCGTGATGATCGTCAGCTGCCAGCTCAGCAGCAGCATCGACACGAAGGCGGCGGCCACCGTGACGACGTTCTGCAGGATCGACGTCGCCGTCGAGGTGAGCACGTTGCGCACGCCGGAGACGTCGTTCGCGAGCCGCGACTGGATGTCGCCCGTGCGGGTGGAGGTGAAGAACGCGAGCTCCATCTTCTCCAGGTGCTCGAACAGCGCCACGCGCAGGTCCGCCATCGCGCCGTTGCCGATCCGGGTGGTGAGGTACGTCTGCCCGACGCCGATCAGCGCGCTCACCATCGGGATCGCCACCAGCCCGGCCACGAGCCAGGCGAGCAGCCTCAGGTCGGGCTCGCCCACCTGGCCCGCGGCGTCGGTCGGGAACAGCGCGTCGTCGAACACCGCGCGGGTGAGGAACGGCGCGACGCTCGTCAGCGCGGCGGCCGCCACCACCGCCACCGCGACCAGCACCAGCTGGGCCTTGTACGGCGCGAGCAGCGCGGCGATGCGGCGCAGCACGGGCTGGTCGGGCGTCCCGGCGATCGGGCCCGTGCGGGCCGGTGACGACGGGGCGGCGGACGCGGAGCTTCCGGGGTCGGCCATCTGCCCATGCTCACGCGCGGCCCGCCGGGGCGCGCGGGATGCCGGACGGGTCGGGTGGCGTCAGGAGGTCGCGGCCCACCGCGTGGTGCGGCTCGCCAGGTCCGTGATCCCGACTCTCCCGGTGGGCGAGAGCGTCGTGACCCGTCCGCGCGCGGCCCACCGGCCGGCGTAGCGGTCCGCGAGCGCCGCCTCCGCCGAGGTGTCCCCCGCGTCGGCCGCCACGAGCAACGCGGCGACCTCGTCGGCCAGCGCGTCCAGCTCGTCGGACGTCGGCTCGGACGACGGCTCGGCGCCGTCCGCCCGCGCCTCGTGCGCCCAGAGCTCGGTGACGCCGGGGACGTCGTCGGGCGTCGCGCCCCACACGTCCCACAGCAGCACCTCGTCGCACATCCGGTGCGCCAGCTCGAGCAGCACGTAGCCGCGCACGAAGTCCCGGCCGCCCAGCTCAGGGATCCCCGGCGCGACGCCGTACGACGCCGGGTCGACCTCCCCGGCGCGGATGGCCTGCCACACCTCCGCCGCGGTGGGGAACGGCGACGCCGGCCCGGTCGGCATGTCGCGCACGTCGAAGTCCCACGGCCCGTCCGGGGTCAGCTCCGGGTCCCAGCGCACCCACCGCCCCGCGCCGTCGTCCTCCCCCTCGGCCCAGTGCTCCACCACCACGTGGTCGTGGAAGAACGGCGGCTCGAAGTACCCCGCGAACCCGATCCGCGACCGGGCGGGCACGCCGTGCTGGCGCAGCACCCCGAGCGCGAACAGCGTGTGGTCGCGGCAGCAGCCGGCCACCTGCCGGGCGTGGTCGCGGGGCGCGGCCAGCGGACCGGCCTGCCGGGCGACGGCGCCGTCGAGGATCGAGGACAGCCAGCGGCGGTCGATGTCCGCGGACTGCTCGTCGGTGAGCTCCGGGTTCCCGGCGCGGTAGTGCACGATCGTCGCGCACGCCGCGGCGCCGGCGCTCGCCGGGTCCGGGCCGACCGCACGGAGCAGGTCGGCGTGCGGGCCCGGGTCGGAGAAGGCGCTGTGGCGGGCGTAGTCCGCGAGGGTCGGCGCCGTCGTCGTGCCCTCCGCCGCGTCCGAGAGGGGTGCCGTCGTGTCCATACCCTGCTGACCTCCGTCGTCGTGGGGACTCATCGGCCCGCACGCGCGTCGTCGTCAGCGGCGGGACTCGAAGAAGTCTCGCAGGATTCCCCCGCACTCGTCCTCACGCACCCCGCCGACCACCTCGACCGCGTGGTTGGCGCGCTGGTCGCGCACGAGGTCCCAGACGGAGCCCGTGGCGCCGGCCTTCGGGTCCCAGGCGCCGAGGACGAGCCGCTGCACGCGCGCCGCGACGAGCGCGCCCGCGCACATGACGCACGGCTCGAGCGTGACGACGAGCGTGCAGCCCTCGAGCCGCCACTCGCCGCGCGTGGTGGCGGCCTGCCGCAGCGCGAGCACCTCGGCGTGCGCCGTCGGGTCCCCGGTCTCCTCGCGGCGGTTGCGCCCGAGCCCGACGAGCCGGCCGTCCGCGTCGACGACGAGCGCGCCCACCGGCACGTCGTCGCTGGCCAGCGCGTGCGACGCCTCGTGCAGCGCCAGCCCCATGAGCGCGTCCCACACCGCGCGACGCCGGCTGACGGTGTGCGGCGGGAACTCGCCGTCCGCCCAGGGCAGCGCGAGGCCGGAGCCTGCGGGGCCGGGGGCGGCGTCGGACGTCACAGGGCCCAGGCTAGCCGCGAGAGGTGCCGCGGGCCCTCGCGCCGGTACCGTGGGGCCATGCGCCTGCACGTCGCCGACCACCCGCTGGTGGACCACAAGCTCACCGTCCTCCGCGACGAGAAGACCCCGTCGGCGACGTTCCGTCTCCTCGTCGACGAGCTCGTGACCCTGCTCGCCTACGAGGCGACGCGGCACGTGCGCACGGAGCCGAAGGAGATCCGCACCCCGGTCACCACGACCACGGGCGTGCGCCTCAGCGACCCGAGCCCCATCGTGGTGCCGATCCTGCGCGCCGGGCTGGGGATGCTCGAGGGCATGACGCGGATGATCCCGACGGCGGAGGTCGGCTTCCTCGGCCTCCAGCGCGACGAGTCCACGTACGAGGCCGTCACCTACGCGAACCGCCTGCCCGACGACCTCACCGACCGGCAGGTCTTCCTGCTCGACCCGATGCTCGCCACCGGCGGCACGCTCGTCGCGGCCATCGACTACGTGCTGGAGCGCGGCGCCCGCGACGTCACCGCCGTCTGCCTGCTGGCCACGCCCGAGGGGCTGAAGGTTCTCGAGGAGGCGATCGGCTCGCGCGTCGACGTCCAGATCGTCGTCGCCGCCGTCGACGAGCGGCTCAACGACCAGAAGTACATCGTGCCCGGCCTCGGCGACGCCGGGGACCGGCTGTACGGCATCGTCTGACGCGTCCCGGCCCGGGACGTCCCGGGGACCGGCTCAGCGGTACTCGCAGTCCCCGACCCGCTCCCAGGCCCGGCCCCACCCGTGGCCCCGGCCGCGGTCCCCGTCCTGGCGCTTCTGGGCCTTCTCCTCGGCCTTCTCCTGGGCCTTCTCCTGGGCCTTCTCCTGGGCACCGCGCCCGACGTAGCGGTAGTTCGCGCCGTGCCACGAGGCGACGTCGCCCACCTCGTACCCGCCGCCCCAGCGGACCCGGGCGGCGCACCAGCCGGTCGTGCCCGTGAAGGGCTCGACGGCGAGCTCGACGGACCAGTCGCCGGCGCCCACGGTGTAGGTGGCGCCGTCACGCCCCCGCACGGTGCCGCCGTCAGCGGTCAGGCTCTGCCGGGCGGGCACGGTCACGTCGACGGACGCGCCGTTCGAACCGCGCACCGCGAAGTCCTGGGGGACCGAGGAGCCGGTGTTGTCCAGCACCACCGACACCGCCCGGGTGGACGTCGAGCGCCCGCGCTCCTTCTCCACCTGCACGGCACCCGGGTCCAGCCGCGCCTGCGGGTCGACGACGACGCACGACACGGCGTCGTGCTCGAAGGTCCGCTCGACCGACCGCGTGCGCTGCTCGATCTCGCGGGAGAGCCGCACCGTGACGTGGCCGGCCTCCGCCGTCAGCCCTGCGGGAGCCGTCGTGAGCCTGGCGCCGGAGCCGGGCTCGACGGTGGTGTCGTCGCCGCCGCCCGCGAGGCGCGCCTTCCAGGGCACGCCGCCACCGTTGCGCACGTCGACCACCACCTGGGCGCGGTCCTCCACGCACCGCGTGCTGACGGCCACGTCCACCGACCCGGGCCAGGTCACGGTGGCGCAGCTCTCGAAGCCGGGCACGTCCACCGTGGCGAGGTCGCGCCCGTCGGCGGTGACCGCCAGGCTGCGGGTGCCCCACGGCACGGACACCGTGAGGGTGCCCGTGGCGCCGGCCGCGACCGTCGCGGCACGACCGTCCCCCGCCCCGTCGGCCACCGCGAACCGCACCGCGTGCGTGGAGGCGCTGTTGTCCACGGGGACGGTGACGGTGCGCCACGACGTCTCGGCGGACTCGTCGAACCGGCACTCGGTCGCGGCGAGCGTCACCGGCCCGCCGACGGCGGGCGCGAGCGTCGCGGCGTCGTACGACGCCGTCGGGGCGACGGCGGGCACCACGCCCTGCGCGGGCTCGTCGCCGTCGCGGTCGGCCACCCAGCGGTACAGCTGGAACTCGGCGGCGCCCGCGGAGAGCGACGAGCGGTCCGTGGCGGCGACGAAGGTGGCGCTCTCCCCCGGCGCGAGCCGCTTCTGCTCGGTGCTGACGCCGGCCGCGGTCATCCCGACCCGCATCGACTCGTCGCTGGTGTTGGTCAGCGTGCCGCGCACCTGCAGGCGGCCGTCGGCGTTCACGGTCTCGGCGGACTTCGACACGGCCCAGCTCGGGTCGTAGCACTCCGCGGAACCGTGCGTCCCGGCGGGCACTGTGGTGCGGTAGGTCTCGCCGCCCAGGGTCGTCGCGACCGTCCACGTGGCGGCGCCCGCGGGGACCCGGAGCCCGTCGGGCACCTGCACGGTGACCGACGCGCCGGGCGCGACCTCCTGCGCCGCCGCGGCGGTGTCGCCGGCGGCGTCGAGCCGCACCGCAAGGCTCTGGTCGGTGAGGTTGACGTACGTGCCCTCGACCACGGAGGAGGCCGTGCTCACGCCGCCGACGGCGGTGCAGCGGGCCTCGACCGCGCGCGCCCCCGAGGCCGCGCCCGCCCACGACTGCGCCACCGTCACCGCCGCGTTGCCGCCCACCGTGTGCGGGGATCCCGGCAGCTGGGGTGCGGCGGAGACCGTCATCGGGCCCGGCGCGGCGGAGCCGTCCGCCACGACGCGCAGCCGGACCGTCCGCTGCTCGCCCGGCGCCAGCGGCGCTGCGTCGGGCCGGGCCACGCAGGTCCAGACGGCGCCGGCCGCGGAGTCGCCCGTGCCGGGCACGCACACGAGGTCGCCGTCGGTCGTGACCGGCCGCAGCCCCGCGGGCACGCCCAGCTGCACCGACCAGGCGGCGGCCGGCTGGTCGCCGGTGTTCCGCACCGCGACGGGCACCCAGGCCGCGCCCGGGTTCGAGACCGGGACGGCGTCGCCGCTCGAGGCCGTGAGCTCCGCGCCGTAGGGCCGCACGGTGGTGGGAGGCAGGGCGATGTTCTCCCGCCCCACGCCGTCGGCCCAGACCGCGACACCGATCGCGTAGCTGCCGCCGGAGTGGGCGCGCACCGGCACCGAGACGTCGCGGGTCGCGCCCGGCTCGAGCGTGCCGACGGTGCAGCGCGCCGTCCTCCCGGTGGTGTCCCCCGGGGTGCACGACAGGGCGTCGGCAGCGAGCACGTCGCCGAGGGCCGCGCCCGCCGGCGCCTGCGGCGTCGCCAGGTCGACGCCGTCCGGCAGCGCGACCTCGACGACCGTCGCGCTCGCCGCCGCCTTCCCCGTGTTGCCGACGGTGAGCACCAGGGACTGCGGCGCGCGGGGCTCGAGCGGCGCCGCGGCGGCCGTGACCGTGAGGTCCGCGACGGGGGCGAAGAGCGTGGTGCCGAGCAGGTTGACCGGGCTCGTCGGGTCGGCGGTGGGCTCCGGCGGGTCGGCGGCATCGTCCTCGGCGGGCTGCACCGCACCCTCGCCGGGCTGCTCCCCGGGCGGGGTCCACGGTGCGCCCTGGACGGTCACCGGCGCCGGCGGCACCGCCGGCGGCTCGTCGCCGCCGCCGAGCGCGTTGAGCACGGTGACGACCCCGACGGTCGCGACGGCGACCGCGCTCGCCGCCGCGGCGACGCTCGCCGTGCCGACCGCGGCGGCCGTGCCCGCCGTCGCGGCGGCCGTCGTGCCCGCGGTGGCGGCGGTCGCCGTGGCGGCACCTGCTGCCGTGGTGCCGGCGGTCGCGCCTGCCGTCGTGCCCGCCGTCGCTGCCGCCGTCGTGCCGGCGGCCCCTCCCGTGACGCCCGCGCCACCGGTGATGCCCGCGCTTCCGACCGTGGCGGTGCCGACGGTGCCCGACGCGGCCGTGCTGCTGCCCGCGACGGCCCCCACGCTCCCGGCGCTCCCGGCGCCCACGGCGCTGCCGGCCCCCACGCTCCCGGTCGCGACGGCCCCGCCCAGGGCGCCACCGATGGGTAGCGCTCCCACGACGGCGAGGCCCGCGATCCCGACGATCAGCGGCGCCACGACCGCCCGCATGCCGTGCGCGATGTCCCCGAGCTCGAGCACGAGGGACCGGCACTCCCCGCACGTCTCGAGGTGCGCGTCGACCTTCGCGACCTCGCGCCGGGCGAGGCCGCCGCGCACGTACGCGCCGAGCAGCGGGTTCACCACCCGGCAGCCGTCGGTGGGCGCGTGCGTGAGGTGCTCCTGCAGGTAGCCGACCCGCAACCCCTCTCGGGCGCGGTAGGCGAGCGCGGACACGCCGTTGGGGGTCAGGCCGAGGATCGGGGCCACCTCCGCCGGCGCGCGTCCCTCGATCTCCGTGTACCAGAGCACGGCCTGCCAGCGCTCCGGCAGCGCCTGGTAGGCGTTCTTCACGACGGAGTGCTCGAAGCCCTCGAACGTCGCGACGTCGGTGGGGTCGACCAGGCCGAGCGCGGCCTCGAACGTGCCGTCGTCGGACGTCGGGCGGGTGCGCTTCACGCCCCGCGCGAGGTCGGCGGCGAGGCGCCGCACCACGGTGAGCAGGTAGGCCCGGAACGTCGCGTCCGGGCCGCCGCCGTGCTGGAGCACGTCGAGCACGCGGTGGAACGCCTCGGAGACCAGGTCGTCCGCGTCGGCCGCCGACCGGACGTACTGCCGGGCCACGGCCCGCGCCGCCGGGAGGTGCCGGGTGTAGAGGGCCCCGAACGCCTCGAGGTCCCCACCGCGCACGTCGAGGATCAGCTCGGCGTCACTGCGCGCCGAGTCGTCCGACCCCACGTAGACGTCCGTCATGGCCGACCTCGCTCTGCACCCGATGCTGCGCGAAGGCCACACGCAGACCCCCGTACTTTACGCGCCGGGAGCACCTGCTCGCGGGGTGAACTTTGGGGCGAGATCCGCGGGATTCCGTGCCTCAGGCAGCGGAGAGGGCTATCCCGGGGCACCTACCGATGAAAGTCCGCCACAACTGCGTCATGATGGCTGCCCATGGCGGTCCCTTCATCATGAACCGGTCCACGAGCGGGCCCCCCGACGCGCCCGAGCACGTCTCGGACGTGATCGACCGCTGGCGCGCGACAAGCCTCGCCGAGGTATGGCTGCGTCCGGACGACTGGTACCACCCCGCCGTGGACGCCCTCGTCGAGGCCTTCGACGACGGCCGCTCCCCCCACGCCGCCGCCCACCGGCTCGGCGCCGCGCGCGGACGGGCCGGCGTCGGCCTGGGCGAGACGCTGGACGACCTCGAGTGCCTGTACCGCTCCGCCCATCACCCGGCCGACCCCGACGCGGTCCGCGCCGTCGCCGTCGGGTGGGTGCGCGGCCGCGACGCCGAGCCGGCGCTCGGCGCCCTGCGCGACCCCAGCTCCGGGCTCCCCACCCGCGAGTACCTGGCCGAGCGGCTGCGGGAGACCTACGGCGCCGCCGTCGGCGCCGACCAGGACGTGCCGGACACGCACTGCCTCGTCGTCGTCGACGTCGCCGTCGACGGGCTCGCCCCGTGGGACCGCGCCGCACGCTCCGCGACCGTCGGCCGCGCCCTCGAGCAGGTCTACGGCGAGGGCCACCCGATGGCCGCCCTCACCGACGGCGTGTTCGTCGTGCTCGCGCGGCGCGACACGGGGGTGCCCGACCTGGCCAAGGCCACCCGCGGGGTGGTGGAGCGCAACGCCGCGCTCATGGGCCTCGGAGACGCGCTGAGGCGCCCCACCCGGGTGTGGGTGGAGCGCCTCCCGACGTCGCACGCCGCCGCCGTCGAGCTGCTGACGCAGCTGGCCCGCTAGCCGTACCGGCCCGGCACGGCCCCGGTCAGGTGCCGCGTCAGTGCTGGGCGTACGTGAGGCAGTCGGCGTGGCTCTCGTCGTCCGGGCCGGGGCCGACGCGGATGGCCGACGCCGCGCACTCGAGGTCGGTGTTGTGGACGCAGTCGCCGCGCTGGCACGCGCCCACGTGGGCGACGACCTTCTCGAGGCCGCCCTTCGCGCTCAGCGGGATGAAGGTGGCGCACGCCGCGTCGCCGCTGTGCCCCGCGATCGTCACCGCCCCGGCGTGGCAGCCGTGGTCGTGGTTGTAGCCGCAGCCCTCGACGGTGCACTCGGTGACCTCGGGCATCTCCATCAGCGTGCTCATGGTGCGCTCCTCGCCGCTCGACGCCGGCTCTCGCCGCCTTCGACCACGATATTCCTCTCGCACGGAAATGCACAGCGAATGCGGGATCGAATTCACGGCGTATCGAATAAGGAATACCTTACCTATTGCACCATGAATTAGCGAAGAATTGCGTTGCGAAAAGACGTCAGCCGCGGCGGTGCGGGCGCCACAGCACCAGCGCGCCCTCCTCGGCCTCGATGTCGGCCCGGAGGTCGGACCGCTCCGCGCGGCGCACGCGCTGGCCGCGGCGCACGACGACGACGTCGCCCGTCGAGCCCGCCGTGAACACCCGGCCGCCGGGCTGCATCGCGAGCGCCGCGAGCCGGCCCTCGAGCTGGGCGACGTGCTCCTGCAGGTCGAGGATCCGTCGGATCCCGGCGAGGTTGATGCCCTCCACCTGCGCGAGCCGCTGCACCTCGAGCAGGCGTGCCACGTCGCGCTGGGAGTAGCGGCGGCCGCGCCCGGGGGTCCGGCGCGGCGTGACCAGCCCGAGGCGGTCGTACTGCCGGAGCGTCTGCGGGTGCATGCCGGCGAGCCGGGCCGCCTGCGACACGGTCAGCACCGGCGCGTCCTCGGTGACCATCGCTACCTCCCTCGCTCGGTGCCTCCGGCCGGTCAGCCCGCACCTCGCCGCGGCGTCACTCCGCCGCGCGCTGCGCGAGCCCCGCCCGCACGTCCTCGTGGTCGCTCTCGGCGGCGAACGCCTCGAGCGCCTCCTTCGCCTTCTTGCTGAGCTTCTGCGGCACGGCCACCTGGACCGTGACCAGCAGGTCGCCCTGCGTCTTCGTGGTCCTCACGCCGCGGCCCTTGACCCGCAGCACCCGCCCGGTGGGCGTGCCCGCCGGCACCTTGAGCCGCACGGTGTGCCCGTCGAGCGTCGGCACCTCGACCGTCGTGCCCAGCGCGGCCTCCGCGAAGGTCACGGGGACCGTCATGCGCAGGTTCGTGCCGTCGAGCGTGAAGACGGGGTGCGGCGCGACGTGCACGGTGACCACGAGGTCGCCGGCGTCGCCGCCGCCCGAGCCGGGACGCCCCTTGCCGCGGATGCGCAGCTTGCGGCCGTCGTTCACGCCGGCGGGGATCTTGGTCTTCACCTTGCGGCCGTCCACCGTGAACTCGACGGTGGCGCCCTCCACCGCCGTGCGGAACGGCAGCGTGGTCTCGGCCGCGACGTCCGGGCCCTTCTGCGGCGTCGTGAAGCCGGCGCGCTGCCGGCCGCCGCTGCGGAAGCCGCCCTGGCCGCCGAGCATGGAGCTGAGGATGTCCTCGAAGCCTCCGCCGCCCGCGCCGCCCTGGGGGTACTGCTGGTAGCGCACGTTCGGGCCGGCGCCGCCGCCGAACATCGAGCCGAAGACGTCCTCGAACCCGTTGCCGCCACCGCCGCCCGGGCCCGCCGCGAAGCGGGCACCGCCTCCGGCCATGGCGCGCACGGCGTCGTACTGCTGGCGCTGCTCGGAGTCGGACAGCACGGCGTACGCCTCGCCGATCTCCTTGAACTTCGCCTCCGCCGACGCGTCTCCCGGGTTCTGGTCCGGGTGGTACTGGCGCGCGAGCTTGCGGTACGCCTTCTTGATGGCCGCGTCGTCCGCGTCCTTGGGGACGCCGAGAGCGGAGTAGAAGTCCTTCTCGATCCAGTCCTGACCTGTCACGACGCCCTCCTTCCTGTCATTGTCCGCGAGATCGACCCGCCCGTCGTGAGAGCGGCCCTCGAAGGGTCGGTCTCACGACGGGCAGGTCGATCTCGCGGGTGGTGTCACTCGGGGCCGACGACGCCCACGCGGGCGGCTCGGACGACCCGCTCGCCGATGCGGTAACCGGGCTCGACCACCATCGCGACGGTCGTGCCCGTCGCCTCGGGGTCCACGTTGTGCATGAGCGCCTCGTGGACGTTCGGGTCGAACTCCTCCCCGACCGCGCCGAAGCGCTCGATGCCGAACCGCGCCAGCGACGCGTCGAGCTTCTCCGCGATGGCCGCCATGGGCCCGCTCAGCTCGGCGTGCTGCTTGGCGCGCTCGATGTCGTCGAGCACCGGCAGCAGCGCGGCGAGCACGTCCTGCGTGCCCTGGGTCCGCGCCGCCTCCTGGTCGCGCAGCGACCGGTTGCGGTAGTTCGTGAACGACGCCCGCTCGCGCTGCAGCGCGTCCAGGTGCTGGGCCGCCTCGGCCTTGGCCGCGAGGACCTCGGCGCTCTCGGCGGCCTCGCCCTCGGGCTCGAAGTCGAGGGCGGCGAGCGGGTCGTCGCCCTCCCCCGCGGCGGCGGGCTCGGCGGCACGCGCCTCGCCCGACTGCGGGTCGACCTTGCGCTTGTCGGTGAACTGGAAGGGGGTCTCCCCCGAGCCCTCGGAGTTCTCCGGGGGCTCGGGGACCGACCGCTGGTTCTCGTCCGTCA
Organism: Isoptericola sp. NPDC056573; assembly: GCF_042793335.1. Taxonomy (NCBI): domain Bacteria; kingdom Bacillati; phylum Actinomycetota; class Actinomycetes; order Micrococcales; family Promicromonosporaceae; genus Isoptericola; species Isoptericola sp. NPDC056573. The sequence continues at coordinate 150,522 of NZ_JBHTUY010000008.1, forward strand.
CTTCTTGTCGTCCTCGTCGTCGACGATCTCGGCGTCGACCACGTCCTCGTCGGGAGCGGAGGTCGCGCCCGCGGCAGCGGCCGCGTCGTCCTCGGCCGCCTGGGTGTCACCCGCGGCCTGCTCCTGCTCGGCCGTGGCGTAGAGCGCCTGGCCGATCTTCTGCGAGGACGCGCCGAGCTTCTCGTACGCGGACTTCACGGCGTCGGCGTCCTCGCCCTCCAGGGCGGTCTTGACGCCGGCGATGTCGGCCTCGACCTCGGTCACGACCTCGGCGGGGAGCTTGTCGCGGTTGTCCGCGATCTGCTTCTCCATCGAGTACGCGAAGGCCTCGGCCTGGTTGCGGGTCTCCGCCTCCTCGCGACGCTTCTTGTCCTCGGCGGCGTGCTCCTCGGCGTCCTTCACCATGCGGTCGATGTCCTCCTTGGGGAGGGCCGACCCGCCGGTGATCTTCATCGACTGCTCGGTGCCCGTGCCGCGGTCCTTGGCGGACACGTGCACGATGCCGTTCGCGTCGATGTCGAAGGTGACCTCGATCTGCGGGACGCCGCGCGGCGCCGGGGCGATGCCGGTGAGCTCGAAGGTGCCCAGCGGCTTGTTGTCGCGGGTGAACTCGCGCTCGCCCTGGAAGACCTGGATCGCCACGGACGGCTGGTTGTCCTCCGCCGTGGAGAAGATCTCGCTGCGCTTGGTCGGGATGGCCGTGTTGCGCTCGATGAGCTTGGTCATCACGCCGCCCTTGGTCTCGATGCCGAGGGACAGCGGGGTGACGTCGATGAGCAGCACGTCCTTGCGCTCGCCGCCGATGACGCCGGCCTGCAGGGCCGCGCCCACGGCGACGACCTCGTCCGGGTTGACGCCCTTGTTGGGCTCGCGGCCGCCGGTGAGCTCCTTGACGACCTCGGTCACGGCGGGCATGCGGGTGGAACCACCCACGAGCACGACGTGGTCGATGTCGGAGACCGAGATGCCGGCGTCGCGGATCACCGCGTGGAACGGCGCCTTGGTCCGGTCGATGAGGTCCTGCGTCATCTGCTGGAACTGCGCGCGCGTGAGCTTCTCGTCCAGGTGGACGGGGCCGTTCTCGCTCATCGACAGGTACTGCATCGAGATGGTGGTGCTCGTCGCGGACGAGAGCTCCTTCTTGGCCTGCTCGGCCGCCTCGCGCAGACGCTGCAGGGCGATCTTGTCCTTGGACAGGTCGACGCCCGCGCTGTTCTTCACCTGCTTGATGAGGTGGTCCACGATGCGCTGGTCCCAGTCGTCGCCGCCGAGGCGGTTGTCGCCGGAAGTGGCGCGCACCTGGATGGTGGAGAAGTCGTCCTCGTCCTTGCCGACCTCGAGGAGCGAGACGTCGAACGTGCCGCCGCCCAGGTCGAAGACCAGGATGAGCTCGTCCTCCTTGCCCTTCTCCAGGCCGTAGGCGAGGGCCGCCGCGGTGGGCTCGTTGACGATGCGGGTCACGTTGAGGCCCGCGATCTGGCCGGCGTCCTTGGTCGCCTGGCGCTCGGCGTCGTTGAAGTACGCCGGGACGGTGATGACCGCGTCGGTGACGGGCTCGCCCAGGTACTCCTCGGCGTCGCGCTTGAGCTTGCCGAGCACGCGCGCCGAGATCTCCTGCGCGGTGTACTTCTTGTCGTCGATCTCGACCGACCAGTCGGTGCCCATGTGGCGCTTGACCGACGAGATGGTGCGGTCGACGTTGGTGACCGCCTGACGCTTGGCCACCTCACCGACGAGGACCTCGCCGGTCTTGGAGAACGCGACGACGGACGGCGTCGTGCGCGACCCCTCCGCGTTCGCGATGACGGTGGGCTCGCCGCCCTCCAGGACGGCGACCACCGAGTTGGTGGTACCCAGGTCGATACCGACTGCTCGAGCCATGTGTGCTGCCTCCATGCGTACGTCCGGACGCCTGTGCGCCCGAGGTTGAGTCAACTGCACTCAACGTAAATCTCGGCGTCCCCGCCTCGCAAACCGCGGGCGCCAAAGTTGAGTCTGTATGGCTCAACCTTGCTCGGGGCGCCGATATTCCCCCAGGTGGCCCCTGCTGTTCGCCGTGAGCGAACAGCAGGGTCGCCACCAGAACGGCGCGGCGCTCAGATCAGCTCGACGCGGTCGGCCTGCGGTCCGCGGTCGCTCTGGCGCACCTTGAACCGGACCCGGTCGCCCTCCTCCAGGTACTCGCCGCCCTGCACGACCGACACGTGCACGAACAGGTCCGCACCCCCGGCGTCGGGGGTGATGAAGCCGAAGCCGCGGTCCGCGTCGTAGCGCGCGACGGTGCCCTCACCTCCGCGCACGGGCCCGCCGGACGCCGCGGGACGGCCCGGCCGGCCCCGGTCACGGTCGCGGTCGCGGTCCCGGTCGCGGTCCCGGTCGCGGTCCCGGTCGCGCCCCGCGTGCGAGCCGGAGCCGCGCACGAGCCGCACGTCGCGGGCGTTCGGCCCCTTGTCGCCCTCGACGACGTCGTACGTCACACGCGCGCCCTCGGACAGCGAGGTCAGGCCCGGGCCGAGCGCGTTGACGTGGACGAAGAGGTCACCGCCGCCCGCGTCGGGAGCGATGAACCCGAAGCCCTTGGTGTCGTCGAACCAGGACACGGTGCCGTCCGCGCCGTCGGAGGCCGCCCGCGCCGCCTCCGCGGCGAGCGGGAGCAGGTGGTCCGCCTGCGGCCCCTTCTCCCCCTCGACGACCATGAACGCCACCCGCTGGCCCTCGGAGATCACCCCGCCCCCGACGATCGCCGAGCTGTGCACGAAGATCTCGCCACGACCGTCGTCGGGCGTGACGAAGCCGTACCCCTTGGCCGGCTCGTACCAGGCGACCGTGCCGAGCACGCCCACGGGCGCGTCGGCGGACCGCTCGCCCGTGACACGGACGCGGCGCGCCTGGGGGCCGCGGTCGCCCTCGCCCACCTCGAACTCGACGGCCTGACCCTCGCGGAGCTGCTTCGGCCCGTCCTCGCCGACGATCTCGGACGCGTGCACGAAGAGGTCCTCGGCCTCGTTCCCGAGGTCGATGAAGCCGAACCCTCGGTCGGCGTCGAACCATCGGACTGTTCCCTGGGGCACCTGGTACTCCTCGTCTTGGCAGATAGTGCTCCCCCCAGTGTCGCGCGGAGTACGGTCCCGACGAGAATCGCCAGGTGACCCGCGACAGGACGCCCCCGCCCACCGCCCGCCTGAGGTTCCGCGCGATGGGCGCGGACGACCTCGACGAGATGGCCGCGCTCCTCGGCGACCCCGACGTCATGGCGTACTACCCCGCCCCGAAGACCCGCGCCGAAGCGGCGGCGTGGATCGCCTGGAACGAGGAGAACTACTCCCGCCACGGGTACGGGCTCTGGTTGCTGGAGACCCTCGACGGCACCTTCGTCGGCGACTGCGGGCTCACGTGGCAGCGCGTCGGCGCCGAGGTCCGGCTCGAGGTCGGCTATCACGTCCGGGGCGACCTGCAGGGGCGCGGGTACGCGACCGAGGCCGCCGCCGCGTGCCGCGACTTCGCACGCGACACCCTGAGGGCGCGCGAGCTCGTGGCGATCGTCCACCCCGACAACGCGGCGTCCCGCCGGGTCGCCGAGAAGCTCGGCATGCAGCACGTCGCCGACGACACGACCGGGGCCGTCCCCGTCCGCACCGTGATGGGCATGGACCTGCGCCCGCACCTCTGAGCACCCACGTGCTCCCGGGCGCCCGCCTCAGAGCGCCTTGCGCATCTGCTGCGTGACGACGGCGTACCCCGCGGAGTCGTAGAGCGACACGGCGGCGGCGTTGCGGCCGAAGACGTTCAGCTCCAGCGCGGTGGCGCCGGCCTGCCGGGCGGCCTCCTCCGTCGCGGCCAGCAGCGCACGCCCCAGGCCCTGACCGCGCCGGGACTCGACGACCTCGATGTCGTAGAGGAACGCGATCCCCGCCGTGGTGTGCGGCGGGTCCAGCGCCACCCAGCTGCGCCCGACCGGCTCCCCGTCGGCGTCGACGGCGAGGTTGACGAGCATCCCCTCCGTCGCGGGTCCCCGCGGCAGGAGCTGCGCCGACTCGTCGCGGGCCCGCCGCACCGCTCCCTCGTACGGCCAGCGGCCCGCCGCGACCTGCTCCGCCGCGAAGTCCGCCGCCAGGGCGTCCTGCCACTCGTCGAACTCGGCCGGGGTCATCGGGCGCAGCGTCACCGTCGTCATGCAGAGCATGCTGGCACCCCTCGTCCGCCGGCCGCGCAGGGTGCGGGCGACCGAGCCGGCCGCCCAATGCCGTACGGTCGGCGTCGATGACCGAGTTCTGGCACGACGCGGCGCTGCCGCAGCTGGAGGCGCGACGGTCCTGCCAGGACGCCGCGTGCTACCGCCTGCACTCGCACGACCGGTTCTCGGTCGGGCTGATCGACGCCGGCACGACGACGTTCACCGGTGCGGACGGCGCTCCCCTGCCGCTCTCCGCCGGCGACGTGATCCTCGTCCCCGCCGGTCACGTGCACTCCTGCAACCCCGACCGGGGCCGCTGGGAGTACGGGATGATCCACGCCGACCAGGACTGGGTCGCGGGCCTGCTGCCCGCCGGGGCGGACGCCCTCCTGGCCGGCATCACCGTCCTGCGCGACCCCGGCGCCTACCACCGGGTGCGCGCCGTGGAGGACCTGCTGTTCGCGCCGGGCGACGGGGGACGGGTGGACGCCGCGGGGGTCGAGGAGGCGCTCCGCCAGGCCCTGCGCACGTGCGCGACGGCGTCGCCCCACCGCCGGATCGCCCCCACCACGGACGACGCGCTGCTGGAACGTCTGCGACCGGTGCTGGCCCGGCTGCACGACGACGCGTCGAACCCGGCCCTCGACGAGCTGGCCGCCGTCGCGGGGATGGACCGGTACGCGCTGGTGCGGACGATGAAGCGGGCCACCGGGCTCACCCCGGTGGCGTGGCGCCACAACGACCGGGTGACCGCCGCGCGGGCGATGCTGCGCGCGGGCAGGCCGCTCGCCGAGACCGCGCACGCGCTCGGGTTCGCCGACCAGAGCCACTTCCACCGCGTGTTCCGCGCCCACGTGGCCGCCACCCCCGGCGCCTACCGGCGCTGACGCCGCGCCGGGCGGCTGCCCTCGGGCGGGCGGCGGCGCCCCGGTCCGTCCAGGTGCAATTTCGTCCAAGACCGCGACGGCGGGCTCGCCCGAGCATGCCCGCATGGAGCAGTTCCTCGCCGTCGCCGTCGCGCACTTCCTCGCCCTACTGATCCCCGGGGCCGACTTCTTCCTGATCGCCCGCACCACGATGACCAGCGGCTGGCGCAGCGCCAGCGGCGCGTGCGTCGGGATCGCCTGCGCGAACGGCGTCTTCGTCGCGGTGGCGTTCGGCGGGCTGTCCGCGATCACGAACCCGGCGGCGCTCCTGGTGGTCCAGGGCGCCGGCGGCGTGTTCCTCGTCGTCATGGGGATCGCGTTCGTGCGCGCCCGGGTCGACGTCGAGCTCGCCGCACCGGCCAGGCTCGGCCGCGGCTCGTGGACGCGGAACCTCGGCCTCGGGCTCGCGTCCGGGCTGCTCAACCCGAAGAACGCGCTGTTCTACGTCAGCCTCGCCGCCACCCTCACTGCCGCGTCGCCCGGCACCCGCGCGCTCTACGGCGCCTGGATGGTCGCCGTCGTGCTGGCGTGGGACCTGTTCGTCGCCGTCGCGCTGGGCTCCGAGCGGGCGCTCGCGCGCCTGGCCCGCCTGCTGCCGTGGCTGACCAGGGCCGCCGGCGGCTTCCTCGTGCTGCTGGGGCTCGGGATGCTCGTCACGCTCGCCGCGGGCCTGGTGCGGTGAGCGTGACGGACCCGTCAGTCGTCGACCGGCTCGCCGGTCGGGTCGTGCGCGACGACCGCGTCGAGCAGCGCGCCGCCGACGGGCTCGCGGTGCCAGTCCACCAGCCGCCAGCCGGACCCCGGGTCCCCCTCGACCTCGATGAGGCCGGTGTTCGCGAGCGGGGTGTGCGCCAGCTCCTCGACGTCCAGGCCGCGGACGCGCGCGCCGGACCACGAGCGGATGGCGGCGCCGTGGGAGACGGCGAGGACGACGTCGTGGTCGCGCGCCGCGAGCGCGGCGACCGCGTCGTCGAACCGGGCGAGGAACGCGTCGCCGTCGGGCCCGCCGGGCATGCGTCGCGACCGGTCGCCGCGGGACCAGGCGAACACGGTCTCGAGGTAGGTGTGGTGGTCGGCGAGGTCGGACGACATCTCGAGGGAGCCGGCCTCCACCTCGCGCAGGCCGTCGAGCACCGTGGGGCGCAGGTCGCGGGCGGCGGCCAGGGGGCCGACGGTGTCCGAGGTCCGCACCAGCGACGACACCGCGAGGGCGTCGATCCGCCGTTCCTGCAACGCGGTCGGGACGGCGGCCGCCTGCTGCTCGCCCAGCGGGGTCAGCCGGGGGCCGGGGGCACCGGTGTCGAGCAGCCCCGCCACGTTGGAGGGGGTCTGGCCGTGTCGCAGGAGGAGGAGACGCATGCCCCCAGGGTTTCATCCCGCGCCGCCACCGACGGCCTGGCGCGTCCGCGGCACCCGGCCGGCACCCGCCGACCCTCAGTCGAGCACGGCGTCGGCCTCGATCTCGACGAGCACGTCCGGCTCGAACAGGCTCTCCACGCCGACGAGCGTGGCGGGCGGCCACGGCTGCGGGATGCCGAGCTCCTCGACGACCTCCTCGATCCCCGCCACGAGGTCGCCGTACCTCTCCGGCCGCCAGCCGACGACGAGGAAGCGCAGGCGGACCACGTCGCCGAACCCCGCTCCGGCGCCGGCCAGCCCCCGGGCGGTGTGGCGCAGCGCCCGGGCGACCTGGCCGGAGAGGTCGCCGACGGCCGACGGCGACCCGTCGGCGTCGCGGCCGACCTGCCCGGCGACGTGCACGTGCCGGGAGCCCACGCCGATCGCGACGTGGTGGTACGGGACGGGGTGGAGCATGCCGGGCGGGGTGCGCAGGTCGACGGTCACAGGACGTCCTTCCGGTGGGGCGATCAGGTATCCCGTGTCTACCTGGTCTCCTCAGGCCACTTCAACGAGACTAGGTGTCGTGAACGAGACCGACCCGGCCCTGGCCCCTGCCCACCGTGAGCTGCTCGACCAGGTGCTCGACAAGTGGTCCCTGCAGGTGCTCGAGTCGCTCTGCGAGCGGCCCCAGCGGTTCAACGAGCTGCGCCGCAGCATCCCCGCCGTGACCCAGAAGTCGCTCACCGCGACGCTGCGGCGGCTCGAGCGCAACGGCATGGTCGAGCGACGGCTCCTCAGCTCCCGCCCGGTCGCCGTCGAGTACCGCGTCTCGGGGCTCGGCAGCACGCTCCAGGACCTCGTGGACGCCCTGCTGGCCTGGTCCGCGTCCGTCCTGCCCGACGTCGAGGCGGCCCGGGAGGCCTTCGACGGCCCCGGGCCCGACGCGGCGCCGCTCAGCCGCTGACGGCGGCGGCCGGCGTGGCGGCCGGCGTCCGACCGCGGGCGCCGAGGTACCGGGCCGCCAGCAACCCGAGGCCGCCGGCGAGGACCTGCACCCCGCCGACGACGACGAGCACCGGACCCGCGCCCACCACGCCGATGACCGCGCCGCCCACGAGGAGCCCGAGCGAGGCGCCGCCCGAGTGCAGCACCGTCTCCGCCGTGAACGCCGCGCGCCGCTCCGCCCCGGAGGTGCGCTCGCTGATCAGCGCGTTGAGCGCGGCGATCCCGAACGGCGTCGCCAGCCCGCCGACGGCGGACACGAGGGCGACGCCCACCACGCTCGGCACCACCGCGGGGAGCGCCGCGAACGACAGGCCGAGCACGGCCCAGGTGCCGACCGACGTCGCGAGGCGCGGCAACCGGTCGACGAGCAGCGGCGCCGCCAGAGACGCGGCGACCGACGTCGCCCCGTAGCCGCTCATCCCGGCCGCGATCAGCGCGCCGGGCATCCCGTGCTCCACGCCGAGGACGGCCAGCCCGAGGCTGAAGCCGAACCAGCACAGCCCGCCGACGCCCGCCGCGGCGATCCCCACCGCGACCTGCGGGTGCGCGCGCAGGACGGCGAGCACCGCCGTCGGCTCCTCCTCGCCCCGCGCCGGCGCGCGGCCGTCCGCCCGCGGAACCCTGAGCATCGCCGCCGCGGCCGCCAGCACCACGGCGGCCTGGCACCACAGCAGCGGCTCCGCGCCCCACGCCACGACCAGCCACGCGCCGAGCGGCGGCGCGAAGATCATCGACACGCGATGGGCGAGGTCCTGCCACGCGAGCCAGCGGGCGGCGGACGCGCCCGCCCCTCCTGCCCCGCCACCGTGCCGTCCGACGTCCGCGAGGTCGGCGACGAGCGCGCGCTCGGCCGGCCCGAGCAGCGCGCCGGCGACGCCGGTCACGAGGCCGGACGCGCACAGGCTGACCGCGCCCACCTGGCCGACGAGCGCCGCGAGCGGCACGATCGCGAGCCCCGCGACCTGCACGAGCATGACGACGGCGAGCGCCCGGCCGGACACCAGCCGCTCGCGCAGGCCGCGGCCCCACCAGCCGACCGTCAGCAGCGGCAGCCCCGACATGCCGCCCACGAGGCCCGTGGCCCACGCCTCCCCCGTCTCGGCGAGCGCGACGAGCGGCAGCGCGACGGCGGTGATCCGCGCCCCCACCCAGGTGAGGAACGTGATCGCGGTGAGGATCAGCAGGGGGCGTCGCATGCCTCGATCCTCCGCACCGGCGGCCGCCGCCGGTAGACGGCGGCGCGGGCGCCTCGCTCATACGCTGGAGGCATGACCTCCCGTCTGACGGTGGACGACCTGCTGCTCGCCGAGGCGGTCGCGCGGCACGGCTCCGTGGGCGCCGCGGCGCGCGAGCTGCTCGTCGCGCAGCCGTCCGCGAGCCGCCGCCTGTCCACCCTGGAGCGCCGCCTCGGCACGCCGCTGTTCGACCGCGACACCACCGGCGCCCGGCCCACCCCGGCCGGGCGCGAGCTCGCGCGCCTGGCCGCGCGGCTCCTGGCCGACCTGGACGACCTGCCCGACCAGGTGCTCGCCGCCGTCGCCGCGCCGACCCTGTCGGTCGGCACCATCCAGGCCCTCAGCCCGATGGTGCTCACCGCCGTCGAGCTCGAGCTGCCCGACGTCACGGTCCTGCCGGAGGTGGACCACGGCCCGACCCTGGTGCGGCAGGTGCACGAGGGCTCCCTGGACGCCGCGATCGTCACCGTCGCGGAGCAGATCGTGGTGCCGCGCGGCCTGCAGCGCACCCCCCTGGGCGAGTCGCCACGGGTGGTCGTGCTGCCCGCCGGCGTGGCGCCGCTCGCCGCGGGGCGCCGGCCGTTCGCCGGGCGCACGGTCGTGTACAGCCTCATCGACCTGGCCGGCGAGACCACGCACCGGCGGCTGTCGGCCCTGGGCGCCGTCCCGCGCCGCGGCCCCACCACGGAAGCCACGCTCCGCATCGCGCGCGAGCTGGGGTGCCCGGCCCTCGTGCCCGAGCTCACCGCCCGCTGGTACGCCGCGCCCGGCGACCGCGTCGTGCCGTCCCCGGTGCCGGGGGCCGTGCGGGTCACGCTCGTCACCCGGACGCCGCGGCCCGCCGTGCTGGCGGACGCGCTGCCCCGGATCGCGGCGCGGGTGCTGGGCGCCGGCGGCGGGGACCGGTAGCGCCGCCCCGGCCGCCCTGCAACGCTCGGGCCGGACGTGGACATGTCCCGGTCGTCACCGTCCCCCGGTCGGAAGGACCGCCCATGCCCACCCGCGAACCGCCGGACCACGAGGCGCGCTTCACCGCGCTCTTCGAGGCCACGCACCGCCCACTGCTCGCCTACGCGGTGCGACGCGTCGCCGACCCCGCGGACGCCGCCGACGTCGTCGCCGAGGCGTTCCTCGTCGCATGGCGGCGCATCGAGGACGTCCCCGCCGGCCCGGACGCGCGCCCGTGGATGTTCGGCGTGGCGCGCCGCGTCCTCGCGAACCACCACCGCGGGACCAGGCGCCGCACCGCCCTGGCGGACCGCCTGCGGGCCGAGGTCGTCGAGGCCGTGCCGCCTCCGTCCGACGACGACGTCAGCGACGTCGAGCAGGCCCTCGCGCGCCTCGGCGACGAGGACCGGGAGCTGCTGCGCCTCGTCGCGTGGGAGCAGCTCGCGCGGGACGAGATCGCGATGGTGCTCGGCGTCTCCCGCGCCGCGGTGCGCGTCCGGCTGCACCGCGCCCGACGGCGGCTGGCCGACCAGCTGGCCGCGCTCGCCGCGGCGGACGACGTCCCCGGCGTGCGACGCACCGACCGGGCCGCGCAACGCACCGTCCCGGCCGGACAGGTGATCAGCGGGTGGGCACCTGCCCGCCCCGGAACCGAGGAGGCGTGATGAGCGACCTGATGAAGCGGCTGAGCGCCGCGGACCCGGCCCGCCGGGCCCGACTCGACGCCATGGACGAGGCGGCGTTCGCCGCCCTGCGCGAGGAGATCACCATGACGAGCACCGACGGCGCGACCGCGCCCGCCCTGCCCACCGCCGGCGACCCGCTCCCCCGGCGACGCCGCCTCGGGCGCCGCGGCGCGGTGGCGCTCGGCCTGGCCGCCGTCCTCACCGGGGGCGGCGTGGCCTACGCGGCGATCCAGGCGTTCCAGGGCTCCAGCGGCGAGGGCGTCACCTGCGTGCACGCCTGGACCGCGGACACCGCCGACGGGCTGGACGTCGACGCCGCCGGCTCGTGGATCACCGGCGACCCGTACGCCGACTGCACCACGCTGCTCGCCGAGGCCGGGCTGCCCCCGATCGAGGCCCCCGTCGCCTTCGCGTGGGACGGCCAGACGGTCGTGGCCCCCGCCGACCAGGTGCCCGAGGGCGTGCAGCGCCTGGAGGGGTCCCAGGCGGTGGGCACCGGCGTCGTCGAGCTGCAGCAGAGCGTCGTCGACCCGGTCGACGGCGGCTGGAGCGAGTGCCGCTCCGTCGCCGAGGGCGCCACCTGGGCCCAGGGGGAGATCGACCGGCTCGGCCTGCAGGACTGGACCGTCGCCTCGGAGGACGCGAGCGGGACCTCGCCGTCGTGCTCCCACCTCGAGGTCAACGTCGGGGAGCGCACGCTCACCGTCAGCCCGTCGGAGGACCCGTACCAGAGGCTGTCCGCGCCGGACGTGGACGCGATGATCGGCGCGCTCCGGGACCGGGTGGTGGACGAGTGCCTCCCCGCCGACGAGGCGCGGGCGGTCGCCGACGAGGCGGTCGCGTCGTTCGACTTCGAGGTCCCGACGAGGGAGGTGACCGACGAGTCGGCCGGGTGCTCCCGGGTGGACGTCTTCCTCGGCGGCACCATCGAGGTGACCGTGTACGGGCCGAGCGCGGCCGGCTGACCCGGCCCGACGTCCGTGTCCGCAGCGCCGCTGCCGGCTCAGCGCAGCCGGTAGCGGCGCTCGGGGCGCCCCGCGGTGCCGTAGTTGAGGCGCACCGCGGCGCGCCCCGTCGTCGCGAAGTGCTCCAGGTAGCGGCGGGCGCTGACCCGGCTGACGCCGACGGCGTCGGCGCACTCGGTGGCGCTGAGCTCGGCGCCGTCCGCGAGCACGGCCAGCACGGCGTCGGCGGTCTCCTGGCTGAGCCCCTTGGGCAGGGGCTCGCGCGGTGCGGCGGCCTGCGGCGGGCGGGCGAAGACGGCGTCGATGTCCGCCTGGATGTCCGCGCCGGCGTCGTCGTCGAGCCCTTCGAGCGCGACCCGTGCGCGGCGGAACTCCTGGAGGCGCGCCGTGAGGTCGTCGGACGCGAACGGCTTGACGAGGTAGTGCGCCGCCCCGCCCGCCGCCGCGGCGCGCACCGTGTCCGCCTCGCGGGCGGCGGTGATGACGACGACGCCCAGGTCGTGACCGGCCGCGCGCAGGCGGCGCAGCACCTCGATGCCGCTCATGTCGGGCAGGTGCACGTCGAGCAGCACGAGATCCGGCCGCAGCGCCTCGACGGCGGCGATCGCGTCGGCGCCCGAGTGGGCCTCCCCGACCACGCGGAACCCCGGGACCCGCTCCACGAAGCGGCGATGGATGGACGCGACCATGAAGTCGTCCTCCACCACCAGCACGTCGAGGCTCACGCCTGCTGCACCTCCTGGTCGGCCCGTCCGGTGCCCGCGACCGACTGCGGCAGCCGGGCGATGAACACGGCACCGCCCTCCCCGGCACGGGCGTCGCCATTGTGCACCGTCACCCTCCCGCCGCGGCGCTGCGCCAGCACGTGCACCAGGGCGAGGCCCACGCCCCGGCCGGTCGCGCCGTGCGGCTTCGTGCTCCACCCGCGCCGGAAGATCTCGTCCGCCTGCTCGGGCGGCACGCCCCGCCCGGTGTCCGCGACCTCGACGAGGACGTCGTGCGCGGGCCCGTCCAGCGCCAGCCGCACGCGGACCATGGCGGGCGCCGCGACGCCGTGCGCGTCCGGGCCCGCGGCCCACGCCGCGGCGTCGACGGCGTTGTCCACGAGGTTGCCGAGCACGGTCCCCACGTCCGCGGACAGGTCCGGGTCCAGTCGGGGCAGCGCGCTGCCCGGGTCGACGACGAGCTCCACGTGCCGCTCGTCCGCGAGCGTCGCCTTCGCGATGAGCAGCGCCGCCACCGCCGGGTCGGCGACGCGCGCCGTCACGACGTCGCTCAGGTCGGCCCGGCGCCGCGTCAGGCGCTCGACGAACCGCCCCACCTCGTCGTACTCCCCCAGCTCGATGAGCCCCGAGACGGTGTGCAGCTGGTTGCTGAACTCGTGCGTCTGCGCGCGCAGCGTCTCGGTGACGCTCTCGCGCGCGTGCAGCTCGCTCTGCAGCGCCAGCAGCTCGGTGCGGTCGCGCAGCGTGGTCACCGTGCCGGCCGGGCGGCCGTCGTGCAGGACGCGGCGGCGGTTGAGCACCAGCACCGTGTCGCCCGCGACCAGGACCGCGTCGTGCACCTCGTCGGTGCCGCGCAGCAGGTCGAGGACGGCGGGGTCGAGGCCCAGGTCCTCCAGGCGGCGGCCCGTCGGGTCGGGCGCGTCGCCCGCCCCTGCGACCGGCCCGACGAGGCCGAGCAGCTCGCGGGCGCTGTCGCTCATGAGGCTCACGGCGCCGTCGTCCCCCACGACGACGACCCCCTCGCGGATCGAGCGCAGCACGCCCTCGCGGTGGTCCGCGAGCGCCGCGATCTGCGCCGGCTCCAGGCCGCGCGTGCGCCGCTTCACCAGGCGTGCCAGCAGCCACGACCCGGCGGCCGCGAGCGCGGTGCCGATGCCCAGCACCACGAGCACGTCGCCGCCGGCGTCCGAGAGCCGCTCCGTCAGCGGCGGGTACGGGTCGGCCAGCACGACGACGGCCACCGGCTCGGGCGCGCGCGGCTCCGGCACCGGGTCGCTGCCGCCGTAGACCGGCACCCACGCCGCGATCGAGCTCCCCGCCACGTCGGCGACGTCGCCGCTGCCGGCGCGCGTGGCGGCGTCGTCGGGCAGGTCGAGGCGCTCGCCGGTGCGGGTCGGGTCCGTGGCGACGAGGATGCGTCCCTCAGGGTCGGTGAGGTAGGCGTTGCGGGCGTCGACGTAGGCCGCGCGGGTCTGCAGGTAGAACGCGAGCGCCTGCGTGTCGGGCGCGTCCGCGGCGAGCGACGCCTGCACCGCCGGGATGCCCGCCAGGCCCTCCGCCGCCACCTCGAGCCGGTCCGCGCGGTCGTCGCGGAACTCGGCGTCGGCCTGTCCCAGGAAGACGACGGCGGCCGCGGCGACGACGACGAGCAGCACGGCGAGCTGCAGCGCCAGCACCTGACCGCCGAGCGTCAGGTGGCGCCGGGAGCCCTGCGAGCGTCGTGACCGCAAGTTCCACAACCTCCTTTGGTTGCCCAATGATGACGCGCCCCACGCGTACCTGTGACGATCTCACCCGGGGCACAGCCGCCCCGCAGCACCGACAGTCTGGAGTACCCGGTGTCGACGACGACATCCCGCCGACGACGTGGCGTGCGCGCCGCCGTCGCCGCCGCCCTCGCCGCGACCCTCGTGGCGGTCTCCGCCGCGTGCGGAGTGACGCGCGGCGACGACTCGACCGACCTCGACATGTGGATCCCCAACAGCCCGGGCGGCGGCTACGACCAGACCGGGCGCGCCGCCGTCGGCGTCCTGGACCGCGACGGCATCACCGGCGGCGACATCCAGGTCACCAACATCCTCGGCGCGGGCGGCTCGGTCGCCATGTCGCGGCTCATGGGCGAGGCCGGCAACGAGCGGCTCCTGATGACGCTCGGGCTCGGCGTCGTGGGCTCCACCTACTCGTTCGGAGTGGACGCCCGGCCGCACGACGCGACCCCCATCGCCCAGCTCATCGAGGAGCAGGAGGGCGTGCTGGTCCCCGCGGACTCGCCGTTCGAGACCATCGACGACCTCGTCGCCGCGTGGGAGGACGACCCGGGCTCCGTGGTCGTGGGCGGCGGGTCGTCGCCCGGCGGCCCCGACCACCTGTTCCCCATGCAGCTCGCCAAGGCGACCGGCGTGGACCCGAAAGACCTGCGGTACGTGTCGTACGACGGCGGCGGCCCGCTGACCAGCGCCCTGCTGGGGCACAAGATCCAGGTCGGGTTCTCCGGCCTGGCCGAGTTCGAGGGGCAGATCGAGGCGGGCGAGCTGCGCGTGCTCGCCGTCTCCGGCGACGAGCGCGTCGCCGGGGACGTCCTCGCCGACGTCCCGACCCTCACCGAGTCCGGCATCGACCTCGTCTTCACGAACTGGCGCGGCGTCGTCGCCCCGCCCGGCATCAGCGACGAGGCCCGCGACCGGCTCATCGACTACCTCACCCGCATGCACGACTCGCCCGAGTGGGACCAGGCCCTGGCCGACAACGGCTGGACCGACGCCTTCACCACCGGCGACGACTTCGAGCGGTTCCTGCGCGAGCAGGACGAGCGGGTGTCGACCACCCTGAAGGAGCTGAACCTGCTGTGAGCACCGAGGTGGAGACCCCCGACGCGGGGCCGGCCGGCGGGGATCCACGTGGCCCGGGCACCCCACGCGTCGACGCCGCCCAGTACGGGCTGTCGGCCGTGCTGCTCGTCGTCGGCGCCTACACCGTCTACGACGCTATCCAGCTTGAGGTGGGCTTCGCCGACCCCGTGGGCCCGCGCGTCTTCCCCTTCGTCATCGGCGCGGGGCTGGCGGTGACGAGCGTGCTGCTGGCCGTCGCGACGGCGCGCGGCTCGCGCCCCGAGCCGGAGGCGGGCGAGGACGTCGACGTCACGACCCCGGCCGACTGGCCCACGGTGCTGAAGCTGGTCGGAGTCATCCTGCTGACCGTCGCCACCGTGAGCTGGCTCGGGTGGGCGCTCGCGGGCGCCGTCCTCTTCGCCGGGTCGGCGTGGGCGCTCGGCAGCCGCACGGTGATCCGCGACGTGCTGGTGGGCCTCGTGCTCGCCGTGGCCAGCTGGTACGGCTTCGTCGTCGGGCTGGGCATCCCGCTCACGCCCGGCGTCCTCGACGGGATCCTGTGAGGGGGCGGGACTGATGGAGAACCTCGGACTGCTGTGGGACGGCCTCGGCGCCGCCCTCACCCCCATGAACCTCCTGTACGCCGCGGTGGGCGTGCTGCTCGGCACCTTCGTCGGCGTGCTGCCCGGCATCGGGCCGGCGATGGCGATCGCGCTGCTGCTCCCCGTGACGTTCGGGCTGGAGCCCACGCAGGCGTTCATCATGTTCGCCGGGCTGTACTACGGCGGCATGTACGGCGGGTCGACGACGTCGATCCTGCTCAACACGCCCGGCGAGTCCGCGTCCGTGATGACGGCGCTCGAGGGCAACCTCATGGCGCGGGCCGGGCGGGGCGCGCAGGCGTTGGCGACCGCCGCGGTCGGGTCGTTCGTCGCGGGCACGATCGGCACGCTCCTGGTCGCGATGTTCGCGCCGGCGCTGGCGGACGTCGCCGTGGAGATCGGCGCGCCGTCGTACTTCGCGCTCATGGTGCTGGCGCTCGTCATGACGGCGACGGTGCTGGGCGCGAGCCCGCTGCGCGGCCTCATGTCGCTGTTCGTGGGCCTGACGATCGGCCTGGTGGGCCTCGACCTCAACACCGGGCAGCCGCGCCTGACGTTCGGCGTCACGCAGCTCGTGGACCGGCTCGACATCGTGGTGGTGGCCGTCGGCATCTTCGCGCTCGGCGAGGCCCTGTGGGTCGCGGCGCACCTGCGTCGCAAGCCCGCGCGCGTCGTGCCGGTCGGGCAGCCGTGGCTGGGTCGCGAGGACCTGCGCCGGTCCTGGAAGCCCTGGCTGCGCGGCACGGCGTACGGGTTCCCGTTCGGCGCGCTGCCCGCGGGCGGCGCCGAGCTGCCGACGTTCCTGTCGTTCGTCACCGAGCGCAGCCTGGCGAAGCGCGGCGTCGTCCGCCGGAGGGCGGACGCCAAGGACGAGTTCGGCCGGGGCGCCATCGAGGGCGTCGCGGGGCCGGAGGCCGCGAACAACGCGTCGGCCGCGGGCATGCTCGTGCCGATGCTGGCGCTGGGCCTGCCCGTGACCGCGACGGCGTCGGTGATGCTGTCCGCGCTCCAGGGGTACGGCATCCAGCCCGGCCCGCAGCTCATGACCGAGCACGCGGACATGGTGTGGACGCTGCTCGCCAGCCTGCTGGTCGGCAACCTGCTGCTGCTCGTGCTCAACCTGCCGCTGGCACCGCTGTGGGCGCGGCTGCTGCGCATCCCGCGGCCCCAGCTGTACGCGGGCATCCTGTTCTTCGCCTGCCTGGGCGCCTACGCCACCAACCTCGACCCGTTCGACATCGCCCTGCTGCTGGTGTTCGGCCTGCTCGGCATGGCGATGCGCCGGTTCGGGCTGCCCGTGCTGCCGCTCATCCTCGGCGTCATCCTGGGCCCGCTCATGGAGACCAAGCTGCGCGAGGCGCTCACCATCTCCGGCGGCGACCCCGCCATCCTGTGGAGCGAGCCGCTGGCGATCGCCATCTACGCGGTGCTGGCACTGGTCCTGCTGACCCGGCCGCTGCTGTCGCGGTGGCGGTCGCGGACGGAGTCGCGGATCGTCGCGGAGGCGGAGCACACGCAGGAGGCGGACGACGAGACCGTGACCGAAGGGAGCGCCCGATGACCACGACCCCGGGGCAGGAGCAGACCCCGCCCCCCGCCGACGGCTGGGTGGTGGTGGCCTGGACGCCCGACGAGTTCGGTGCCGCCGCGCTGGAGCACGCGATCGCCTGGGCCGCCGAGGGCGGGCGCGGCGTCGCCGTCGTCAACGGCACCCGCGGCGACGCCCTGGTGGACGAGCGGTTCGCCGCCCCCGCCGGGCTCGCCGACCTCGCCGAACGGCTGCGGGGCACCGGGCTGCCGCACGTCGTGCGGCAGGAGATGGGGCGCGACGTCGCGGAGCAGGTGCTCGACGTCGCGGCCGAGCTGTCCGCACGGCTCGTCGTCGTGGGGCTGCGGCACCGCAGCCCCGTGGGCAAGCTGCTCATGGGCTCCGTCGCGCAGCGCATCCTGCTCACCGCCGAGTGCCCTGTGCTCGCCGTCAAGCCCGGGGAGCGCTCCGCCTGACGGCCCGAGATCGGTCAACCGGTGCGAGCTCGGTCCTCGTCCCGACCGATCTCGTACCGGATGACCGATCTCGCGTGTAAGGAGCGGCCGGCCCGGGACACTACGTCGTGTGAGCACCCCCGACGACGCCGCCGACCGGCGCGAACGACTGTCCGCGCTGTGGAGCGCGCACGCCGTCCGCGTCCAGGCGTACCTGTGGCGGCACACCGACCCGGACACCGCGCAGGACGTGCTCTCCGAGACGTTCCTCGTGGCGTGGCGCCGCCTCGACGACGTCCCCGACCCGGCGCTGCCGTGGCTGCTGGTCGTGGCCCGCAACCTCGTGCGCAACGCGCACCGCGCCGCGCGGCGCCGCCGCACGCTCGACGACGAGCTCGCCTCGCTCGCGGCCTCCGCGCCCCTGCCGGAGGCCGCACCCGAGGCCCTCGCCGTCGAGCGCGACGCCCTGCTGCGCGGCCTCGCCCGCCTCGGCGAGCGCGAGCGGGAGGCGATCCTCCTCGTCGCGTGGGACGGCCTCGCCCCCGCCGACGCGGCCGACGTCGCCGGGTGCAGCACCGCGACGTTCCACGTCCGGCTGCACCGCGCCCGACGCCGGCTGGCCGCCGACGCCGACCACGCCGACGGTGCCCCCGGCGCGGCCCCCGCCGCCGCGACCACCGCCCTCCGCTCCGCCGCGTCCTCCAGGAGGTCCGCATGAGCACCGCAGGCAGCTCCACCGGTATCGACGAGCGGCTCGCCCGCCTCGCCCCCACCGCGTCCCCCGACCCCGAGCGGCTCGCCGCCGCCCGCGCGGTGCTCGACGACGTGCTCGACGAGACCCTCGACGGCGACCGCGACGGGTCCGGCCCCTCCCGCAGCCGACGTGTCGGGGACGCGCACGTGCTCGACCTCGACGACGCCCGCGCCCGCCGCGACGCCGCGGACGGTGATGCCCCCCTCCCCCTGGTCGACGACGACCTCGTCGTGCCGCTCGACCGCGGCCGCACCGCGCGCGAGCGCCGCCGTCGGCGCGTGCAGCTCGGCGCCGCCGCGGCCGGCGTCGTCGGCGTCGTCGCCGTCGGGCTGGTGCTGGCACCGCGACCCGCTCCCGGGCCGGCGTCACCCGAGTCGTCGTGCGCCGAGCAGCTCACCGCGTCCCTGCCCGAGCGGTTCGACCTCCACCCGGCCTGGTCGTCGCTCGCCCACGACACCGTCGGCGGGGCGAGCCTGACGATGCTGCGGTCGCCCGAGAAGCTGACCGGTTTCTGCGCGGACACGAGTGACGCGGCGGGCTCGACCAGGACGAACACCCTGTGGACCGATCCCGCGCCCACGGCATCTGCCGGGGAGGTCACGCTCGGCGGGGTCATGGACGACGACTGGTACGTCGCCTGGGGAGATGTCGGCTCGGGGGCCAGGGACGTCCGGCTCCAGGTGGAACCGCCGCGCGACGCCGGAGCCCCGGGCTCCCTGCTCGTCGTCGACACTGTCCGGGACGGCGCCGGCTGGACCGTCATGCTGCCCGGCGACCGCGTGCCGACCGACGCCCGCGTCTCGCTGCTCTGGCGGGAGGACGGCACCGCCCGGTCGCTGGCGCTCGACAGCGCCTGGCCCGAGGACGGGGAGGCGGCCACGGCGCTCACCGAGCAGCGTCGTCAGCGGTGCACGGACGGCCCCGACGTCACCGGCCTCCGACCGCTGATCGAGCGACGCTACGACGACCTCGGGCTCACCGCGATGATGAACGACCGGCGCGAGCTCGTCATGTGCGTCCAGGACGCGTACCCGCCGTACCAGGCCTGGACCGTGACGAGCGGCAGGGCCGACGCCGCCCCGGCGCGCGACGTGGCGGCGGTGGAGATCGGCACCTCGACGGACGGCGCCCACGTGCTGACGGGCTTCGCAGGCGCGGACGTCGAGCGCGTCGAGCTGGAGACGGAGGACGGCACCGTCGTCCCCGCCGAGCTGTCCGACGGGTACTGGGTCGCATGGAGCACGACCTCTGGCGGCGACATCCTCGGCGAGGCACAGCTGGTCTGGTATCTCGACGACGGCTCGCGGCACGAGGACTGAGCGCTAACCTGCCCGGATGTCTCGTTCGGTCCCTGACCTCCGCGCCCTGTCCGACCGGCAGCGCGAGCTGCTGAGCGCCTGGCTGCCGGACGTCGCGGTCAAGGAGGACATGAGCTGGGGACTGGTGGAGACGACCGTCCTCCGCGTGGCCGCGGGCGGGCGGACGCTCGTCGTCAAGGCCGGGGGCGAGCGGGATCACCACATCGCCCGCGAGGTCCGGGCGCACCGGGAGTGGACGGGGCCCTGGCTCGCGGACGCCCTCGACGCACGGGTGGACGCGGACCGGGTGGACGCGGACCGGGTGGACGCGGACCGGGTCGGGCGCCTGGTGCGCGCCGACGTCGACGCCAAGCTGCTCGTCACGACGTACCAGCCGGGCCGGCTGGTCCAGGACGACGCGGCCGCCGCCGACCCGGACACCTACGAGCAGGCGGGGCGGCTGCTGGCGGCACTGCACGGGCAGCTCGCCGTCGAGGACGTCGGCTACGAGGCGAGGGCGAACGCCCGGTCCGAGCGGTGGCTGGGCGGTCCGCACCGGATCGCCCCGGGGGACGTGGCACGGTTGCGCACGCTGATCCGCTCCTGGCCCACGCCGCCCGCCGTCGTCGTCCCGACGCACGGCGACTGGCAGGCACGCAACTGGCTGGTGGACGACGGTGGCACTGTGCGCGTCATCGACCTCGGCCGCGCGGACCTGCGGCCGGCGATGAGCGACCTCGACCGGCTCGCGTCGCGGGAGTTCCGGCGGTACCCGGGCGCCGAGGAGGCGTTCCTCGCCGGGTACGGGCACGACCCGCGCGAGCCGGGGGCGTGGTCCCGGTCGCGGGTGCGCGAGGCGATCGGTACCGCCTGCTGGGCGTACCAGGTGGGCGACGACGCGTTCGAGGCGCAGGGCCACCGCCTCGTCGCGGAGGCGCTGGCCGACGCCGGCGGCGCCCGCCCGACGAGCCCCTGATCAGGCCGGACGGGCGCCGCAGGCAGCTCATTGCGGCGCGGTGAGGTGCTCCTCCCACGGCAGCAGGGTGACCGGGTGCGGCGGGTGGTCGGACGCCCTCAGCGTCAGGTCCACGACGGCGGCGCGCACCCGTGCCCAGTCGCCGTCGCCGGGGCCGCCGGGCCCGTCCGACCCCTGCGCGACCTCGAGGATCTGTCGCAGCACCAGGACGGCGCGTGCCCGGTCGACCCGGTCGGCGGTGCCGGGCCGGGTGGCGGCGCGCACGACCTGGGCGGCGAGCGCCGCGCCGCGCGACCCGGGCTCGAGCGGGTCCGACGTCGCCAGGCGCACCGGCACCGGCGCCGCGCGCAGCGACCAGCGCGCGCCGGACGGGTCGTGCGCCACGATGCGCGTCGGGCCGCGGAGCAGCGACGCCACCAGCAGCCCGACGGCGACCAGCACCGTCACGCCGCCGACGGTCAGCACCCAGCCGGCCGTCTGCGGCCCGGCGACGTCGGTGAGCATCAGCACGCCCAACCACACGACCCAGACGGTGGCGCAGCCGAGCGCCACGAGCGCGAAGATCAGGGGCGCGGAGGCGTCCCCGGGGCGTCGGCGTCGAGTGCTCATACCCCTCAGTTGCCGGCCGAGGCCCGATCACTACCTCCGACCTTCGAACCGACGTCTACGCTCAGCCCGTGACACGCCGCGCGCGACGGCTCCTGCCGCCCCTGTGGGTCCCGGCGCTCCTCCTCGTCGTCGCCCTGCCCTTGTCGGGTGCGCTGCCGGCCGCCGAGGCCCGCTCCCTCGCCGCCCTGACCGGGCCGGTGCTGGGCTTCGTCGTCCTGCTCACGGTGGTCGCCGAGCTCTGCGCCGGCGCGGGGCTGTTCGACGCCGTCGCGGACGGCGCCGCCCGGCTCGCCCGCGGGCGGGCGGTGGCGCTCTGGCTCCTCGTGGCCGCGGTCGCGACCGTCTGCACCGTCGTCCTGTCGCTCGACACCACGGCCGTGCTGCTCACCCCGGCCGTCGTGGCCGTCGCCCGCCGCGCCGGCCGCGACCCGCTCCCCCTCGCACTCACGGTGCTGGCGCTCGCCAACACGGCGTCGCTCCTGCTGCCGGTCTCCAACCTCACCAACCTCATGGCCGCGTCGTCGTTCGACGCCGGGTACCTCGGCGTCATGGTGGCGCCCGCCGTCGCGGTGGTCGTCGTCGTGGTCGCCGCGCTCGCCGTCCTGCACGCGCCCGCCCTGCGCGGCACGTACGCCGTCCCGGAGCCTCGCCGGGCCGCCGATCCGGTGCTGCTGTGGACGGCGGGCGCGGTCGTCGTCCTCATGGGGGCCGGCTTCGCCGCCGGGCTGCCGGTGCTGCCCGTGGCGCTGGGCGCCGCGGTCGCGCTCGGGGCCGCGACGGCGTGGCGCCGGGTGCCGCTCCTCGTCCCGGTGCGCGAGCTGGTGCCGTGGCGCACCGTCGTGGTCACCGCCGGCCTGTTCGCCGTCGTCGGAACGTGGCACGCGCACGGTCTCACCGACCTGCTCGCCCCGCTCGTGGGCACGGGCGACGACGCGGGCGCCCTCGCCCAGGTCGCCGCCGTCGGCGCGGCGTCGGCGAACGCGGTGAACAACCTGCCCGCCTACCTCGCCCTCGCCCCCACCGTGACCGGCGACGACGCCCGGCTGGCGGCCTTGCTCGTCGGCGTCAACGCCGGGCCGCTCGTCACGCCCTGGGCGTCGCTCGCCACGCTGCTGTGGCTGCAGCAGTACCGGCGGCACACGTTCTCCGCGCCGGTGGGCCTGGTGCGCCGCGTCGTCACCCAGGGCGCCGTCGTGGCGCCGCTCGCCGTCGCGGCCGGCGTGCTCGCCCTGGCTGTCGTGAGCTGACGTCCCGGCTGCCGGGGCGGGTACGGTGCCACCGTGCCGACCTCCCCACACCTGACCGCCGCCCGCCCGGGCGACCGTCCTGACACGTCCGACGAGGGCCCGCACCGCCAGCTCACCCAACGCTCGACCCCTGCGCTGTGGGGCGAGCTGGTCGCCCGAGTGTTCGCGCTCGACGGCGTCGTGGAGGGCCACAGCCAGGTGTCGCCGAAGTCCTCGCGCGCGGTCTTCCTCGCCGGCCTCGAGCAGGAGCGGGAGCCGGCGACGAACCTGGCCCCGGGACGTCGCCTCGAGCCCGTGCACCTGCACGGCGTGACCGACACGAGCGTGCACCTGGTGCTGCCGCACGAGCGCGGCGAGGAGCTCGTCGCGCTCGGGTGGGCGGAGCCGCACCAGTACGAGGACTTCGGCACCGAGTACATGGTCTACGGCCCGCGCGACGCCGCGGAGGTCGACGCCGTCGTGTCCGTCGTGGCCGAGAGCATCGCCTTCGCACGGGGCTGAGGCCTCACGCCGGGACGGGCGCGCCGTGTCCGTCGTGGTCCAGGGGTTGTCGTCGCGAGCTCGTCCGGCGCACCCGCCGGCTCAGGAGCGCCAGGCCCGCAGCACCTCGACGAGGAGCGCCTTCTCCGCAGCCTGCACCCGGGCGCGCAGGGCGGGCACGTCGTCGCCGGGGACGACCGGCACCTCGGTCTGCGCGACGACGGGTCCCTCGTCGTAGTCCGCCGTCACCACGTGGACCGTCGCGCCGGAGACCGTGCGGCCCGAGGCCAGGACGGCCTCGTGCACATGGTCGCCGAACATGCCGGCGCCGCCGAACTCCGGCAGCAGCGCGGGGTGCGTGTTGAGGATCCGCCCCGCGTAGCGGGCGAGGACCCGCGGCCCGAGCTTCTTCATGTACCCGGCGAGCACCAGCACGTCGACCTCGGCACCGTCGAGCGCGGCGAGGACGGCGGCGTCGAGGTCGTCCGCGTCCGGATGGGTGACACCGCTGAGGTGGGCGGTCGGGACGCCGTGCCGCCGGGCGACGTCGAAGATCCCCGACCGGCTGTTGTTCCCGAGCACGAGGCGCACGTCGGCGGCGCCCGACCCCAGGACGTGGTCGGCGGTGCTCCCCGCGCCCGACCCGAGGAGGGCGACACGGAGCGGGACGGAGGGGCTCGCGGCGGCGGTCACGGCACGAGCCTGCCAGAGCCCGTCAGGCCGTCGCCCACACCCCGAGCTCGTTGCCGCTGGGGTCGAGGAAGTGGAAGCGGCGGCCGCCGGGGAACTCGTACGGGCCGTCGACCACCCGGCCGCCCGCGGCCGTCACGCCGGCCAGCGTCGCGTCGAGGTCGTCGGAGTACAGCAGGACGAACGGGCCGCCCCGGGAGACGTCGGCGGCCTCGGCGAGACGCAGCCCGCCCGCCTCCGCCGGCGCCCGCTCCGCGGCCGTGCGGATGCCCGCGTACTGCGGCCCGTAGGCGACGAACTCCCAGCCGAAGGCCGCGGCATAGAACTCCTGGGCCGCCGCGAGGTCGGTCACCGGCAGCTCGAGGTAGTCGATGGTGTGGTGGACGCCGTGCGCGTGCTCGCTCATCCAGGCAGCATGGCGCGGCCCTCCGACACCCGCTCCCCGTCCGCCGGCCGGTAGAGTCGCCCGATGCTCAGAACCCTGCGGCGGGCGCTCGCCGGCACCTACTGGCGGCTCAGCCGCTGGACCCTGCGCAGCGAACCGGCCCCGGCGCAGGCGGGCGTGCTGGTGGGCGCGCCGCACACGTCCAACTGGGACTTCGTGCTCATGCTCGCCATCGCGTGGCGGCTCGGGCTGGACGTGCGCTGGCTGGGCAAGCACACCCTGTTCGCCGGTTGGCGCGGGCCGCTCATGCGCGCGCTCGGCGGTATCCCCGTGGACCGTCGCGACCCCAGCCGGGTGGTGGACGACGTGCTCGCCCACGTCCGTGCCGGGGAGGTGTTCCACCTCGTCGTCACGCCCGAGGGCACGCGGTCGGGCGACGGGTGGAAGTCGGGCTTCTACCGCATCGCCCGGGCCGCGGACCTGCCCGTGACGCTCGGGTACGTCGACCGCACCACGATGACGACGGGCCTCGGCCCCACCCTCCGCCTCACCGGCGACGTGCGCGCCGACATGGACGACATCCGCGCGTTCTACGCGGACAAGGCGGGCCTGCGCCCGGCGCTGCGCACCGAGCCGCGGCTGGCCGACGAGGACCGGCAGGGCTGACGCCCTCTCGACGCGTCAGCCGCGCGCCGCGTGGTCGTACGCGCCGGCGGCAAGGTCCTCCAGCAGCGTCGGGCCGAACGGCTCCCAGCCCAGCAGCTCGCGCGTCAGGGCGCTCGACGCGACGGCGTCCATGCCCCAGAACCGGCTGAGCCAGCCGAAGTGCTCGGCCGCGTCCGCCGGGTCGACGGACACCGCCGGCACCCCCACGACCCTGCCGATCGCCTCGGCGATCTCGCGGGACGGGACGCCCTCCTCCGCCACGGCGTGCACCGCGGAGCCCGCGGGCGCCTTGTCGACGGCGAGGGCGACCGCGCGCCCGGCGTCGCCGACGTGCACCGCGGGCCACCGGGCCGAGCCGTCCCCGACGTACCCGGAGACGCCGCGCTCGCGCGCCGTCCGCACGAGCGTCGCGGTGAAGCCGTGGTCGCCGGTGCCGTGCACGGTCGCCGGGAACCGGAGCGCCACCGGTCGGACCCCTCGTCCCACGGCGTCGAGCGCCACGCCCTCGGAGCCGCCGCGCGGCGCGTCCGGGCCGGTGAAGGCCGACGCGTCGCGCTCGGTGAGCACGACGCCCGGCCGCCCGACGACGCCGGACGCGACCAGCAGGCCGCGCCCGCTGTCCGCGAGCTCGTCGACGAACGCCTGGACGACGGCCCGTTCGGTACGGCCCGCGGCCTCGTAGTCGGCGAAGTCGTGCTTGAACGCCAGGTGAACGACCGCGTCGGCGTCGCGGGCGGCGGCCCGCAGCACCTCCAGGTCGTCGAGCCCGCCACGGACGGCGGTGGCGCCCAGCTCCTCGACCCGGCGGGCCGACGCGTCGGAGCGGGCGAGCCCGAGGACGTCGTGCCCGGCGGCGAGGAGGTGGGGGACGGTGGCGGAGCCGATCCAGCCGGAGGCTCCGGTGACGAAGACGCGCATGGGTTCTCCTCTCGTGGGCCGTGCCGCGGCCCGTGATGTCAGTTGCTGACATCACTCACGGTACACCTGATGTCAGGGACCGTCATCACTAGACTGTGCCGCATGGCCCGATGGGAACCCGACGCGCGCGGGCGCATGACGCGCGCCGCGCTCGACCTCTACGCCGAGCAGGGGTTCGAGCAGACGACGACCGCCCAGATCGCCGAGCGCGCCGGCGTCACCGAGCGCACGTACTTCCGGCACTTCGCCGACAAGCGCGAGGTGCTGTTCGACGGCTCCCACGAGCTCGAGGCGGCCGTCGAGGCCGCCATCGCCGCCGCGCCCGACGCCGACGAGCCGCTCGACGTCGTCGGCGAGGCCGTCGCCACCGCCGTCGAGGTGCTCGAGGAGCGCCGCGAGTTCGCCGCCCGCCGCGCCGCCGTCGTCGCCGCGACCCCGCGCCTGCAGGAGCGGGAGCTCCTCAAGCTCGCCGCGCTGCGCGACGCCGCCGCGGCAGCACTGCGCGGCCGCGGCGTCCCCGAACCGGACGCCTCGATGGTCGCCGAGGCCGGGGTGGCGGCGTTCCGGGTCGGGTTCGAGGCCTGGATCGCCTCCGGGCAGTCCCGACCGGTCACCGACGAGGTGCGGTCCGCCCTCGCGGCCCTGCGCGCGCAGGCGCGGGGCTAGGCTCGCCGTCGTGCCCGCGACCGGAAACCCGCCCTCCGTCCCCTCCGGTGCGCTGCCCGACGGCGTCACCCTGCGCCTCCTGGACGAGGACGACGGACCGGCGCTCGCGGCGGCGTACTCCCGCAACCGGGCTCACCTGGAGCCGTGGGAGCCGGTGCGTCCGCCGGAGTTCTACGACGCCGACCGGCAGGCCGGGCTCGTCGCGACGGAGCTGCGGTCGCACGAGGACGGCCGGTCGGTGCCGCTCGTCCTGGTGCGTGCCGGCGAGATCGTCGGCCGCGTGAACCTGTCCGACATCGTGCTCGGCGCGTTCCGCAACACCCATCTGGGCTACTGGGTCGACGCCTCGCTCGCCGGGCGCGGCGTCATGACCGCGGCGGTCGACGCCGCGTGCGCGCACGCCCGCGACGACCTGGGCCTGCACCGCGTCCAGGCGGCGACGCTGCTGCACAACGCGGCGTCACAGAAGGTGCTCGCGCGCACCGGGTTCGACCGCATCGGCACCGCGCCGTCCTACCTCCGGATCGCCGGCCGTTGGCAGGACCACGCCCTCTTCCAGCGCATCCTCCACGACTGACCTCCGTCGACGGCGCACCACGAGAGCGACGACGCCGCCCCCCGCGGCGAGGACCAGCACCACCACGCCGGCCCCGGCGGCCGTCGCGAGCCCCGCCCGGTCCGACGCCGCGGCCGCATGCTCGGCGGCGGCATCGAGGTCGCCGGCAGCGAGGTCGCCCCGCGCCCGCTCGGCCGCCAGGTCGACGCCGAGCACCAGCGCCCCCAGCTCCGTCACCGGGTCGCGGTCGGCGTCGGACGCCTCGACGGCCGCGCCGACGCTCGTCGTCACCTCGGCGGCCCGCGGCAGCAGGGTGGCGAGCTCCGCGTACGCGTCGGCGTCGGACGCCCCCTCGTACGCCGCGCGCACCGCCGCCGGCACGTCCAGCCCGGCCCGCTCGGCCGCTGACTGCACGGCCCCGGCGTCCTGCGCCGCGCCGTCGAGCGCGGACCGCACGACCTTCGCCTCGCCGAACTCCCAGCGGGTCATGGCCGTGCGCAGCCCGAGCGGCGGCGCCCAGCCGCCGTCGGCCTCGTCCAGGGCCGCGTACGCCTCGCGTGCGGCGGCCCGGGGCTTCAGCGCGGCCTTCTGCTCGGCGTCGAGCACCCACGTGCGCAGCACCTTCGGCGCGCCGGAGACGCCGCCCCGTTCCTCCACCAGGTCGAGGAAGCGGCGCCAGTCGGTGCGGCCCCCGTTCTCCTCCCGGGAGCCCGGGCGCTCGTACGCGCTCTCCCCCGCCTGAGCCGCCGAGACCACGGCCGTGAACGCGTCGTCGTCGAGCCCGCCCAGCAGCTTCCGCACCACGGTGTACGACGCCGCGTACCCGTACTGCTCGGCGTCCGCGTCCAGCTCGCCCGGGTGCGCGTCCCAGTCCGAGAGGGGCACGGCGACGTCGGCGTGGCGGTCGGGCGCCGACCACGGGTCGCTCGACGCGCCCGTCCGCTCCACGACGCGCTGCGCCACCACCTCCGTCACGCCCTCGGACAGCCACCGCTCGGTGAGGCGGTCCGGGTTCAGCCAGGCGTGCCCGAGCTCGTGGTAGAGCGTCGCCGGGTCGAGGTCCTCCGGGATGACGATCTCGTCCTTGTCCGGGTCGAACCACGCGTACCCGAGCACCTTGGGCGACACGTCCTCGCGGATCGTGTCGAGCCCGCCCGGCCACGGCCGCCCGACGAGGTCCTCCAGCACGGGCAGGCCCTGCTGCAGCCGCTTCCCCACGAACGCCGTCCACTTCTCGTCGCCCGGGAAGCTCTGCAGGGTGAGGGTGGTGCCGCCCACCTCGACGACCTTCTCGTCCGCCTTCTTCGGGTCGCGCGCCGAGACGACCGCCCAGATCCCGTCCTTGTCGGTGTTCTCCGTGGCCGTGTACGTGGTGGTCTTCCCGGAGCGCTCCTGCGTGAACACGTCGGACGTCGCGTCGAACGTCATCGACGCCGGCAGCACCACCTCGACCGTCGTCCGGCCGGCGTCTCCCACCCCCGACGCCGCGAAGGTCGCGAAGCCGTCGCCCACCCGCGTGTAGTCCTCCGAGCGCACCGGCTCGCCCGGCACGACGAAGCTCCACTCGATGGTGCGCGTCTGCCCGTACCGCAGCGGTGCGAACGTCGTCACCGCGTACCGGGTGCTCGGGTCCTCGGTCGCCTCCAGCCGCACCGGCAGCGAGGCACCGCCGCTCGTCGCGCGCACGTCCTCCGCCCCCGCCGGCACGGCGATGGAGTACGACGTGAAGTAGTAGTACGTCAGCCCGCGGTCGGGCGTGACGTTGCCGATGGTGGTGGTCGTCGTCGCCCGCACCTCGGTGTCCTTCGCCCGCAGCACGTACCGGCTGTGGGACTCCTCCGTGAGCCCTTCGTCGGCGACGGCGGCGGGGCCCGCCAGCAGCAGGGCGCCGGCCAGCCCGACGCCGAGCAGACCGGGCAGCAGGTGCGGCGCGGCACGTCGGCGAGGCGCGGGCGAGGGGATCATCGCGCGCATCCTTGCGCCTGCCGTCGGCACGCCGCAAGCCCGCCCGGGTGCGCGACGTCGCCCCGTGCGGTAGACCGGAACCCGTCGGGCCGCGGAGGGGGACGCCATGGGTACTGACAGCACAGGTGCCGGCGACGGTTCCGCCGGCACGGACGCCGGCTCGCTCACCATCGCCCTGCTCACGGCGTGCTCGGAACCCGACCTCGGCATCCGCTCCCGCATCGTGCAGGAGCTGCTCGACGAGGCGAGCACCGACCCCCGGCTCGCGCGCGAGGTGATCACCACCATGCTCACGGCGTCGGTGATGTCCCTGCGTGCCTACACGGACGCGACGCGGCGCGACCCGCACGACGTCCTGCGCGCCCTCGGCACCAGCTGGTCGCAGCGCTCACTGAGCGCCTGAGCCGCACGGGATCCTGCCGCCGCGGCCCGCCGGGGGAGTCGACGGGCGCGCGGCGGCAAGCTAGTCGTGCACCACCGTCACGGCGCACGGCGCGTGGCGCACGATCCGGTCGGGACCGCCGCGCACGCGGCCGACCTGCAGCGAGGCGGCACGGCCGCCGGTCACCACCAGGTCGTCCGACCGCAGCGCGGCGAGCAGCGCGCCCGGCGCGACACCACCGCGCGTCTCGACCGTCCAGCCCACGGCGGGGTACTTCTCGCCCCACCGCGCGACCCGGGCCTCGAGGTCGGCCCGCGCCTCGGCGCGCAGCCGTTCCAGCCACCCGAGGTCGCCGTCGGTGGCGCCCGCGAACATCCCCTCGTCGGCGGAGTGCGCCGCCGTCAGGGACACACCGGCGCGGTCGGCCTCGTCGAACCCTGCCTCGAGCACGCGGTCGGAGGCCTCGCGAGGGTCGACGGCGACGACCACGCGGCGCGGCTCCTGGGCGCGGGCGGCCCGCGGCACGACGACCACCGTGCCGGGGGCCAGCGCCGCCACGGCGGACGAGATCGAGCCCATGGGCACGCGGTCGAACGTGCCGACGCCCCGGCGTCCCACCACGACGACGGCGCCGCGCCGGGCGTGGTGCACGAGGACGGCGCAGGCGTCGCCGCGCACGGCCACGAACTCGACCGCGCCGGGCGACGTGCCGAGCGTCCGCGCCGCCGTCGTGCGCTCGAACCTGACCCGGGACCGCGCGACCAGCGCCTCCGCCTCCGCCCGCGGTTCCGGCCCGCGGGACCCCGCGGTCACCGCCCCGAGACCGACCGGCTGGGCGTAGGCGTGCACGACGACGAGGCGCGCCGCCAGGCGCAGTGCCTCGCCCGCCGCCCACGCCATCGCGTGGTAGCCGCCCTCCGAGCCGTCGACACCCACGACGACGTCCCGGACCGGTCCCTCCACGCTGCTGATCGCCATGTCGTCCTCCTCCGACCGCACCAGTGGGCCACGCGCGCCGGGCCGCGCGGCAGTGCCGAACGCCCCGTCGGACGGGCCGAAGGTCCCGATCGGGACGACCGGGACAACGGGCGGGCATCCGTCGGTGCTTCTAGCGTGTGTGACGTGAGTCCGCGGCAGGGTCGCCGGGAGCGGGACATGGACGTCCTCCTGGACGCCGTCGTGTCCGTGGGCCGGGGCCTCGAGCTGGAGACGACCCTGCACCGGGTGGTGCAGGCCGCCGCCGCGGTCGTCGACGCCCGCTTCGCCGCCCTCGGCGTGCTCGGGGACGACCGGCGCATCACCCGGTTCCTCACCGTGGGCATGTCCGAGGACGAGATCCGCGCCATCGGCCCGTACCCGACGGGGCACGGGATCCTCGGCGAGCTCATCCGCGACCCCCGTCCGCTCCGACTCCCGGACATCGCCGCGGACGCGCGCTCGGTCGGGTTCCCGCCGCACCACCCGCCGATGCGCAGCTTCCTCGGCGTGCCGTTGCAGGTGCACGGACAGCCGTTCGGCAACCTCTACCTCACCGAGAAGCGCGGCGGAGGCGAGTTCACCGCGGACGACCAGCGGCTGCTGGAAGGGTTCGCGACCGCCGCGAGCTTCGCCGTCGAGAACGCGCGCCTCTACGAGGAGACGCGGCTGCGGGAGCGGTGGCTGCGGGCCGACGACGAGATCGCGCGGCGCCTGCTGTCCGGCGAGGACCCGGACAGCGTGCTCGACCTGGTCGCGGCGGAGGCGATCAGCGTGGCCGCGGCCGACACGGCCGGGATCGCCGTGCCCGTGGACGACGACCCGGACCGGGAGCTCCCCACCCTCGTCGTCCGCTCGGCGGTCGGGATCCGGGCGGAGAGCCTGCGCGGGCAGGTGCTGACCCCGCCACGCTCGTTCAGCGCGATGGCGTTCGTGGACGGGCGGCCCGTCGTCACCGCCGACGCCACCACCGACGACCGCGCCGACGTCGCCCTGCACCCGGACGGCACGCTCGGCCCCGTCGCCGCCTTCCCGCTCGTGGGCCGCGGGCGGCGGGCGCGCGGCGTCCTCGTCGTCGGGCGGGTGCGCGGCGCCGACCCCTTCCCGACCGTCGTCGTCGAGGCGCTGGGGGCGTTCGCGAACCAGGCCGCCGTCGCGCTCGAGCTGGCCGAACGGCGCGCGGACGCGGCTCGGCTCGCCGTGGTGCGCGACCGCGACCGCATCGCGCGCGACCTGCACGACCTGGCGGTGCAGCGCCTGTACGCCACGGGGCTCTCCCTGCAGACGGTGGACCGCCGCCTCGCCGCACCGGGCCCCCTGGCCCCCGAGGAGACCCGTGAGACGGCGGGGCGGGTCGGTGCGGCGATCGACCAGATCGACGAGACGATCGACCTGATCCGCACCACCATCCGCGGGCTGCGCGACCCGGGCGGCGACCTCCCGCACCGCGTCGGCACGCGCTCGCTGCTCCTCGCGGAGGCCGACGCCGCGACCCATGCGCTCGGCTTCGCCCCGACCGTCCGGTTCGAGGGCCCGATCGACGCCCAGGTGCCCTCCACCGTCGCGGCGCACCTCGTGGCCGTGCTGCGGGAGAGCCTGTCGAACGCGGCCCGGCACGCGCGCGCCACACGGGTGCGGGTCGGCCTGCGCGCCGACGGCGACCTCGTGCTGACCGTCGTCGACGACGGCGTCGGGATCGCCACGGACGCGCCCCGCAGCGGGCTCGCGAACCTCTCGCGGCGGGCGGCGGAGCTGGGCGGCTCGTTCGAGGCCCGGCCGGGCCGGGCCGGCGGCACGGCGCTGCGCTGGCGGGTGCCCCTCGTGCCCGGCGGCAGCGGTCTCGCCGGCGTGGGTCAGGAGGCGGCGGACGGCGTGTCGGGGTCGTCGGGCCGGCCGAGCTGATCGAGCCGCACCGCGAGGACCGCCGCCTGCACCCGGCGCTCGAGGCCCAGCTTCGCCAGGAGGCTCGACACGTAGTTCTTCACGGTCTTCTCGGCGACGAACAGCTCGGCGCCGATCTGCCGGTTCGTCAGGCCCTCGCCCACGAGCACGAGGATGCGCCGCTCCTGGGGGGTGAGGTCGGCGAGCGGGTCGTCGGCCGCGGTCTTCTCGCGCAGGCGTGCCATCACGCGGCCCGTGGCCCGCGGGTCCAGCATGGAGCCGCCCGCCGCCACCGTCCGGATGCCCGCGACCAGGTCGGTGCCGCGCACCTGCTTGAGCACGTAGCCGGACGCGCCGGCGAGGATCGCGTCGAACAGGGACTGGTCGTCGTCGAACGACGTGAGCATGAGGACCGCCACGTCGGTGCGCGAGCGCAGCTCCCGGCAGACGCTGACCCCGTCGCCGTCGGGCAGCCGGACGTCGAGGACCACGACGTCGGGCCGCAGGGCCGGGACCCGCGCGAGGGCCTCCGCCGCCGTCCCGGCGGTCCCGACGACCTCGAGGTCGGCCTCCATGCCGAGCAGGTCGGCGACGCCGCGGCGCACCACCTCGTGGTCGTCGACGAGGAACACCCGCACGGGCGCACCGGTCATGGGCTCACGCTAGCCCTCCGGCGCGCCCTCGGCCGGGCGGCCGACGCGGGCAACCGTCAGACGCCGCCGTCGAGGTCCTCGAGGCGCGCGACGCTGGGCTCCCGCTCGGCCCGCAGCCGGGCGGCGACGTCCTCCGCGCCGCGCAGCGCGCGCAGCACGTTGCCGCTGGTCAGGCCCGCCAGGTCGGCGTCCGACCAGCCGCGGTCGGCGAGCGCCGCCAGCAGGGCCGGGTAGCCGGAGACGTCGCGCAGCTCGTCCGCGAACCCTCCTGCGCCGTCGTAGTCGCCGCCCAGGCCGACGTGCGCCGCCCCCGCGACCTCGCGCACGTGCTCGACGTGCGCGACGACGTCGTCGAGCGTCGTCGGCGGCTTGGGGTGCGTCTCGGCCCAGGCGGTGGAGAACCGGTCGAACTCGGCGATGTCGTTCGGCGCGATCCCCGCGGCCCTCGCGGCCTCCCCCGCCTGCGCCCGCCACTCGCCGATGGCCGGGGTGACGAAGCTCGGCACGAACGTCACCATGCACACGCCGCCGTTCTCGGCGAGGCGCGCCAGGACGTCGTCGGGCACGTTGCGCGGCACGTCGGCGACGGCGCGCGCGGAGCTGTGCGAGAAGATCACCGGCGCCTCGGAGACGTCGAGGGCGGCGCGCATCGTGCGCGCGGAGACGTGCGAGAGGTCGACGAGCATGCCCAGCCGGTTCATCTCGCGCACCACCTCCCGCCCGAAGGCGGTGAGGCCGCCCTGCGCGAAGCGCCCGTCGGCGGGGGGCTCGTCGGTCGCGGACTCGGCCCAGGGGTTGTGGTGGTTGTGCGTGAGCGTCATGTACCGCACGCCCAGCTCGTACAGCATGCGCAGGGCGCCCATCGACGAGTCGATCGACTGCCCGCCCTCCGCGCCCATGAGCGACGCGACCCGGCCCTCCGCCCACGCGGCCACGACGTCGTCGGCGCTCGTCGCGAGGCGGAAGTGCTCGGGCCAGCGCGCCACCATGCGGCGCACGGCGTCGACCTGCTCGAGCGTCGCCGTGACCGCGGCGCTGCCGGGCAGGTTGGACGGCACGTACACCGACCAGAACTGCGCGCCCACGCCCCCCGCGCGCAGCCGCGGCACGTCGGTGTGCGTACGGCCGTCGGTACCGGCCTCCAGGTCCAGCCGCGACCAGTCGTACGCGACCTGGTCGCGCGCCTCCCACGGCAGGTCGTTGTGCCCGTCCCAGACGGGATGCTCGCGCAGGAGCGCGGCGATGCGGTCGGTGTGGTCCGCTGAGCTGGTCATCCCCCGACCCTAGCGACGGCCGCCGCGCAGCCGGTCGATCTCGCGCCGCTCGCGCTTGGTGGGGCGGCCGGCGCCGCGGTCGCGCACGCCGACGGCCTCCCGCTCCTGGCGGGTGGGCACCGGCGGGCTCTCGTCGCGGTACGCCTTGACGGCCAGCGGAGCGCCGACCCGCTTGGGCAGCAGCTCGACGACGACGACCTTGCGGTCGCGCAGCGGGTCGCGCCAGGTGACGGTGTCGCCCACGGTGACGGACGTCGACGGCTTGGCCACCGTGCCGTTCACCCGCACCCGCCCCGACCGGAGCAGGGCGGCCGACGACGACCGGCTCTTGAAGAGCCGCACCGCCCACAGCCACACGTCCACGCGCACGACGTCAGCCTCTCACGACGACCGCCCGGCCAGGCCGCTCTCGTACGCCGCGATGACGAGCTGCACGCGGTCGCGGCACCCGAGCTTGCGCAGCACCTCCGACACGTACGACTTCACGGTCTGCTCCCCGATGAACAGGGCGTCGGCGATCTCCGCGTTCGACAGCCCGCGCGCGACGGCGAGTAGGACGTCCGTCTCCCGCGGCGTGAGCGTGCCCAGCTCCGGCGCCGGACGCCGTACGGCCGCCCGGGCCGCGAAGTCGTCCACCAGCCGCCGCGTGACCTGGGGGCCCAGCAGCATCGACCCGTCCGCGACGAGGCGGACGCCCTCGATCAGCCGCTCCCCCGTCACGTCCTTGAGCAGGAACCCGCTCGCCCCGGACCGCAGGGCGTCGTACACGTACTCGTCGAGGTCGAACGTGGTGAGGATCAGCACGCGCGTGGCGGGGTGGTCGGCAGCGATCCGGGCGGTCGCGGCGATGCCGTCGAGCACCGGCATGCGGACGTCGACCACGGCCACGTCCGGCTCCGTGCGGGCGACGAGGTCGAGCAGGTCCCGGCCGTCCCCGGCGGTCCCGACCACCTCCAGGTCCGGCGCCGAGCCGAGGATCGCGGTGAACCCGTGCAGCACGACCGGCTGGTCGTCGGCGACGACGACCCGTGTCACGCGACGCCCGCGGCGTCGCGCCGGACGTCGCGTCCGACGGCGGGCACCGCCTCGCGCGGGCCGACCGGCAGGCTGACGACGAGCACGAACTCCGGCCCCTCCCGCTCCGCCGTCACGACGCCGCCGAGCGCCTCGACCCGCTCCCGCATGCCGATCAGCCCGCCCCCGGGCACGACGTCGCCCGCACCGGCCGGGGGGTCGACCGGGTTCGTGACCCGCAGCCCGGCGACGTCCGACACGTGCGCCAGCGTGATCGTCGTCGGCGCACCGGGCGCGTGCCGCCGGGCGTTCGTCAGCGCCTCCTGCGCGGCCCGGTAGAGCACGTAGCCCTGCGCGGCCGGCACGTCCTCGCAGTCCCCGGTGAGCGTGACGTCCTGGCCCGCGGCCCGCGCCTGCTCGACGAGGCCGGCGATGTCGCAGGCCGTCGGCTGCGGCGCCCGGGCGCTCCCGTCCGTGCGCTGCAGCACGGCGAGCACCTGACGCAGCTCGCCCAGCGCCTCGCGCGCGTCCCCGGCGATGTCGGCGAGCACGCGGCGGGCGTCGTCGCCCAGGTCCGGGTACGTGTACGGGGCGGACTCCGCGCGGACGGCCACGAGGGACACGTGGTGCGCGACGACGTCGTGCAGGTCGCGCGCGAGGCGCGCCCGCTCGACGGCGACGGACTCGACCTCCAGCGCGTGGCGCTCCGTGGCGGCGGCCGCCAGCGAGCGCCGCGACGACGCGCGCGCCGTGCGGACGACTGCGGCGACCCCGACGACGAGCGACACGGCCACCGTGTAGATCAGGCCCGCCTCGACTGGGCGCTCGCCGTCATAGCTCCCGGCGTGCACCGGGCCGATCGGGAGCGCCGCGGGCACGTTGGTCAGCGCGTAGAGCCACGCGCCCGCGAGGGTGACCACGAGCGGCACGACGGCGCGGCGCCACGAGTCCTGGACCACGAGGCACGTGATCATCAGCAGGGCCAGCCACCAACCCCACACGAACGTCCCGAGCAGCGGGACCGTGAGGAACGGCCAGGCCGCCAGGAGCGTCGCGAGGACGGGACGACGGCGGGCGACGAGCACGGCGGTGACGCAGCTCAGCCCCGCCGCCCAGGTGACGAACCACAGGAAGTACCCGGAGTCGAGCCACGAGGTCTCGACCAGGTAGGGCGTGCCCGCGGGGGTGTCCCAGGTGCCGTCCGGCTGCTCGACGGCGAGCGGTGCCTCCTCGACCCGCAGGGGCGACGCCAGGAGGAAGAGGCCGAGCACCGCGGCCATCGCCGCGGGCGCGACCCAGGCGCGGGCGGGCCGGAGGGGGTTCGGCGCGGCGACGGTCGAGGTCATGGCGACGATCATGGCCGCTCGGCCGCACCGCCCACCACCGCCGAGCGGGGGAGATCCGGTCCCCCCGCGCGGGGGGACTACTTGGTCGACGCCGGGTCGCTGTCGCCGATGTGCCCGGGCGCGGTGACGGCGAGCACGCGCTGCACGAACGCGCAGTACTCGTCCATGTAGTGCCGCAGGAAGCCGGCGGTGCTCTCGTTCGACACCTCGCCGTCCGGTCCGAAGTCGTCGGCGACGAAGGTGATGTAGGCCTCCGGGGCGTTGAGCTGCGGCGCGTCGAGGAAGCTGAGGACGGCGCGCATCGACGACTGCATGACGGCGGTGCCGATGCCGCCCGGGGACGCGCCGATGATGCCGACGGGCTTGCGCGCGAAGGAGTTCTGGCCCCACGGGCGCGAGCCCCAGTCGATGGCGTTCTTCAGGGCGCCCGGGATCGACCGGTTGTACTCCGGCGACACGACGAGCAGGCCGTCCGACGCCTCGACCGCCGTCTTGAAGGCCCTCCCCTCGGGCGGGTAGTCGGCGTCGTAGTCCCAGCTGTAGAGCGGGAGGTCCCCGATGGGGATCTCCGTGAACTCGAGGTCCTCCGGCGCCAGCCGGACGAGCGCCCGCGACAGCGTGCGGTTGATGGAGCCCTTCGCGAGGCTCCCGACGATGTAGCCGATCTGGTACGTCATGACGTCTCCCTGTTCCTCCCGTGCCGCGGCAGCTGCGCCAGGAGCGCCTCCGCGGCGGCCAGGTCACGGCCGTACACCGCCGGGACGCGGCGCTCCCCGGGCAGCGTGCCGCCGACGGCTTCCTCGACGACCATCCGTCGGGTGACGGCGGCGCCACCGGGGCCGTCGTCGTCCCGGAGCTCCACCGCGCCCACGACCCGCAGCAGCGGGATGCGCAGGAGCCGCGCGAGCAGGTGCACCCGGATGATCACGGCCACGGGTCACCCGCCGAGCCTGATGTCCCCGTACGGGTCGGCCCCCGCGCGCGACGACCCGGACCGGCGGCGCGCCTCGCCGTCGCGACCGCCGTCGTCGTCGACGCTCCCGCCGTCGTCCTCGCCGTCGAGGCGGGCGCGCAGGCCCGCGACGAGCGCCCGGGCGCCGGCCTCGATCTGTGCGTACCGCTCCCGCCCGGCCCGGGTGCCCACGACGTACCCGAGCCCGAAGAACAGGGC
The DNA here is from genome assembly GCF_042793335.1 of Isoptericola sp. NPDC056573. Classification (NCBI taxonomy): domain Bacteria; kingdom Bacillati; phylum Actinomycetota; class Actinomycetes; order Micrococcales; family Promicromonosporaceae; genus Isoptericola; species Isoptericola sp. NPDC056573. Next base: position 187,846 of record NZ_JBHTUY010000008.1, read on the forward strand.
GCGGCCGAGCGTCCTCCGACCGATCATCCTGACCCCTCCTGGCCCTGCCGTGTGCGGATCGCCGACGCGACCGCGCTCGCGGCCGTCACGCCGACGACCGATCCGAGCGCGATCAGCCCCGACCGCACCGCCGTGCCGCCCGACCGCCGCGACCTGCGCCCCAGCGCCTCCGCGACCCGGTCGGCGAACGTCTTCTTGCGCCACCACGTCATCGTCGTGCTCCCGTCCCTATCGGTCGTGCTCGTCCTTGTGCCTGCGGATCCTCGTGACGATCTGCTCCTTGCGCAGGGACGTCGGCAGGTCGAGGCCCATCTCCACCCCGAGCGCGCGCAGCTCGTCCTTCGTCATCGCCTTGAGGTCCAGCGGGCCGGTGTCGGCGTCCGCCCCGAGCTGCCGTCCCTCGGACGCCACCTCCCGACGGCGCGCGTCGGCCTCCTCGACCCGCCGGCGGGCCTGCTCCGCCTCCTCCTCGGCCTCCCCCGCGAGCCGGTCGGCCCGGGCCCTGGCCTCGTCGGCCGCGCGCCGGGCGTCCTCCGCCGCGGCCTCGGCCAGCTCCCGGGCTCGCGTCATCTGCTGGCGGGCGCGCTCGACCGCCTCCTCGGCCTTCGCGCGAGCCCGGTCGGCCTCCGCCCTGACCTGCTCCACGTGCTTGCCGACGTCGGCCTCCGTCTCCTCCACCCGTCGGGCGGCGAGCTCGGTGGCCCGCCCGCGCTTCGCCGCGACGTACTCGTCCGCCTCGCGCTGCGCCTCCGCGGTGACCCGCTTCACCTCGCGGTCGCCCTCCGCGCGGGCCTCGGCCACCCGGCGGTCGCCCTCGGCCTCGGCCTCGGCCACGGCGTCGGCCTGCTCCTTCGCATGGCGGGCCTCGTCGTGCGCCCGCACCTCGAGCTCGTGCGCCCGCTCCATCGCGGCGTCCACCCGGCTCAGACGGCGCTGGTCGCCGTCGCCCGGGAAGGGGTTGGCGTCGGCCAGGGCGGCGACCGCCTGCTGCCCGGCCGACTGTGCGGTGCGGCCGGCGGACTGCACGGTGCGGCCGGCCGTGCGGGCCGGGCTCTTGACGCCCGCGTCCAGCATCCACAGGACGTTGCGCGGCAGGTCCGTCACGCCGCGCCGGGCCTGCCTGCCCAGCCACGTCATCGGGTTGGTCCTCGTCATGGGCTCCTCCTCGACTCGGGCAGCCGAACGACCACCGATGGCGCCCCCTGACGACTTCGTGCCCCTCCAGCACACGCCGGACCCCGCATGCACGCACGCCCACCTCTCGTCGGGTGCCCGGCCGGTGGCGTTGCTAGCGTCTGCCCCATGGCTGAACCCACGGCTGACGTGCGCGTCGAGGAAGACCTGCTCGGACCGAAAGAGGTCCCTGCGCAGGCGTACTACGGGATCCACACCGTCCGGGCGATCGAGAACTTCCCGATCTCCGGGACGACCATCAACGACGTGCCGGAGATGATCCGCGGCATGGTGATGGTGAAGAAGGCGGCGGCGCTCGCGAACCGGGAGCTGCGCGCCATCCAGCGGGACGTCGCGGACGCCATCATCGGCGCGTGCGACGAGGTGCTGGTCAAGGGGCGCTGCCTCGACCAGTTCCCGATCGACGTGTTCCAGGGCGGCGCGGGCACCAGCGTCAACATGAACACCAACGAGGTGGTGGCGAACCTCGCGCTGGAGCTGTCCGGCTTCCCCAAGGGCCGCTACGACGTCATCAACCCGAACGACCACGTCAACAAGTCCCAGTCCACGAACGACGCCTACCCCACGGGCTTCCGCCTGGCCGTCCATGCCCTCACCGAGTCGCTCGTGGTGGCGGTCCGACGCCTGTCGCGGGCGTTCGACGAGAAGGCGTCGGAGTTCGCCGACCTGCCGAAGATGGGCCGCACCCAGCTGCAGGACGCGGTGCCGATGAGCCTGGGGCAGGAGTTCGCCGGCTTCTCCGTCAACGTCGCGGAGGAGGTCAAGCGCCTGCGGAACGCGGCCGACCTGCTGCTCGAGGTGAACCTGGGCGCGACGGCGATCGGCACCGGCCTCAACACCCCGCCGGGCTACCCGAAGGTGGCGGCGCGGCGGCTCGCGGAGGTGTCCGGGCTCGGCACGGTGCCGGCGGAGAACCTCGTCGAGGCCACCTACGACAACGGCGCCTACCTGGCCGTGCACTCCGCGGTGAAGCGGCTCGCGGCCAAGCTGTCGAAGATCTGCAACGACCTGCGCCTGCTGTCCTCCGGGCCGCGCGCGGGGCTCAACGAGATCAACCTGCCCGAGCTGCAGGCCGGCTCCTCGATCATGCCCGCCAAGGTGAACCCGGTGATCCCCGAGGTCGTCAACCAGGTCTGCTTCAAGGTCATGGGCAACGACGTGACCATCACGCACGCCGCCGAGGCCGGGCAGCTCCAGCTCAACGTCATGGAGCCCGTGCTGGCGGAGTCGATGTTCGAGTCGATCCGGCTGCTGACCAACGCGTGCGACGCGCTGCGCACCAAGTGCGTCGTCGGGATCACCGCGAACGCCGACGTCATGCGGCAGCACGTGCTCGGCTCCATCGGCATCGTCACCTACCTCAACGAGGTGATCGGGCACCACAACGGCGACCTCGTGGGCAAGGAGGCGGCCCGCACCGGCGCCTCGGTGCGCGACGTCGTCGTCGCGCGCGGCCTGCTCACCGCCGAGGAGGTGGACAAGATCCTCACCACCGAGAACTTCCTGCACCCGCGCTACAGCGGCCGCTTCTACGCGCCCGACGAACGCGGCATCCCGCCGCTGGGCGAGGAGGGCGAGTCCTCGCGCGTCGTGGAGTCCGACGACGCGACGGGCGCGCCGTCCGACCCCGGGCACGAGCACGACGAGGCCTCCGACGAGACGGGTGAGGCCGCCCGGTGATCGTCGTCCAGTTCGCCGTCCTCCTCCTCTTCGTCTTCATCGGCGCGCGCCTCGGCGGGATCGGGATCGGGCTGGCGGGCGGCGCCGGCGTCATCGTCCTCGGGCTGCTGGGCCTCGAGGTCGACCCGGCGACGGGCGTCCCCTGGGACGTGCTGGGCATCATCATGTGCGTCATCGCGGCCATCGCCGCGATGCAGGCCGCCGGCGGGCTGGACTACCTCGTGGCGAAGACGGAGGTGCTGCTGCGCGCCCGCCCGCGCAGCATCACCTTCCTCGCGCCGCTCGTCACGTATGTCATGACGGTGTTCTCCGGCACCGGGCAGGTCGCCTTCTCGACGCTGCCGGTGATCGCGGAGGTGGCGAAGGAGTCGAACGTGCGGCCGTCGCGGCCGCTGTCCATCGCGGTGGTGGCGTCGCAGATGGCGATCGCCGCCTCGCCCATCTCCGCGGCGGTGGTGGCGATGGCCGCCGTCGTGGAGCCGCTGGGCGTCGACTACATCACGCTGCTCACGGTGGCCGGCGTCTCGACGCTGGTCGGCTGCATGGTCGGCGCCGTCGTCGCGTCCCGGCAGGGGGTGGAGCTGCAGGACGACCCCGTCTACCAGGAGCGGCTCGCCAAGGGGCTGGTGAAGCGCCGCGAGCGCACCGAGTTCGTCGCCAAGCCGCGGGCGCTGCTGTCGCTGATCATCTTCGCGGCGGCGCTGCTGGTCGTCGTGCTCTACTCGACGGCGGTGTCCGACTCGGTGGGCCTCATCGAGAACCCCACCATCACGCGCAGCGGCGCCATCATGACGTTCATGCTGCTGGCGGGGCTGCTCATCGCCCTGCTGTGCAAGATCGACGTGGGCACGGTCATCACGCAGCAGACGTTCCGCAGCGGTATGAGCGCCGCCGTCTGCATCATCGGCGTCGCGTGGCTGGGCAACACGTTCGTGCAGGGGCACACGGCCGAGATCGAGGAGCTGGGCGGCGACATCATCGAGCGCTACCCGTGGATGCTCGCGGTCGTGCTGCTGCTCGCGTCGGCGCTGCTGTACTCGCAGGCGGCGACGACGATCGCCCTCATGCCGGTGGCCGCCGGGATGGGCGTGGCGGCCACGACGATGGTCGCGTCGTTCCCCGCCGTCACCGGCCTCTTCCTGCTGCCGACGTACACCACCGTGGTCGCCGCCATCGAGCTCGACGACACCGGCACCACCCGCATCGGGAAGTACCTGTTCAACCACTCGTTCATGGTGCCGGGGCTGGTGGCCGTCGCGTCCGCCGTCGCCATCGGGTTCGGCCTGGCGCCGCTGCTGATCTGAGCGGCGTCAGACGTCGAGCCACGGCGCGGCGGCGTACTCCTCGTCGCTGACGTGCTCGATCCAGGTCGTCGTGGCGGCCGGGTCGTCGGCGTTCTCGAGCATCGCCAGGTGCTCCATGAAGTCGTCCGGCGACGCCCCGTGCCAGTGCTCCTCCCCCGGCGGGCAGTAGACCGTCTCGCCCGGCCGGGCCTCGACGACCACGCCGTCGCGCGTGCCGACCAGCGCCACGCCGGACACCACGTGCAGCGTCTGGCCGCGCGCGTGCGAGTGCCAGGCCGTGCGGGCGGCGGGCGCGAACCGCACCAGCGCCACGACCATCCGCTGGTCGCCCTCCTGCGGCGTGACGATCGGGTCGAGCCACACGTCGCCGCGGAACTGCTCGGGCGGGTTCTTCGTGGTCGCGGGGCGGGGAAGCTTCTTCATCGGTCGGTGGCTCCTTCTCGGGCGGAGGCGGCGGGCGCCGTGAGCGTGGTGGCCGCCCACGACGCCAGCAGCTTGAGCCCGTCCTCGGACGGCGAGCCGGGCTGCGCGGTGTACACGTTCATCTGGAGCCCCGGGTCGGCGGGCAGCACGAGGGCCTCGTAGTCGAGCTCGAGCAGCCCGACCGCCGGGTGGTGGAACACCTTCGTGCCCGTGCGGTGCAGGCGCACGTCGTGCGACGCCCACAGCCGGCGGAAGTCCTCGCTGCGCGTGGACAGCTCGCCCACCAGGGCGGTGAGGGCCTTGTCGTACGGGTTCTTGCCCGCCTCGGCGCGCAGGATCGCGACGGCGTCGTGGGCCATCCGCGGCGACTTCTCGCCGAAGAACGCCGCGGCGGCGTCGGGGTCGAGGAAGTGGAAGCGGGCGCTGTTGACCGGCTTGCCCGCGACCTGCTCCGGCGAGTCGTACAGCGGGGCGTACAGGGCGCGGCCCAGGACGTTGGTGCCGAGGACGTCGAGCCGTCCGTTGCGGACGAAGGCGGGGACGTCGCCCATGGCGTCGAGGATCCGCTGCACGGCCGGGCGCACGGAGCCGGGCGGGGTGCGGCGCGCCCGCGACCGGGCCGCGCCGGACGCGTTGGCGGCCCGCGCGAGGTCGAACAGGTGCAGCCGCTCCGCCTCGTCGAGCTGGAGCGCCTCCGCGAGCGACTCCAGCACCTCCTCGGACACCCCGCCGAGGTTCCCGCGCTCCAGCCGGGTGTAGTAGTCGACGCTCACGCCCGCGAGCATCGCCACCTCCTCGCGCCGCAGCCCCGGCACGCGCCGGTTGCCGCCGTACGCGGGCAGGCCGGCCTTGTCCGGGGTGATCCGCGCCCGGCGGGTGGCCAGGAACTCGCGCGTCTCCGCCTTCAGGTCCATGCCTCGACGGTACGTCGGCCCCCTCCGGCGTGGGAGGTACTGGCGTTACCCGGGCCGACCGGGACTCCCTCGCGGCGCCGCACAGGCGTCGACTGGTCGCCATGACCACCACCTCCGTCGCGGCGACCCCCACCACCCGGCTCGCCGGCCCCGCCCCGGCGTCGTCGCGCACTGGCGCGATCCTCGCGATCATCCTCGTCGGCTACTTCATGGTGATCCTCGACAACTCGATCGTGATCACCGGTCTGCCGCACCTCCAGGACGAGCTGGGGATGTCCGCCACGGCCCTCGCCTGGGTGCAGGACGCCTACCTGCTGACGTTCGGCGGCCTGCTGCTGCTGGGCGCCCGCGCCGGCGACGTCCTGGGGCGGCGCCGCATGTTCGTGGCCGGGCTGGCCCTGTTCACGCTGGCGTCCGTCGCCGTCGGGCTCGCGCCCACGGGCGGGTGGCTGGTCGGCGCCCGCGCGCTCCAGGGCGTCGGCGCGGCGGTGCTCGCGCCGTCGACCCTCGCGCTGCTCACGGCGAGCTTCCCCGAGGGGCCGGAGCGCACCCGCGCGACGGCGGCGTACGGCGCGGTGGCGGGGATCGGCGCGAGCGTCGGCCTGGTCGTCGGCGGCCTGCTCGCCGACCTCGTCTCCTGGCGCGCGGGCTTCCTCGTGAACCTGCCCGTCGGCGTCGTCATGCTGGTCGCCGGGCTGCGGGTGCTGCCGGAGACGCCCCGGTCCCCCGGCCGCTTCGACGTCCCGGGGGCGCTGCTGGCCACGCTCGGCCCGACGGCGCTCGTCTACGGGTTCGTCCGTGCCGGGGACGACGGCTGGGACGACGCCGGGACCCTCGCGGCGCTCGGGCTCGGCGTCGCGCTCCTGGTCGCCCTCGTGGTCGTCGAGCGCCGCGCCGCGCAGCCGGTGCTGCCGCTCGGCCTGTTCGCGAGCCGCGAGCGCGTGGGCGCCTACGCGGCCCGGCTGCTCTTCATCGGCGCGATGATGGGCTTCTTCCTCTTCACCAGCCAGTACCTGCAGGACGAGCGCGGGTTCACCGCGCTGGCCGCCGGGTTCGCGTACTTCCCGATGACGGCGGTCAACTTCGCCGTCGCGCTCGCCGTGCCGCGCCTGCAGCGACGGACGAGCGGCCCGGTGCTGCTCGTGGCCGGGCTGGTGCTCGCCGTCGCGGGCATGGCGTGGCTGGGCGCGGTCGATGCCGACACCTCGTACGCCGTCGGCATCGCGCTGCCGATGACGTTGATCGGCGCCGGGCAGGGCCTCGCCTTCGGCCCGCTGACGGCGTCCGGCATCGCGGGAGTGGACCGGTCGCAGGCCGGCGCCGCGTCGGGGGTCGTGAACTCGGTGCACCAGCTCGGCGGGGCACTCGGCATGAGCCTGGTGCTGGCGCTGTCCGGCACGTACGCGGCGGCCATGACCGCCGGCGCGGTGCTGCTGCTGGCCGCGCTCGTCGCCGCCGTCATGCTCGTGCTCCCCTCGGCACGTCGAAGCCCAGGTGCGTGAGCCGCTCGTCGCCAGCACGTACATTGCGACAGCCTGCTCGTGGACCCGCGACCTGTTGCTCGTGGATTCGCGGCGTCCTGCTCGTGGATTCGCGGCGTCCTGCTCGTGGATTCGCAGCGGCTCTGCGGGAGGTTCCCCCGGGCGGGGTACCAGCAGGACCTCCCGCACCTGGCGACCCGCTCGTAGCGTGAAGGACATGACGAATCCCGTCCCCACCCTCACCCTGAACAACGGCGTCGAGCTGCCCGCCCTCGGGTACGGCGTCTTCCAGACCCCGCCGGACGAGACGGTCGCGGCGACCGCCGAGGCGCTGCGCGTCGGCTACCGGCACATCGACACCGCCGCCGCGTACGGCAACGAGCGCGAGGTCGGCGAGGCGCTCCGCCGCTCCGGCGTCGACCGCGCGGACGTGTTCCTCGAGACGAAGGTCTGGATCAGCGACTACGGGTACGACGCGACGTGGCACGCGTTCGACAAGAGCGCCGGCAAGCTGGGCGTCGACACGATCGACCTGCTGATCCTGCACCAGGCCCTGCCGTCGCGCTTCGACCTCACCGTCGACGCCTACAAGGCCCTCGAGTCCCTCCTCGCGGACGGCAGGGTCCGCGCGATCGGCGTCAGCAACTTCATGCCCGAGCACCTGGACCGGCTGCTGGCCGAGACGTCCGTGGTGCCCACCGTCAACCAGGTCGAGGTGCACCCGTACTTCCGCCAGCCCGACGTGCTGGCCGCCGACGCGGCGCACGGCATCCTCACCCAGGCGTGGTCGCCCATCGGCGGCATCACGTTCTACCGCGACTCCGGCCACACCAGCACGCTGCAGGACCCGACGATCCTGCGTCTCGCCGAGGCGCACGGCGCGACGCCCGCGCAGGTGATGCTGCGCTGGCACCTCCAGCAGGGCCGTTCCGCGATCCCCAAGTCCGTCACGCCGAGCCGCATCGCGGAGAACCTCGACGTCACCGGCTTCGAGCTCACCGCCGACGAGCTCGCCGCCATCGACGCCCTGGACACCGGCCGCCGCGGCGGCCCCGATCCCGCCGACGTCACGCTGGAGACGTTCGGCCGCGAGATCCCGGAGGCCTGACCGATGCCCCTCGCCGACACCTCGCTCGCCGCCACCGACCCGGAGCTGGTCGCGATCGCGGACCGGTTCGCCGACGACGTCGAGCGCGACGCCCCGCTCGCCCCGCGACTGCGGGGCCTGCTGCGGGTCGCCGCCGTCGTCGCGACCGGCGGCACCGCCGTCCTGCGGGTCGAGCTCGACGACGCCCTCGCCGCCGGCGTCACGCCGGTCGAGCTCAAGGAGGTGCTGTACCAGGCGGTCCCGTACGCGGGGCTCGGCCGGGCGGTCGACGCGCTGGTGGTGGCGAACGAGCTGCTCGCCGACCACGACGTCGAGCTCCCGCTGCCCGGGCAGGCCACGGTGACGCCCGCGACGCGCGCCGCCGACGGCCTCGCCGTGCAGAAGCGGATCGTCGGCGCCGACGCGGTCGACGCCATGCACGCGAACGCCCCCGCCGACGAGCAGCACGTGCAGCGCGCCCTGGCCGCGCACTGCTTCGGCGACCACTACACGCGCGGCGGCCTCGACGTTCCGACCCGCGAGCTGGTCACGCTGGCGCTGCTCGTCGCGCTCGGCGGGGCCGACCCGCAGGTGGCCGGGCACGTGCGCGCGAACCTCCACGTCGGCAACGACCGCGCCACGCTGGTCGCGGTCGTCACCCAGCTGCTGCCCGTCGTCGGATACCCGCGCACGCTCAACGCCCTGCGCGCCGTCGACGACATCGCCCCGTTCCCCGCCGAGGAGGAGTCATGACCGACTGGAACCCCGCCGACCTGGCGGCGATCGACGGCGACGGCGAGCTCCGCGTCGCCGCGCACCGCCCCGACGGCACGCTGCGCACGCCCCGCATCGTGTGGCACGTCGTCGTGGACGGCGCGCTCTACCTGCGCTCCGTGCGCGGCGTCGAGGGCGCCTGGTATCGCGGCGTGCAGCGCACCGGCACCGGCGAGATCGACGCCGGCGGCGTCCGCGCCGAGGTGACGTTCACCCGCGACGACGCCCACGACGACGCGATCGACGCCGCCTACCACGCCAAGTACGGCGACGGCTCGGCGGTGCGGTCGGTCACCAGCCCGACCGCGCGCTCGACCACCCTGCGCGTGGAACCGCGCTGACCTCCCCCGCACCCTCTGCCGGACCGCCCGGGTGCGACGGTCGGCGGCGGGGCCGACGATCGGACGAGGCATCGGAGGTGGCCCATGAGCACCCGTGACGACGTGGCCGAGGAGCTCCCGCCGCCGCACGACTTCGCGCGCCGCGCCGAGCACGGCAGGAGCGCCCGCCGCCGCACCCCGAGGGCGTCCCACGCGGGATGGACGCCCCCGCCCGACCGCCCCGACCCGGTCGCCCTCCTCGAGGAGCAGGAGGCCACCCGGGTGCCGGAGCTCCTGCCGATCCGGCACCGGCGGATGATGGTCTCGCCGTTCACCTTCTACCGGGGCGCCGCGCTGCTCATGGCGACGGACCTCGCCCGGACGCCCGCGTCGGGGATCGTCACGCAGGTCTGCGGCGACGCGCACCTGTCGAACTTCGGCGTCTTCGGCACGCCCGAGCGGGCGATGGTGTTCGACATCAACGACTTCGACGAGACGCTCCCCGGCCCGTGGGAGTGGGACGTCAAGCGGCTGGCCGCCAGCGTCGAGGTCGCGGGCCGGCACCGCGGCTTCGACGCCGGCCGGCGCCGCGACATCGACCTCGCCGTCGTGCGGGCCTACCGCGAGCGCATGCTGCGGCTGGCGGGATCGGGCGTGCTCGAGGGGTGGTACGACCGGCTCGACACGGACCGTGTCGTGGCCTGGGTCGAGGCCGAGCACCGCGCGAAGCGGGTCGGCCGCAAGCAGGTCGACCGGCTGGAGGCGGACCTCGCGAAGGCCCGGACGAAGGACAGCACGCGCGCGACCGCCAAGCTCGTCGAGGTGGTCGACGGCGAGCCGCGGATCGCGGCCAGCCCACCGCTCGTCGTCCCCGTCGAGGACCTCGTGCCCCTCGCGCGCGACCGGGAGCGGGCGGAGGAGTGGATGCGGGGCCTGATCGCCTCGTACCTGCCGACGCTCCAGCCGGAGCACCACCCGATGGCGGAGTACTCGTACGTGCACCTGGCGCGCAAGGTCGTCGGCGTCGGCAGCGTCGGCACGCGGGCCTGGGTCGTGCTGCTGCGCGGCCGCGACGAGGGGGACACCCTCGTGCTCCAGGCCAAGCAGGCGGAGCGCTCGGTGCTGGAGCGCTTCCTGCCGCCCAGCCGGTACGCCAACCACGGCGAGCGGGTGGTGCGCGGGCAGCGGCTCATGCAGGCGGCCGGCGACGTCTTCCTCGGCTGGCAGCGCGTCGCGGGCGTGGACGGCGTCGTCCGCGACTACTACCTCCGCCAGCTCTACGACTGGAAGGGCGGGGTGGACGTCGAGGCGATGGACGCCCCGGGCGCGCGCGCCTACGCCCAGCTCTGCGGAGAGGCGCTCGCGCGGGCGCACGCCCGCTCCGGCGACCGCGTCGCGATCGCCGCCTACCTCGGCCACGGCGACGTCTTCGACCGGGCGGTCGCGGACTTCGCCGCGGACTACGCGGACCAGAACGACCGCGACTACGCCGCCTTCCTGGACGCCGTCGCGTCGGGCCGGCTCGAGGCCGCGGAGGCGTGACGGGCGCGCCCCCGCACGGGCATGGAGGTCTCGGCGAACCGGCCCCACGGTCCCGTCCCGGCCCTACCCGCGGTAGCGCTCCACGACCTCCGCGGGGCGGACGGTCGCCTGGTCCGGGTCGCCGCCGAACTCCCGTGCCGCGTGCCGCTGCCGCAGCAGGTCCCAGCACTGATCGAGCCGGGTCTCCGTCGCGGCGAGCTCGTCGTGCTCGGTGCTCGCGTCGATCTCACCCTTCGCGAGCCGCTCGCGCAGCTCCCGTTCCCGGGCGATGAGGTCGCTGATGGTCTGCTGGATGTCGCGGTCGGTCGCCATCGTCCGATGGTCTCGCGCCGGGGCGTGCGCGGCAGCCCGGAGCCTCAGGGCCGGGACGCCAGGACCATCCCGAGACTGTGCGGCGCGGACTCGACGAAGCCCATGCTGCGGTACAGGGGCCGGCCCGGCGCGTCCGCCATGAGGGTGACGTACGGGTCGGCGGGCGCGCGCTCGGCGATCTGGTCGAGCAGCCACCCGAGCACCCGCCGCCCCAGCCCCTGGCGCTGGTGGGCGGGCAGGGTCGCCATGTCGGCGACGTGGAAGTACCAGCCGCCGTCGCCGAGCACGCGCCCCATCGCGACGGCCTCCCCCGTCGGCCGGTGCCGCACGTGGACGAACGCCCAGCTGTTCGCGACGGCGTACCCCGCCTGCTCGGGAGTCTTCGGGCTCAGGCCCGCGTCGCGACGCAGCCGCACGTAGGCCTCGACGTCCGGTGCGGTGGGGACGAGCTCGTACGGGTCCGCGGCGTCGGTCATGCCGCCGACCCTAGGCGGCGCCGGCGACGTCCGGGTCCCCGGGCTCGCCGAGGATGACGGCGGTGCACTCGCGCTGCAGGTCGGCGTCGAGCCACATGGCGTGCTGCGGTGCGGCGTTGGAGCACACGACGGAGCCCCAGGCGCCGACGGCGTCCGCGTGCCGCACGGCGTCCCGGCAGATCTGCGCCCCGACCGGACCCTCCTCGAACCGGGTGTCGCGCGGGGTGTAGCCCACCCAGCCCTCCCCCAGCACGAGCGGGACGCCGAGCCGCGCCGCGTGGTCGGCGGCGACGCCGATCCACTCCCGCAGCCGCTCGGCCATCGCGATGCGGTGCGCGCCGTACCGCTCGTACAGCCACCGGTCCACGGCCTGCGGGTCGCACCAGTCGTGCACGTAGATCTCCGCGTGCCCGACGATCGACGCGCGCCGCTTCCACTCCTCGTCCGGCGGCGGCGCCCACTCGCCGAGCCGCGGCGCATCCGGCCGGAGCAGCTCGGCGTCGGCCCGCGCCTGCGGGAAGTCGGCGGGGTCGCCGCGCAGCGCGAACTCCCGCACCAGGTCGTCCAGGACGCCGTACACGTACGGGTGGACCCCGAGCACCTGGGCGTTGCGCGGCAGCCCCCGCATCGCGGTGACGGGCACGGCGGCGTAGTTCGGTCCGCACAGCACGTCGGGGTGGCGCGCGGAGAAGGCGGCGATGCCGCGCTCGAGCCGGTCGCGCAGCTCCACCACCGGGTCCTCGACGCCGGGCAGCCCTGCGGTGAGGTGCCCGGCCTGCACCTCGTTGTGCGGCTCGACGAACGCCAGGGCGTGGTCGAGCCCCTCGTCGCGCAGCAGGTCCACGAGGTCGGCCATCGCCTCGCCGAACACGGTCAGCCTGTCCTCGGGGGGCACGGCCTGGAGGGCGTCGTACCAGGCCCGGTCCGCGGCGAACGCCGGGCTCTGCTGGTACTCCCACGACGAGGCGATCACCGTCATGCCGTGCCGGTCGGCGCCGCGGAACAGCTCCAGCAGGTGCGCGCGGGCGTCGACCGTCGTCGGCTCGCGCACGTCGTACCAGCGCACCCGCGACGCGTACCCGCCGCCGATCGGCCCCAGCCGCAGCGCCGTCGTGTCGAGGCCGGACCGGAACAGCAGGAACGGCATCGCGCAGACCCGCACGGCGTTGTACCCGAGCTCCGCGGCGCGGGCGAACGCCGCGTCCAGGTCCTCGAAGGGCTCCCCCGGCCCGGTGCGCACGTACCAGGAGAAGTCCCACAGCGTGATCGCCAGGCGGCGGGGCAGGTGCGCGGGGACCCCCGCGGCGGTGCCTCCCGGCGTCGCGCCCGTCTGCCTCCGGTCCGGCGTCGACCGGTCCGTCACCATCTTGGGGTCCGTCATCTCGCTCATCCCTTCACCGCCCCTGCGGTCAGGCCGTTGACGAGCTGCTTGCGCAGCACGAAGAACACGATCAGCGCGGGGACGGCCGCGAGCACCGACCCCGCCATCACCAGGTCGTACTGCCGTCCCTCGGCGCCGAACAGCGCCTGCAGCCCCAGCGGCAGCGTGTAGAACTCGGGCTCGGCGATGATCACCAGCGGCCACAGCAGCGTGTTGTACGAGTTGAGGAAGCTCCACACCGCGAGCGCCCCGATCGCGGGCCGCAGCAGCGGCATGACGACCGACAGGAACGTCCGCAGCTCGGAGCACCCGTCGATGCGGGCCGCGTCGAGGAGCTCGTCGGGCACCGACTGCTCGGTGTACTGGCGCATCATGAAGATCCCGAACGCCGGCGCCACCCAGGGCACGACCAGCGCGAAGAACGGGTTCGCCAGCCCCAGCTTCGCGACGAGGACGAACAGCGGCACGACGATCACCGCGAACGGGATGGCCAGCGACGAGAACATCACGTCGAACAGCACCCGCTTGCCGCGGAACTCGTACTTGGCGAACCCGAAGCCGGCCAGGGAGCACAGGAAGACGGTGGCGACGGTGCTGACGGTGGCCACGACGGTGCTCATCAGCATCCACTGCCAGAACGGCTGCGTGGCGAGGAGGTTCGCGTAGCTGTCCAGCGTGGCCGGGTCCGGGATCAGCGCGGGCGGGAACGCGAAGATGTCGCCGCGGTCCTTGAACGACGAGGACAGCGCCCACAGCAGCGGCGCGACGTAGACCACGGTCAGCAGACCGAGCACCGCGTACAGCGCGGCACGGCCCGGGCGGAAGCGCCGCGGGGCGCGGGCCGCCCGCCCCGCCACGGGGGTCCCGGCGCGGGGTGCCCGCGCGAGGGTCGGAGTGCTCATCGGTTCCTCCCGACGCCGAACGCGCGGGTGCCGAGCCGGCCCAGCACGAACACGATGACGAACATGACGACGCCGGCGGCCGCGGCGTAGCCGAGCTCCTGACGCTGGAACCCGGCCCGGTAGACGAACATCGAGACCGACAGCGTGGCCTCGCCGGGACCGCCCTGCGTGAGCAGGAACGGCTCCTCGAAGATCTGCGCGGTGCTCACCAGCATCGTCACGGCGATGAAGGCCGTGACCGGCTTGAGCTGGGGCAGCGTGACGGCGAAGAACCGGCGCACGACGCCCGCGCCGTCGAGCTCGGCCGCCTCGTGCAGCTCGCGCGGGATGTTCTGCAGGCCGGCGAGGAAGAAGATCGTGAGGTACCCGGTCCAGCGCCACAGCACCAGCACCACGACGACGACGCGTGCCCACCACGGGTCGGTGAGCCAGGAGACGCCGCCGAACCCGAAGAGGGCCTCGAGCGTGGCGTTGAGCAGCCCGTACTCGCCGTCGAAGACCAGCCCGAAGATCAGGGCGATGACGATCGGCGACAGCACCACCGGCATGAAGTACGTGAGGCGGAAGAAGTCCCGCAGCCGCAGCCCTTTGGCGTCGAGGGCCAGCGCGATCAGCAGCGCCAGGGGCAGCACCACCACCATCGCGAAGACGGTGTAGAAGGCGGTGTTCGCCAGGGCGGCGCCGAAGCTCGCGTCGCGCAGCAGCCGGGAGTAGTTCGCCAGTCCCACGAACTCCGGGCTGCCCAGCCCGGCCCAGTCGGTGAGGCTCAGGTAGATCCCCGCCCCGACCGGCACCACCATGAAGACCGTGAACAGCAGGAAGAACGGGGAGATGAAGAGGTAGGGCGCCCACTGCCGCCCGCTCCCGCGTCGGGGGGCGCGCGCGGCGTCCCGGGTGGCCGTCGCCGTCGGCGGCCTGGTCAGGGTGCTCACTGCTGCACCTGCCTCTCGTACGTGCGCACCCCGGCCCGCAGCGCCTCCTCGGCACCGACCTGACCGTTGATGGCGCGGAGGATGGGGCCGCCGAGGCTGTCGCGCAGCACCGAGGCGCCCGCGGACTGGTAGAAGAGCGGCATGTCGGCCGCGGCGGCGGAGAAGACCTCGAAGACGCGCTGGCCGCCGAGGTACGGGTCGGTGATCTCCTGGAACTCGGGCGCGTCGTAGAGGTCGACCAGGGTGGGCATGTAGGCGCCCGCGAAGTACCGGGCGAGCTGGCCCTCCTCGGACAGGTAGGCCCGCTGCAGGAAGTCGGTCGCGGCGTCGGTCAGGGGCTGGTCCTTGAGCACCGCGAACGCGGTGCCGCCCATCGTGGAGGCGACGTGCCCCCCGCCCGCGAACCGCGGGATCGTGCGCGCCCGCCACAGCCCGGACTGGTCGGGCGCGTTCGCCTGGAGGCCGTACACCTCGTACCAGTTCGGCATGACGGTCGCGACGAGCCGGCTCCCCTTGAGCGCCGCCGCGGCGGCGCCGCCGTACGGGTCCGCGAGGGCGACGAACGCCCCCGTCCGGACGCCCTCGGCCATGAGCTCGAGCACCTCGACGGCCTCGTCCGAGAGCACGGCGAGGTTCCCGTCGGCGTCGTAGAGGTTCCCGCCGCGCTGCAGGAGCAGCTGCGTGAACCCGTTGACGATGGAGCCGTTGTCGCCGTTGGCCACCATCCCGATCGCCTGGCCGGTGTCCGCGGCGACCTCGGCCCCGACCTCGAGCAGCTCCTCCCAGGTGTCGACGTCCGCCGGGATCCCCAGCTCCTCGAAGAGGTCGGCCCGGTAGAACATCACCGAGATGGAGTTGTCCGACTCCAGCGCGTACACCTTGCCGTCCACGGTGTACGGCTGGGTCTTCAGCAGCCGGTCGCCCAGGGGCGCCGTCAGCGAGGTGAGGTCGACGAACAGGTTCTCCGCGATCCCGGCCCGCATGACGCGGGGGAACTGGTCGATCACCAGCCCGGCCAGGTCCGGCAGCGGCCGCTGCGCGACCGCCTGCGTCACCAGGCGCGAGACGATGTCGGCCGGCGCGACGGACGTGACGTCCACGCCGAAGGTCCACGCGCTGCCGCCGACGACGGCCGAGTCCGTGGCCGCCTGCGTGAAGTAGCTCGCGTAGCCGGGGTCGTGCGTCCACAGCCCGAGGGCCGCCGCTCCCGAAGGAACCGGCGCGGCCGCGGTCGTGGACGAACAGCCCGCGAGCGCCCCGCCGCCCGCGACGCCGAGGCCGGCGACGCCGAGCAGCCGCAGCACCTCGCGCCGGTTCAGGTCCACGACCGCTCCTCCCCCACGGCGAGCACCACCCGCGCCACCCGCACGACGTCGACCGCGGCGACGGCGATCCCGTCGGGCACGTCGCGCACGGACGGGTCCACCCAGACGCCGGTCTCGGCGCGCCACGGCAGCAGCTCCAGCGTCAGGCCGTCGCGGGCGACGTCGTCGCGCCACGGCGTGAGGTCGACGTCCCACTCGCGGCCGTGCCAGAAGTGGTCGCTCACGACCTCCCCTCCCACCAGCGCCCGGCCGACGTCGCCCGTCCACGCGACGCGCAGCAGCGCACGGTCGACGCCGTCCAGCGCGTCGGCGGGCACGTCCAGGTCCACGGGGGCGGCGCCGGAGAAGTCGACCGGCGCGCTGAGCCGGTCCATGGGACCGCCGTGCGCCGGCTCCGGCGGCGCGGGGGCGACCGGGCGCAGGTCCGACGCGACCCGGCGGCGCCCGGCGCCGGGGACGGACAGCGTCCACGTGGACCAGAGCGCGCCGGCCTGCTGGTCGGGGGCGACGTCGTCGGCGATGTCGGCGGCGACGTCGGCGCCCGTGGTCGTCGACGTCAGCGACGCCGGCGCGGGCAGCATCGACACCGTCACCGCCGGTTCCTCCGTGTGCACGACGAGCGCGCCGTCGAGCGCGTACGCCGGGGCGTCGGAGAGCACCAGGCGCTCGCGGCCGCCGACGTCGAGGCGGTACAGCCGGTCGGCCGTCGCCTCGTCGAGCACCAGCACGTCGACCCCGCCCGACGGGCCGCCCAGCCGGACCAGGGTGTCGGGACCCGGGCGACCGGTGAGGTCGAGGACCGTCGCGCCGTCCCCGGCGCGCGCCTCCACCGGACCCGTCGCCGTGACGTCGCCGTCGACGACGAGCTCGACGGGCACGCCGTCGGTCGCGACGAGCACGACGAGATCCCGCCCGGTCCCGCCGTCCGGCCCGGCGTCGATCCGGGTGAGCAGCTGCGCCGTCGCGCTGCGCAGCACGAGGCCGGCGCCCAGCGGGAGGCGGAGCGGCCACGCGACCGAGACGCCCGCCGGCAGGTCCACCGGACGCGTGGGCACGGTCACGGTCGCGTCGTCGAGCTCGACGGCGACCTGGACGCCCGACTGCGGCGGCAGCGGGCGGCGCGCCGGCTGGTACGTGGTGAGGAAGACGTACCCGCGGCGGCCGTCCGACCGCACCGACCAGCGCAGGTCCTCCGGGGTGTCGCTCCCCCCGCCCACGGTGGTCGTCATGGCCGCGATCTCGGCGCCGTCGGCCTGGAGCCACAGGTGCTGGCGGCGCAGCAGGTGGTGGTGGCGGCGCACCTGGCCGTGCTCGCCGACGGGGGCGCCGAAGTCGTAGGTGCGGGTGGGCACGTCGTTCGGGTACCCGGTGGCGTGCGACTCCTGCTCCGTGCCGTGCGGCCCGACGCGCTGGGTGCCGCCGGCGTACATGTAGTACCCCTGCCAGACGGAGCCGCTGCCGACCTTCGCGAGCGCGAGGGCGGCCACGTCGCCGGGCGTCACGAGCGGCCGCCGGTGGTAGGCGACGTGCATCCCGCCGCCGAGCTCGCAGGTCGCGTACGGCAGGGCGTCGTCGTCCTTGAGCGCCACCGCGTCGGGTGCCACGACGATGCCGTCGAGGGCCTCGCGCAGGTCGGCGCCCACCGAGAGGTCGTCGCGCACCGTGCTGTACCGGAAGTGCACGGGCGAGAACGCCGGCCACTCGGTCTCGGCGTCCTCCCAGAACCCGTCGGCGTACGCGCTGTACAGGGGAAGCAGGGTGGCGGGCACCTGCGCGCCGCCCCACCCGGTCGCGGTCCAGACCGGCACCCGCAGGCCCAGCTCCTCCGCGGTGGTGCGCAGGGTGGCGAGGTGCTCGGGCTGGTCGTAGAGCTCGTTGTCCACCTGGGCCCCGACGACCGGCCCGCCCTCGGCGTGCGTGAGGCCGTCGAGCTGCGCGACCGTCTGCGCGTAGTAGGCGCGCACCAGGTCGAGGTAAGCGGGGTCGTTCGTGCGCGTCGCCAGCCCGCGCTCGACGAGCCAGTCGGGGAAGCCGCCGTACCGCGCCTCGCCGTGCGCCCACGGCCCCAGCCGGACGACGACGTCGAGCCCGTGCCGGCCGGCCGTCTCGACGAACGCGCGCAGGTCGAGGTTCCCGTCCCAGCGGAAGTCGCCCGGTGCGGGCTCGTGCGCCTGCCAGAAGACGTACGTCGCCACGGAGTCCAGCCCGCCCGCCTTCGCGTGCCCCAGCACCTCCGACCAGCGGTCGCGCGGGACGCGCGAGTAGTGCACCTCGCCCGTCACGGGGAACCAGGGCCGCCCCGCCCGCTCGAGGTACCGGCTGGTCACGGCCACCGCGTCCGACGCGCCGGGCGGGTCGCCCAGCTCGAGGTGGTCGCGGCGCGGTGGGGACGGGCGGCGGGCCCGCACGCGGTGCGTGACGGACCGTCGGCTGTCGAGGGCGTCGGGCATGGGCTCTCTCCTTCGAGAAGCGGGGTCGGGGCGGGCGGGTCAGGCCGACGCGGTGGCGGCGACGTGCCGGTCGAGGGCGGCGAGCTGGTCGCGCAGGGCGCGGACGCGGTCGTCGTGGTCCTGCTGGACGTCGTGGGCGAACAGCAGCATGGCGGGCAGCGACGTCGCGAAGTAGTCGACGGTCGCGCGGCGGCCGTCCTCGGCCTCGACGTACCGCGCGAGGCCGTCACGCAGGTGCCGTGCGTCGTCCGCGCGCCCCAGCCGGCGCAGCGCGAGCACGGAGGCCGCCGTGCGCTCCGAGAACTCCTGGACGGCCATGCCCTCGAAGTCGCCCTGCTGGTCGGCGGCGGTGCGCCAGGCGTCCCGGGCCTCGTCGGCGCGGCCCGCGGCGTCGAGCGCGTCGCCGAGCAGCAGGTGCAGGTCGGCGGTGTTGGCGAGCGGGTGGCGCGCCTCCCCGAGCGACTGCGGCGGCGTGAGGGCCGCGGTGGCGTGCGCCAGCGCGGTCGCGGCGTCGCCGTCGTCCAGGGCCCGCCGGCCGAGGGCGAGGTGCGCGGCGTCCCAGGCGGCCAGCACCCGGCCCTCGCCCCCCTCCCACGGCTGGAAGGACCGGCCGGCCAGGGTGTCGAGCGCCTCGGCCGCGCTGCCGAGCGCGGTGTGCAGCTCCGCGAGCTGCACGGACAGGTCGTCGCGGGCGTCGACCAGGTCGGGCCGGTCGAGCAGCGACGCCAGGCGGCGCTCCGGGTCGGTACCCCGCCGCGCCTCGAGCTGGTCCGCCTCGTACAGCAGGCGGGCGTCGCCGGGGGCGAGGGCCCGCGCGCGGGCGTACCAGGCGGCCGCCGCCGCGGCGTCGCCGCGCACGTTGTAGGCCGCGACGCCGAGGTTCCGCAGCACGACGGCGTCGGTCCCGTCGCCCGCGGCCGCGACCTCCCAGGCCGCGACCGCGTCCTCGCGCCGGCCCGCCGCGTACAGGCGGTGCCCGGCCAGGCCCGCGACGAGCGGGTCCTGCGGCCACGCCCGGCGCAGCCGCGCGAGGGCGTCGTCGTCCGTGGCGGCCGGGAACGCCCAGTCGCGCGGGGCGCGCCGGGCCCGCTCGAGCGCGTCCGCCGCGGCCGCCCGGTCGCCGCGGGCCAGCTCCAGGTCGGCGCGGTGCAGCAGCGCGAGCGCGCGGACGTCCCGCTGCCCGCGCGGGGACGGGCGCGTCGCGACGTCCTCCAGCAGCTCGACGGCGTCCGCGACCTCCCCCGCCGACGCGTGCTCCAACGCGACGTCGAGCGCGATCGTCGGGTCGGGCGTCGGTCCCGTCGGGACGGCGAGCGCGAGTCGCGCCGCGAGGTCGCGCGCCCACGCGTCGAGGGGGTCGACGGCGAGCGTGCCGCGCACCAGGTCGCGGGCGCGGTCCGCGTCCCCCAGGCGTCGCGCGGCGACCGCCGCGAGGTTGCGGCCCTGCACGTGCTCCGGGCTGCGGCGCAGCAGCGCGTCGAGCTCCTCCGCGGCCTCGGCGTCGCGCCCCTCGGCGAGGTCGAGGCGCGCGGTCGCGACGGCCGCGGCGTCGCGCCACGCCTGGTCCCACGACGCCGTGCCCAGCGCCTCGCGCGCCTCGGCCGTCCGGCCCTGCCGCGCGAGGACGAGGCCCAGCCGGTAGTGCGCCTCCCCGTCGCGCGGGTTGGGGTTGCGCACCGTGAGGCGCGCGACCGCGGTGCGCAGCAGCCGCTCGGCCTCCTCCAGGCGGCCCGCGCGCGCCCGCCGGGCCGCGAGCGCCGTCGCGCAGCGCGCGTCCCCGGGGTCGCGGCGCAGCGCCTCGGCCCAGTACGGCTCCGGCGAGCGGGTCGCGTGCCGGTACTGGTCCAGGTGCAGGCCGGTGACGTACAGCTCGTCGACGGACGCGAGGTCCTCCGGCGCGGGCGGCTCGGTGGCGGGCTCCGGCGCGGGGGCGTCGGGGTCCGCCGCGGGCCGCGGGCGCCAGGCGACGAGCGTCGCGCCGTCGTGCTCGACGACGAGCTCGTAGGCGGTCGGGTCGACGCCGGCGGGCCCGGCCACCTCGCGCACGAGCGGCGCCCCGGGCACGACGTCGGCCCGCTCGTCCAGCAGCACCTCGCCGCCGGCCCGCAGCACCACCCGTGCCCCCGGCCGCGGGGAGGTGACCGCGACGCCGACGCGGACGGCCGCGCCCTCGACGTCGAGCCGCACCGCCGCGTCCAGGGTCGCCTGGTGCACGGGCCCGACGTCCTGGATCGGGTACCAGTACTGCGAGAACGTCGTCGTCTCCCCCGGGCGCAGGAACGCGAAGTCCGGCTGGTTGTCGGTGAAGACCCCCGCCATGAGCTCCACGTACGGGCCGTTCGTGTCCGTGAGGTGCCGGTCCCAGGCCCAGCCGAACGGCGCGTTCCCCCACGTCCACATCTTCTTGCCGGGCGAGACCCGGTGGTCCGCCCAGTGCACGAACCCGGCACGGGCGGTGTGGTCGTAGCCGCCGAAGAAGTCGTCCTGCGAGCCCAGGCACATGTACGACGTCGGCACGGGGATGTTGCGGTACCGGTCCAGGCGGTCGCCGTCCGGCCGCTCGGGCGTGCGCTGCGCCGGGTAGTCCACGCCGTAGTAGCGGCCCGACGCCGCGGGGAAGGTCGTCACGGCGCGCTTGGCGTGGTCGGCCACGACCGTCACGTCCGTGGGGAAGAACGCCTGGTAGTCGTCGTGCACCGCGGCGGCCACGTTGGCCCACCACAGGAACGTCTGCACGTCGTCGGTCCGGTTGACGAGGCGGACGCGCAGCTCGACGAGCGCGCTGTCCGGGCGCAGCCGCACGCCGTGCATCCCCTGCATGCGCGCGAACGGGTCGTGGTCGGAGCACCACACCGTCACCGCGCCGTCCGGCTCGTGCTCGATCCACGCCTCCGTCGGCAGGAACGTCGCGGGCCGGTGGTGCTGCGGCCAGTTGAGCTCTACGCCCCCCGAGAGCCACGGCCCGAGCAGCCCGACCAGCGCCGGCTTGATGACGTCGTTGCGGTAGAAGAAGTCGTAGCCGCGCGTGCGGTCGAGGCCCACGTGGATGCGCCCGCCCAGCTCCGGCAGCACCATGAGCCGCACGTACGCGTTCTCCAGGTGGATCGCGTCCCACCCGCGGGGCGCCTTGGTCTGCTCGACGCGGTCGACGAACGGCATCGGGTACACCGCCCCCGACGACCCCTGGTACACCCGCTGGTCCAGGTAGGCCGGGTACCGGTCCGGCTCGCCGATGTCGTACGTGTCGATGGACACCGGCTCGCGCCACCCGCGCACGGGCCGGTCGGCGAGGCTGTCCGGGGCGGGCGGCAGGACGATCCGCGACTCTTCTCCTGGCATGCGACGAACGTAGGCCGCTTGACCGCGCGGCACGATGGGCGATTCCCTGGGACGCATGGACGAAACGACGGCCGAACGCGGCGTCGCGGCCGAGGTCGGGGGCGAGGGCGCGCTCCGCGACGGCTTCGCCGGCCAGCGCATGGTCGTCGTGCCGCGCCCGGCGGTCCGCGCGGCCCTCGCGCGCCCCGTGACGGCCCGGTTCGTCGTGACGGACGCCGGGTTCTTCCCGCACGCCGCCCGCCACGGGCGGTCGCGACCCGACGGCGCCCGGGAGCACGTCCTGCTGGTCTGCACCGACGGCGCCGGTTGGTGCCGCACGCCGGACGGCCGGTTCGACGTCCGACCCGGGGACGTGGTGCTGGTGCCGGCCGGGTCGTCGCACGAGTACGCCGCCGCCGAGCACGACCCGTGGACCCTCTGGTGGCTGCACGCCACCGGCCGGGACGCCGACGAGCTCGTCCGCGCGGCACGCGAGACGGCCGGCGGCCCCGTGACCCACCTCCGGGACCCGGCGCCCGTGGCGAGCCTCGTCTCCCAGGTGATCGACGCGCTCGACGCCGGCACGGCGGGCGGTCTCGTGACCGCGACCGGCGCGGCCTGGCACGCCCTCGCCCTCGTCGTGGCGACCGGACGCCGCTCCCCCGGCCCCGCCCCGGACCCCGTGGAGCGCGCCGTCGAGCACCTGCGGTCGACCGCCCCGCGCCGCACGTCGGTGGAGTCGCTGGCGGCCATGGTCGGACTGAGCCCGTCGCAGCTCGGCAGCCTGTTCCGGGCGCAGGTCGGTACTTCGCCGCTGCGCTATCAGACCGGGCTGCGGATGGCCCGGGCGCGAGAGCTCCTCGACAGCACGGACCTCCCGGTCACGGCCGTCGCGCAGGCCAGCGGGTACGACGACGCGCTGTACTTCTCGCGTCAGTTCACCCGCGTGCACGGGTCGTCACCGACCGCCTATCGCGCCCGGGGCCGCTGAGCGGACGGCGCGTGCTGCCCCTCAGGCGGCGGCGTCGCCCAGGGTCAGGCGGCGGTTCCAGGTCCGCTGCCACTCGACGTTGTCCCAGCCGGGGTGGTGGGGCGCCGAGTTGGAGCCGAGGACGGCGCCCCAGGCGCCGAGCTCGATGCACCGGGTGATCGCGCGCTCGGCGATGCCCTGGCCGACGGGGCCGTCCTCGAACTCGGCGAGCAGCGGGGTGTAGCCGACCCACCCCTCGCCGATCACGAGAGGAGTGCCCGTGCGCCGTGCGTGGCGCGCCAGCACGTCGAGCCGCTCGTCGACCGCGGTGCTCATGGCCTCCCGCCACCGGCCGTAGTTCTCGTACAGCCACCGGTCCCAGCGCGCGGTATCCATCCAGTCGTGGCTGTAGAACATGCTCGCGGAGACTCCCGTGGCGGACAGGCGCCACGGGTCGACCTTGCCCTCGTACGACGCCATGTCCGGGGCGTCGTCGCGCAGCAGGGACCGCAGCTCCGGGGAGGGGAACCCGTCGACGGCGCGCACCCCGGCCCACTTCTCGAGCGCGCCGAGCACGCCGTAGACGTAGATGTGGAAGTGGGCGACCTCGCCGTTGTCGGGGACGGCGCCGATGTCGAGGTGCGGCGGGATGCCGTAGCAGGTCGTGGCGAGGATGTCGGGGTGGCGCTCCTGCATGCGGGCCACCGCGGACTCCACGAACGGGCGCTGGGGCCAGTAGACGTCTGCCGGGCCGCCACCGCCCGCCAGGGAGAGGCGGCTCAGGTCGACCTCGTTGTGCAGCTCGGCGTAGGCGATGCGCTCGGCGAGGCCGTGGTCCTTGAGGAACTGCACGAGGTCGGACATGGCCTCGGCCATGACGCGGTGGCGGTCGTCCGGATCCACCGCCATGAGGGCCTCGTACCACTCCGGTCCCTCGAGGAACGCCGGGCTCTGCTGGTACTCCCAGGACGACAGGATGACGTGGCAGCCGTGGCGCTCCGCCGCCCGGAAGAGCTCCAGGAGGTGGGCCCGGCCGTCGAGGACGGCCCCGCCGGCGGCGTCGTACCACCGCGTCCTGACCCCGACGTCGCCGCCCATGCTCGTGAAGCGCAGCGCGGCGGTGTCGATGCCGTGGTCGCCGAAGAGCAGGAACGGCATCGCGCAGATCCGCACGGTGTTGTAGCCGCGCTCGACGGCCTGCTCGAACGCGACGTCGAGATCGGCGAACGGCTCACCCGGGGTGGTCCGGGTGTACCAGGTGAAGTCCCACAGGCTGATCGTCAGGCGGGAGGGGAGGTGCGAGGGCACCTTCGACACGGGGTGGGGCACGGCGCGGCCTTCCGGTGATCGGGTGTCGTGCTGGTCAGTCGTGCGATGCGCCGAGGCACGAGGACCGCGCCGCCGCCGTGGCGTCGCACCCTCGTCCCCGAGCGGCCTGACGATCACGGTAGAGACGCCGCGCGGGGGCGGGGAATGTCCGATCCGGCGGACGACATGGACGAATCAGCGGTCGCCGGCGTCCGCCCGCTCGAGCACGACCAGCCGCACCACGCGGCCGGACTCCCGCTCGTAGGCGCGATACCCCGGCCACTGCGCCTCGATGCGCGCCCACAGCGCGTCCCGCTCGCCGTCGTCGGTGACGGGGGTCGCGCGGACGTCGAAGCGCCGGCCGCGGACGCTGACGGCGGCGTCCGGGTGCGCGAGCAGGTTGTACGTCCACGCGGGGTGGCGGTCGCGCGCGAACGACGTGCCCGCGACCACGAGGCGTCCGGCGCCCACGGGCGTGTACATGAGGTAGGTGTCGCGCGGCTCGCCGGACCGGGCCCCGGTGGTGTGCAGCACCAACGAGGGCACCAGCACGGCCGAGAGCTGGAACCGGCCGCGCGTGAGCCGCGCCAGCGCGCGTTCCACGGGCGGCAGCACGACGGGGGCGACGGCCCGGAACGCGCGCGTCCGGGTGATCGGCGCGACGACGGACCGGACGACGTGCAGCACGCTGGCCATGCCCCATTCTGGGGTGGTGCCCTCGCCACGGTCGTCCGCACGCGCCCTGGGCGTGGTGCGCCTGCTCTGGGTGGCCGGGTTCCTCGTGGGGACGACGACCCACGTGGTCGACCTGGTGCTGGGCGGCACCGACGTCTACGCCGGGTATCCCGCGGGCGTCCGCGCGTTCTGGGTGGCGCTGACCGTCGTCGACCCGCTGGTCGTGACGCTGGTCCTGCTGCGGCGGCGGGCCGGGGTGGCACTGGGCGTGGTGGTGATGGTCGCCGACGTCGCGGTGAACGGGAGCATGCTCGCGGCCACGGGCGACGGCCTGGCCGCCCTCGTGCCGCAGTCGCTGTTCGCGGCGTTCGTGCTGCTCACCGCCCGGCCGCTCGCCCGGCGGCTGGACGAGTCGCGCCGCCCCGCGGGGAGGAGCACGACGGCCCCCTAGACGGTCACGCCCCGGACCTGCCGGCCCGGCCGCGCGGCTGGTTGCGTACGATCGGCGCGTGGATCCCGTCGCCGTGGCCGAGCCCGCCCCCGCCCGCCCCCGGAGGCAGAGGGCTCTCGTGCTCGGCGCGGTGGGGCTGGCCGCCGTCGCAGCCGTCGCGGTGCCCTGGGTGGCGTCCGAGAGGTCGGCCGCCCGCGAGCGGAGCGTGGCCACCGCGGTCGAGGCGTGCCAGACGATCACGCCGACCGCCGACCTCGCCGACACCGCGGACCCGATGCGGGTGATCGCCTCGGAGGTCCGCGACGACGCGGTGCTGACGTTCGTCGCCGCGGACGCGCCCCTCGACCGCACCGCCCTCTGCGCCGACGAGATCGGTGCCGCCGATGCACAGGGCGGCGTGGGGTTCGGCGCCGACGAGCCGCGCGAGCTGCCCGCGCCGGGCATCGCCACGCTGATGGGCACGGCGGGCACGGGCGACCAGGGGTGGAGCGGCGCCTGGGGCTATGCCGGCGACGACGTGGTGGCGCTGACCGTCACGACCGACGCCGGCGACGACGTCGCGGCCACGGTCACGGACGGCTACTGGGTCGTGTGGTGGCCGAGCGGCGACGCCGGCGCGCTCACGACCGGGACCCTGCGCACGCGGGACGGCAGCACGGGCACCGTCGACCTGGGGGTCTGACCGCGTCCCCCGGCACGCGTCCCGGGTGGCCGCCGCCGGCCACCCGGGACGCACCGTCACGCCACGGTGGACGTCACCACCCGCGGGTCGGCGACGGTCACCTCGTAGGTGTCGCCGGTGACGACGAGCGTCGCGCGGGGCGTCGCCGTCCCCGGCAGGTCGCGCTTCTCCGAGCGGCGGGCGCTGGTGATGGCCCCGCCGGTGGCGTGCTGCACGTCCTCGGCCTCGGCGTCGGGCGTGGCGGCCACGTGCGACCCGACCCACACCTCGGCGTCGCCCGGCTCGACGACGCGCACGAGGCGGCGGTCGGCGAACGCGAGCCGGGTCGTCGGCACGGCGAACGTCACGACGACGGACTCCCCCGGCTCGAGCGCGACGCGGCGGTACGCGAGCAGCTGCGCCACGGGCCGGGTCACCGACCCGACCACGTCGCGCCCGTAGAGCTGCACGACGTCCGACCCGGCGACGGTCCCGGTGTTGGTCACCCGGACGGCCGCGGCGAACGTGCCGCCCGCGGCGACCTCGCCGTCGACGGCCAGGTCGGTGTACGCGAACGTGGTGTACGACAGGCCGAAGCCGAACGGTCGCAGCGGCGTCGAGTCGGTGGACGTGACGTCGGACGGCCCGCCCAGCACAGGGTGCAGGTACGAGTACGGCTGCGCCCCGGCCGACCGGGGCAGCGACACCGGCAGGCGGCCCGACGGGTTCATCGCGCCGGCGATCGCCGCGGCGACCGCGGTGCCGCCCTCCTCGCCGGGGAAGAACGCCTGCAGCACCGCGCCCGGGCGCCGGTCGTCGGAGTCGCCCGCGACGTCGAGCGCCCAGTCGATCGCGTACGGCCGACCGCTGAGCACCACCATGACGACGGGGGTGCCGGTGGCGAGCACGGCCTCGACGAGCCCGCGCTGCACGCCGGGCAGCTCCAGCGACTCCGCGTCGTTGCCCTCGCCCACGGTGCCGCGGCCGAAGAGGCCCGCGTGGTCGCCCACGACGACGACGGCCACGTCGGCCGACGACGCGGCGGCGACCGCCTCCGCGAAGCCGGACGTGTCCTCGCCCTCGACGTCGCAGCCCGCGGCGTGCACCAGCTCGGGCTGCGGCAGCCCCGCGGAGCGGAACGCGCCGCCCAGCGACTCGAACACGGTGGGGATGTGGAAGCCCTTCGGCACCTCGGGGTGGTGCGCCAGCACGTGGTTGGCGAACGAGTAGCAGCCCATGAGGGCGTCGCTGCGGTGCGCGTTGGGGCCGACGACGGCGACGCGCACCGGCGCGGCGCTCCACCGCGTCAGCGGCAGCACGCCGTCGTTGCTGAGGAGCACGAGCGACTCCTCCGCCAGACGACGCGCCACGTCCCGGTGGGCGGGCGAGTCCAGGTCGACGACCGCGGGCGGCTCGCCGGCGAAGGCGTCGTCGTCGAGCAGCCCGAGCTCCTCCTTCTGCGCGAGGGCGCGCAGCACGGCGCGGTCCACGTACCGCTCGTCGAGCCCGCCCGCGCGGACGACCTCCGCGAGCGGCTCGAGGTAGGCGTCGCCCGACGGCAGCTCGACGTCGAGGCCCGCCGCGAGCGCCTGCGCGGCCGCCTGCCCGCGGTCCGCGGCCACCCGGTGCATCACCTCGAGGAACGCGACGCCGAAGTAGTCCGCGACGACGGTGCCCTCGAAGCCCCACTCGTCGCGCAGGATCCCGGTGAGGTGCTCCGCGCTGGCGTGCATCGGCACGCCGTCGACGTCGACGTACGACGCCATGACCGACCGCACGCCGCCGTCACGCACCGCCATCTCGAACGGCGGGAGGAAGACGTCGGCCATCTCCCGCGGGCCCGCCGAGACGGGCGCGTGGTTGCGACCGGCGCGCGACGCCGAGTACCCGACGAAGTGCTTGAGCGTGGCGTGCACGCCGGCGTCCTGCAGGCCCCGCACGTACGCGGTGCCGACCGTGCCGACGAGGTAGGGGTCCTCGCCGATGCACTCGTCGACGCGGCCCCAGCGGGGGTCGCGCACGACGTCGAGCACGGGCGCGAGGCCCTGGTGGATGCCGAGCTCCCGCATGGACCTGCCGATGACGGCGCCCATCTCGGCCACGAGGTCCGGGTCGAACGACGCGCCCCAGGCGAGCGGCGTGGGGAACGTCGCCGCCTTCCACGCGGACAGGCCCGTGAGGCATTCCTCGTGCACGAGGGCGGGGATGCCGAGGCGGGTCTCGCGCCGCAGCCGCTGCTGCTCCGCCCACAGCCAGGCGGCGCGCTCCGCCGGGTCGACCGGCCGCGTGCCGTACACGCGGGTGTAGTGGCCGATGCCGTGCCGGGTGACCTCCTCGAGGCGGCCGCCGTCACCGGCGGCCATCTCGCCCTGCATGGGGGCGACGACCTCGCCGCCCTTGTCGAGCCAGTAGCCGACCAGCTGCGCGAGCTTCTCCTCCAGGGTCATGCGGGCGTGCAGCGCGGTCACGCGCTCGGACACCACGGGCAGCGCCGGCAGCTCCGGCACCGTGGGGACAGGGTGGGTCACGTGCTCTCCTTGGGTCATCCCTTCACGGCTCCCTGCAGGCCGTTCACGATGCGCTTCTGCATCGCGAGGAAGAACACCAGCGCAGGGATCATCGCCAGCGTCGTGAAGGCGAACACGCCCGCGGTGTCGGCCGAGTGCTCCGAGGAGAAGTCGGCGACGCCGAGGGGCAGCGTCCGCATGTCGCCCTGCAGCAGCAGCAGGGGCAGGAGGTAGGCGTTCCAGGAGCCGACGAACGCGAGCACGCCCACGGTCACCATCCCCGGCCCGGACAGGGGCAGCAGGATCCGCCAGAAGAACCCGATGCGGCTGGCGCCGTCGAGCTGCGCCGCCTCCTCGAGCTCGGTGGGCAGCGCCTGGAGGAACGGGCGCAGGATGACGACCGTCATCGGCAGCGCGAACGCCGCCTGCGGCAGCGCCACGCCCCACCACGTGTTGCCCATCTGGTAGTTCTGCGTGATGAGGATGAACAGCGGGATGATCGCCACCGTGGCGGGGAACAGCAGCCCGATCACGAACACCATGAACAGCGCCTCGCGACCCTTGAAGCGGTACCGCGCGAGGGGGTAGGCGGCCATGATGCCGAACACCACGACGACGGCGGTCGTGACGACGGCGATGATCGTGGAGTTGAGGAAGTACCCCCAGAACGGCGAGTCCGCCGCGAGCACGCCGGCGTAGTTGTCCCACACCCACGGGCTGGGCAGGCCGGCCGGGTCCTCCGCGAGCTGGGCGTTGGAGCGGAACCCGCCGAGCACGCCGTACAGCACGGGCCCGAGGGTCACCGCCACCACGACGAGGGCGATCGCGTAGACCAGCGGGCTCCCGCCGGAGAACGACTTCTTCCGCGCCCCGCCGGACGACGCACGGGCGGGGTTGCGGCCAGAGGTGCGGGCGGGGGTCGTCACGGCGCTCATCGGCCGCCCTCCTTGCTGTCGCGGCTCAGGATGAACTTCTGGTACGCGAGCGCGAGCACCAGCGCGATGACGAACAGCACCACGGAGGCGGCGCCGGCGATGCCGAAGTTCTGCCGCTTGGTGCCCTCGTTGACGAGGAACGTCGCCATCGTCGTCGTGGCGTTCGCGGGCCCGCCGCCGGTGAGGATCCACACCATGTCGAAGAGCTGGAGCGAGCCGATCATCGACAGGAAGCCCCAGGTGCGCATGGTCGGGCCGAGCAGCGGGATGGTGATGCGGCGCTGCACCTGCCACCAGGAGGCGCCGTCGAGCTGTGCGGCCTCGTACAGCTCGTCGGGCACGCCCTGCAGGCCGGCGAGGAAGAGGATCACGGCGAGGCCGAGGTACTTCCAGGTGAGCACCACGAGCACGGTCCACAGCGCGTACTCGGGCGTGCCGAGGAAGCCCTGCTCCGGCCCGTGCAGGCCCACGGCGGCGAGCAGCGTGTCGATGACGCCGTACTGCGGCTGCAGCAGCTGGAACCACACGACGCCGGCGATGACCTCCGCCAGCACGTACGGCACGAAGATGATCGTGCGCAGCAGGCCCTGGCCCCACATCTTGCGGTTGAGCAGCAGGGCGATCGCGAGCCCGAGCGGCAGCTGCAGCAGGATCGAGCCCACCACGATGATGAGGTTGTGCACGACGGCGTCGGTGAACACCTCGTTGGTCAGCACCGACACGTAGTTGCGCAGGCCGACGAAGTCGACCATCGGGCCGAAGCCCTTCCACTTGTACAGCGACATCTGCACGGCGGTGGCGATCGGGACCACCACGAAGGCCACGAGGAGCGCGAGCGCCGGCGTCACGAACAGGGCGATCTCCGCCCGCTTGCGCCATGCGGCGGCACGGCCGCGGCGCTCCGGACGGCGGTCCGCCGACCGTGCCGGGGCACGGTCGGCGGACCGGACTGCGGTGTCCGTCATCGTCCGGTCACTGGTCCGCTTCCGCGGCGGACTGCACCGCGTCGACCACGTCCTGCGGGGTCGCCTTGCCGGCGAACTGCAGGGCGATCGCGTCGTTCATCGCGCCACCGACCGACGCTCCGAGGAGCGTGTCGAGGTACAGCTGGATCTCCGGGGCGCCGTCACGCACCTCGAGCAGCTCGGCCAGCGCCGGGTCGGAGACCGACGAGGACGCGGCCGGGTTGGTCGGCAGGCCCATGTCGAGCTCGGCGAAGCCCGTCTGCACCTCGTCGCTCAGCAGGTACTCGGCGAACTCGACCGCCACGTCGGGCGCGTCCTTCGACACGGCCCACGCGTCGCCGCCGCCCATCTGCGCACCGTCGGTGCCCTGCTGACCGTCGATCGACGGGTAGGGGAACCAGCCGGTGTCGTCGCCCAGGCCGGAGCCGTCCTCCGTGAGCCCCTGCATGACGCCGGGCTCCCAGTGGCCGGCCAGCTCCATCGCGACCTTGCCCGAGGCGAGCAGGCCCGAGGCCGACGTGGGGCCGGTCTGCGCGGGCGTGGTGAGGAAGCCCTTGTTGAACGGCTCGGTGGCGAGCAGCTCGTCGAGCGAGTCGCCCGCCTTGACGAAGCACGGGTCGGAGTAGTCGACGTCGGCGATGGCGGCGTCGAGGGTGTCCTTGGCGCACTGCCGGATGACGTTGTAGTACCAGTAGTGCGCGGCGGGCCACTTGTCGCCCGCGCCCACCGAGGCGGGCGTGACGCCGGCGTCACTGAGCTTGGCGAAGACGTCGTACAGCTCGTCCATCGTGGTCGGGGTCTCGGTGATCCCCGCCTTCTCGAAGAGCGACTTGTTGTACCAGAAGCCGACGACCCCCATGGAGAACGGCAGCGCGTACGACGCCCCGTCCACCTGGAAGCCCGGCATGTACGCGCCGAGCTTGTCGATGGTCTCCGCGGCGGGCTCGGAGAGGTCCTTGAGCAGGCCGGCCTCGACGTGGTCGGCGAGCTCGCCGCCGCCGCGCTCCATGAAGACGTCGGGCGCGTCGCCGGACTGGAAGGCGGCGTCGAGCTTGGTGAGCATGTCCTCGTGCGCCATGGCGCTGACCTCGACGGTGGTGCCGGGGTGGTCCTTCTCGAAGTCGGCAGCGAGCTTGTCGTAGTACTCCTTGCCCTCGCCGGTGTTCGAGTTGTGCCACCACGTGATCGTGCTGGCGTCGGCGCTGCTGCCGCCGTCGTCGTCGCCCTGCGAGCCGGTGCCCTGGCCCGCGCAGGCGGCGCCCAGGAGCGCCACGGTGGTCCCGAGCGCGACCGCGGTGGCGCCGCGGATGATCCTCGTCCTCGTCATCATCGATCCCTTGTCCTCGTCGACGGGCACGGCAGCGACGCTGCCGCGAAGGTAGGAGTGTTCCTGGCACGAGAGTGGCAGGCCGGCCGTCGATTCGTCAATCGTTGTCGATAACGATTTCGAAACCTCACCCGTCGCCGGCTCGGACGCCGACGACGACGCGTCATCGCCGCCCGTATGGCGCATACTGTCGACTCGTGAGCACCGCCGCCGACCCGCCCAGGGGTCCCACCGCACCTGTCGCCGGGCGCGTCACCATCTCCGACGTCGCCCGCGTCGCCGGGGTCTCGGTCGCCACCGTGTCGAAGGTGGTCAACAACCGGTACGGCGTGGCCGCCGGGACGTCCGAACGGGTGCTCGCCGTCGTCGAAGAGCTCGGCTACGAGTCCTCCCTGGTCGCCCGCAGCCTGCGCCGCACCAGCACCAACGTCATCGGCGTGCTCGTCGCCGAGTTCGAGCCGTACTCCACCGAGCTGCTCAAGGGCATCTCGGCCGCCGTGGACGGCACCGGCTACGAGCTCCTCGCCTACGCCGGCCGCACGGACGGCGGCGCGCGCACGGGCTGGGAGCGGCGGTCGCTGTCCCGTCTGGCCGGCACCCTGGTCGACGCGGCGATCGTCGTGACGCCGACGATGGTGATGTCCGCCGACTCCCCCGTGCCCGTGGTCGCCGTCGACCCGCACACCGGGCCCGAGGGCACCCCCACCGTGGACTCCGACAACACGACCGGCGCCCGCGAGGCCGTCGAGCACCTCATCGACCTCGGCCACCGGCGGATCGCGCACCTGGGCGGCCGCGCCGACCTCGAGTCCGCGCGGCTGCGCGAGCTCGGCTACCGGCAGGCGCTCGAGGGCGCCGGCATCGCCGTCGACCCGCTCCTCATCAAGGTGGGCGGCTACCGCCCCGACCTCGCCGACGCGCCCGTGCGCACCCTGCTCGACCGGCCGGACCGCCCCACCGCCGTGTTCGCCGCGAACGACCTGTCGGCCATCCACGTGCTCGAGGTGGCCGGCGAGCTCGGCCTGCGCGTCCCCGAGGACCTGTCCGTCGTCGGCTTCGACAACATCCCCGAGTCGTGGGGCAGCGCTCCCCCGCTCACCACCGTCGCGCAGCCCCTGCACCGCATGGGCGCGGAGGCGCTGCGCATGGTGCTCGACCTCCTCGAGGGCACCGCCCGCGAGCGCCACCTGCGGCTGCCCACGTCGCTCGTCGTCCGTGCCTCGACGGCGCCCCCGCCGAGGTAGTCCGAACCCCCGCGAGGTAGTCCGAACCCCCGCGAGGTAGTCCGAACCCCCGCGAGGTAGTCGAGGACTCGGCGAGGTAGTCCGAACCGTGCCGAGGTAGTTCAGCCGACGTCGAACGTCGCGGCGTCGGGGAACATCACGGGCGGCGCGTCGACGCCGCAGAACCCGAGGTAGCTTCCGGCGAAGTCGCCGTCGGGATGGTCGGGGTCGACGGCGATCACCCCGCCCGAGGCCGCCACCTCTCCGACCGCGGAGAACCGCTCGCCGCCGGTCGTGTCGGCGTGGAGCATCCGCCCGTCGGGCAGGGTGACGGCGTATCGCCCGGCGGGCTCGCCCGTGTCCTCGGCCACGGTGCCGTCCGGCCAGAACACCACGTGGTCGACACCGTCGATCACCGCCACCAGGCACCCGTTCGCGAGCGCTCGGAGCGTGCCGGCCAGCGGCGTCGTCCCGCTGGTGAAGTGTTCCCGGAGCTGCGGCTCGTCGAGTGCCGCCACCTGGGGCGTGTCGAACCCGACGTCGTCGCCGGCCGGGCCGCAGGCCGCGACGAGCGCCGTCACCGCCAGGGCCGCGCCGCCCCTCCACCCGTCACGGGTCCGCATGTCCGGAGCGTAGCGACCCGCGCGACCTCACGGGACCTGACTACCTCGCCGGGCCCGGAGCTACCTCGGCAGGGTCAGCGCGCCCGACGGTGCCGACGCTCGGGCTCGCGCGGGCCACGGCGGGCGAGGTGGCGCTGCCGCAGCCGCACCACGACGAACCAGAGCACGAGCAGCCCGATGACCACGAGCACGGCGTTCGAGATGATGCCGCTCCACTGCGCCAGCACGGGCTCGATGGCGGGGCCGAAGGCATAGCCGAGACCCACCCAGATGCCGTTCCACACGCCGGAGCCGATGGCCGTGTAGAGCGTGAACGACCAGAACGGCATGCGCTCGATGCCCGCGGGGATGGAGATGAAGCTGCGCACGAGCGGCACGCAGCGCCCCACGAGGACCGCGACACGCCCCCACTTCGCGAAGAACGCCTCGGCCTTGTCGAAGTCGGAGCCGTCCATGAGGGGGATGGCGTCGACGATCGCGCGGGTGCGGTCGCGCCCGAGCAGCCAGCCCAGGTACCACCAGATCCAGGCGCCGACGACGGCGCCGATCGTGGCGGCGAGGATCGCCAGCCACGCGTTCATGTGCCCCGCGTAGGCGAGGAAGCCCGCGCCGGGCAGCACGGCCTCGGACGGGATGGGCGGCACGAACGTCTCGATCAGCACCGCCGCCCCCACGCCGACCTCGCCGAGCGTGGTCATCAGGCTCAGCACCCAGCCGATGAACCCGTCGTACTCGGCGGACGGGTCCGTCGCCGAGGCTGCGACGGCGGCGGCGTGCACGACGCCGGTCACGCGCCCGCCTCGTCCTGGAGAGCCGCGTCGAGGGCGGCGCGGGTCGCGGCGACGACGCCGGGGTCGGTGACGTCGTACCCGCCGGCACCGCCGCCCCCGGGGCCGCCGTCGGCGACCACGGTGCGCCGGGCGGAGAGGTGGACGGCGTGCACGCCGGCGCCGACGAGGGCGGGGACGTCGTCCACGCGGACGCCGCCGCCGGCCATGATCTCGACGCCGAGCTCGCGGCCGCGCGCGGCGAGCGCCGCCAGCACGTCGAGGGCCTCCCCGGCCCGCGGGGCGCCGCCGGAGGTGAGGACGCGGCGCACGCCGGTGCGCGCGAGGACGTCGAGGACGGCGACCGGGTCGGGCACCTGGTCGATCGCACGGTGGAACGTGACGGCCGCACCGTCTGCCGCGGCCACGAACGCGGCGAGCGCCGCGGCGTCGACCTCGCCGGCCGCCGTCATGGCGCCGACGACGACGCCGTCCGCACCGGCGTCGAGCACCGCGCGCACGTCGCGCACCTGCACGTCGACCTCGTCGGGCGCGAACACGAAGCCCCCGGCCCGGGGGCGCACCAGGACGTGCACGCCGACGCCCGAGCCGCGCAGCGCGTCGGCGACGGCCGCGACCATGCCGGTCGACGGGGTGAGTCCCCCCGTGCCGGCGAGGGCGGCACACAGCTCGAGACGGTCCGCGCCGCCGGCCGCCGCGACGCGCGCGCCCGCGACGTCCTGCACCGCGATCTCCAGGGCGACGCCACGGCGATCGCGCGGCTGAGCGGGGCTGACGGGCTCGGGGACGGGTTCGGTCGAAGGGTCCGCAGTCACGGCCGCGAGTCTACGGGGGCGCAGGTGACGACGACCGGGGCGACGTGTGACGGGACGGTGCCGGTCGGAGGTGCCGGTCGGAGGTGCCGGTCGGAGGTGCCTGCCCGCGGGGTGGCAGGATCGCCGGGTGCCCTCCTACCGCGTGAGCCTCGCCGTCGGCCTGCTGCAGCCGGGCGTCGATCCCGCCGACGTGCTGCCCGCCGCGGCCGACGCGGCGCGCGGGCTCGTCACCGTCGAGGCGTACGACGTGGGGGTGGTGCGGGGCCGGGCACGCGTCACGGTCCGCTTCACGGCGGAGGACGACGCCGCCGCGCACCGCGTGGCGGACGCCGTCCACGACCGCGTCGACACGCTGGCCGACACGTTCGGCGGCACGCTCACCCGGCGGTGGGGCAACCGCTGGCAGCCCGCCTGACACGGCGGTCCCGACGGCACGGGCGAGCCCGCCGGCCCCGGGGGGCGCGACGGGCTCGCCGTGCGGGCGGCGCCAGGGCCGCCCGGGTGCTCACTGCCCGAAGGCGTCGAGCAGGTTCCGGCGCTCCGCATCGGTGAGGTTGGTGCTGACCAGGGTCGCGTCGATCCCGTGCAGCCGCTCCGCCAGCCGGTCGGGGTCGATCGGCTCGGTGACGATGAACAGGGCCGACGTGCCGGGCACGATCTCCTTCTTCATCTTCTCGAGGTCCTTCGCGGTGATCCCGACGTCGGACAGCGACCGGGTGATGCCCGCGATCGCCGCGCCGGCGGCCGCGCCCAGCACCGGCAGGAAGAACAGCGCGCCGAGCAGCAGGCCCCAGACCGCGCCCCAGCCCGTGGCCTTGGCGGTGTCGTCGTGCGAGCCGTGGGTGTCCGGCTTCCGCTCGCCCTCCGGCCAGCTCACGACCGCGTGGTCGACGACCTTCACCAGGCCGTCCGCCTCGCCGCCCTTGACGGCCTTGAAGGCGCGGTCGGCCGCACCCGGGTCGTCGAACTTCCAGACCGTGAAATTCGCCATGAGTACCTCCCGACGCCGGGCCGGGTCCGTCCCCGGCTGATGGTCATCCTGGCAGCGTGAACAGACCGCGCAACCGGGCCGGGCGGTCAGTACCGTTGGCCCCATGACCTCCTCCCCCGTCGATCCCACCACCACGACCTCCTGGGGCGACCTGTACGCCCACTACCAGGAGTTCCGGGGCGACCTGCGCGGCTGGTTCGCCGCCGACCCCGGCCGCGCCGCGCGCATGACCCACGTCGCGGGCGACCTGCACGTGGACCTCTCCAAGAACCTCGCCACGGACGAGACGCTGGACCTGCTGGTCCGCCTCGCGAACGAGGTGCGCCTGCCCGAGCGCATCGAGGCGATGTTCACCGGGGAGCACATCAACGTCACGGAGGACCGCGCCGTCCTGCACACGGCGCTGCGCCGTGCCCCCGGCACGCAGCCGCCGCTGGTCGTGGACGGGCAGGACGTCGACGCCGACGTCCAGGCCGAGCTCGACAAGCTGAGCGCGTTCGCCGACCAGGTCCGCGACGGGGCGTGGACCGGCGTCACGGGCAAGCCGGTGCGCACGGTGGTCAACATCGGCATCGGCGGCTCCGACCTCGGGCCGGTCATGGTCTACGAGGCGCTCAAGCCGTACGGCCGCACGGGCGACGACGCCATCGAGGCCCGGTTCGTCTCCAACATCGACCCCACCGACGTCGCGCAGAAGACGGCGGACCTCGACCCGGAGACCACGCTGTTCATCGTGGCGTCCAAGACGTTCGGGACGCTGGAGACGCTCACCAACGCGCGGCTCGCCCGGGCGTGGCTGTGGGAGCGCCTCATCGCGGCGGGAGTCATCGAGGACGACCCCGACGCGAAGCAGGCCGCCGTCAAGGCGCACTTCGTGGCCGTCTCGACCGCCCTCGACAAGGTGGCCGACTTCGGCATCGACCCGGCCAACGCGTTCGGCTTCTGGGACTGGGTCGGCGGCCGCTACTCCGTGGACTCCGCCATCGGCACGTCGCTGGCGATCACGTTCGGCCCCGACGTCTTCCGCGACCTGCTCGCGGGCTTCCGCGCCGTCGACGAGCACTTCCGGAGCACGCCGTTCGAGGCCAACGTGCCCGTCCTCATGGGCATGCTGAACGTCTGGTACAACAACTTCCTCGGCGCCCACACGCACGCCGTCCTGCCGTACGCGCAGCAGCTGCACCGCTTCCCCGCGTACCTGCAGCAGCTGACGATGGAGTCCAACGGCAAGTCGGTGCGCTGGGACGGCTCCCCCGTCACCACCCAGACGGGCGAGGTCTTCTGGGGCGAGCCGGGCACCAACGGGCAGCACGCCTTCTACCAGCTCATCCACCAGGGCACGCGCCTCATCCCGGCGGACTTCATCGCCGTCGCCACCCCCGCCTACCCCCTCAAGGACGACGAGGGCGACGGGAAGACCGTGGCCGCGGGCGCCGACGTGCACGAGCTGTTCCTCGCCAACTTCTTCGCCCAGACCAAGGCGCTCGCCTTCGGCAAGACGGCCGACGAGGTGCGCGCCGAGGGCACGCCCGAGGAGATCGTCGCGGCCCGCGTCTTCTCCGGGAACCGGCCCACGACGTCGATCGTCGCGCCGGCGCTCACGCCGTCGGTGCTGGGCCAGCTCGTCGCGCTGTACGAGCACATCACCTTCGTGCAGGGCGTCGTGTGGGGCATCGACAGCTTCGACCAGTGGGGGGTGGAGCTCGGGAAGAAGCTCGCCCTGGAGATCGCCCCGGCCGTGTCCGGGGACGACGCCGCCCTCGCCGCGCAGGACTCCTCGACGCAGGCGCTCATCCGCTACTACCGGGAGCACCGCGCCTGAACCTGCGCGCCTGGACCTGACGGCGAGCGGGTGAAATCTGCGGGAGCGCGAGGAACGCACCGCAGGTCACGGGAGCGCTGCCGCACACCGGTGCGGCAGCGCTCCCGTCGCTGCGTACACTGACCGCGGTCGAGAACACGGCCCCCCTCTCGTCCGGAAGGATCCCGCGATGACTGCTGTCGCGCCGAGTGCCCTGGCACAGACCCTCGTCGACCACGCGGAGAGCGTCCGCCCCGCCTGGCTGGACGCCGCCGTGCAGGAGCTGCGCGGTCGCACCACCCGGGGCGAGCTCGAGCGCGAGCAGTCCGACATCTACCAGGCCCTCGTCGACGGCCTGCAGGCCGGTGGCACCGCCCTGCAGTCGGAGGCCTTCGACCAGCTGCGCGGCATCCTGGCGGACGTCTCCGCTGCGCGCGCCCGGCTCGGCTTCACGCCCCGGGAGACCGCCGTGGGCGTGTTCGCCCTCAAGGAAGGGCTGTACGGGCTGGCCGGTTCGGCCGACGCCATGACGCGCTTGGTACCGCTGCTGCGCCTCGTGGACGAGCTCGGGCTGTTCACGTTCGAGGCGTTCGCCGCCGCCCGCGAGTCGATCATCAGCGAGCAGGCCGAGCAGCTCCTCGAGCTGTCGACCCCGGTGGTCAAGCTCTGGGAGGGCATCGTGGCGGTCCCGCTGGTCGGGACCCTCGACTCCGCGCGCACCCAGGTCGTCATGGAGAAGCTGCTCAACACCCTCGTCGAGACGGGCAGCACGCAGGCCATCATCGACATCACCGGCGTGCCGGCGGTCGACACCCAGGTGGCCCAGCACCTCCTGCGGACGGTCGTCGCGGCGCGCCTCATGGGCGCGGAGTGCACCATCAGCGGCATCCGCCCCCAGATCGCGCAGACGGTCGTCGCGCTCGGGATCGAGTTCGGGGACATCCGCACCCGCGCGACGCTGGCGGACGCGCTCGTGGACGCACTGCGGGAGGGTCGCCGCTCGCACATCGAGGTGACCGCGTGAGCGACGCCGTCCCCATCCTCAAGATCGGGTCGACGCTGCTCGTCTCGATCCAGGTGGACCTCCAGGACGACACCGCGCTGCAGCTGCAGGAAGACCTGGCCGAGCGCATCACGCGCACCGGCGCGCGCGGCGTCGTCATCGACATCTCGGGCCTGGAGATCGTCGACAGCTTCATCGGCCGGATGCTGGCGTCGGTCGCCGCGATCTCCCGCGTCCTCGACGCGCAGACGGTGGTCGTCGGCATGCGGCCCGCCGTGGCCATCACGATGGTGGAGCTCGGCCTGTCCCTCGGCGGCGTCCGCACGGCGCTGGACGTGGAGCGCGGCCTCGCGATGCTCGCCCCGGCGCAGGAGTCCGCCGAGAGCGTGCTGCTCGCGGCGGCTGCCGAACGAGCGTCGAGATGACGACCGCGCCCTCGGCCACGACGACGGAACGGCTCGAGGTGCGTGCCGACTCCGACGTGGTCAGGGTCCGACAGCTCGTCCGCACGGTGGCACAGCAGGCACGGCTCTCTCTCGTCGACCAGACGAAGCTCGTCACGGCCGCCAGCGAGCTCGCCCGCAACACGCTGGTCTACGGCGGCGGCGGCGAGGTCGAGGTGGAGCTCGTCGCGGACGGCCGACGGTCCGGGGTCCGGGCCGTCTTCTCCGACGAGGGGCCGGGCATCGCCGACCTGGACCTCGCGCTGACGGACGGCTGGACCAGCGGGAACGGGCTGGGCCTCGGGCTGTCCGGCTCACGACGCCTCGTGGAGCAGTTCTCGATCGACACGGCACCGGGAGCAGGGACCCGGGTCGAGATCGTGACCTGGTCGCGATGATCTCCCCGTCGGGGTCGTCCTCGCCCGACACGGCGGTCGCCCTGGAGGCCGGGGTCTGGCACACCGTCGACCATCCCTCCGCCGTCGGCGCGGTCCGGCGCGCCGCGACGACGGCCGCGCTGAGCCTCGGCCTGGGCGAGTCGCGCGCCGCGGAAGCCGGACTGGTGGTGTCCGAGCTGGCGTCCAACCAGACCCGGCACGCCGGCTCGGGGGCGGTGTCGCTCCGCGTCCGTCGTTGGGACGGCCATGCCGCGCTCGAGGTGCTGGCGGTGGACTCCGGCCCCGGCATGCGCGACCTCGCCGCCGCGATGCGCGACGGTGTGTCCTCGCGCGGCACGCTCGGCATCGGGCTCGGCACGCTGCCGCGGCTCACCAGCTCGTGGGACGCCTGGTCGGCGCCCGGGCAGGGCACGGTGGTGGCCGCCACCTTCGCGTCCCCCGGAGCCCGGCCCGACCCCGCACCGGGGGCGGGACTGACCCGGCCGATGACCGGGCAGGTCGTCTGCGGTGACGCGTTCGCCCTGCGGACGGACGACGGCGTGACCTCGGTCCTCGTCGCCGACGGGCTCGGCCACGGTCCGCTGGCCGCCGTCGCCTCGCAGTCGGCTGTCCGCGCGTTCCTCGAGGCGCAGCCGGCAGGCCCGGCCGTGCTCCTCGACCGGGTGCACGGCGCCCTGGGTGGCACGCGCGGGGCGGCG
Source organism: Isoptericola sp. NPDC056573 (assembly GCF_042793335.1). Lineage (NCBI taxonomy): Bacteria > Bacillati > Actinomycetota > Actinomycetes > Micrococcales > Promicromonosporaceae > Isoptericola > Isoptericola sp. NPDC056573. The sequence goes on from NZ_JBHTUY010000008.1 coordinate 228,243, forward strand.
GTCTCCGTCTCGCGGGCGGAGCACGGGACGCTGCGGCACGCCGGGCTCGGCAACATCGGCGGCACCGTCCAGGGCGGCGGCCGGTCGCGAAGCCTCGTGAGCCAGCCCGGCATCGCCGGCACCCATGCCCGGGCCGTCCGCGAGGTCGTCGTCCCCGTCAGCCCCGGCGACCTGCTCGTGCTGCACTCCGACGGGCTCACCGACCGCGCGAGCCTGGCCGCCTACCCGGGGCTCAGGGAACGCGCGCCCCTCGTCGTCGCGGGCCTCCTGATGCGCGACTTCGCCGTACGACGGGACGACGCGTGCGTCGTGGTCGTCCCGCTGGGAGGCACCCCGTGACGACAGCCGACACCCCGCTCCTCGCCACCCGGCTCGAGAGTGACACCGACCTGCTGGCCCTCCGCCGCGCGGGCCGCGAGATCTCGCGTGCCATGGGCCTCGACGTCCACCACCAGGTGCGGGTCGCCACCGCGCTCTCCGAGGTCGGTCGTGCCGCCGTCGCGCTCGGGCCCGTCGAGGTCACCATCGGCCTCGACCGGGGCGCCCGGCCGCTCCTGCGTGCGGACCTCGAGTCGGCCGCCGGCCTGACCACGACCGGCAGCGCCGCCGACGGCGGCGTCCCCGCGGCGCGGCGCCTCGTCGACGAGGTCGTGCTCGGCGCCGACGGCCGCCACGTCACCCTCGTGGTGGAGCTGGGGGCCTCCGCGCCCCTCGACGCCGCGACCACGGACGCGCTGCGCCGCGCGATCACCGTCGGCTACGGCGCCAACGCCCTCGACGAGCTGCGGGTGCAGAACGCCGAGCTGCTGCGCACCCACGACGAGCTGGTGGCGCAGCGGGAAGAGCTCCGCCGGCTCAACACCGAGCTGGAGGAGACGAACCGCGGCGTCCTCGCGATGTACCACCAGCTCTCCGCGGAGCTGGAGGAGACCAACACCGGCGTCGTCGCGCTGTACGCCGAGCTCGACGAGCGCGGCCGGGAGCTGGCGGCCGCGAACGAGGCCAAGTCGCGCTTCCTGCGCAACGTCAGCCACGAGCTGCGCAGCCCGGTCAACTCCATCATCGGACTGACCTCGCTCCTGCAGGCGTCGACGATGGCCGGGGACCAGGCCGAGCAGGTGGAGTTCGTGCGCGACAGCGCGGCCACGCTGCTCACCCTCGTCGACGAGCTCCTCGACCTCGCGCGCGCGGAGGCCGGGCACCAGGACGTGGCGCCCGCGCCGATCGACGTGCCGGCGCTGCTCGACGAGCTCCGGGGCACGACGCAGCCCCTGGTGCGCGACGGGGTGGAGCTGGTGGTCGCGTGCGAGCCCGGGCTGGCGCTCGTCAGCGACCGGCGTCTGGTCGCGCGCGTCCTGCGCAACCTCCTGACGAACGCCGTCAAGTTCACCGAACGAGGCAGCGTACGGCTCGACGTCCGCGTCGAGGGCGACGCCGTCCGGTTCGTCGTCGAGGACACCGGCCTGGGGATCGGGCCGGAGCACCTGGACGCCGTGTTCGAGGAGTTCGTCCAGGTGCCCAACCGGCTCCAACCGAGCGTCCGGGGCACGGGCCTCGGCCTGCCCTACGCCCGGCGCACCTCCGAGGCCCTCGGCGGGACGCTGACGGCGCGCTCGGCGCCCGACGTCGGCAGCACCTTCACCGTCGTCCTCCCCGTCGAGCCCGCAGCCCCGGCCGAGCTCCCGCCGGCCGTCCCGACGACCGCACGCTCCCTCGGCGCGGCATCGCCGGGCGCCGCGACCGGGCTCGGGCACGTGCTGGTCGTCGACGACGACCGGTCGTACGGCGCGTACGTCGCGGGGCTGCTGCGCGAGGACGCCGACCGCGTCAGCGTCGCCCACGACGGGCGGCACGCGCTCGCGCTGCTGCGGGACGCCCGTGCCGACGCGGCCGTCGTGGACGTGCGGCTGCCGGAGCTCGACGGCGTGGGCCTGCTCGTCCGGCTCCGGGCCGAGCACCCCGACCTGGCCGTCGCGCTCATGTCCAGCGGCCCCGCCCCGGAGCAGACGGGGGTGGAACGGCCGGCGCCCTTCCTGCCGAAGTCGACGCTCGACCGCACCGCCCTCACCCGCGCGCTCCGCGACGGCGGTGCCCCATGACACCTGCCGACCGCACCGTCCTCGTCGTGGACGACACCCGCGCGCACCGGTACGTCATGGCGACATGGCTGCGGGGCGCGGGCTTCGACGTGCTCGAGGCCGGGACCGGCGCGGAGGCGCTGGACCTCGTGGCGGCGACGATCGACGCGGTGGTCCTCGACGTCAACCTCCCGGATCTCACCGGGACCGAGGTGTGCCGCCGGATCAAGTCGGACCCGCGGACCGCCCACGTGCCGGTGCTGCACGTGTCCGCCACCTCCATCGACGCCGCCGCACGGACCGCAGGGCTCGACGGCGGCGCCGACGCCTACCTGCCCGAGCCCCTCGACCAGGACGAGTTCCTGGCCACCGTGGGCGCCCTGTGCCGCACGCACGACGCCCACCGGGACGCCGGGCGCACCGCGCGCCGGCTCGAGGCGCTCGCCGACGCGCTCGCTCCCCTGCACCAGGCCCGCACCCAGGAGCTCGTGGCCGACCTCGTCGCCCAGGGCGCCTGCGCCGTGCTCGGGCGCCCCGCCGTGGCGATGGTGGTCGTCGACCCGCAGACCGTGGTCCGCGCGGTGTGCCCCGCCCCGGACGCGCCTCTGGTGCGCGGGCGCGGGACGCTCCCCGTGCTGCCGCCGGGGCCGGTCTCGTCGGCCACGTTCGGCCCCGACGACGTGCCCGACCACTGGGTCCCGCTCCTGGCCCATGCGGGCGTGCCGCGGTCGGCCTGGTGGACGGTGTGGCTGCGCGACGCCGAGGGCACGCTCGTGGGCGGGCTGGCGCTGCAGGCCGACGACGCCTCCAGCAGCCCGTCGACGGAGGAGCGCGAGGTCGCCGCCCGGTTCACCGAGGCCATCACCGTGGCCCTCCGGAACCTCAAGACCTTCGCCGAGGAGCACCGCATCGCGATGGCCCTCCAGCGCCGGCTCCTCCCCTCCGGCCTCACGGTGCGCGGCGGCGTCGAGGTCGCCGCCCGCTACGAGGCGTCGGACGAGCGCCTCGACGTCGGCGGGGACTTCTACGACGCGTTCGACCTGCCCGACGGCCGGGTCGCCGTCGTGATCGGGGACGTCCAGGGACACTCGCTGCGGGCGGCCACCGTCATGGCCGAGGTCCGCCTCACCCTCCGCGCCTACCTGCGCGAGGGGCACGATGCCGCCCGGGCGCTCGACCTGCTCAACGACTCGCTGCGACAGGACCACCCGGAACTCACCACCGTGTGCGTCTGCGTCATCGACCCCGCGGACGGCAGCGTCGAGATGACCGACGCCGGCCATCTGCCGCCGCTCGTGGTCCGGACCGACGGGACGGTGGTCGCGGAGAAGTCGCCGGCCCGCCTCCTGGGCCTGGCGAGCCCTGACGAGCGGCCCGCACGGCGCGACGCGCTGGGCCCGGGCGACCTCCTGGTGCTCGTCACGGACGGGCTCGTCGAGCGCCGCGACCGCACCCTGCGGGAGGGCATCCACGAGCTCGTGGACGCGGCCCGCACGCTCGCCGGGCTGGCCCCCGCGGACGTGTGCTCACGCCTGGTGGACAGGTTCGCCGACGCCGGTCGGGAGGACGACGTCGCCGTCGTGGTCGTCCGTCGGGTGCACGACCCTCAGTCGCCGCTCGGCACCTGACCCTTCACGTCGTCATACCCCGCCAGGCTCGGTAGCTCGCCTGGCGCGTAGACGAGGCGGACGACGCCGGTCGGGAAGGCCTCCGACCGGCGCAGGGCCAGCGGGTAGACCGTGTCGCCCTCGTCGAAGAGGCGCGCGCCGCGGCGGGCCACGACCGGGTGCACCAGCAGGCGCAGCTCGTCGAGCAGACCTGCCGCGAGGAGCTGGCGCACGACCGACAGCGACCCCGGCACGAGGATCTTCTCCACGCCGGCCTCGGCCTTCAGCACCTCGACGGCGGCCGACAGGTCGCCGTCGAGGCGCTCGACGTGGCGCCAGCCGAGGTCGTGCGCCGAGCGGGTCACGACCACCTTGCGCATGTCCCCCAGCCGCCGGGCGAACGCCGCGTCCTCCTCGCCCGCCTCCTCCCGCCCGGGCCACGCGCCGGCGAAGCTGTCGTAGGTGACGCGGCCGATCAGCAGGACGTCGGTGTCGCGGTAGTCGTCGTCGACGGCGCGGGCCATGTGGTCGTCGAAGTAGGGGAAGTGCCAGGCGGGGTCGATCTCCGCGACGCCGTCGAGCGAGATGAACAGGGTGGACACGACCGTGGCCATGAGGGCTCCTCCGGGACGGGCGGACGGCGGGGCCGACCCGGTCCGCTGAGGAGATCATCGCGGTGCCGCCGGCCCGTCGCACCTAGGATCAAGGCCTATGCCGGCCCTGGACCCTCGCGCGATCCTCGACCGGCGGCCCACGCGCCGCCCGTCGGTGGGCGTCATCGTGACGATCGCGGTGTCGTCGGCGTGCCTGCTCGCCGCGCTGGTGGTGACGTCGGCGGAGGGCCCGACGTTCCTCGAGGGCCTGTTCCTCGCCGTCCTGCCGCTCCCCCTGCTGCTGGCGGGCGTGCTCGCCCTCGACCGCCTCGAGCCGGAGCCCCCGGACGCCCTGGTGCTCGCGTTCCTGTGGGGCGCGGGCGTGTCCGTGCTGGTCGCGATGGGGATCAACACGGCCGGGCTCACGCTGCTGTGGACGCCGCTGCTCGGCCAGGAGGAGGGGTTCGTCGCGACGGCGGTCGTCACCGCGCCCGTGGTCGAGGAGACCCTCAAGGCGCTGGTCCTCGTGGGCATGCTCTGGTTCCGTCGGCACGAGCTCAACGGCCCCACGGACGGCATCATCTACGGATCGATGGTGGGCCTCGGCTTCGCCACGGTGGAGAACATCCACTACTACACGGTGGCGGGCCCGGAGGGGCTGGCCGCGACGTTCGTGGCGCGCGGGCTCCTGTCGCCGCTGATCCACCCGCTGTGCACGTCCCTCACCGGCCTGGGGATCGCGACGGCGGCGCTCGCCCCGCGCGGCTGGGCGCGGGTGTGGCCCGTGCTCCTCGGCCTGCTCGGCGCGATGACGTACCACGCGCTGTGGAACGGCGCCGCGTCGCTCGGCGTCGAGGCCGTCGTGGCCGTGTACCTGCTGGGCCTGGGGATCGTGGTCGGGCTGCTCGTCGTCGTGCGCCGCGACCGCGCCCGCATCGTGGGGCTCATCGGGCAGCACCTGCCGCAGTACGGCCCGCTGGGTGTCGTCGCCCTGCCGGACGTCGTGATGCTCACGTCGCTGACGCGGCGCCGCCGGGCCCGCGCCCGGGTCCGCGCCGCGGGCGGCCCCGGCCCGGCCCGCGCGATGCGCGACTACCAGCAGGCCGCGACCGAGCTGGCGATGCTGCACCGCCGCCTCGACCGTGGGCTGGTGGACCAGGTCGGGTTCGAGCGGCAGCGCGGCCCCCTGCTCGCGCTCATGCTCGCGGCCCGGAAGGTGTTCACGCCGCTCTGGCGCCCCGAGGCCGCGCCCCGCTGAGGCCCAGCATGATCACGCCGCCCACGGCGAGGTGCTCCAGCAGGAGCAGCACCGTCGCGCCGGCGTTCGCGGCCCCCAGCGGGCCCAGCAGGGAGACGAGCAGGACGGCGCCGCTCAGCACCAGCCAGGCACGCCGCCCACCGTTCGGGCGGCGCAGCAGGAGCGCGCGGACGCCCCACCCGCCGAGGGCCGCGGTGAGGCTGGTGGCGATGACCAGGGAGATCGTGACCTCGAGGGTGCCCGAGCCCGCCCGCACCTGCGGGTCCACGCCCGCCAGCGTGCCGACGAGGTAGACCACCGCGCCGGCCAGCACGGCGCCCACCACGACCGTCCGCGGACGGTTCCACCACGCCCGGTCGCGCCACGAGCGTCCGGCCGGGCCTCCGGGGGTCCGGCCCTGCGCGCCGGTGCCGGTGATGTCGGTCCTGCCCTGCGTCCCGTTCATGTCGTCCCCTCCTTCGCCGCCGGCACCCTGCCGACAGGACGACGCTCCCGCGCGCACCGCAGGTCGCGCGCCCTGCCGTGGTCGGTCGTCGTCGCGCCGTCCGGCGGGAGCACCCCCGACTTTCGTCGGTGTCGCCGGCGGGAGGTCCGCCGTAGCGTCCCGGTCATGACCAGCACCGACAGCACCCCGACCCCCGCCGCGGCACGCCCCGGCGGCTGGGCGGAGTTCGACCCGTGGGCGCCGTCGGACCCGGGCCCGCCCCCCGCCCCGCGCGGGGTCCTCGTGCTGGCGTGGGCGCTCGTCGCCGCGCTGACGGCGGCCGCCACGTTCGCCGTGGCGGACGCGGCACCGGTGCGCGGCACCGGGACGATCACGGTCCTGGTGCCGGCAGGCGTGGACGTCGCCGTCGGCGTCGCGGCGGTCGCGCTGGTCCCCCTGCTCTTCACCCGGCGCAGCGTGGTGGCCGCGGTCGCCCTCGCCGTCCTCGCCGCGGTCTCGGGGGCCGCGACGCCAGCCTCCACCGTCGGCACGCTGCAGGTCGCGCGCTGGTACCCGGTCCGCACGGCCGCGTGGGTCGCCGGGGCGGGCGTGCTGGGGCACGCCGTCCAGGCGCTGTGGCGGCCCGTGGGGCTCCCCCTCGGGTGGTGGCTCCTGTGCGACGTCGCGGTGCACGCCGCGCTCTTCGGCTGGGGCGCGTACGGCCGTGAGCGCGCCCTCGTGCTGTGGTCGCTGCGCGACCGGGCGCGCCGGGCGGAGGCCGAGCAGGAGCGGCGGGTCGCGGAGGCGCGCACGGCCGAGCGCACCCGGATCGCCCGCGAGATGCACGACACCCTCGCCCACCGCCTGTCCCTGCTGGCCGCGACCGCCGGCGCCATGGAGTACCGCCCGGACGCCGACCCGGCGCAGCTCGCCGCCGCCGCGGGGCGGGTCCGCGCCGGCGTGAGCGACGCCCTGGAGGACCTGCGGCAGGTCATCCGCCTGCTCCGCGCCGGCCCGGAGGATCTCGGGCCGGTACCCGGCCTGGACGACGTGCGCCGCCTCGTCGACGACTCCCGCGCGGCCGGCACTGACGTGACCTACGAGCGCACGGGCGACGACAACCCTCCTGCCGCCGTCGCGACCGCCGTCTTCCGCGTGGTGCAGGAGTCGCTCACGAACGCGCGCCGCCATGCGCCCGGTGCCGCCGTCCGGGTCACGGTCTCGACCACCCCGGGCGAGGTCCGGGTGCGCGTGGCCGACGACGGCGCGGCACCCGGCGCCGTCGCCCCGGACGGGGTCGGCACGGGCACGGGGCTGGTCGGGCTGCGCGAGCGGGCCACGCTGCTGGGCGGCACGCTGGCCGCCGGCCCGGACGCCGGTCCCGCCGCGTCGCGCGGCTTCGCGGTGGAAGCGTGGCTACCGTGGGACGCGTGACGACGACGCCCGGGCCCGGCCCGCTCCCCACCGCCGGACCGGCGGGCGGCCCCGCGGACGCCGCGACGCCCGTGCGGATCGTGCTGGTGGACGACGACGCGCTGGTGCGCGCGGGCCTCCGCCTGATGCTGGACGGCGCCCACGGCATGACGGTCGTGGCCGAGGCGGCCGACGGGGCCGAGGTGCCCGGCGTGCTCGACGCCCACCCGGCCGACGTCGTCCTCATGGACCTGCGCATGCCCGGCGTCGACGGCATCGCGGCCACCCGGCGGGTCCGCGCCCGCCCGTCGCCGCCCGCCGTCGTCGTGCTCACCACGTTCGACACCGCCGAGGAGGTGGGCGGCGCGCTGCGCGCCGGGGCCGCGGGCTACCTGCTCAAGGACATGCCGCCGGCACGCATCGCCGCCGCCGTGCACGCGGCCGCCGCGGGCGAGCCGGTGCTGGCGCCGGACGTCGCGCGGCGGCTCATGGCCGCCGTCGCCGGCTCGGACGGGTCGCGCGACCGTGCCCGGGCCGCCCTGGACGTCCTCACCGCGCGAGAGCGCGACGTCGCCGTCGAGCTGGGCCGCGGCGCGTCGAACGCCGACATCGCGGCCCGCCTGTACCTCAGCGTCCCGACGGTGAAGGCGCACGTGTCGAGCGTGCTCGACAAGCTCGGGCTGGAGAACCGCACGCAGGTCGCCCTGCTCGTGCACGACGCCGGCGAGGCGTAGGGCTCAGCCCTCTCCGAGCGGCCACCCGTCGCAACCCCGGGGCTCGGCGGCCGTCACGGTCCTCGGGCAGGAGTTGTACCACCAGACCGGGTCACCGAAGGTGTCCTGCGTCGCGTCGATGTACGCCTCGGTCCCGTCGATCCCGGGGCCGACCCGCCAGTACTCCACGATGGGGTCGCACTCGTCCGACAGGTACCGCAGGACGAGCTCCGCGCCCTCGGCCTCCGTGGCGGCGTCGAGGCATGCGTACCCCGCGACGAGCTCCGCGCTCTCCTCCCCCGGGTCGAGGTCCTGCGGCACGGTCACGTCCCCGCACGTCGGGAGCGGCTCGCGGGCGGCGAAGGCGTCCTCGCCGTTCCCCTGGCCGCACGCGCCCAGCAGAGCGAGGCACGGCACGCCCCACGCCGCCGCAGCGGCCCGCCGCCTCCGGTCGTCAGACCACGTCATGCCCCGATGATGTCGTCACGGCGGCGGTCCTTGCACCGGACGCAGCGGACGCGTCCGTGGAGTCGCGGGAGGCCGGGTCGTCGTCCGGGGACAGGCCGAGGAACTCCGCCACGCGCGGGCCGGCGGGCGCGCGCAGCAGCACGTCCGGGGCGTCCACCTGGAGCAGGCGCCCGGCGTCCATGACGGCCACGCGGTCGGCGACGGTGAACGCCTCGTCGTGGTCGTGCGTGACGAACACGGCGGTGGTGCCGGTCGCCTTCAGGGTGTCGCGGACGTCGACGGCGAGGCGCTCGCGCAGCCTGCGGTCCAGGGCGGACAGCGGCTCGTCGAGCAGCAGCAGGCGCGGACGCGGCGCGAGCGCGCGCGCCAGCGCGACACGCTGCTTCTCCCCGCCGGACAGCGTCGCCACGGACCGGCCCGCGTACCCGGCCAGGCCCACGTCGGCCAGGAGGTCGGCGACGCGTGCGGCCCGCTCCGCGCGGGGCACGCCCTGCGTCTCGAGCCCGTAGGCCACGTTGCGGCCGACGTCCCGGTGCGGGAAGAGCTGGCCGTCCTGGAAGAGCAGGCCGAAGCCGCGCCGGTGCACGGGCACGCCCGCGAGGTCCGCGCCGTCGAAGGCGACGGTGCCGCCCGCCAGCGGCTCCAGCCCGGCGACGGCGCGCAGCAGCGACGACTTGCCGCAGCCGCTCGGCCCCAGCAGCGCGACGATCTCGCCGGCGGCGACGTCGAGCGACACGCCGTCCACCGCGACCGACCCCGGTCGACGGCGCGCGGCGCCGTACCGCACGACGGCGTCGCGCACGGCGAGCCCCGTCGTCTGCCGGGCCTGCTCCATCAGAACTCCCCTCCGGGCCGGTCGCCGCGAAGGCGCTCGGCCACCATCATGACGGTCGCGGTGAGCACGGCCAGCACCACGGACGCCGCGAGCGCCATCCCGTAGTTCTCGGCCCCGGGCCGCCCGATCAGGCGGTAGATGACCACGGGCAGGGTGGCCGTGTCGGGGCGGGCGAGGAACGACGTCGCGCCGAACTCGCCGAGCGAGACCGCGAACGCGAACCCGATCGCCAACCCCAGCGACCGCGCGCCGAGCGGGCCGTCGACCGTCCGTAGCACCCGCCCGGGCGCCGCGCCCAGCGTGGCGGCCGCCTCCCGCAACCGCGGGTCGATGGCGCGCAGCACCGGCAGCATCGTGCGCACCACGAGCGGGATCGCGACGACCGCCTGCGCGATCGGCACCAGCGCGCCGGAGGTGCGCAGGTCGACGTCGAGCCCCAGCGGGCGGTCCAGCGTGATGAGGAAGCCGAAGCCCACCGTCACGGCGGAGACGCCGAGGGGCAGCATGAACGCGGCGTCGAGCACGCCGACGGCACGCCGCAGCCCGGCCCGCCGCGGGCGTCGCGACACGACGAGCGCCACGAGGCCGCCCACGACGACGGCGATCAGCGCGGCCCAGGCCGCGGTGCGCAGCGAGTTGCCCAGCGCCTCCCACACCGTGACCGTCAGGGCGTTGCGCCCGCCGGTGGTGCCGAGCGCCACATAGTTGTCGAGGCCCCACGACCCGTCGGGCGCGCGCAGCGACCGGGTGACGAGCCCCGCCATGGGCAGCACGAGCAGCCCCGCCACGACGACGAGGGTGACGAGCGCCGGCGCGACGTCGGTGCCGTCGGCGCCGGCGCGCAGCCGCAGCCGGTGCGCCGACACGCTGTCGCTCGTGAGGTGCAGGGCCCGCTCGCGGCGCGCCCGTGCGCGGGAGCTGACCAGCAGCGCGCCCGCCACCACGACGAGCTGCAGCACCGACAGCACCGCCGCCGAGCGCAGGTCGAGGAACTGGGTGGTGCGCGTCCAGATCTCCGTCTCGATCGTGCCGTAGCGCAGGCCGCCGAGCACCAGCACGACGCCGAACGCCGTCGCGCAGAACAGGAACACCACCGCGGCGGCCGACGCGATCGCCGGGCCGAGCGCCGGCAGCGTCACGGTGCGGAACGCGCGCCAGGGCGTCGCGCCGAGCGCGCGGGCGGCCTGCTCGGCGCGCGGGTCGAGGCGCTCCCACATGCCGCCGACCGTGCGCACCACCACCGCGTAGTTGAAGAACACCAGGGCGAGCACGATGCCGGCGAAGCTCTCCTCCAGGTGCGCCCAGCCGAGCAGGCCGCCGGGGGCGAAGAGCGCGCGGAACGCGACGCCGACGACGACGCTGGGCAGCACGAACGGCACCGTCACCAGACCCCGCACCAGCGTCCGCCCGGGGAACCTGCACCGGTACAGCACGTACGCGCCCGGCAGGCCCAGCAGCACCGACAGCAGCGTGCCGGTGAGCGCCTGGGCGAGCGTCTGCCCGACGATCCGCCACGTGCGCTCCTGGGACAGCACCTCCGCGAAGCCGGACAGGTCGAGCGTGCGCCCCGCGGTGGTCTCGGTGAAGAACCCCTGCAGGACGAGCGACACCACCGGCCACGCGAAGAAGACCGCGAGGAAGCCCAGCGGCAGCACGACCGCGGCACCCCAGCCCAGCCACGCGCCCCACCGGTCGGCGCGCCACCGCGCCGCCCGGGAGGCCGGGCGGGCGGCGCTGCGCGGGGCGTGCGGCACGGGGCGCGTCAGCCGACGACCGTCGCCGTCCACTGCTCGATCCACTCGTCGCGGTGCGCGGCGACGTCCGCGGGCGCCACATCGAACGGCTCGTCGGCCAGGGGGGCGAACTGCTGCCAGTCGGCGGGCAGCTCCACGTCCGGGTCGGCGGGGTACATGTACATCTGGCCGGGCACGTCGGCCTGGAACTCGGGCGAGGTGAGGAAGTCGACCAGCTGCTTCGCGCCGTCCGGGTTCTCCGCACCGGCCAGCACCCCCGCGTACTCGACCTGCCGGAAGCAGGTGTCGAGCATCGCGCTGGTCGTCGAGGACGTCCCGTCGTCGCTCACGGTGAACGCGGGCGACGTCGCGTAGGACAGCGCGATCGGCCGCTGCCCGCCCTCACCGGCGCCGGAGAAGTCGACGTAGTACGCGTCCTCCCAGCTCTCGGCGACCTTGACGCCGTTGTCCCGCAGGTCGGCCCAGTAGGCCTCCCAGCCGTCCGTGCCGAAGGCTCCGATCGTCGCGAGCAGGAACGCGAGGCCGGGCGACGACGTCGCGGGGTTGGTGACTACGGTGAGGTCCTGGTACTCCGGCTTCGCGAGGTCCTCGAGCGTCGTCGGGGGCGTGACGCCGTGCTCGTCGAACCAGCCGTCGTCGAGGTTCATGCAGACGTCGCCCACGTCGACCGGCGTCAGCGTGCCGGCCAGGTCGGCGGGCGCGTAGGCCGCGACCTCCGGGGCCAGGTCGGCGGGCTGGTACTCCTCGAAGACCCCGGCGTCGACGGCCCTCGACGCATAGGTGTTGTCCACACCGAAGACGACGTCGCCCAGCGGCGCGTCCTTGGTGAGCACGAGCTGGTTCACCAGCGTGCCCGCGTCGCCCGGTGCCACCTGCTCGACGGTGAGGCCGGACTCCTTCTCGAACGCGGCCAGCACCTCGTCGGAGACGGCGAACGAGTCGTGGGTGACGAGCGTGACCGTGCTCGACGCCCCGCTCCCCTCGTCCGCCGGCGTCCCGCCGCCGCACGCCGCCAGCAGCGGCAGCAGCGCGACGGCCCCGACCGCTGCTGCCGCGCTCCTGGTCCTGGTCGTGGTGCTCAGCGTCATGCTGTCCTCCTCAAGGTGCGAGAAGGGGGTCCTGCGGGCGCCCGGCACCGTCGTGGTGCTGCCGTCCGCAGGGAACGAGATTCCCGACTTCCTCCACCGGTGCTAACCGGGTCAGGTTCGAGGGTCTGCGGCGGTCCGCACTCTCAGCGCCGGTGGGCGCTCCCCTGTCGTATCAGCACGAGCCTACCCGTCGACACCGCGCTACCGTGGTCCCGTCCTCGGCCTCGGGGTGTGACGTGCCTGACGTGCCGTGACACCGCCCGTCGGCCGTGGACGCCGGACCAGGACGACGCCCCGGCGGTAGCACGCCGGGTCAGACCGAGGGAGAGCACGTGACGGACACCGAGCAGCCGCTGGGCGTGAAGGTCGGCACGGTGGTGCTGACGATCGCCGCCGGATGGGTCGCGCAGAAGCTGATCGGGGTGGTCTGGGAGCGGGCGACGGGCAACGTGGCGCCCACCGACCTGGACGACGACGAGCTCTCCATCGTGCAGGCGGTCACCTTCGCGGCCGTCTCGGGCGGCGTCGCGGTGCTCGCGAAGCGCCTCGCCCGCCAGGGCGCCGGGCGCGCGGCTGCCCGGTTCGTCTCGGGCCGCTGACCCGCCGATTCCCCGCGCGGTCCCGTCAGTGGCTCGCGCGGGGACGACGGCGGGCCAGCTGCGCGTCGTGGCCGTGCGGTCGGTCCACCGGCCGCACGGCGGCGAGCGCGCTGCTCAGGCGGTCCGCCGCGTCCTTCGCGGGCGGTGCCGACCGGACCACCTCCGCCGCCGTGAGCGCGGCGTCCCGGTCCCCGACCGGTCGCGCGAGCTCCTTCATCACCTGCTCCCCCGCCGACTGGGCGGACACGCCGACCTGCGCGCCCGCGTCGGCGAGGACCTCGGTGGCCACCGACTCGTCCACGCCGCAGACGGCCATGATGGCGCCCTTGGCCTGCTCCGCGGCCGCGGCGGCGACGAACGCGCGCGAGACGGCGCGGTGCGCCTCGCGCTCCAGCGCGTCGCGCACGACCGGGCTCGCGTCGATGACGTAGCCGACGATCTGCGACGACGCGCCGTCGCTCCCGTGCCGCCCCTGACCCGTGACGACGACCGTGTGCGTGCGCCCGTGGTCGTCCACGACGCGGTGTGCCCCCGAGAACGGCCGCCCGGCACCCAGTGCGACCACCGCCGTGCGGGAGAGCCGCTCACGGTCGTCCGGGTGCAGGTGGGCGCGCAGCACCTCGGGCCCCGGCGCGACGGAGCCGGGCTCACGCCCGAAGATCCGGAACACCTCGTCCGACCACCACCACTCCCCCGTGGCGACGTCGACCCGGTACCGGCCCACGAGCAGCTGGCTCCCGGCACCCAGCAGCTCCGCGAGGGCGACGAGCTCGCGGCGCGGTGTGTCGTTGGGCGTGCTGGACATCGAGGACCACCCCCAGTGCCGTGCAGCTGGGTCCGGCGCGCAGTTCTCCTGGCTCCACCACGGTACCGGGACGGCACGACACCGCCACCGCACGGCGGGTGACGTGCGGTGGCGGTGCTCGGTGGTGCTGTCGGCGCCCGTGACGGGTTCGGACCGTCAGGCGACCGTCGTCGCCGCCGCCTCCGGCTGCTCGCCGGCCGCCTCGGCCCGCTCCTCCGCGACCGCCTTGCGGTGCTGGCCGAAGGAGTAGACGACCGCGGCGGCCCAGCCCACGGCGATGATCGCGAGCACCAGGGTGCGCACGCCGTCGCTCACCGGGAACGAGTCGAGGGACAGCAGGGTCCGCACGTTGGTGAGGACGATGATCCCGCCGACGGCGGAGCCGAGGACGCGCGGCGGCACCAGGCGGACGAGCCACGCGGCGATCGGCGCGGCGATCAGGCCGCCGATGAGCAGCGCGAGGGCCCAGGACGGGTTGATGCCCGCGGTCCCGAGACCGAAGAGGAACCCGAGGCTCGCGGCCACGGCCACGAAGAACTCGCTGGTGTCGATCGAGCCGACCACCTTGCGCGGCTCCATGCGGCCGCTCGCGAGGATGGCGGGCGTGCCCACCGGGCCCCAGCCGCCACCACCCGTGGCGTCCATGAACCCGGCGACCAGCCCGAGCGGGGTGAGGAACCGCTTGCGGAGCGGCTGCCCGAGACGGTCCGTACGCAGCCCGCGGAGCGTGAACCGCAGCAGCACGTACAGGCCCAGACCCAGCAGCAGGATCGACATCAGCGGCTTGGCGATCTCGGTCGACAGCCACGAGAGGAAGGTCGCGCCGGCGAACGCGCCGATGGCACCGGGGATGCCGATCTTGATGACGACCTTCCAGTCCACGTTCCCGAACCGCCAGTGCGAGGCGCCGGACGCCAGGGTCGTGCCGACCTCGGCGAGGTGGACGGTCGCCGACGCGGCCGCGGGGTTGGTGCCGATCGCGAGCAGCAGGGTGGTCGAGGTGACGCCGTAGGCCATGCCCAGGCTGCCGTCGACGAGCTGCGCACCGAGGCCGACGAGGGCAAGGAGGACGAGAGTCCGCACGGGGGTTCCCTCCGTTTCGGCGCGGCAGCGGGTCCGCCGCGTCTGCGACGAAGTTACCCGATCGGCTCTATCGGATTCAACGGTCTCAAAAATATGTCCGTATCGCGAGACGAGGTTCTGCGGCGTCGCGTGAACCAGGCCGACGACCGTGCGGCGCCTCTGGCGCCTACGCCGATCCGGCGTGGCTCAGGGGCTGACCCACGCCGATTCCTGCTCGGTCAGCCGGCGCACGACGTCGGGGATCGTCCCGGCCGCGAGGTCCGCCAGGGTCACCTGTTCCAGCACGGCGCGCACGTTCACGCGCAGCGCCACCCACACGTGCAGCAGCGACGCGGCGGCGCCGGTGTACTCCAGGTCGGAGGGCCGCGCGTCGCGCACGAACACCAGCGGCCCGTCCACGGCGCGCACGACGTCGGCGACGGTCACCTTGTCGGCCGGGCGGGCGAGCACGTACCCCCCGCCTGCGCCGCGACGGCTCGCGACGATGCCCTCGCGCCGCAGGTCGCTGAGGATCGCCTCGAGGAAGCGGTGGGGCACCTGCTGCGCGCGGGCGAGTGCCTCGGCCGGGACCGGGCCCTCGCCGGACGCCGCGAGCTCGGCGGCCGCCCGCACCGCGTAGTCGGCCTTCGCGGAGATCCTCATGACGACGCCACCGCGGCGCCCAGTCGCGTGCCGGCCAGCAGCGGTCCGGCCTCTCGGGCGGACGCCGCGAACGACCCGGTGAGCGGCAGGTCCGGCAGGATGACGGCCTGGGCCGCGTGGTAGATGTCGGGCTTGCCGACCCACGTCCGCCCGGAGGGGCGGTTGTCGGTGTCGAGCTCGTGGAACCAGGAGCCGCGCTCGTGGTCCACCAGGTGGGCGTCGATCCACGCCCACCACTCGTCGGCGAGCTCGGCGTAGCGCGCCTCGCCGGTCGTGCGGTGCAGCACGTCGGCGGCCGCGGCCGCCTCGGCCGCCACCCAGTGGAAGCGGCGGGCCTCGACGGGGCTCCCGTTCCAGTCCGTCGTGTAGACGAAACCTCCCGCCGGCCCGTCCCACCCGTCGGCCACGGCGCGGTGGAACAGCTGCCGGGCCGCGTCGGTGCGCTGTCCCTGCGTCCCCCCGGCGACGTCTACCTGCAGGAGCAACCGCGCCCACTCCAGCCCGTGGCCCGGTGTGGCGCCGTACGGCTTGAAGGGGTCGTGCGGACGGTCCGCGTTGTACTCGAGCTGCGGCTGCCACGCGGTGTCGAAGTGCTCCGGGATCCGCCAGTCGTTGCCCGCCGCCCAGTCGATGACGCGGTCGGCCACCACCGCTGCTCGGTCGAGCCAGCGGCTCTCGCCCGTGGCGTCGTGGGCGGCGAGGAGCGCCTCGACGGAGTGCATGTTCGCGTTGACCCCGCGGTACGGGTCGACCGTGCCCCAGTCGCGCGACCGCTCGTCGAGGTGGAGCTGGTGGTCGGCCTCCCAGAACCGCCGGTCGAGCACCGACAGCGCCGCCTCGAGGAGGGTCACGGCACCAGGCGTGCGCGCCACGGTCCCGGTCGACCCGGCGAGCACGACGAACGCGTGGCCGTAGGCCTGCTTGAGCCCGTCGAACGCGTCTCCCGGACCCCTGGAGGCCAACCACCCACCCTCGTCGGCGTCGGCCAGCGTCCGTGACAGGCCGGCGATACCCCGGTCCAGCAGCTCGCCCGCGCCCTCCACACCCAGGAGGTGCCCGAGCCCGAAGGAGTGCGTCATCCGGCACGTGATCCACAGGTGGGCCGGCTGCGCCGGGTCGACGGCCCCGGCGTCGTCGAGCCACCCGGCGGTCCCGTCCCCTCCCAGGGACGGCCGCGCGAAGTCCAGCAGGCTCAGGAAGTGTCGGGCTCGCCACGACGGCGTCGGTCCGGCGGCGGGGAGGTGCGGTGCTCCAGTCACCCGACGAGCCTATCGGCACGCCGCCGCACGGGGTCGCGGGACGCGGACGACGGAGCAGCAGCGTCTGCGGTGGGGTCTGTTCGGGGTATGCGAAAGGCCCACCCCGGTGTGGGGTGGGCCTTTCGTGAATGGGTGTCCGGCGGCGTCCTACTCTCCCACCCCCTCGCGAGGGCAGTA
>NZ_JBHTUY010000009.1:0-84341 GCF_042793335.1 Isoptericola sp. NPDC056573
CCGCTACACGGGCATCGGCACGATCCCGGTCGGCCTGTCCGTGCGCGGCTGGAACCACGTCGGCGACCGCATCATCGTCATGACGCCGGCCGACGACGTCACCGCGCAACGCCTGGAGCGGCTGGACGCGCTGGTGGGGGCGGCGCCCGCTTCCTTTTTTAACCCGCCCCCCCCCCCGCCCCCCCCGCCCCCCCCCCCCCCGCCCCCCCCCCCCCCCCCGGCCCCCCCCGCGACGGTCCTCGAACACGTCCTCGCCGGATTGCTCGACGCCGGGTTGGACGAGCTCAGAGGGGATGACGTCAGGTTGGACGACGCCGCATCGGTGGGCCGTGCCGATCCGATCGGTGACCACGTCGTCGACGTGCGGTGGGCGCCGACCGACCTGGTGCTCTCCGGTGGGACCGCCCCGGGCGGTGCGATCTTCGGCGGATCGGTTCCTGGCGCAGCGCCCGACCGTCCGGGTGCCGGCGAGGCCGCCGACGCGGTGGGGCCTCGCGTCGGTCGGGATCGTCCGCTGCTCGCCGTGCTGGACGACGCCCGCCCGGGCCCGGACCTCGCGGTCACGCTGGCTGCGCTGGACGAGGCCGAGCTGGACGACTTCACGATCCTCGAGGTGCTGGCCGCCTGGGAGCGGGTCGCCGCGTGGGCGCAGGCGGCGTCGGCACGGGTGCTGGCGGAGATGCTGGAGCGCACGAGCGGGTCCTCGCGGCACGAGTTCGTGGTGGACGCCGTCGCGGCGCGGCTCGGGCTGACCCGGCACGCGGCTGCGCAGCACGTCACGGTGGCGCACGGGACCTCCCGGCTGCCCGAGGTCGCGGACGCGCTCGCCGCGGGCGTCGTCGACCGGCGCAAGGCCGAAGCGCTGATCGAGGCGGGGCGGCTGTCCGACGACGTCCGTCGCGAGGTGGTCACCAGCCTGCTGCCCGACGCCGAGCACCTCACCGTGCCGCAGATCCGCGCGCGGCTGCGGCGGGCCGAGATCGAGGCCGACCCGGAGGGCTCGGACGCCCGGCACCGCGCCGCGCGCGCCGAGCGCTTCGTCCGGCTCGAGCCCGTGGACGACGCGATGGCCTACCTCACCGCGTACCTCCCGGCGGACGACGCCGCCCGCGCGTTCGCCGCCATCGACGACGCCGGGCTCGCGATGCGCCGCGCGCCGGGAGAGGCGCGACGGCTCGACGAGTGCCGGGCCGACGCCCTCACCGCGCTCGTCACCGGGCAGCTCGCGACGGGACAGGCCGCGACCGGGCAGCCCGCGACGGGGCAGACCGCGACGGGGCAGTCCGCGACCGAGCTGGCTGCATCTGTACGGGCCGCCGGCGGCGGCACCTCGCCGGGCGGGGACGTGGGCGGGCCGGTGCTCGCGTCGCGCTCGCGCGCGGGCATCCGGGTGACGGTCGCGGCATCGACGCTGCTCGGCTCGGACGACCTGCCCGCGATCCTGGCGGGGCACGGGCCGATCCCGGCAGAGATGGCGCGGACGCTCGCGTCCGACCCGGACGCCGTCTGGCAGCGCCTCTTCACCGACCCGGGCAGCGGGGTGCTCACGGATCTGTCGTCCCGCGCCTACCGGCCGAGCGCGGCGCTGCGGGCGGCCGTCGTCGCGCGGGACGTCACGTGCACGTTCCCCGGCTGCCGGGTGCCCGCCGCCGCGAGCTCCGACCTCGACCACGTCGAACCCTTCGACCCCGCGTCCGACGCCCCGCAGACCCACGGCGGCAACCTGCACGCGCTGTGCCGCACCCACCACCGCGCCAAGACGGTCGGCGGGTGGCGGGTCGAACGCGACCCGGTCGACGGGCGCACCACGTGGACAGCCCCTACCGGTCACCGGTTCGACCGGCCGCCCGTCGTCCATGGACCACCTGACGAGATCCCGCCTCACCAGATCTCACGCGACCAGGACCCGCCGGCCGGGGGCCTCGACGCGTGCGGCCGGCCTGGTGAGGGACCGTTGCCGCCGTTCTGAACAGACCGCGTGCTCCGGGACCGACCTCGGCGGTGGATCAGGGCATGACGTTCCCTGCTCTCCCGGGCTCCACGAGGCCCGACTCGTAGGCCATGACCACTGCCTGCGTCCGGTTGGTCGCACGGAGCTTGGCCAGAACGTTCCCCACGTGCGTCTTCACGGTCTCCACGGTCACGTACAACCGAGCGCCGATGTCCTGGTTGGACAGCCCGCCCGCCATGAGTCGCAGCACGTCCAGCTCCCTGGCCGTCAGCGTTCCCTCGGGAACGGTCTCCACCGCGGCGGGGCGTGCCAGTGCCAGGCGACGCACGGCCTCGGGGAACAGCAGGGTCTCGCCGGAGACCACGAGACGGAGAGCGGCCGCGATCCGCTCCGCCGGTGCCCGCTTCAGCAGGAACCCGTCGGCGCCCGCGCGCAGCGCGTCGTAGACGTACTCGTCGTTCTCGAACGTCGTCACCACGACGACCCTCGGCGGCCCCGGCGCATCCTGGCGCGGTGCCGTCTCGCGCAGCACGGCATCACGGAGCGCGACCGTCGCCGCGATCCCGTCCATCACCGGCATCCGCACGTCCATCAGGACCACGTCCGGGCGGAGGCTCAGCACCAGCGGTACGACCTCCGCGCCGTCCGCGCCCTCTCCCACCACCTCGATGTCGGGCTCCAGCGACAACAGGGCCCGCAACCCTCTCCGGGTGAGCTCCTCGTCGTCCACGATCAGCACGCGCACGCCGTCACCCCCGCCCTGTCGACAGTGGCAGTCGGGCCGAGAGGCGCCATTCCGGTCCCTCCGGCCTGTCGACCGGGCCGAAGGTCGCTGCTCCTCGCAGCGTGCGCGCCCGCTCCGCCACGCCGCGAAGACCGTGGCCGCCACCGTGGCGTGCCTCCTCTCGTGGCCCCGCTCCGACGCGTCCGGCCCGTGCTGACCCTGCCGGCATCGGGTTCGCCACCTCGATCGTCAGCTGTCCGCCCGGGGCGGCGGCCGTCACCTCGACCGACACGCGGACCGGAGCCCGTCTCGCGTGCCGCATCGCGTTCGTCAACCCCTCCTGGACGATCCGGTACGCCTCCCGCGAGATCGTGGCCGGGACGGAGGTCGCGTCGGGCCCGAGCTCTGCGCTCACCGGGGTCCCGGCGCGCCGCACATGATCGAGGAGCTCCGGGAGGTCGGCGAGAGTCCTCTGTGGGCGCCGTGGGGCGGCCGACTCGTCGCGCAGCAGCCCGAGCGCGTGATCGAGGTCCTCCAGCGCCACCCGCGAGCTCTGCTCGATGCTCGCCATCGCGGCTCGCGCCGCGTGTGGCTCGACGTCCACCAGGCGCGAGGCCACGGCCGCCTGGATCGTCGACGCGGTCAGGGTGTGCCCGATCGAGTCGTGCAGCTCGCGCGCGAGACGGTTGCGCTCGGCAAGCACCGCCGCGCGCTCCTCGGCCGCGGCGACCAGGTCGTCCTGGCGCGGGCCGAGCAGGAGCGGCGCCCAGGTGCGCAGGGCCGCGCCGACGAGTGCGTTCGCGGCGGCGGCGAGGAGGCCGCAGAGCAGCGCCAGCACGACCGTCCATGCGCCGGCCGGCCCCGCCGGGACGGTCACCTGCCCGCGGAGGAGGGCCATGCTCCCGCCGCCGTCGAGCCACACGACGAGAGGAGCGACGGCGGTCAGGACGAGCAGCAAGCACACCCCGCAGGCGAGACAGGCGGCAACGGCGTGCACGAGGGTCCACAGACCTGTCCCCACCCGCCTGCCGCCGGCCGGCCGCACCGCGCCCAGGTTCGTGCCGAGCAGCCGGTCGGTGACGCGGACGTAGGCGTCGTGCACCACCGGGATCAGGCCGACGGCGACGAGCAGGGTGGCCCAGACGCCCACGAAGATGAGGACGCGGCCGGACGGGGGCATCGGGACGGCGAGCCCTGCGACGAGCGCGAACGGTGTCGGCAGCATGGCGAGGGCGAGGCCGGCGACGGTGTAGCCCGCAGCGTGGAGCGCTGTGGGCCCGAAGAGGCGGTGGGTCAGGGTCGGCACGCGCCAAGTCTCGCCGTCGACGACCGGGCGTACCTCCCCCAGGGGAGGGAGGTGCGGTCCACCCCTTCGTGCGAGCGAGATCTCGCTCTCGGTGGGGATTCCGGACGCGCGCGTGGACGCGACGATCGATCGGTGCCCTCAGCCCTCCGGAAAGGACCACGTCTCCCCATGCCCTCGTCCCCTCGCACGACGTCGCCGACCGGCGGACTCGTCTGGTTCCTGGTGCTCGCCTTCGTCCCGGCGTGGGGGTACGTCCTCGTCGCTCGCCTTGTGCTGGGCTGGTCCGTGGTGGACCCGCTGGTCCAGCTCCCGTTCGCCTTCGCCCCCGCTGTGGCGGCCGTCGTCGTGCGACGGTGGGTGACCCGCGAGGGCTTCGCGGACGCGGGACTCAGGCCGCGGTGGCGCAAGGCCTGGCCGCACTACCTCATCGCCTGGTGGGGCCCGCTCGCGCTCACCGCCGGGACCCTGGCCGCCGCCGCGGTGCTCGGCCTCTGGGCGCCGTCGACGAGCATGGTCGGCGAGGGCGGAACCCCCTGGTGGGTGACGGTCGTCGGCCTCCAGGCGCTCGCCCTCGTGATCACCCCGCTGTACTGGGGCGAGGAGTTCGGCTGGACCTCGTACCTACGGTTGCGGCTGGTGCCGCACCGGCCCTGGGCGTCCACCCTGCTGACCGGTCTGATCTGGGCGGTGTGGCACTACCCGCTGGCCTTTCTCGGGTACGTCGAGTTCTCGCACGTCCTTCTGGGCCTGGCGGTGTGGACGGCCTCCTTCGTGCTCCAAGAGATCCTGCTGACCTGGCTGCGCCTGCGTTCGGGGACGGTCTGGACGTCGAGCCTGGCCCACGCGGGCAACAACATGGTGCTGTCGTTGCTGACCGCGACGACCCTGGCCGCCGACGAGGGAGGCACGCTGGACGGCATCGCGGTGACGGCGTTGACCCTGCTCCCGATGGGTGTCGCCTGTGCGTGGATCACGCTGGTCCGCCCGCGGTACGGGAGGCGCCGTCTCAGCGGGTAGCGCCGCACGGGCGCCTGGATGAGGAGCTTCCCGAAGGCATCGGCCGGGGACGCTGCTCCGTCAATCAGCGACGGCGTCCGCGCGGCGGCTCGGTCGGCGGCCACTCGCCGTCGTCCGAGCCGTCGTCGGCGCCGTGCAGCAGCTCCTGCAGCTGCACCTGCACGCGCTCGACGCGGGGGACGTCGCGCAGCACCATGCCCGCCTTCTCGGTGGCGTCGGAGACCTGCAGGGTGCCGCAGCCGAGCAGCCGGTCCAGGAGGTCCTTCTCGAGCGCGACGTCGTTGATGCGGTAGAGCGGGATGTCGCGGCCCACGCGGGTGACGATGCCGGAGCGCATGGCGATGCGCTTGGTGGTGACGGTCCACGAGGTGGTGCGCCACCTGAGCCACGGCACGAGCACCCACACGACGGCGACGACGAGCAGCAGGCCGAGCACGATCCACCGGACCACGTCGTCCATCGGGACGACGAAGGAGAACGCGGCGGCGACAAGGAGCACGAGCAGGAGCAGGAACGGCCACACCACGGCCTTCGCGTGCTCGTGCAGGTCCATGACCACGCGCTCGCCGTCGATGAGGTCGTCGTCGTTCAGCGCCATGGCGCACATCGTGCCAGACGCCGGTCGGGGCGCGACGTCGCTGCTCAGCGCGGTGCAGAGCCGTTCAGACGTGCGGCGGCAGGTTCCAGCCCTCGATGGTGCGCAGGTCGTGGCCGTACCCGAGCTGGCAGATCGCGGCGGTGCCGAGCTCCAGGCGGGACCCGAAGCGCGGGTCGATGCCGAGCCACGCGGTCGCCAGCACGCGCAGCAGGTGGCCGTGGGCCACGGCCAGCACGTTCCCGCCGTCGCGCAGGGTCGCGTCGGCGCGCTCCACGAAGCGCCGGGCGCGGGCCGCGACGTCCTCCAGGAGCTCCCCGGGCCGCCCGTCGCCGTGCTCCGGGTCGGGCGGCAGCACGCGCACGCCGTCGTCGAAGATCTGGAACGGGTGGCCGAGGAGGGCGCCGACGTCGGCGCTGGTGCGGCCGTCCACGGGCCCGTAGTCCCACTCGGCGAGGTCGGGGTCGACGACGGCGTCCGGGTGGCCGGCCAGCGCGGCCGTGCGGCGGGCGCGCTCGAGCGGCGACGCGTAGACGGCGGAGAACGCGATGCCTGCCACCGCCCGTCCGGCGGTCCGGGCCTGTTCCTCGCCGGCCGGGGTGAGCGCGATGTCGGTGCGACCGGTGTGCTGGCCGCTCACGCTCCACTCCGTCTCGCCGTGGCGCAGGAGCACGAGCTGCGGGTCCTTGCTCGGCACGAGAGGCATGCTCCGAGCATCACGCAGACCTGCGGCGACGGCACCCGGACGGCGCTGTGGACAGGCTTTCCAGGAACCGCCCAGAGTTCGCTAGGGTGTCGTCGCCGTCACAGGACCGTCACATCTTCATCACTCGCCACTCGGGGAGGCCACCCGTGCTCGTCTTCGTTCTCATCGGCGCCGCAGGGATGGTCCTGCTGCTCGTGTCGCTCCTCGTCGGCGAGCTGGTCGACCTCGGCGACGGGGCGCTGTCGGGCACGTCGCTCGGGGTCGGCGCGGTCGTCTTCGGCGCCGTGGGCACGATCGTCGTCGCCAACGACCTCGCCTCGTGGATCGCGTACGTGGCCTCCGCGGTCGTCGGTCTCCTGGCCGTCGTCCTGGCGCAGGTGCTGGTCCGGCGGCTCGCGTCGAGCGACGACGGCGTCGTCGTCTCGCTCGTGGGTGCGCACGGTACGGCGACGACGGCCGTGACGGCGACGTCGGGCGAGGTCTCGCTCGACGTGCCGAGCGAGCTCGAGCGTCGCCTGGCCCGCTCCGACGAGCCCATCGCGGCCGGGTCCCGCGTCGTGGTGCTCGAGCACTCCGGCTCCACCGTGCGCGTCGGGGTCCCCGGCCCGCAGGCCCGCTGACCTCTCCCTAGGACCCCGCAGCACCGACCGGAAGGAGACGCGCTCCGGCGCGCACCATGTTCGACTCGACCGACAGCAGCTTCATCACCACGATCGCGGTGCTCGCCCTCGTGGTGGCGTTCCTCGCGGTGGGCATCTTCGTCGCCCAGCGGATCCGCCGGGTCCCGCCGAACCAGGCCCTCGTCATCGTCGGCCGCGGCGCCGGCAAGAAGGAGTCCGCCGCCCAGAGCCAGCGCGTCGTCATCGGCGGCCGCACGTTCGTCTGGCCGATCCTCCAGCAGGGCTTCGCGATCTCGCTCGAGCAGCGGCAGATCGGCATCACCGTCGAGGGCGTCGACAAGAACCGCATCAAGATCGCCATCAAGGCGTCGATCAACTTCAAGGTGCGGGGCGACGACGAGGGCGTGCGGCGCGCGGCGCAGCGCTTCCTCTCCCAGCAGGAGATGCTCACCGAGATCATCAAGGAGTCCCTCGAGGGCTCGCTGCGCTCCATCGTCGGCGACATGACGATCGAGCAGATCATCTCCGACCGCAAGGGTCTGTCGGACCGCGTCGTCGAGTCGACCAAGACCGACCTGGCGGAGCAGGGCCTGCAGGTCGACCTGCTCAACATCTCCGACATCTCGACGCCGGGGTCGGACTACCTGTCCAACCTGGGTCGCGCCGAGGGCGCCCGCGCGCTCCAGGTCGCGGAGGTCTCCGAGGCGGAGGCCCGGCGGGTGTCCGAGTTCGCCGTCATCGAGGCGGCCGAGCAGATCGCCGAGCGGCAGAAGGCGCTCGACCTCAAGAAGGCCGCGATCAAGGCCGACACGGACCGCGCCAACGCCAACGCCGACGCCGCGGGTCAGCTCGCGCGCGCGGAGCAGGACCGGCTCGTGGCGCAGCAGGAGCGCGAGGCGCTGGCCGAGCAGGCCCGCGTGACGCAGGAGCGCCTCGACATCGAGATCCGCAAGCCCGCCGAGGCCAAGGCGTACGCCGAGGTCCAGGAGGCCACGGCCCGTCGTGACGCCGCGAACGCCGCCACCGAGGCGGACGCGTTCAAGCGCACCACCATCGCCGAGGCGAACAAGACGGCCGCCATCCAGGACGCCGAGGCCTCCGCTGCGGCCGTGCGCCGGGCCGGTGAGGCAGAGCGTGACCGGCAGATCGCGCTGGCCGCCGGCATCAAGGCCGAGGGTGAGGCGAAGGCGTTCGCGGTCGAGGCCGAGGGGCGCGCCGAGGCCGTCGCCACGGATGCCAAGGCCGAGGCGCTGAAGAAGTACGGCGAGGCCGCGCTCGTGCAGGAGCTCATCGAGCGCCTGCCCGAGATCGTCCGCGCCGCGGCCGAGCCGATCGGCTCGATCCAGGGCATGACCGTCGTCTCCACGGACGGCGCGTCGGCGGTGACCAAGACGGTCGCGTCCGTGCTCGGCGAGGGTCAGGGCGTCGTCAAGCAGCTGACGGGCGTGGACATCCACCAGCTCATCGCGGGCATCGCCGGCGGGCAGCTGCCGACGAAGTCGGACGAGGCCGCGCCGCTCAACTGACGCGCCGTCGTTCGTCGGCGTCTGCGACGCACGACACGCCCCGCCGCGGGAATCGCCTCCCGCGGCGGGGCGTTCGTACGTCCGTGACCGCTATCGAGAACACCCCCCTCAAGGTCGACGTCTGGTCGGACGTCGCGTGCCCCTGGTGCTACATCGGCAAGCGCCGCTTCGAGTCCGCGCTGCAGCGGATGGCGGAGCGCGACGGCGCCGCCCCCGAGGTGGAGGTCGAGTACCACTCGTTCGAGCTCTCGCCCGACACCCCCGTCGACTTCGAGGGCACGGCCACCGAGTTCCTCGCCGACCACAAGGGCATCCCGCTGGAGACCGCCCAGCAGATGCAGGACCAGGTGACGGCGCTCGCCGCCGCCGAGGGCCTCACCTACCGGATGGACCAGGTCAAGCACACGAAGACGCTCAAGGCGCACGAGCTGCTGCACCTCGCCAAGGCGTTCGGCAAGCAGGACGAGATGAAGGAGCGCCTGCTGCGCGCGTACTTCACCGAGGGCGAGCACGTGGGCCACGTCGAGGACCTCGCCGACCTGGCCGTCGAGGTCGGCCTGGAGCGCGAGGCCGTCGTGGTCGCGCTCAACGCCGGCACCTACGCCGAGGCCGTCGCGGACGACATCGCCCGCGCCCGCGCGTACGGCATCAACGGCGTCCCGTTCTTCGTGCTCGGTGGCCGCTACGGCGTGTCCGGCGCGCAGGACCCGGACGTCTTCGTCCAGGTGCTCGACCAGGTGCTCGCGGAGGCCTGAGCCGGGCGAGCGAGGCGCATCTCACACCGCCAGCCCTGGCCGTGAGACGCAGTATCACCGAGAATCGAGGCCAGCCCGCACCGTCGCGGGCGCCGCGGTCTCGGGCCCACCCCGCCCGGTCGTCCCGCGGCAGTGGTTCCGTTGGAGGAGAAACATGAACGACGCCACCGAGAGCTCGTACCGCTCGATCGCCAACCCGCGCCGCACCACGCTGATGACCGTCAGCGCGGCCGAGGCGGCGGCACCCCACCACGGCGCGGACGAACGCCCGCTTCAGCTGCTGGGCGACGACGGCGCGGTCTGCGTGGACGGCGTGTGCAGCCTGCCGGACTGACCGGCTATATCGCGCGGTAGTCCGCGATCGACAGCCGCGGGCCCCGACGCGGAGCCTGCGGCCTGCGGTCGAGGAACAGCAGCCGCACCACCCGGTGCCGGTGGGGGGCATACGGCGCGAGGAGGCGCAGCATCCCCTCGTCGTCGGTGCGCTCGCCGGTGAGCGCCCAGCCGACCGCGCCGGCGAGGTGGAAGTCGCCCACGGACACGGCGTCCGCGTCGCCGAACGCGCGTTGCGCCACCTCGGCGGACGTCCACACCCCGACGCCGGGCACCTTCTCGAGCCGGGCGCGCGCCTCGTCGGCAGGCATCCCGGCCGCGTCCTCGAGCCGCGCCGCGACCTGGGCGCACCGCACGGCCGTCGCCGCCCGACGCGGGTCGACCCCGGCGCGGTGCCAGTCCCAGGTCGGGACGGCGGCCCAGCCGCGCGCGGACGGCACCACGCGCAGCCCCTCCGGGGCGGGCCCCGGCGCGGGCGAGCCGTGCCGGGCGACGAGCCACCGCCATGCGCGGTGCGCCGTCACGACCTGCACCTTCTGCTCGAGGACGGCGGGCACCAGAGCCTCCAGCACCCGTCCGCTGCGGCACATCCGCAGCCCGGGGGTGCGGCGCGCGGCGTCGTGGGCCTGCGGTGGTGGGCTGAAGGCCGAGATGTCGTCGCCCTCGCCGAGCAGCTCCGGCACGGCGTCGGCGGCCTCTCCTGAGCCCGGCCCCCAGTGCTGCACGACGACGGTGCGCGCGCCCGTCGCGACGAACCGCTGCGTGACCGGCCCGGTACGCATCAGCGTGGTGCGCCACAACGCGCCGTCGGCGGTGCGTCGGAACGTCGGGTCGTAGGCGCCGTGCCGCAGCGGGCTGAGCGTCAGCCCGAGGTCGAGCGGCCGCTCCGACGCGTGCTCCACCGTGACGTCGGCCGTCGGTCGTGCGGCCGGCGACGGCACGGTCGCCGCGCTGGTCAGAGGGGGTGCGCTAGTCAAAGAGCGTTCCGAGCTCCCAGCCGGTGTCGCCGCGCGCACCGACGGGCGTGACGTCGCGAAGGGGATCCGCGTCGCGCGCGGGCCGTGCGGCGGGGCGCTCCGCGCCGTCCTCGCGCGGGGAGGTGCCCGCGCCGGCGTCCTCCGTGAGCAGCAGCTCGTCGACGCCGCCGCGGCCGGCGGCCCAGTCCTGCGCGGCGAGGCCGGCGAGCTGGTCGGCGCGCTCGTTGAACGGGTTGCCCACGTGGCCGCGCACCCACCGGAACCGGACGGGGCCCTCCCGGCCGATGATCGCGGCGTCGATGGTGCGGATCAGCTCGAGGTTCTTCACGGGGTCGCCGGACGCGGTGCGCCAGCCCTTCCGCTTCCACCCGTGGATCCACTCGGACGCGCACCGGATCGCGTACTGCGAGTCCGACTCGATGAGGAGCGGCTCTGCCCCGGGATGCGCCTCGATCGCGCGCAGGAGCGCGGTGAGCTCCGCGACCTGGTTGGTGCCGGACGCGGCGCCGCCCGAGTCGAAGCGGCCGCCCTCGTGGGCGATCCACGCCCAGCCGATCGCGCCCCCGGGATTGCGGAGGCACGAGCCGTCAGTGCTGACAATGATCACGCCGGAGTCTCCCAGTGTCCGAGCCCCTGGTTGCCGCCCCCATTGTGCCCCGTGCCGGTGACACTCGGGGCCGTGTCCACGCCGCCGCCCGAAGAGCGGGGGGCGGGCGGGCTGCGGACGGCCGAAAACTCGGGCGCGCGGCCCCGGAAGACGCGGCGGCTCCGCCCGGAACCCAGGAGGCGTCTCCAGCGATGATCATGACGACATGACCGACGGCTCCGCCATGCCCGAAACCGACCCGCCCGCGCCCGACCGCCCCGCGCGCCGCCCGGCCGACATCCGCAAGTGGCGCCGCTACCTGGCCGACGAGCGCGCCGAGGCCGCCACCTACCGCGACCTCGCCCGCCGGCGCACCGGCGAGGAGCGCGCCATCCTCCTCGCGCTCGCCGACGCCGAGAAGCGGCACGAGCAGCACTGGCTCGACCTCCTGGGCGACGACGTCGGGCGGCCGCTGCGCGGCGACCTGCGCACCCGCATGCTCGGTCTCCTCGCGCGGCGGTTCGGCGGCGTCTTCGTGCTCGCGCTCGCGCAGCGGGCGGAGGCCCGCTCGTCGTACGACGCCGACGAGCACGCGACCGCAACGATGGCGGCGGACGAGCAGATCCACGAGGAGGTGGTGCGCGCGCTCGCCTCCCGCGGACGCAACCGGATGTCCGGCACGTTCCGCGCCGCCGTCTTCGGCGCCAACGACGGCCTGGTCTCCAACCTCGCGCTCGTGCTCGGCATCGGCGCCTCCGGCGTCTCGTCGCAGACCGTGCTCCTCACCGGCGTCGCCGGGCTGCTCGCCGGCGCGCTGTCCATGGGCGCCGGCGAGTTCGTGTCCGTGCGCTCGCAGCGCGAGCTGCTCGAGGCGTCCACCCCCGACCCGAAGAGCGCCACCGTGCTGCCGCACCTCGACGTCGACGCCAACGAGCTGGCGCTCGTCTACCGCGCCCGGGGCATGTCGTCCGACGAGGCGCAGGGCCGGGCCGACCACGTGCTGGCCGGGCTGGCCGCCACGGGAGCGGTGGCGTCGGACCTCGATGACGACGCGCCGGCCGTCGACGAGCAGGCGGACCTCGAGACCCACGGCACCGCGTGGGGGGCGGCGATCTCGAGCTTCTGCTTCTTCGCGTCCGGCGCGATCATCCCCGTGCTGCCCTACCTGCTGGGGCTCACCGGCTTCCCGGCGATCGCCGTCGCCGCCGCGCTCGTGGGCGTGTCGCTGCTGATCACGGGCGCGATCACCGGGCTGCTGTCCGGCACGTCGCCGTGGACGCGCGCGCTGCGCCAGCTCGCCATAGGGTTCGGCGCCGCCGCCGTCACCTACGCGCTGGGGCTGCTGTTCGGCACGTCGGTGGCTTGACCCGCGACCGGCGTCACGCCTGGGTGGTCGGACCCGCCGCCGGGTGAAGTCTCACCCGCTGTTGTTGCGTGACCGTTGCTCGGGCGTCACAGTGTGAGCTGGGTCATGACGGAGCAGCGCCTGACCCGGCGTGGCATCGAAGGGGGCCGAGTGACACGCAGCGTGGACCGTGCTCCGGCGGCAGGACGCCGCCGGCGCTGGGTCGCGCGCGTGGCCGGGGCCGCCGTCGGGCTCGCCGGGGCCGCCGCGCTGAGCGTCACCCTCGCCGGCACCGCGTCCGCCGACGACGGCGGCCACGAGGGCCCGTTGACGTCCGTGGTCCGGTCGCTGACCGACCACGACGACGGAGACCGTGGGGACCGTGGGGACCGTGGGGACCGTGGGGACCGCGAGTCTCGACCCCCGGAGCGGGGGCAGGAGAAGGCCGCGGACGCTCCGAAGCCGCGCCACGAGCGGGCTGCTCAGGAGCCCGTCGAGAGTGAGCGTGCCGCGCAGTCCCCGGCCGAGGAGGCTGCTCCCGCGAAGCCCGCGGTGGAGAAGCCCGCGGTGGACAAGAGCTCGGTGGAGAAGCACGAGGCGGAGGCGCCCGTCGCCGTCGAGCCGGAGGCCGCCGAGCCTGCGGCCGACGAGCCTGCGGCCGACGAGCCTGCCGCCGACGAGCCGGAGGCCGACGAGCCTGCCGCCGACGACGGTGAGCGGTCGGCCGACCGCCGGGCCGAACGTGTGCGTGACGCGGTCGACGATGCCGTGGCACCGGTCCGTGAGAAGGCCGAGCGGCTGCGCACGGCGGTGCACGACGAGGTCGTGGCGCCCGCCGAGCAGGCAGCCGAGGACCTGGCTCGCGAACTGGCCGTCGAGGAGCAGCCGGCGGACGAACCGCAGCCCGAGCAGTCCGAGGTGCCTGAGCAGTCCGAGCAGCCCGCCCCCGCCGAGGCGGCACGGCCGGACGCCGCGCCGGAGCAGACCGAAGCACCGGCCGAGCACGCGGAGCGCGGCACCGTGCTGGAGCCCGTCGCTCGCACGGTCGAGGCGGTGACGGCGCCCGTCGGCGCGGTGACCGAGCCGGTGGGGGCGCTGGTCGAGGGGGTCCTCAGCCCGCTGTCGCCGGTCGTGGACCCGGTGGCGGGCGTCGTCGAGGAGATCACCGGACCGGTCGGCGGGGCGCTCGAGCCCGTGACGGGCGCGGCCGCGGAGACGCTGGCCCCCGTGACCCGGTCGCTGTCCCCGGTGCTCGAGCCGGTCGGCCACGTGGTGCACGACGTGACGCGTCCGCTCGCGCCCGTCACCGACGGGGTGGGTGACGTCGTCGCTCCGGTCGTGAGGACGCTCGACCCGGTGCTCGAGCCCGTCGTCGGACTGGTGTCCCCCGTGACGGGTTCGCTGAAGCCTGTCGTCGACCCGGTCCTCGACGTGGCGGCCCCGGTGGTGGATGCGCTCGCTCCCGTGGTCGACCCCGTCGGCGGGACGCTGCAGCCCGTTGTCGAGCCGGTCGTGGACGCCGTCGCCCCGGTGGTCGAGCCCGTCCTGCTGCCGGCCCTGGAGCCCGTGCTCGGGCTGCCCGCCGCGGAAGACCCCGCCGAGCCGGCGCCGGGACCGGCCGCTCCCGCCGACCGCGCGACGAACGTCGACGCCGCCGCCCCGGGTGCGCGCCACACCTCGGGGTCCGAGCCCGCGGTCGTGAGCACGGCCGTCCTCGAGCCTGCGCCGGGGGCGTTCCTCTCCGACGTCGGCAGCGTGCTGGACGCCGCCGACCAGGCGCTCGTCCCCGCCGACCGTGAGCCCGCGCCGGCCACGCCGTCGGCGCCCGCCGCCAGCAGCGCGCCGTCGGGCCCCTCCTCGAGCGTCCGCGGGGCGTCGGGCGGCGACGCCGCGGCCGACCTCGCGGGCAGCGACCCTTTCACCGCGCGGGCGTGGATCGCCCCCGCGGGCGACCAGCTCGACCGCCTCCCGGCGGTCGCCCTCGACATCCCCGTCTCTCCTGCCTGACGTGGCCGCGTCGCGCCCTCACGCGCGACTGCGACCGCGGGCGGCATCCGCCTCCCGCGCACCACGCCAGTCAGGAGCGGATCATGCATACCCATGTCCGACGAGCGCTGAAAGTCGCGCTCGTCGCAGGCGGCCTCGTGGTCGCCGGGGCCGTGACGGCCCAAGCCGCGGACGATGACGTCGTCGACGCCACCGTCGGTGCGGACACCTCGGTCGACCTCCACCTGAGCGAGGTCTCCGAGGAGACGAACGATGCCGAGCTCGACACGCCCGTGGACCTCCCCGAGGTCGACACGGAGGGCGTCGAGGCGGTGGTCGATGCCGTCGCCGGCGACGACGGCGCGGTCGACGACGTCGCCGGGCCGGACGAGGAGTCCGACACGACGACCGACGACCTCGTGGACGCCGTCGCCGAGGACGTGCACCAGACGGCGGACGACGTGCAGTCGGGCGACGTCCAGGGCGTCGTCGAGGACGTCGCCGGGGACGACGGCGTCGTCGACGACGCGATCGAGGACCAGCCCGCCGAACCGGCGGGTGGCGACTCCGGGAACGACGGCGCCGACGGCGGCTCGACCGGCGACGACCGGGGCGACGGCGGCACGCCGCAGCCCGCGGACCGAGGAGCCGGGGGCGCGGTCGACGAGACCGTGGACCGTGCGTCCGACGAGGTGTCGGACGTGGCGGGAGCCGCCGACGAGGCGCTCGGGACCGGTTCGGACGTCCGGGACACCGTCGACGGGGTCACCGGCGACGGTGGTGTCGTGGACGACGTCCTCGGCGCCGACGAGCCCGAGTCCGGCGTGACCGACCAGGTCACCGAGCATGTGGTCGACGACGTCGAGCAGGCGACGGGACACCTCGCCGCCGGTGACGTCGAGGGCGTCGTGGACGACGTCGCCGCCGACGGCGGTGTCGTGGACGACGCGCTCGAGGACCAGGGCGTCGACGCGGCGCTCGAGCAGGTCGGCGAGACCGTCGACACGGCGACCGGTGCGGTGGACGGCGTCCTCGGTACCGGCACCGCGGTGCAGGACACCGTGGGCGGGGTCGCCGACGGCGCCGTCGACGCGGTGGCCGGTGAGGACGGCGCCCTCGACGACGTCCTTGGTGCCGACGAGCCCGAGTCCGGTGTGACCGACGAGGTCGTGGAGCACGCGCTCGACGACGTCGACGGCACGCTCGACGGCGTCACCGCCGGTGACCTGGAGGGCGTCGTGGACTCCGTCGTCGCGGACGACGGCCTCGTCGACGACGCGCTCGAGGGAGACGCGACCGACGGTCTTCCCGGGATCGACGACCTGGGGTCGGTCGACGGCCTGGGTGACCTCGGTGGCCTCGGTGACCTCGGTGATGTCGGTGACCTGACCGGTGTCGTGGATGGTCTGCCTGGTCTCGGTGGCGGTGAGCTGCCGGGTGCTGGACCGGGTGACCTCGGTGATCTGGGGTCGCTGGGTGGCCTTGGTGCGCTGACGGATGTCGATGCCACGGTCGAGGGTGTGCTGGCCGGGGTCTCGGACGCGGCGGGCTCGCTGGACGCTGCGCTGGGTACCGAGCCGGTGGTGCAGGGCACGGTGGACGGGCTGGTCGGTGAGGACGGCGTCGTGGACGACGTCCTGGGTGCCGACGAGCCCGAGGCCGGTGTGACGGACGAGGTCGCGGGGCACCTGCTCGACGACGTCGACGCCGCGCTGGGCGGTCTGACCGCCGGTGACCTGGACGGCGTCGTGGACTCCGTCGTCGCCGACGACGGGGTGCTGGACGACGCGCTGGAGGACAGCGCGACCGACACCATCCTCGGTGACCTCGGTGACCTCGGTGACCTCGGTGACCTCGGTGACCTCGGTGACCTCGGTGACCTCGGTGACCTCGGTGGCCTCGGTGACCTCGGTTCGCTGCCAGGCACGGGCGACTCGGCCGGGCTGGGTGACCTGACCGGCGCGCTGCCGAGCCTGGACGGCGCGGTGGACGACCTGACCGTGTCGGTGGCGGACGCCGCGGGCACGGTCGACGGCGTGCTGGGCACGCGGTCGCTGCTGCGGTCCACGGTGAGCGGCCTCCTCGGTGCTGACGGCGTGCTGGACGACGTCCTCGGCCCGGACGAGGCGCAGGACGGCGTCACGGACGGTCTCGTGGAGGCCGTGGTGGACGACGTCGACTCGACGCTCGACTCGGTGACGGCCGGCGACCTGCCGGGCGTGGTCGACGACGTGACCGGCGAGGACGGCCTGGTCGACGACGTGCTGGAGGACCAGGGCCTGGACCCGGTGCTCAACGACGTCGTGGGCTCCACCGGTGCGGTGGACGACCTGCTGGGCACGGGGTCGGCGGTGCAGGACGTGGTCGGCGGGATCGCCGGTGAGGAGGGCGTGCTGGATGACTTCCTCGGCGCCGACGAGCCGCAGGACGGCGTCACCGACGGTCTCGTGGAGGCCGTGGTGGACGACGTCGACTCGACGCTCGACTCGGTGACGGCCGGCGACCTGCCGGGCGTGGTCGACGACGTCGCCGCCGACGACGGGCTTCTGGACGACGCGCTGGAGGACGGCGGCGTGGACGCGGCCGCGGACGACGTGGTCGACCAGGTCTCCGACCTGGCGGGCACGGTCGACGACACCGTCGGGACCGGGTCGCTGGTGCAGGACGTCGTGGACGGCCTCGCCGGCGACGACGGTGTCGTGGACGACGTCGTCGGTGCCGACGAGCCCGAGGACGGCGTCACGGACGAGCTCGTCGAGCACGCGCTCGACGACGTCGAGCAGGTGGTGGGAGACCTCACCGAGGGCGACCTCGGCGCGGTGGCCGACGACCTCACGGCCGAGGACGGCCTGGTCGACGACGTGCTGGAGGACCAGGGTCTGGACCCGGTGCTGAACGACGTCGTCGACTCCACCGGTGCGGTGGACGACGCGCTCGGCACGGGTGACCTCGTCGAGGACACCGCGGACGGCCTGCTCGGTGAGGACGGCGTGGTCGACGACGTCGTCGGCGCCGACGAGCCGCAGGACGGCGTCACGGACGGCGTCGTGGAGGCCGTGGTGGACGACGTCGACTCGACGGTGGACTCGGTGACGGCCGGCGACCTGCCGGGCGTCGTCGACGACCTGACGGCCGAGGACGGCCTGGTCGACGACGTGCTGGAGGACCAGGGGCTGGACCCGGTGCTGAACGACGTCGTCGACTCGACCGGCACCGTGGACGACGTGCTCGGCACGGGTGACCTCGTCGAGGACACCGTCGACGGGATCGCCGGCGAGGACGGCACCGTGGACGACATCATCGGCGCCGACGAGCCGCAGGACGGCGTCACGGACGAGCTCGTCGAGCACGTCGTCGAGGACGTCAACGACACGGTGAACGACCTGCTCGAGGGCGACCTCGGGGCCGTCACCGACGACGTCCTCGCCGAGGACGGTCTGGTCGACGACGTCCTGGAGGACGGCACCACCGCTACCGATCCTGGTGACGGCACGGACCCGGGTGACGGCACGGATCCTGGTGACGGCACGGACCCGGGGGACGGCACGGACCCGGGCGACGGGACCGACCCGGGCGATGGGACCGACCCCGGCGACGGTGGCACCGCCAACCCGGGTGACGACGGGTCCGGCGACGGCTCGACCACCCCGGTGGGCGGACCGGTCGCCGAGGCCGCCGGCGCGGACGGTTCGGGACAGCTGATCGGTACCGGGTCCGACGGCGCCACGGCGGCGTCCGGCGCTGACGGTGCCAGCGCGATGCAGTCGCTGCCGACGACGGGCGGCGACCTGCGGCTGCTGGGCCCGGCGCTGCTGCTGATGCTGACGGGCGTCGCGCTGGTGCTGCGCCGCCGGAGGGAGGTCGTCGCGGTCGGGACCCGCTGACCCCGTCGGAGCCGGTACCGGCTCCGGACGGGGCGGCGCTGTCACGGGGGATCACTGGGGAGTGTCCCGTGGCAGCTCCGCCCCGGCTGGGGTCGGCGGGGTGCGGCACGGCGCAGGGGGCCGGGCCGCACCCACGACGCACCGGCGACGCGGGGTACGCGTGGCGGCCCCGGGCGGACGATCACCGGGCTCTCGGGGGAGGGTCTCGGCGGACCCGCCCGGGGCTGCCCGCGGAACACGCCTACCCTGGGACACCGTGCCCCGCCTGATCGCCGACCTCACGCCGCTGCGCGTCTCCCCGGCGTTCCGTCGCCTCTGGTGGGGCCTCGGCGTCTCGAACATCGGCACGCAGGTCACCGTGGTCGCGGTGGGCCTGCAGGTGTACGCCCTGACGGGTTCCACGCTCGCGGTGGGCACGCTGGGGATCGCCGCGCTGGTGCCGCTGGTCGCCCTCGGGCTGTACGGCGGGGCGCTGGTGGACCACTACGACCGGCGCCGCGTCTCGCTGCTCGCGTCCTCGGTGCTGTGGCTGGTGACGGCGGCCATCGCGGCGCAGGCGTGGCTCGACGTCGGCTCGGTGAACCTGCTGTACGGGCTCGTGGCGCTGCAGTCCGCGGCGTTCGCCATCAACAACCCCGCGCGCACGTCGATCGTGCCGCGCCTGCTGGAGCCGCAGCTCATGCCGGCGGCCAACGCGCTCCAGACGCTGTCGTTCAACGTGGCCCTCACCTGCGGCCCCCTCGTGGGCGCGCTCCTCGTGGCCCGGCTGGGGTATGCCTGGGCGTACACCCTCGACGCGCTGCTGTTCACCGCCGCGCTGTGGGCGGTGTGGCGGCTGCCCGCCGTCCCGCCCGAGCTGACCCTGGACGACCAGAGGGACGACGACGTGACCGGCGCCGCGCCCGCCCGGCGGCGCGTCGTCGGGCTGAGCTCGGTGCTTGACGGGCTGCGCTACCTCGCGACGCGGCCGAACGTGCGCACGACGTTCGTCGTCGACCTGGCCGCGATGGTCCTCGCCTTCCCCCGCGTGCTGTGGCCCGCGGCGGGCGCGCTCTACCTGGGCGGCGGGGAGACGACGACAGGTGTGCTCGCCGCCGGGTTCGCCGTCGGCGGCATCCTCGCGAGCGTGTTCTCCGGCGCGCTGGTCCGCGTGCGGTGGCAGGGCCGGATCATCGTGTGGGCGATCACGGCGTGGGGGCTGAGTGTCACGGCCTTCGGCGCGGTGCTCGTCGCCGTCGGGCCGGACGCGCCGGACGGCGTGCTGTGGGGCGCCGTCGTGCTCGCGGGCGTGGCGCTGCTGCTCGCGGGCGGGTCGGACGCGATCTCGTCCGTGTTCCGCCAGTCGATCCTGCAGACCGCGACGCCTGACCACATGCGCGGCCGCCTCCAGGGCGTGTTCATCGTGGTCGTCGCGGGCGGGCCGCGGCTCGGGGAGATGGTGCTGGGCTCGGAGGCCACGTGGTTCGGCGAGGGCTGGGCGGCCGTCGTCGGCGGGCTCGCGTGCGTCGCCGTGCTGTGGCTGGTCGTGCGGCTGCAACCCCGGTTCTGGCGGTACGACGCGCACCATCCGGAGCCCTGAGCCCCGAGCGCTCGCCACGGCGTGCTCCCGCGGGCGTGCATATCGTCGAGGAACCCCGACCAGCAGCCCTCGCCGGCCCGCGGGAGGAACGATGCGAGCGATCGTGCACGACCGCTACGGCACGGCCGAGGTGCTCCGGCTCGCCGAGGTCGACCCGCCGGAGCCGACCGGCCGCGAGCTGCTGGTCCGCGTGCGGGCCGCGGCGCTCGACGCCGGCGTCTGGTACCTGACGACGGGACGGCCACCGGTGGCGCGCCTCGCGTTCGGGCTCCGCCGCCCGAAGGCGCGCGTCGCGGGTCAGGAGCTCGCCGGCACGGTCGAGGCCGTGGGCCCCGGGGCGCGACGGTTCGCCGTCGGGGACGAGGTGTTCGGCACGGGCGCCAGCACGTTCGCCGAGCTGGCGCTCGCG
Organism: Isoptericola sp. NPDC056573; assembly: GCF_042793335.1. Classification (NCBI taxonomy): domain Bacteria; kingdom Bacillati; phylum Actinomycetota; class Actinomycetes; order Micrococcales; family Promicromonosporaceae; genus Isoptericola; species Isoptericola sp. NPDC056573. The sequence continues at coordinate 20,300 of NZ_JBHTUY010000009.1, forward strand.
CCGGAGAACAAGCTCGCCGCGCGCCCGCCGGACCTCGCTCCCGAGGCGGCCGCCACCCTCGGCGTGTCCGGCACCACGGCGCTCCAGGCCGTGCGCGACATCGGCGAGGTGCGCGCCGGCCAGCGGGTGCTCGTCACCGGCGCGGGTGGCGGCGTCGGGACGTTCGTCGTCGGGCTCGCGGTGGCGCGAGGTGCCGCCGTCACCGGGGTCGCGGGCCCCGGCAAGGCGGAGCTGGTCACGCGGCTCGGCGCCGAGCGCGTTCTCGACTACACCCGCGAACCGATCACCGCGGCCGGGCCGCACGACGTCGTCGTCGACGTCGCGGGCAACCGGCCGCTGCGCGACCTGCGCCGCGCCCTGACGCCCCGCGGCACGCTCGTGCTGCTGGGTGCCGGGGTGACCACCAGCGGGTTCCTCGGCGGGGCGGAGCGCCAGCTCCGCGGGCTGCTGTGGTCGCCGTTCCTGCGGCAACGGCTGCGAGGGTTCGTCGGCATCACCCAGCCGGACGACCTGCAGACCTTGGCGACGATGGTCGTCGAGGGGCGGCTCGCCCCGGCCGTCGAGGCCGTGCGCCCGCTCGCCGAGGCGCCCGACGCGGTGCACGAGCTCGGGCTCGGCCATTCCCGGGGCAAGACCGTCGTCGTCCCCTGACCGGACCCGGGGACGCGAGCGTCAGGGCGTCGCGGCCGCGTAGGGCTTCCGTCTGCGCATCCCCGGCAGGGCGACGACCGCGAGGACGGCGCACGCCCAGCCGCCCGACATCGTGACGAGGAACCCGGCGTGCGAGTCCACGGCGTCCACCGCGACGCCGGCAAGCCACGAGCCGAGCGAGACGCCGACGCCCAGCGACGTGCCCACCCACGTGAGGCCCTCGGTGAGCTGGTGCGGCGCGACGAGCGCCTGCACCAGGGCGTTGCCGTTGATGAGCGTCGGGGCGATGGCGAACCCGGCCACGAACATCACCACGCCCAGGACCACGAGGTTCTGGACGAAGAAGAACAGGGAGACCCCGACGGCGATCCCGCAGGCCGTGACGGTGAACCGGACCGACAGCGGGGACACCCAGTGCCTTGCCCCGTACGCCAGGCCCGAGACCATCGAGCCCAGCGCGAAGCAGGCGAGCACCAGCCCGGCGAGGCCCTTGACCCCCTGCTCCTCCGCGAACGCCACGGTGGCGACGTCGCTCGACCCGAACATGACGCCCATGCCGACGAAGACGACGGCGAGCACCGGCATCCCGGGCATGCGGATCGCCGAGCGGCGCTCGAGGCGGACGGCGTCGGGATGCGTCACCGAGCCGACGCGCTCGCCGTCCGCGGGTACGGCCGCGCCCCGGGCGGGCGGCTCGGTGCGCCGCTGCGTGAGGAACCAGGCGGCGCCCCCGCCGCCCACGACGGCCGCGACCAGCAGGCCGCCCGAGGGGATGACCGTCGTCGCGAGCGTCGTCGCCAGCACCGGGCCCACGATGAACACCAGTTCGTCGAGGGCCGACTCCAGGGAGTAGGCGGTGTGCACGCGCCGCGCCTCCGGGAGCACGTGGGACCAGCGGGCCCGGGCGAGCGACCCGTACGAGCCCTGGCTCGCCCCGCCCACCGCGGCGCACACCCACAGCACCCACTCCGGGGCGCCGAGGGTCGCGGCCGCCACCAGCCCCAGGAGCCCCACCGTCGTCGCGACCAGCATCGGGGTCATCACCCGGGCCTGGCCCGACCGGTCCACGAGGCGCGCGATCTGCGGCGCGACCAGGGCCTGCGCCACCACCAGCACCGCCGACACCCGGCCCGCCATCGCGTACGAGCCGTACAGGGCCTGCACCATGAGCACCGTGCCGATGCCGACCATCGACATCGGCAGCCGGGCGATCACGCCGGCGGCGGAGAACGGGAGCGCCCCCGGTACCTGGAGGACGTCGAGATAGGGGTTGCGCTTCCGGGCGCCCGACGCCGTGTCGGGGCCCTCGGGGACGGGCTCGGTCACTGCCGGATTCTCCCACCCCCGCGGGTGTGGGGCTTGGTGCGGCGCAGCCCCACCGCGCGCGCCCGGCCGGGGGCCTCTAGCGTGACGGACCATGACCGCCAGGGACCGCGTGCGCGCCGCGCAGCTCGTGCCGCGTGCGCTCTGGGCGCTCGGCGGCGTCGCCGTGCTCGCCCTCGGGTCGGCCGTGCTGCTGTCCGCGCACGTCGGCGTCGACCCGTTCACGGCGGCGAACATCGGGGTCAGCGGGCACCTCGGCATCGGGCTCGGGGCGTACCAGCTCGCCGTGAACGCCGTCCTGCTCGTGCCCGTCGTGGTGTGGGCGCGCCGCTACGTCGGGCTGGGCACGGTCATCAACATGGTGATGACGGGGTTCTTCGTCCAGTGGTTCGGCGCGCTGCTGGCGCCCCTGGTGCCCGACCCGCCCAGCCACCTGCTGCAGGCCGTGCTCTTCGGGGTGGGGATCGTGCTGTTCACCGCCGGCGCGTCGGCCTACATGACCGCGGGGATCGGGACGGCGCCGTACGACGCGATCGCGCCGATCGTCGTCGACCGCACCGGGTGGCGCTACCGGGTGGTGCGGGTGGCGCAGGACCTGGCGTTCGTCGGCCTCGCGATCCTGTTCGGCGGCCCGGTGGGGGTGGGGACCGTCATGACGGCGTTCTTCGCCGGGCCCCTCATCGACTTCTTCACCGTGCGGGTCAACACGCCGCTGCTGCACCGCCTGCTGCCCGGCGACGAGGAGCCGGTCCACCAGGCGCCGTGAGGTCCGTCTCGCCCCGGCACGGGGGGCGACAGATGTCGGGGTCAGCGGCCAGGATGGGGGCCATGAACGCCACCCCCACCCCCGTGACGGTCGTCGACGACCGCGACCACCAGGTCTTCCTCGCCCGGCTCGACGACGGCCGCCGCGCCGGCGGCGCGTACTACGAGCGGAAGGCTGACGAGGGGTCGGCCGTGGTCGTCTTCACGCACACCGAGGTGGACCCGGCGTTCGAGGGGCAGGGGATCGGGTCGCAGCTCGCCGCCGGCGCGCTCGACCAGGTGCGCGCCGCGGGGGAGAAGATCGTGCCGCTGTGCCCGTTCATCAAGGCCTACGTGCAGCGCCACCCCGAGTACGCCGACCTGCTCGCGCACCCCGCCCGGTGAGGGCGGCGACCACCACCCGGCGCGGCGGCATCGCGGCGCTGGGGGTCTCCGTCGCGCTCCTGCTCGGCGCGTGCGCCGGCGGCCTCGAGCCCGCGACCCCCGGTGTCGACGACGTCGCGCCCTCCGACCTGGCAGCGCCGTCCGACCTGCCCGCGCCGTCGGACGAGCCGGCGCCCTCGGACCCGCCCGTGTCGCCGGGCACGTCACCAGCGGGGACCGCGCTCGCGGCGCTGGAGGGCCTGCCGGTCAAGGGTCGCGCGCCCAAGACGGGCTACTCCCGCGACCAGTTCGGCCCGGCGTGGGCCGACGTCGACCACAACGGGTGCGACACCCGCAACGACGTCCTCGCGCGCGACCTGACCCGCACCGTCACCGACCCGGACACGCACGACTGCATCGTGCTGAGCGGCGTGCTCGCCGACCCGTACACCGCCACGCGGATCGACTTCCTGCGCGGGCAGGCGACGTCCACGGCGGTGCAGATCGACCACGTGGTCGCGCTGTCCGACGCGTGGCAGAAGGGGGCGCAGCAGCTCGACGGCGTGGCGCGCCGGCAGCTCGCCAACGACCCGCTGAACCTGCTCGCGGTCGACGGCCCGACCAACTCGGGCAAGGGGGACGGCGACGCCGCGACCTGGCTGCCGCCGTCCAAGACGTTCCGCTGCCAGTACGTGGCGCGGCAGGTCGCGGTGAAGCAGGCGTACGCGCTGTGGGTCACGCAGGCCGAGCACGACGCCATCGCGGGCATCCTGTCCCGGTGCCCCGACGAACCGCTGCCGTCCGGCGGGCCGGCGCCGCGGGTGGACGCCGGCCCGGACGACACCAGCTCGGACGACACGAGCTCGGACGACACGAGCTCGGACGGCACGGGCTCCACGCAGGAGCCGTTCGCGAACTGCGACGCGGCGCGGGCGGCCGGCGCGGCGCCGGTGCACCGCGGCGACCCCGGCTACTCCTCCCGGCTGGACCGCGACGGGGACGGGACCGCCTGCGAGTGAGCGTGTCCGGCCTACCGTGGAGCCGAGCACGCCGAACACCGTGAGTCGACCTCCGAGGGGCCGCGATGCCGCACACCTACCTCTTCGCGCTGACCGACGGCGGCGGCACGGTACCGCCCGAGCTCGGCGCCGCGCGACGGCTCGTGGAGCGCGGCCACCGCGTGACGGTGCTGGTGGAGGACTCGATGCTCCCGGAGGCGAGCGCCACCGGGGCGCGCGTCGTGCGCTGGGAGCACGGGCCGAACCGCCCGGACCGCGACCCGGCGCACGACCCGTTCCGCGACTGGGAGCGCACCAGCCCGCTCGCGCAGGCGCGCCTCATGGGCGACCGTGCGATCGCGGGGCCCGCGCCCGGGCACGCGCGCGACGTCGCCGCGGCGATCGACGACGACCGGCCGGACCTCGTCGTCTCGTCGATCTTCGCGTTCGGCGCCATGATGGCGGCCGAGTCGCGCGGCATCCCGTTCGACGTCCTCATGCCCAACGTCTACGTCCCGCCCACCCCGGGCGCGACGCCGGTCGGGATGGGCCTGGCGCCTGCGCGCGGCCCGCTCGGCAGGGCGCGGGACGCGGCCATGCGTCGGATGACGGTCGCCGGGCTCGACCGCTACACGCTGGAGCGGCTCAACGCCCTGCGCGCCGAGCTCGGCGTCGGGCCGATCGCGCACTCGTGGGAGCAGGTGCACCGCGCGCGGCGCCACCTGGTCATGACCAGCCCGGCGTTCGACCTCCCCGCGACGCTGCCCCCCGCGGCGCGGTACGTCGGTCCGGTGCTCGACGACCCGTCCTGGGCGGAAGACGGCGACTGGTCGCCGCCGCCCGGCGACGCCCCGCTCGTCCTCGTCGCCATGTCGTCGACGTTCCAGGACCACGTCGGCGTCCTGCAGCGGGTCGTCGACGGGCTCGCGACGCTGCCCGTGCGCGGCCTGGTCACGACCGGCCCGGCCGTGTCGCCGTCGGCGGTCCGCGGCACGCCGGACGTCACGGTCGTCGCCTCGGCGCCGCACGGGAGGGCGATGCGGGAGGCCGCGGCCGTCGTGACCCACGGCGGGCACGGGACCCTGCTCAAGGCGCTCGCCGCCGACCTCCCCGCCGTCGTCGTCCCGCACGGGCGCGACCAGGCGGACAACGCCGTCCGCGTCACCCTGCGGGGCGCGGCCGTCCGGCTGCCGCGCACGGCGTCGTCGGCGCGGTTCGCGGACGCCGTCCGGCGCGTGCTCGACGACCCGTCGTACGCGCGCTCGGCGCGCGCCCTCGGGGCGGCGATCCGGCGGGACGCCGAGCACAGCACGCTCGTCGCGGAGCTGGAGGACCTGGACGGCGCCGACCGCGCGTAGGGCGCGCGGTCACGCGGGCAGCGCGGCGCCCTGCGCGGCCTGGATCTCCAGCTCGACCTTGAGGGTCGTTCCCACGATCGCGACGCCGGCCGCGGCGACCTCGTTGTACCGGATGGCGAAGGCGTCGCGGCGCAGCTCCGTGGTGGCGCGGAACGCCGCGCGCACGACGCCCTGCGCGTCGGCGCCGGTGCCCAGGTAGGTCAGGTCCAGGTCGACCGGGTGCTCCAGCCCGTGCAGGGTGAGGTCGCCGTGCACCGTCCAGCGACCGTCGGCGACAGGCGTCATCCCCGTCGAGCGGTACGTGATGTGCTCGTACCGCTCCACGTCGAGGAAGTCCGGGGACCGCAGGTGGGCATCCCGAGAGGCGTTGCCGGTGTCGATGGACGCCGCGGCGATCACGGCGGCGACGCCGGACCGGGAGACGTCGCCGGGCGCGACGTCGATCCGGCCGGCGAGCTCGGTGAACCGGCCCCGCACGCTGGAGATGCCCAGGTGCTGGGCCACCGCCGCCACCGACGAGTGCGCGGGGTCGATCGTCCACGGGCCCGGCGGCGGCAGCTCCGTGCCGCCCTGCCGGGCCAGCGTCACGGTGCCCAGGGCGGCGCGGCCCGCGGCGGTGACGATCGCCGACGTCGCGGCGGGCGCGTAGCCCACCGCCGTGACGATCGCGACGTACGCGCCCGGGGCCAGCGCGGCCTCGCCGCGGACCGCGCCGTCGTCGTCCGCGTCCGCGCGCAGCACCTGCGCGCCGGCGGCGTCCGTGAGGGTGACGACCGCGTGCGGCACGGCCCACCCGTCGCGCGTCCGGACCGTGGCGGTCAGCACGCCGCTCACTCCGCGGGGTGGGCGAGGGTGAGGTCGTGCCCGTCGACGCCCGCGCCGGCGAGGCTCACGGCCGTCGCGGCAGGCGGGTAGCCCGTCGCGATCACCGTGTACTCGCCGCCGTCCAGGTCGGTGAACGCGTAGGCGCCGTCCGCGCCGGTCGTCGCCGTCCCGGCCACGTTGCCCGCCGCGTCGACGAGCGTCACCCGGGCGTCCGCGAGCGGCCCGTGCGGGGCGCGCACGACGCCGGTCACCCGGGCGCCCGCCGCGAGCTCCACCTCGACGCGCGTGACGCCGGCGGCGCCGACCTCGACGGGCAGCGCGCGGGGCCGGAACCCGGCGGCGTTGACGGCCACCGTGACGGGCCCCGGCACGAGCTCCTCGAGGGCGAACGCGCCGTCCTCCGCCGTGACCGTGCTCGCCTGCAGGTCGCCGCGCACGTCCGTGACCAGCACCATCGCGCCCGCGACGGGGTGCAGGTCCGGGCCGCGCACCACGCCGCGCAGGCCGCTGGTGCCACTCAGCAGCACGTCGTGGGCCAGCGGCGTCGCGCCGACGACGATCGTCGAGGCCTGCGGCTGGAAGCCGTCGGCCGAGGCGATGAGCACGTACGTGCCGGCGCCCGGCGCGTCGACCGCGTACGCGCCGTCGGACCGCGCGATCGCGAGGCCGAGCTGTCGCCCGCCCAGCGAGATGAGCGTGATCGCCGCCTGCGGCAGCGGGGCGCCCTCGGCGCCGCGGACCAGGCCGTGCACGGTGATGCCGTCCGTGCCGCCGTCGGGCCGGGCGTCCGTCGCCGGAGCGGCGCGCCGAGCGGTCGGCCCGGCGCCGACCGCGACGAGCTCAGGGGCGTAGGCCTCGGTGTCCTCGAGGGCCTCCGGGGCCGGGGAGCCGGCCTCCTCGGCGGCGGACTGCTCCATCGCGCCCTTGGTCTGCAGCGGGACCTCCTTGATGAAGGCGACGAGCAGGAAGGCGACGAGGGCGGCGCACGCGCCGATGAGGAAGACGTCCGCGATGCCGTGCCCGTACGCGCTCTCGAGGACGCCGCGCAGGGGCTCGGGCACCTGGTCCATGTCGGGGATCTCGCCCGAGCCGCCCGCCGCGCCCTGGGCGAGCTCGGCGCCCTTCGGGCCCAGGTTCGCCAGGCCGTCCGCGACGTGGTCGGGGATCCGGTGGGCCAGGACGGCGCCGAGCGCGGAGACGCCGATCGCGCCGCCGAGCGAGCGGAAGAACGTGACCAGCGAGCTGGCGGACCCCAGGTCGGCGGGGGCCACCTGGTTCTGCGTGCAGAGCACGAGGTTCTGCATCATCATGCCGACGCCGACGCCCATCACCGCCATGAAGACGGCGACGTGCCAGTACTCGGTGTCGTACCGGATGGTGCCCAGCAGGCCGAGCCCGGCGGTGAGCAGCAGGGCACCGGAGACCAGCCAGCCCTTCCAGCGGCCGGTCCTGGTGATGATGAGGCCGGAGAGGGTCGACGAGACGAACAGGCCACCGATCATGGGGATCGTCATGACGCCGGCCATCGTCGGCGACTTGTCGCGCGCCAGCTGGAAGTACTGGCTGAAGAAGATGGTGCCGGCGAACATCGCCACGCCCACGAAGAGCGAGGCCACCGACGAGAGCGCCACCGTGCGGTTGCGGAACAGCCGCATGGGGATGATCGGCTGGGAGACCTTCGACTCGACCAGCACGAACAGCAGCACGAGGACGAGCGCGCCGCCCGTCATCGCGTACGTCTGCCACGAGTTCCAGTCGTACTTGTCGCCCGCGAACGTGACCCACAGGAGCAGCAGGCAGACGGCGGCGGTCGAGAGGAACGCGCCGCCCCAGTCGATCTTCACGTTGTCGCGCTTCACGACGGGCAGGTGCAGCGTCTTCTGCAGCACGATCAGCGCGACGAGCGCGAACGGGACGCCCACGTAGAAGCACCAGCGCCAGCCCAGCCAGTCGGTGTCCGTGATGACGCCGCCGAGCAGCGGGCCGCCGACGGTGGCGACGGCGAAGGTGGCGCCCAGGTAGCCGGAGTACCGGCCGCGCTCGCGCGGCGCGATCATCGTCGCCATGACGATCTGCGCCAGGGCGGACAGACCGCCGGTGCCGATGCCCTGGAACACGCGGCAGACGATGAGCCACTCCGCGGACTGCGCGAGCCCCGCGGCCGCCGAGGCGAGCACGAAGATCACCAGCGCGACCTGCACCAGCACCTTCTTGCTGAACAGGTCGGCGAGCTTGCCCCACAGCGGGGTGGTGGCGGTCATCGACAGCAGCGAGGCCGTGACGACCCAGGTGTAGGCCGACTGGCCGCCGCCGAGCTCGGCGATGATCTCCGGCAGGGCGTTCGAGACGATCGTGGAGGACAGGATCGCGACGAACATGCCCAGCATGAGGCCCGACAGGGCCTCCAGGATCTGCCGGTGGCTCATCGAGACCCCGGGCTGGTGGTCGGTGCGCGCGCCGCGCTTGGCGTGCGCGGGCGCCGCCGCTGTGGTCGATGCCATGAAGGTCCTCTCGAGGTGCTGCGGGGTCGAGGTGGGGGCGGGGCCGTCAGGCCCGGGCGGGGACGGCGGCGCGGGCCGACGTCGGGCACTCGGCGAAGCTGCCGTGCAGGCGCGCCATGAGCTCGGTCAGCCGGTCGATCTCGGCGTCGTCCCAGTCGCCCATCCGCTCGGCGAACAGGCCGGTGGTGCGCTCGGAGATCTGCTCGAGCTTGTGCCGTCCCGCCGGGGTGAGGCTGAGGATCCAGGACCGCCGGTCGTCGGGGTCGTGCGTGCGCTCGACCCAGCCCTGCTCGACGGCGTGCGACGCGTGCCGGCTGGTGACGGACAGGTCGAGCCAGAGCTGGTCGGCGAGGCGGCTCAGCCGCATCGGCCCCTGGCGGCGCAGGGTCGACATGACGGCCGTCGGCCCGACGGCGCAGTCCTGCGGCAGGTTCCGCACGATGGTCCGCTTGACCGCGCCGACGGCGCGCAGCTGGCGCTGGAGCTCCTCGTACCGCACGTGCTCAGGCATGCTTGCCCACCCCCATATTGGTTGCGGGGAGCAAACATAAAAAGGTTGCCTGCTGAAATCAAATGGGTGTCAGGGAGTGGTTGTGCGCCTCCGCGCCTCGCGCCACATCGTCGCCATCTCACGGACGCCGTACCGCAGGTACACCCGCTGCGGGCGACCGCCGCGCGTCAGGGCGTCGGTGCCCCCGTCGCAGTAGACGACCTGGCCGGTCATGAAGCGGTTCTCCGGCGAGACCAGGAACGCGAGCAGGTCGGCGACCGGCGCGACCGGCCCGGGCGCGCCGAGGGGCTGGGGGAGCGCCGTCTCCAGCAGCAGACGGTCGCGCGCCCAGGTGCGGGTCACGACGTCCGTGGCGACGATCCCCGGGGCCACGGCGTTGAGCACGATGCCCGCGCGCGTCCATGCCGGCGACACGGCCGTGGACCGTGCCCACAGGTTCAGCGCCGCCTTGCTCGAGCGGTAGAGCTGGCTCCCGCGCCCGGTGCGGACCAGTCGGCGTGCGACCGCGAGCGCGCGCTCCTCGTCGCCACCGAGGCAGGCGCGGACCAGCGCACCGCTGCCGCGGTTCAGGGTCGACGACGACGAGACGACGACCGCGGCCGGGGCGTCCGACGCCGCCAGGCACCCGCGCAGCCCTTCCAGCACGGCGGTGGCGCCGAAGTAGTTCAGCGCCACCGTCTCCGGCCGGGGCGCGCCGGCGCCCGCCGCCGCGACGAGGCCGTCGACCCGGCCGCCGCCGAGCGACCGCACCTGCTCGACGAGGTCGGCCCGACCCGCGGCGGTCGTGAGGTCGGCGCGCACGTCCACGTCGTCGGCCAGCCCGCAGGTGATCACCCGCCCGCGCGTGGTGAGCAGGTCCGCGACCGCCCGGCCGAGGCCGGAGTCGGCGCCGGTGACGACGTAGGTGCGGGGAGCCGGCACGGCGGGCGTCCGGTCAGGCGTCGCCGAGCGCGCCGTCGACCAGCTCCTTCGCGGCCGCCTGCACCTCCGCGAGGTGGTCGGCGGACACGAACGACTCGGCGTAGATCTTGTACACGTCCTCCGTGCCCGACGGGCGCGCGGCGAACCACGCGTCGGCGGTGGTCACCTTGAGGCCGCCGACCTTCGCGCCGTTCCCGGGCGCCTCGGTGAGCGTCGCCGTGATGTCCTGCCCGGCGAGCGTGGTGGAGCTGACCTCGTCGGGGGAGAGCGCCGACAGGCGCGACTTCTGCGCGCGCGTGGCCGGCGCGTCCACGCGGGCGTACCAGGACTCGCCGTAACGGTCGACGAGGTCGGCGTGGTGCTCGGACGGCGTGCGGCCCGTGGTCGCGATGATCTCGGAGGCGAGCAGCGCCAGCAGCAGGCCGTCCTTGTCCGTGGACCAGACGCGGCCGTCGCGGCGCAGGAACGACGCCCCGGCCGACTCCTCGCCCCCGAAGCCGACCTCGCCGGTCAGCAGGCCGGGCACGAACCACTTGAAGCCCACCGGCACCTCGACCAGCTGCCGGCCCAGGCCTGCCACGACGCGGTCGATCAGCGCCGACGACACGAGCGTCTTGCCGACCGCGGTGCCGTCCGGCCAGCCCGGCCGCGCGCCGCCGTACAGGTACTCGATCGCGACGGCCAGGTAGTGGTTCGGGTTCATCAGCCCGGCGTCGGGGGTGACGATGCCGTGCCGGTCCGAGTCGGCGTCGTTGCCGGTCGCGACGTCGAACGGCGCGTCGCCGCCGTCACGACCGGCCATGCGCTCCACCAGCGACGCCATCGCGTACGGGGAGCTGCAGTCCATGCGGATCTTGCCGTCCCAGTCGAGCGTCATGAACGACCAGCGCGGGTCCACCTGCGGGTTCACCACGGTGAGGTCGAGGTCGTACCGCTCGCCGATCGCGCCCCAGTACTCCACCGACGCGCCGCCCAGCGGGTCCGCGCCGATGCGCACGCCGGCCGTGCGGATCGCCTCGAGGTCGACGACGTTCGGCAGGTCGTCGACGTACGTGGTGAGGAAGTCGTGCTTGTGCGTGGTGTCGGCGCCGAGCGCGTCCTCGAGCGCGACCCGGCGCACGGACGCGAGCCCGCCGGTGCGCAGGATCTCGTTGGCGCGGTCGGCGATCCAGCCGGTCGCCTCCGACCCGGCGGGGCCGCCGTGCGGGGGGTTGTACTTGAAGCCGCCGTCGCGCGGCGGGTTGTGCGACGGCGTGACGACGATGCCGTCCGCCAGGCCGGGGCCCTGCGTGCGCACGCCGTCGCCCGTCGTCGCCCCGTTGTGGATGAGGATCGACTGCGACACGGCGGGCGTCGGCGTGAACGAGTCCCGCGCGTCGACCATCACCGTGACGCCCGCCGCAGCCAGCACCTCCAGCGCCGTCTGCCACGCCGGCAGCGACAGCGCGTGCGTGTCCCGGCCGATGAACAGCGGGCCGTCCGTGCCCTGCGACGCGCGGTACTCGACGATCGCCTGCGTGATCGCGGCGATGTGCGCCTCGTTGAACGCCGTGTCCAGGCTGGAGCCGCGGTGCCCGGACGTGCCGAACACCACCTGCTGCGCCGGGTCGGAGACGTCCGGCACGAGGTCGTAGTACGCCCCCACCACCTGGTCGACGTCGATGAGGTCGATGTCCTGGGCCGGCTTCCCTGCGCGCTCGTGCATGGGTCGATCTTGCCAGTCGTCGCCGTCGGGCGTCAGGGCGGTCCCGCGCGCCGTCAGCGTCGGAAGTCGGCCTTGCGGACCAGGCCGTGCACGCCGACGGTCCGGTCGACGACCTGCGAGACGGCGAAGTCGGCCGCCGCGGACAGGTAGGCGTACGCGATCGCGCGGTCCAGGCCCTGGTCGTGCTCGAGGAAGTCGAGGGCGTTGACGACGGCGCGCCGCATCGCGACGTCGAGGTCGCTGCCGTTGCCGCCGACGGCGCCGTCCGGGTCGGAGAGGCCGATGGGGATCCAGGCGTCCTTCGTCTCCGCGAAGGGGTACGAGTACGCGACGGACGGCGCGTCGCCCGAGCCCGGCTTGCACACCGTGAGGCGGAACGTGCCGCGCAGGGAGCCCTCCATCGCGGTGAGCGCCACCTCGCCGTCGCCCATCGCCATGTGCGGGTCGCCCACGTAGAACAGCGCGCCCGGCGCGCGCACCGGGAGGTAGAACGTGGAGCCCGCGCCCAGGCGGCTGATGTCGATGTTGCCGCCGCCGAGCGTCGGCGGGATCGAGTTGGCCTCGGGGGCGGTGAGGCCGGTGTTCTCCGAGAAAGCGACCCCCATCGTGCCGAAGAAGTACCGCAGGGGGAACGACACGCGCGACCGGCCCTCGCCGATCGCCGCCTTGCCGCCCCGGATCTGCGCGAGCACCGACACGTTGCCGTACTCGGTGGGGACGCCGGTGCCGCGGCCGTCCGTCGCGACGGGCGGCATGACCTCGTCGAGCGTGATGCCGGCGGGTGCGCCGGAGGCGGTGAGGGCCAGCGCGCCCTTGCCGTGCCGCGACGAGATGACGCCGTACGGCACGCGCGGGACGACGTCGAGCGTCTCGATCTTCAGCACGTCGCCGGGCTCGGCGCCCTCGACGTGCACGGGGCCGGTGATGACGTGGGGGCCGTCGGCGTCGAAGTTGCGCGAGGTGCGGTCGTAGCCGCCGGCGATGGCGACGGCGTCGTCCAGCACCTCGCGGCGGTGGATGCCACGCTCGCCGAACCAGGCGACCGGGTCGCGGCCCTGGTCCTCGAGGATGCCCTCGTGCGACACCGAGTCGATCGTGATCGTGCGGCCGGACCGGACGCGCGCCACGGCGGTCGCGTGCACCGACGGGACGTAGCCCCACAGCACGTCGTCGACGTCGGAGCGCAGGTAGTGGTCCCCGCGGATGCGGCCCCGGCCCGGCTGCAGGATGCCGCCGAAGCCCGCCGTCCCGCCCCGGCCCGCGGCGGTGGTGCCGCCCGAGGTGGCGGCGGCGGGGGCCGCCGCCCCGACGGTCAGCGCGGCCCCGGCGCCCACGCCGGCCGCGGCCTGGAGGAAGCGTCGGCGGCCGAGGCCGGCGGTGAGGGTCTCGGCAGCGTCTCGTCCGTCGTGCATGTGCGCTCCTCGTGCTCGTGCGGCAGGGCCCCGTCGTCCGGGTGCGCCCGACGGTAGGGAGCACGCATGACGGGCGTGTTCGCCGCCGGTGTCCGCCGGGTAACGGACGGGCCGCGTTCGCTGGGAGTTCGCCGAGGACGCCCTGGCGTTCCGCTGCCCGGCGTCTCGGCGACACCGGACGGTTGCCTCGGCCGCCTACCGTCGTCGCCATCGGCATGCCGGAGCGCCCTGACGAGGGCGTGTACTCGATCCGCTCTCTCACGACCCCGGAGGAAGTACATGAACCCCCGCAGCATCCGCCAGGCCTGTGCCGCCGCCGGCGCCGCCTCGCTCGTCGGGCTCGTCCTCGTGGCGCCCGGCGCCGCGGCCGCGCCGTCGCCCGACCCGGCCGAGGTCAAGGCGGCCGCGGCCGCCCAGCGCGCCCAGGCCGGCCTGTACACCGGCCACGTCGAGGTCGTGCGCGGCGAGGCCGCCGACCCCGAGGTGCTCACCGGCACCGTGTTCCACGACAAGGACGAGGACTCCACCCAGGACAAGGGCGAGAAGGGCGTCGCCGGCGTCCAGGTGTCCAACGGCCGCGACGTCGTCACGACCGACGGCAAGGGGCGCTACAGCGTCCCGGCCTTCGACGACATGACCGTCTTCGTCACCCAGCCCGCGGGCTACCAGGTGCCGGTCGACGAGAACGCCATCGCCCAGTTCAGCTACAACCACCTGCCCGAGGGGTCGCCCGACCTGAGGTACGGCGGCCTCGAGCCCACCGGGCCGCTTCCGAAGGCCGTCAACTTCCCGCTCGGGAAGTCCAAGGCGACCGGCAGGGCGAAGCAGAGCTGCCCGATCGCGGCCGACACCCAGACGTACGACCTCACCCAGGTCGGCTACGCCCGGGACGGGGCCGTCGCGGACCTCATGGCCCGCGACGACTACGCGAGCTGCGGCATCCTGCTGCTCGGCGACAACGTGGGCGACGACCTGAGCCTCTACCCCGAGCTCAAGGACATCTACGCCGCCGCGAACGGCCCGGTCCGCATGGCGCCCGGCAACCACGACATGGACTACGACGCCGCCGACGACTCCCGGTCCCTGGACACGTTCCGCCAGGAGGTCGGGCCCGGCTACTTCTCCTACGACGTCGGGCAGGCGCACGTCGTCGTCCTCGACAACATCGTCTACAACGGCGCCAAGCCGGACGGCAAGAACGGCGGCTACCTCGAGAAGGTCGACGAGCAGCAGCTCGCCTGGCTCGAGGCGGACCTCGCGGAGGTGCCGAGGAACAAGCTCGTCGTCGTCGCGGCCCACGCCCCGATCGTCGACCACCGCCAGGTCATCACGGACAACGCGCCGGAGCTGTACGACGTGCTCCGCGGGCGCAACGCGGTGACCGTCGGCGGGCACACGCACATGCTGGAGAGCCTGCTGCCGGGCGACACCCGCGCCGAGTGGCAGGCGGGCGGCGTCGAGGAGCTCGAGCACACCCAGCTCGTGGCCGGCGCCGTCTCGGGCGACTGGTACTCCGGCGGGCTGGACGAGCAGGGCCTGCCGTTCGCGTACATGGCCGACGGCGCCCGTCCGGGCGTCCTCACCCTGGACCTGGACGGCAACGCGTTCGCGGAGCGGTACACGGTCCGTGGCGAGCCGGACGACCTCCAGCTCGCGCTCGGCGTCAACACGCCGCACTGGCGCGACTGGGCCGGCGAGGCGCTCGCGTGGCGTGACGGCGGCAAGGAGGGCGACGCGCCCGCGCTCGGCGACGAGCGTCTGGTGAGCGCCGAGGACCTCGCGGGCGACAGCTGGCTCACCGCGAACTTCTACGCCGGCTCGTCGGCGGCGCACGTCGAGGTGTCGATCGACGGCGGCGCCGCGGTCGAGGCCGAGCACACGCAGCCGATGACGGGCGAGTCGCTGCGCACCGGCTGGGAGTACTCCGACCCGACGGCGGCCACGCGCAACCTGCTCACCAGCGGGAACGCGACGCGGTCGAACGCGCACCTGTGGCGGCTGCCGCTCCCCGAGGACCTCGGGTCGGGCACGCACGCCGCGACGGTGACGGCCACCGACAACCACGGCCGGGAGTTCACCGACACCCTGCGGTTCACGGTGACCGACGACCGGCCCGCCGCCACCGCGACCGTGCTGCGCGGCGACGTGCCGAGCGACGACGCGCCGGTGCAGCCGGCGCCGCAGGGCCCCGCCGACCCGGCGGAGCTCAGCGCACGCTGACCGGCACCCGCCGATCTCCTCAGTCGAAGTAGGTCGGCACGTCCAGCGGGCCGCCGTGCGCGACGAATTCGTCGTGCACGGCGGTCCGCAGCGTGTCGTCGGACAGGTACTCCAGCGCGGTGAGCGCCAGCCCGACGGCGCCGTCGACGGCGGCCGGCACGGCGGCGGGTCCGCCGGCGGCGTCGGCGAACTCGGCGGTGTGCAGCGCCACGTCGGGCGCCGAGACCTGGATCAGCGGGTGCATGCCGGGCACGCGGAACGACACGTTGCCGAAGTCGGTGGACGCCGCGAGCGTCTCGGACACCACGCCGGGCGGCAGCGGGTCGCGCCCGCGTCGCCGCTGCGCCGCCACCCAGCGCTCCGTGAGCGCCGCGTTGGTGCGTACCGGCAGGCTCGGCAGGGCGCCGTCGTCCCACACGATCTCGACCTCGGTGCCGGTCATGAGCGCCGCGCCGCGCGCGACGTCGTCGAGCCGCGCGGACAGGTCGCGCAGGGTGTCCGGGTACTTCGACCGGGCGTAGAGCCGCATGACGGCGCGCTCGGTGATGATGCTGGGCCGGGTGCCGCCCTCGACGACCGTCGCGTGCACGCGGTCCACCGGCGGGAGCTGCTGCCGCAGCAGGCCGATGCCCTGGTAGGCGAGGTTCGCGGCGTCGAGCGCGTTGCGCCCCATGAACGGCTGGGCGGACGCGTGGGCCGGGCGGCCCGTGAACGTCCAGGTGAGCAGGCGCCGGCCGAGCCACACCTGCTCGGCGACGTCCTGCCCGTACGGGTGCACCATGATCGCCGCGTCCACGTCGTCGAAGGCGCCGGCGCGCGCCAGGACCTCCTTGCCGGAGTGGCCCTCCTCGGCGGGCGTGCCGAGCAGGACGACGCGGCCGGCGGGCGCCGCGCCCGAGGGGCCCTCGCCCGACAGCACGTCGCGCAGCGCGAGGAACGCGCCCACGCCCGCGGCGGCGATGACATTGTGCCCGCAGGCGTGCCCGATGACGGGCAGCGCGTCGTACTCCGCACAGATCGCGATCGTCGGCCCGTCGGCGGCCCCCCGGAGCTCCGCCCGGAAGGCCGTCGGCACGCCGTGCGCGCCCAGCTCGGCCTCGACGCCGTGCCGGGCCAGGACGTCGACCAGCAGGGCGGCGCTGCGGTGCTCCTCCCAGGCCGGCTCCGGGTCGGCGTGCAGGCGCTCGACGACGTCGCGCAGGTCGGGCTCGAGCGCCTCGGCCGCGCGCTCGACGGCGTCGGCCACGGCGTCGGGCAGCAGGGAGGGGGCGACGTCGGACGGCGGGGCCGCCCGCCGGCGTTCCTCGCTCTCGTGGAACAGGTGGTCGAGGTAGGCGGTGCTCGGGCGGGCGGGGGGAACGTGGTCCTCGTGGGGCACGGCGTCGGGCACGGTCATGTCAGGCATCGTAGGGAAGCGGTCGCGGCGGACGGGAGGAACGACGCGAATCTCACGATGCGGACGAATGCCTCGCGACGGATGACCGGGGCCACTACGTTCGGGCGGACACGCCCGCGGTGGCGGGCCGACCCGAGGAGACCGCGTGACCACCTCCGTCGACGCACGATCCCGCACCGACCGGTTCCTGGCGTTCGTCGAACGGGTCGGCAACAAGCTGCCCGAGCCGTTCACCCTGTTCCTCATCCTGTTCGGCGTCATCGCGCTGGCGTCCACGGGCATGGCGCTCGCGGGGGTCACCGTGCAGATGCCCGGCAGCGACGAGGTCGTCGAGGTCAAGGGCCTGTTCACCGCCGAGGGGATGACCTGGCTCACCGAGAACCTCGGCGAGAACTTCCTCGGCTTCCCGCCGCTCGTCACGGTGCTGCCGATCCTCATGGCGGTGGGCGTGGCGGAGAAGTCGGGGCTGCTCGGGGCCGCCGTGCGGTACGCGTTCGGGTCCGCGCCGCGGTGGGCGCTCGCCTACGCCGTCGGTTTCGTCGGCGTGATGGGCAGCATCATGTCGGACACCGCGTTCATCATCATCCCGCCGCTGGCGGCGATGGTGTTCCGCGCCGCGGGTCGGCACCCGGTCGCGGGCCTGCTCGGCGGGTTCGCGGCGGCCGGCGCGGGGTACTCGACGAACATCCTCGTCACCAGCCTCGACGCCCTCTTCGCGGGCATCACCAGCTCGGTCGCGCAGATCCTGCCCGACCCGGGCTCGCCCGTGAACCCGCTGTCGAACTGGTTCTTCAACGCCGTCTCGTCGATCGCCCTGGCCCTGCTGGCGGGCTTCCTCATCGACAAGGTGCTCGAGCCGCGCATCCGCCGGCAGGGCGTGCCCATGGAGCAGGTCGTGGAGGACGGGGAGGACCCGCTCGCGAACGCGTCCGCCGCCACCACGGACGACGAGCGGCGCGGGCTGCGGAACGCCCTGGTCGTGGCCCTCGGCGTGGCCGCCGTGATGGTCGCCGCCGTGCTCGTGCCGGCGTCGCCGTGGCGCAACGAGGACGGGGCGTTCCTGCCCGAGTCGCCGCTGCTCAGCTCGATCGTCTTCATCGTCTTCACGATGTTCCTGGTGCCGGCGATCGTCTACGGGCGCGCGGTCGGGACGGTGCGTCGCATCGAGGACGTGCCGATCATGTTCGGCCAGGCGCTCAAGGACATGATCGGGTTCGTCGTGCTGGCGTTCGTGCTCGGCCAGTTCATCGCGCTGTTCAACTGGTCCGGCGTCGGGCAGTGGATCGCGGTGTCCGGGGCCTCCGCGCTCGAGTCGATCGGGCTCACCGGCTACGGCGCGATCCTCGGCTTCCTCGTCGTCGCGTCGCTGCTGAACCTGTTCATCATCTCGGGCTCGGCGCTGTGGACGCTCATGGCCGCCGTCTTCGTGCCGATGTTCGCCCTCATCGGGTACGAGCCCGCGTTCGTGCAGGCCGCGTTCCGCGTGGGCGACTCCGCGACGCAGATCATCACGCCGCTCAACCCGTACATGATCGTGCTGCTCGCCTACCTGCGCCGGTGGGAGCCGAGCGCCGGGCTCGGCACCGTGATGGCCCGGCTGCTGCCGTTCACCGTCTGCTTCTGGCTGGTGTGGGCGGCCATCCTCAGCGTGTTCTTCTTCCTCGACCTGCCCGTGGGGCCCGGCAACGGGATCTTCCTGGACGGATGATCCCGTCGCCGGGACGGTTCACGCGCGCTGCGTGCGGCTCGGGGCCGACTCGTTCCACAGCCGGTCGAGGGCGGTGACGGCGTAGGCGTAGCGCTCGCCGCGTACCGCCGTCGCGTCGGTGAAGCCGTGCAGCACGCCGCCGTCGGAGCGGACCGTGCCGAGGAGCTGCGTGGCGTCCTCGACGTCCACCCGGGCGCCCTTCCCGGCGGCCCGGTAGACGGCGAACGACGTCGCGCGACGACGGTGCGGTGCCGCGTCCACCCAGCGCAGCTCGACGCCGTCGCCGCCGGGTCGGGCGTGCGTGAGCACCGGCGGCTGGACGCGGGTGCCGGGCAGGTGCGGCATCGTCGGGACCAGCGCGGGGTGCGCGTAATGGTCGGCGCGCACGCGCGACATGGAGCCCTGCGGGTCCTGCGGCACGTGGACGGCGGAGAAGTACACGTTGCCGAGCACCGGTGTGCCCTGCGCCGTCACCTCCGCGCAGAACGTGAGGTGGTTGCTCAGCTCCGCCGGGTCGGTGAACACGCCGGACGTCACCTTGTAGAGCGCCTCCCCGATGTACAGATGGGTGCCGGACGTCGCCGCGACCTCGGCCCACCACGGCACGAGCTTGCGGTAGTCGGCGACGGCGAGCCCGAACTGCCAGTAGATCTGCGGGTTGATGTAGTCGAGCCAGCCCTCCAGCACCCACTTGCGGGTGTCGGCGAACTGCAGGTCGTAGCTCTGCGAGCCGCCCGTGTCGGAGCCGCGCGGGTCGGTCGACGCGTTGCGCCAGATGCCGAACGGGCTGATGCCGAACTTGACCCAGGGCTTGAGCTCCTTGATGCGCTCCGAGACGGTCCGGACGAACTCGTCGACGTTGTGCCGCCGCCAGTCCTCGACCGTCGCGAAGCCGCCGCCGTGCTCGGCGTACGTGGCGGCGTCGGGCAGGGTCTGGCCCGCCACGGGGTACGGGTAGAAGTAGTCGTCGAAGTGCACGCCGTCGATGTCGTAGTGCTCGACGCTGTGCAGGATCGCGGCGTAGATGTGCTCGCGCGCCTCCGGCAGGCCCGGGTCGAAGTAGAGCTTGCCGCCGTACGGCCACACCCAGTCCGGGTGCTGGCGGGCCGGGTGCTCGGGCAGGAGCTTCGTCGGGTCGGCCTGCATGGAGACCCGGTAGGGGTTGTACCAGGTGTGCAGCTCGAGGTTGCGGGCGTGCGTCTCCGCGACGACGAACGCGAGCGGGTCGAAGCCCGGGTCGCCGCCCTGCGTGCCGGTGAGGTACTGCGACCAGGGCTCGTACGGGCTGGGCCAGAAGGCGTCCGCCGTCGGCCGGACCTGGACGAAGACGGCGTTGAGGTTCATGCCCACCGCGACGTCGAGCCAGTGGAGGTACTCGGCCTTCAGCTCGTCGGCGGTCAGTCCGGTGCGCGAGGGCCAGTCGATGTTGACGACCGACGAGATCCACATCGCGCGCAGCTCGCGCTTGCGGGCCGTGGGACCGGACGCCTCCGCCGTCGCCGCGGCGGCGGGGGCCATCGAGCCGACGGTCACGGACAGCGCCGAGCCGGCGACACCTGCCGTCGCGAGGGAGAGGAAGCCGCGGCGGCCGAGGGCGCGGGAACTCGCACTGTGGTCGGCTCGGCCGGTCGGAACGGGGTGCGTCATTGCAGACCTCCGGTGGTCAGGCGTGGGTAAGGGAGTTTCACGCTCACGGGTACCTGTGAAGACGAGTGTCGCGGATGCGGCACCGCGCGCGCCACCCCGCACCCTGTGCTTACCGTGCGGCTGGGCAACGATGCCCCAGGACCCTGACGCTGAGAGGGCACCACCATGCGCACCGTGCGACGCATCATCACGACCGGAGTCACCATGGGGATCGCCACGGCCGTGGCGCTCACGACAGGAATCGCGGGAGCGGGGGCGGCGACGGCCGCCGTCCGGCCGCTCCCTGACAAGAGCTACGGGCTCTCGTCCTACTACGGGCCGAGATGCATGCCGATCAAGGCGGCGTCCACGTACCACCTCGGTCAGGACATGAGCGCCAAGAAGGGCACCGCGATCAAGTCCGTCGCGCCGGGCACCGTCATCAAGGCGGGCTCGGCGCCGGGCTTCGGCCAGGTCGTCGTGGTGCGCTCCAACGCCGACGGCGGCAAGGTCTTCGCCGTCTACGGCCACGTCGTCGACGGCGACAAGTACGTGAAGGCCGGCAAGTACGTGAAGCGCGGCCAGCGCATCGCCGACGTCGGCAGCTCCGGCACCTCCACCGCGCCGCACCTGCACCTGGAGATCTGGAAGGGCGCGTACAAGGGGTCGGGCAGCACCACCGACCCGCTGCCGTGGATGAAGAACCACGGCGCGAACCTCAGCACCGGCGCGGCGTGGGCCAACAAGCGCGTCGTGCCCAAGTCGTGCACCTACTACACGACCACCAGCGTCAACCTGCGCTCGGGCCCGGGCACCGGCTACCGCACGCTCAAGACCGTCAAGGTCAACCGCTGGCTCACCGCCAAGCCCGGCGCCGGCTCGGGCGTGTGGCGCAAGGTCACCTACGGCGGCACCACCGGCTGGATGCACGCGAACTACGTCTCGCCGGGGCTCACCTCGCTGGGCACCCGCTACGTCAAGGTCGACGGCCTGCGGCTGCGCTCGGGCCCCGGCACCGGCTACAAGGCGATCGACACGCTCAACAAGGGCAAGGCCGTCAAGAAGATCTGGGACTCCTCCGGCGGGTGGGTCAAGGTCTTCGTCAACGGCCACCAGGGCTACGTCGCGTCGAAGTACGTCGGGTCGACGAAGCCCTGAGCGCGGGCGTCAGACGGCGTGACGGTCGGTGGCGTTGAGCCGCGCGACCGTCGCGTCGTACGCGCCCGAGGTCTCCGCGAAGCGGAGGGGCTTCACGCCCTCGACGAGGATCTCGTGGGCGTCGGGCCGGGCCGCGAGGAGCTCGACCACCTCGTCCGCGAACGCGTCCAGCGGCATGGCGACCGGGTTGTCCTCCTGCCCCGGCATGAGGGCCGTCCGGACCGCGGGCGGCACGACCTCGATCACCCGCACCCCCGCCGGCTCGAGCTGGAGCCGGATGCCCTCGCTCAGCCGGTGGATCGCGGCCTTCGTCGCGTTGTAGGTGGGCGTCACGGCGAGCGGCACGTGCGCCAGCCCGGAGGAGACCGTGACGAACGCGGCGCCCGCGCCCGATCCTGCGCGGGCGCGCAGGTGCGGCAGGAACGAGGCGGCCAGGCGGATCGGGCCGAGCAGGTTGGTCGTGACGGTGCGCTCGGCGGTGGCGAGGAAGTCCTCGGAGGTCCAGTCCTCGGCCTGCATGATGCCGGCCATCGCGACGACGGCGTCCAGGTCGGGGTGGCGCCCGAGCACCTCGCGTCGGGCGGCCTCGATGCTGTCCGGGTCGGCGGTGTCGATGCGGACGGCGTCGATCCCGGGGTGGGCGGCGACGATCTCGTCGAGCAGGGCGGTGCGGCGGCCGCCCACGATCACGGTGCTGCCGCGGGCCTGGAGCCGGAGGGCGAGCGCGAGGCCGATGCCGCTGGTCGCGCCGGGGACGAAGACGGTGCTGCGGGTGAGGTCCATGGCCACCACTCTGCGCGGGCCGCCGCCCGGGCGGGAGAGGAGCGGTCGTCGGGGGACCGGCGATCCCTGGCTACGGCCTGGCCCGACCGGCGTCGTCGGCGGACGATGGGCGCATGGCTCATGAAGGACGCACCGAGCGTGCCGCCGACCGTCGAGAGCTGGCCGAGTTCCTGCGACGTCGTCGGGAGGCGGTGCAGCCCGCCGACGTCGGCCTGCCCGCCGGGGCGCGACGTCGGACCGCGGGGCTGCGGCGGGAGGAGGTCGCGGCGCTCGCGGCGATGTCCGCCGACTACTACACGCGGCTGGAGCAGCAGCGCGGCCCGCAGCCGAGCGAGCAGATGCTCGCGTCGCTGGCTCGGGCGCTCCGGCTCACCGACGACGAGCGCGACTACCTGTTCCGCGTGGCCGGTCGGGGGACGCCGGACCGGGTGACGATGTCGTCCCACGTGTCGCCCGCGCTGCTGCGCGTGCTCGACCGCCTGTCCGACACGCCCGCCCTCGTGCTGTCCGCGCTCGGCGAGACGCTCGTGGCCAACGACCTCGCCGTCGCGCTGCTGGGCGACCGGTCGGCGCTGACGGGGTGGGCGCGCAGCGACGTCTACCGCTGGTTCACCGACCCCTCCGAGCGGCTGCTGTACCCCGAGGACGACCGCGACCGGCAGGGGCGCTCGCTCGTCTCCACGCTCCGCGTGGCGCACGGGATGCTCGGGCCGCGCTCGCGCGCGGGCGAGCTGGTGCGCGAGCTGCGGGCGCGCAGCGCCGAGTTCGCCGAGCTGTGGGACCGGCACGAGGTGCACCAGCGGTTCGCCGACCACAAGACGCTGGTGCACCCGCAGGTCGGGCCGATCGAGCTGGACTGCCAGGTGCTGTTCACCGAGGACCAGACCCAGGCGCTGCTGGTGCTCACCGCGCCGCCGCGCTCCGAGGCGGAGGAGAAGCTCGCCCTGCTCGCCGTCGTCGGGCAGCAGGCCATGGCGCGCTGACCCCTGCCCGTCGCCGAACAGGCGGTTGCGCACGGAATCGACGGGTATTCGGTGCGACATCGCATGTTCGGCGACCGGCGCGTCGCCGTGCATATCTTTGTGACGAGAGTATGGTCCTCGGCATGGCATCGAAGCCCGCACCCAGACCGCTGCAGGAACCCGCGTTCCTCGTCCTGTCCGCCCTGGCGCAGGGACCGGCCCACGGGTACGGCATCTCCAAGGACGTCGAGGAGAGCTCCGGCGGCCGTGTCACCCTGCGCGCCGGCACCCTCTACGGCGCGATCGACCGGCTCGTCGCCGCCGGGTTGGTCGAGGTGGACCACGAGGAGGTGGTCGACTCCCGGCTGCGGCGCTACTACCGCCTGACCGTCGAGGGCGGCGCCCGGCTCGACGCCGAGGCCCGCCGGTCGGAGGCGCAGGCCCGCCAGGCGCTCGACCGGCTCGCGGCGCGCCGGACGTCGCGACCGGGCCGCGCCGTCGCCGGCGGGCTGGGGGAGGTGCCGGCATGAGCGCCGACCGTCCCGAGAGGGCGGAGGCGACCGCCGTCGTCCCCGCGCTGGTGCGCGACTACCGGCGGCTGCTGCGGCTGTTCCCCTTCGCGTTCCGGCGCGCGCACGGCGCCGAGATGCTCGGGCACCTGCTCGACACCGCCGCGCCCGGGCTGTCGCGCCCCGCGCGCGGGGACGTCGTCGACCTGCTGCGCGCCGCCGCGCGGGAATGGGCGCTCGCGCCCCTGGGGTCGACGGCGCCGGAGCGGCGTGCCGGGACCGGGCTGCTGTGCGTCGCGCTCCCGGCGCTGCTCGCGGTCCCGGCCGTCAGGGCAGGCGGCCACGCGGCCTCGCTGGTCCCCCAGGACGGGGCACCGCCGCGCCTGTCGACCGTGCCCATGGTGGCGGCCTGGGCGATCTGGGCCCTCGGGGTCGTCGCGCTGCTGACGGGTGCGGGCCGGGCAGGCCGGACGCTCGTGGCCGCGGCCGCCGTGGTCGCGGCCCTGACCGTCGGTGCGCTCCTCGCCGTCGGCCAGGCGCACGCGGCGTTCCTGGAGACGGGATGGGCGGTCGGGCTCGCCGCGCATGCCCTGGTGGTCGTCGAGCACGCGCGCTGCCGAGCGTCCGAGCACGACCGTCGGCTCGCCGTGATCACCGCGGCGGGCATGGCGCTCGCCGTGGTGGCCTACGTCCTGGCCACGGTCTCGGACGCGGCGCACCTCGGCCTGCCGTGGTGGTCGTCGGTCGCCTCGACGACGTGGTCGACCGAGGCCCTCGTCGCGCCGCTCATGGTCCTGGGCCTGGCCGCGACGCTCTGGGCGCGGACTCGGCAGGCCGTGCCGCTGATGGCGGGGGTCCTCACCGGGATCGTGCTGGGCAGGTCGCAGTTCTTCTGGTCGGGCTCCGTCGACCCGAGCACCGTGGACCTGGGCAACGTCCTCGGTCTGCTCGCGCTCTCGCTCGGGGCGGCGTGCTCGGCCCGGTGGGTCGTGAACCGGATCGGTGAGCTCGCGGAGGTGCGGGCCCGCCTCCGGCTCGACGCCGAACAGGCGGTCGGTCCCGGAACGGGCGTCGTCGGAGGCCCATAACGGTGTCGACCGCCCGTTCGGCGAGGGGGCGGGGCTGCTACCAGCTCGCGTTGCGGGCGAGCTCCAGGGCGATCTCCTGCCACCACGCGCCGGCGGCGGGGCCGCCGTTGCAGGCGCCGTCGCTCTCGCCGGGCAGCTTGACCCACAGCAGCGCGTCGAGGTGGCTGTCGTCGTCGACGACGGCGGGCCGCTCGCCCAGGGCGCGGCCGCGCGGGTTGCACCACTCGCCGTTCGAGCCGTTGCCGTTGCGCGACGTGTCGACGACGAACGGGACGCCGCCGAGCAGGGCGGACACCTCCTCGCCGTAGGCGCGCGACTCGTCGGTGGTGCGGTAGTTGGACACGTTGAGCGCGAAGCCCGCGACGTGCTCCAGCCCCACCCGCTGCAGCCGCGACGCCGCCTCCGCGGCGGGCAGCCAGGCCGAGTGGCCGACGTCGAGGTACACGCGGGCGCCGGCCTCGTCGAGGATGCGGGCGGCGTCGGCCAGCATCCCGACGCGGTCGCCCTGGCCGTCGCAGTCGCCGAGCTGCGGGAGGGCGTCCGGCTCCAGCACCACCCACGGCTCGCCGACCATCGCGCCCGCGACCTGCTCGACCCAGGCGCGGTACGCGGCCTCGTCCGTGCCGCCGCCGGAGTGCGAGCCGCAGTCGCGGCCCGGGATCGCGTACACCGCCAGCAGCGGCGTCGCGCCCGCCGCGGCGGCCCGGCCCGTGTAGTCGGCCACGCCGGCGCTCGCCTCGGCGGGGTCGGCGTCGGTGACCCAGGACGCCTGCGGCGTGGTGGCGATCTTCTCCAGCAGCGCGCGGTCGGTGCCGGACGACGCCTGCCAGGCGTCCCACGCCTGCGTGCCCTCGTCGACGAAGAACGTCGCGTCGGCGGGCCCGCCGGGCTCGTCGGTGGGCGGATCGGTCGGCTCCGTGGGCGGGTCCGAGGGGTCCGTCGTGGGGACGTCGCCCGTGCAGGCGACGCCGTCGAGGCTGAAGCTCGCCGGCACCTTCGCCGCCCCCGCCGACGTCCCGATCAGCCCGAAGGACGCCGTCGCGCCCGTCGCCAGCGTGCCGTTCCAGCCGGCGTCGGCCACGCGCACCTGCGCGCCGTCCTGCACGAGCCGGCCGTTCCAGACCTGGGAGACGTGGTCGCCGTCGGCCTGCTGCCACGAGACCTCCCACCCCGAGCGGGCGTCGCCCAGGTTGGTCAGCGTGACGTCGGCCTGGAACCCGCCCTGCCACGAGCTCGTGACGGCGTAGTCCACCTCGCAGGCCGTCGTCGCGCCCGCGGCGGACGTGGCGAGGGTGACGGCGCCGGCGGTGAGGCCGGCGCCGCCCGCCAGCACGGCCGCGGTGAGGGCGGCGACCCGGGAGGTCGGTCGAGGGCGTCGTTCGGTGCGCATGCGAGGCTCCGTCGCGTCGTGGGTGCGGACGGGGCCACGCTAGGAGCGCGCCGGCGCGGCCTGGGAGCTCCTAAACGCTTCGGACGGCGCAGGACGCCGCGTCAGGCGAGGTAGTCCTCGACCAGCCGCGCGGCGACGCCGGTGTACGACGCGGGCGTGAGGTCCGCGAGGCGGGCGGCGACGTCGTCGGGCAGGCCGAGGCCCGCGACGAACTCGCGCATCCGGGCGGCGTCGACGCGCTGGCCGCGGGTGAGTTCCTTGAGCCGCTCGTACGGGTTCTCCATGCCCTCGACACCGGCGACGGACGCGGCGCGCATGGCCGACTGGACGGGCTCGCCGAGCACCTCCCAGTTGTGGTCGAGGTCGTCGGCCATGAGCGCGGCGTTGACGTTGAGCGCCTTGAGGCCGCGGCGGACGTTGTCGATCGCGAGCAGCGAGTGGCCGAACGCGGGACCGATGTTGCGCTGCGTGGTGGAGTCGGTGAGGTCGCGCTGCAGGCGGGACGTCACGAGCGTGGCCGACAGGGTGTCGAGCAGCGAGCACGAGATCTCGAGGTTCGCCTCGGCGTTCTCGAACCGGATCGGGTTGACCTTGTGCGGCATCGTCGACGAGCCCGTGGCACCCGCGACCGGGATCTGCGTGAAGAAGCCCAGCGAGATGTACGTCCACACGTCGGTCGCGAGGTTGTGCAGGATGCGGTTGAAGCGGGCGACGTCGGCGTAGACCTCCGCCTGCCAGTCGTGCGACTCGATCTGCGTGGTCAGCGGGTTCCACACCAGGCCCAGGTGCTCGACGAACGCCTTCGAGACCGCGGGCCAGTCGGCGCCGGGGACGGCGACGACGTGCGCGCCGTAGGTGCCGGTCGCGCCGTTGAGCTTGCCCAGGTACTCGGCGCCCTCGACGCGGCGCAGCTGGCGGCGCAGGCGGTGCGCGAGGACGGCGAGCTCCTTGCCCATCGTCGTCGGGGTGGCCGGCTGCCCGTGCGTGCGGCTCAGCATCGGGACCGCGGCGTGCTCGCGCGCCATGTCGGCGAGCTGGTCGGTCAGCGCGGTCGCGGCGGGCAGCCACACGTCGCGCACCCCGCCCTGCACCATGAGCGCGTACGACAGGTTGTTGATGTCCTCGGACGTGCACGCGAAGTGCACCAGCTCGCTCGCGGCCGGGAGGCTGGTCTCGCCGAGGGCCTCGGGCGCGGCGGCGATGCGGCGCTTGATGAAGTACTCGACGGCCTTGACGTCGTGCACGGTCTCGCGCTCGATGGCGGCGAGCTCGGCGATCTCGTCCGCGCCGAACGTGGCGGGGATCCGGCGCAGGTAGGCGATCTCGGCGTCGGTCAGCGTCGGGGCGCCGGGGACGACGGCGCCGGGGGCCGCCGTCGTGCCGTTGCACAGCGTGACCAGCCACTCGACCTCGACGTGGATGCGCGCCCGGTTGAGCGCGGCCTCGCTGAGGTGGTCCACCAGCGGCGCGACGGCGCCGCGGTAGCGGCCGTCGAGCGGCCCGAGGGCGATCGGCGGGGTGACGTCCGCGAGGTTGACGCGGGTCTGGACGTCGGACGGCGAGGTCTGCGGCGCGGGGGAGGTCACGGCCCACATTCTCCCACGGGCCCACCGAGGTGCTGTGAGCACGAAGACGGCCCGGTACGAGTCCGCGAACCGGGCCGTCTTCGTGCTCGCAGCGGTCGGGGTGGTCAGCCGAGGAGCGGGTAGTTCCCGCGGACCGTGCCGAGCGGGTCGCGGGACCGCTTGAGGTCGCGCAGGCGGGCGAGCGCGGCGCCGTCGTACGCGGCCGCCGCGCTCTCGCCCGGGGCGAGGAACGTGGCGGGCTTGCGCATCGTGGCGTTCCCCGCGAGCTCGGCCGGCAGCGCCTCCAGCCGGTGCCCGACGGCGGTCGCCAGGCCGGGCTCGAACGCCAGGCCGAACGCGTACAGCAGGTACGGCTCCGAGATCGCGCCGAGGGCGCCCGCGTCGTCCCCCGGCGTGGCCAGGGCGCCGCCCAGGTGCCGCAGCTGGAGCATGAGCAGCGGCGCGACCGACGTCGTGAACAGGCGCTCCACCGCCTCGTCGTCGATGCCGCGCAGCAGCTCGGCGCGCCCCTTCCCCGCCGCGGGGTCGGTCGGGTCGGCGGCGATGTCGCCGACGTCGGCCAACGCGACCGGGCCGATCGCGGCGTGGACGCCTGGCCCGAGGACGTCGGGGACGGCGGCGAACGGGGCGAGCAGGGTCCGGGCCTCGGCCGCGTCGCCGAGGTGGGCGGCGTGCACGACGACGACGGCCGGGGCGCCGGGCGCCTCCACCCGGGACAGCCAGACGCTGAGCTCGGGCGGTGCGGCGGCCGTGACCTCGCGGAACACCGCGAGCAGCTCGGCGGCGCGCGCGGCCGGCCAGGCGACCTTGCCGCCCGAGAACGCGGGCAGCTCGACCAGGTCGATCTCCATCGCCGTCACGACGGCCAGGTCGCCGCCCCCGCCGCGCAGCGCCCAGAACAGCTCGGGGTCGTCGGCCGCGGTGACGGTGACCTGCTCGCCCGCGGGGGAGACGACGTCGAACGACCGCACGTGGTCGGCCGCCAGGCCGTGGGCGCGGCTGAACCAGCCGAGCCCGCCGCCGAGGGTGTAGCCGACGGCGCCGACGCCCGGCGCGCTGCCGAGCAGGGTGGTGAGGCCGTGCGGCGCGGCGGCGGCCTGCACCGCGCCCCACGACGCCCCCGCGCCGACGCGGGCGGTGCGGCGTGCCGGGTCCACCTCGACGGCGTCGAGCGCCCGGGTGCGCAGCAGGACAGTGCCCGCCACGTCGCCCGACGCGCCGTGCCCCGTGGACTGCGCGGCGACGGTGAGCCCGGCGGCGCGCGCGTGCCGCACGGTGGCGGCGACGTCGTCGGCGTCGGCCGCCTCGACGACGGCCGCGACGGGCTGCCGGACGGCGAGGTTCCAGGGCGTGGCGGCGGCGTCGAAGCCCTCGTCGCCGGGCAGGAGCAGCCGGCCCGCGAGGTCGCTCGCGAGGGCGTGGGAGAAGGTGTCGGTCGAGGCCAGATCGTTCGAGGTCAGGGAGGTCATGCGGGCTCCTGGTCCGTCGGGCCGGTGTCGCACTCTCGTGGTTCGGTGTCACCGGCAGCGTGCGCTGTCACCTCTCTGACACGGCCCGACGAAGGAGTGTGACCGGTGAGCACGGATCAGTTCGCGGCAGGCCAGTTCACGGCGGACCAGTTCACGGCGGACCAGTTCGAGGCGTTCCGGCCGCACCTGCGCTCGGTCGCCTACCGCGTGCTGGGTTCGACGGCGGACGCCGAGGACGCCGTGCAGGACGCCTGGGTGCGCGCGCACGCGGCGGGCAGCGCGGGGGTGGAGAACCTCGGCGGCTGGCTCACCACCATCGTCGGGCGAGTCGCGCTCAACCTGCTGCGCTCGCGGGCCACGCGCCGGGAGACGGCGTGGGACGGATCGGCGGGGGAAGGGCCGGCGTGGGACGGGCGCCTGCCGGACCTGCAGGTGGCGCCGGTCGACGGGCCGGAGGACCCCGAGCGGCGGGCGGTCGAGCAGGACGAGGTCGGCGCCGCGCTGATGGTCGTGCTGGACACGCTGGCGCCGGCCGAGCGCGTCGCGTTCGTGCTGCACGACCAGTTCGCGGTCCCCTTCGAGGAGATCGCGCCGCTCCTGGACCGGTCGCTCCCCGCCACGCGCCAGCTCGCCAGCCGCGCGCGCCGCAAGGTGCGTGACGCGGTACCCGCGCAGGACGACGTCGCGCGTCGGCGGGAGGTCGTCGCCGCCTATCTCGCGGCGTCGCAGACGGGCGACTTCGACCGCCTCGTGGCGCTGCTCGACCCCGAGGTCGTGGTGCGTCTCGACTACGGGCCGGGGGACCTGTCCCGCGTGCTGCGCGGCGCGCGGGCCGTGGCGGAGCAGGCCCGTCTGCACTTCGGCACCGCGCGGTTCTCGCGGCTCGCGCTCGTGGCCGGGTCGCCGGGGCTGGTCACGGTGCTCGACGACGGCACGGTCTACTCGCTGCTCGCGTTCACGGTGCGCGACGGCCGGGTGGTCGGCATCGACATCCTGTCCGACGCCGACCGGCTCGTCGGGGTGCTGCCGTCGTAGCGGACGTCGGCATCGGACGTCGGCATCGGACGTCGGCATCGACCGTCGGCATCGACCGTCGGTTGACGTCGCCGGTACGTGTCGTGCGGTCGGGAGCCTGTCCCCAGGCCGACGTCGTCCACAGGGTCGGGGGCGGCGGGCGGGCGTGGCGAGGGCGCGGCCTAGCGTCGCGGGCATGACCTCACCGGCTCCGCCCTTCTCGTCCCCGGCCCCCGACACGGGTGCCGCGCGTGCCACCGTCCTCGCGGCGCACCGCGACGTCCTCGACGCCACGGCCAGCGCGCGGCGCAGCCTCGCGGTGGCCTGGGAGTCGACGGCGGCGGACCGGTTCCGCGACGACGTCGCCGCCCTGCTCGTCGGCCTCGACGCCGACCTGCGCCTCCTCGAGGAGGCGGCCGAGGTGCTGGCCCGGTGACGACGCGCGGGCTGCCGCCCGAGGAGACCCTGGACGTCTGGGGCGGCCGGGCCGTCTCCCGGGTCGACGCGGAGGCCGTGCACGGCGCTGCCGTGCTGCTCGACGCCGCGGCGGACCGGCTGCTGCAGGCCTCCCACCGGTGCCTCGGCGCCGCCGGGGCCCTGCGGGGCGCGGTGTGGGCCCCCGACCCGTGGTCACGACCGGCCCTGCCGCTGCCCGGCGTCCCGGAGGACGACGCCGCGGCTGCCGCGCGCCGGGAGACGGCGGCGGCCCGGCTGGACGAGGCGGGCGCCCGGCTGCGCGGGCGGGGATCGACGGCGGAGCGGTGCGCCCGCCGGCTTCGCTTCGCGGCCGGCCTGTACCGGGAGGCGGAGAGCCTGGCGCAGCGTGTCACCGGCGGTGCGGTCACGGTGCTGGCGGGTGCGGCGGGGGTCGTGCTCGGGCTCGGGGCGAGGCCGGTGCTCGCCGTCGCGTCCGTGGCGGACGCCCTGGACGGTGCGGCTGCGCGCGACGGCTCCCCGGCTCCGGCCGTGGCCGCGCCGTCGGCGGCCCGCCCCCCCGATCCGCCGACGGCTCCCGTGACGGCGGACGCCGGCGGGCGCCTCTCGGACGTCTGGCGGGCCGTCGCGCCGCTCTCCGACGAGGCGGTCGCGGGGCTCGCGGCGGGGCTGAGCGCCACCCGGCCGCTGACCTGGCAGGACCTGCGGCGGGGGATCGAGGAGGGCCCGGCCGCCGCGCTGGACCCCGTGACGCGCGGCGCGGCCTCGCTGTCCGACGTGGTGGCCGCGCTGCTGCCGGACTCCGTGCCGCAGGTGGTCGCCCTGACCGACACCGACCTCGCCGGCCCGCGGCCCCGGTGGGCCGACCGGCCGGCGGGCTCCGTCGCGGAGGCGCTCGCCCGCACCGCGGACCTCTACCCCCAGGGCAGCGGCATCGTCGACCGGCCCGCGGCCGGTGTCCCCGCCGGGACGCTCGCGGTGGAGGAGGTCGTGCACGGCGACGGCACGACGTCGTGGACCGTGCTCATCCCCGGCACGCAGCGGTTCCTGTCGTCCTCGAACCCGTTCGACGCGGCGACCGACCTGAGCCTCATGGCCCACGAGACGGCGGACGTGTCCGTGGCCGTGGAGCAGGCCCTCGACGCGGCGGGCGCGGCTCCGGACGAGCCTGTCGTGCTGGTGGGGCACAGCCTCGGCGGGATCTCCGCGGCGGCGCTCGCGGCGTCACCGGGGTTCCGCGCGAGGCACCCGGTGGGCGGGGTGGTGACCGCCGGGTCGCCGACGGCGACGTTCGCGATCCCCGGCGGGGTGCCGGCGCTGCACGTGGAGAACGAGGAGAGCCTGGTCGAGAACGTCGACGGCCGGTCCCGCGGGGAGGGGCCGGCCACGGTGGACCGTGTCACGGTGGGGCGCCGGTTGCTGGACTCCGCCGACCCGGTCGACGTCGCGGCGGCCGGGAGCGTCTCCCTCGCGCACGCGATGCCCACGCACCTGCGCACGCTGTCGGCCGCGCAGCGCTCCGGGAACGTGCAGGTGGCGGGGGTGACGGGCCGGCTGGAACGGCTGCTCGACGGCACCCGCTCGCGCACCAGATTCTTCGCGGTGCGCCGGGTGGACCCGGAGCCGCCCCTCGTCCTGGCGCCCGGCCCGGGCCCCGGCCAGGGGACGACCGTGCTCGGGACGACGTCGCCCCCGCCGGGGAACCCGACGGGGGCGATGCTGCACTGAGCGTGCCGTGCTGAGGATGCCTTGCGTCAGCCCTTCTTCGGCGCGAACGCGCCGATGATCGCCTGGAGCACGGCGAGGATGAGGGCGATCCAGACGAACCACCAGAAGCCGCCGCTGACGTCGACGCCCCAGTCGCCGAACCACCCCTGGTCGGTGATCCAGGTGGTGAGCCACAGCACGCCGGCGTTGATGACCAGGTAGAAGAGGCCCAGCGTGAGGATGAGCAGCGGGATCGAGATGATGCTGACGATCGGCTTCACGAAGCTGCTGATGATGGTGAACACCAGTGCCACGCCGAGGACCGCCAGGATGTACTCGAGCACGTTGTCGCCGTCGTACGGGGGCAGGATCTCGAGGTTGGTGAAGATCAGGTCGCTCAGCCACAGCGCCACGGCCGTGACGAGGGTGCGGACGATGAAGTTCATGCCGCCATCGTGGCACGTCATCCCCCGGCGAGGCTGGCGCGACGCTCGGCGGCGCGAGGCTCGGCGTCCGGGTCCCGGCGCGCGGACGACGCGCGTAGGCTCGCCGGGTGAGCGAGTCCTCCGTCCTCGTCCTGCACGACAACCCCGACTGGCTGCCGCCGTTCGAGCGGGCCTTCGACCGCGCGGGAGTGCCGCTGGAACCGGTGCACCTGGGCGCCGTCACCCTGGACCTCGCCGAGGAGCCGCCCCGGGCCGTGCACTGGTCGCGCCTCAGCGCGTCCGCGCACACGCGCGGGGTGCCGCACGCGCCGGAGGCCGCGCAGGCGGTGCTGTCCCGCGCCGAGGCCGCCGGGCGCCGGGTCGTCAACGGCACGCGGGCCGCTGCGCTCGAGGTGAGCAAGGTGCGGCAGTACGCCCTGCTGCGGGCCGCCGGGCTCGACGTGCCGCGCACGACGGCCGTCACGGACCGCGCGGCGCTGCGCGCGGCGGCCGAGCGGTTCGGGGCGCCGTTCATCACCAAGCACAACCGCGGCGGCAAGGGCCTCGGGGTGCAGCGGTTCGACGACGTCGAGACGTTCGCCGCCGCCCTGGACGCGGGCCTCCTCGACGAGCCCGTCGACGGCGTGTGGCTGCTGCAGGAGCTGCTCGTCGCGCCGGAGCCGTTCGTCACGCGGGCGGAGTTCGTCGGCGGCCGGTTCCACTACGCCGTCCGCGTGGACACCTCGACCGGGTTCGAGCTGTGCCCCGCCGAGGCGTGCGCGCTGCCGGGCGCCGACGGCGTCGCCCCGCCGCCGCTCTTCGCCCTGCGGCCCGAGATCACGGCCGAGCATCCGCTCGTCGCGCGGCTCGAGCGGCTGCTCGCCGAGCAGGGGATCGAGATCGCCGGGGTCGAGTTCTTCGAGACGGTCGACGGCCGCACCGTGCCGTACGACATCAACACGAACACCAACTACAGCCCGGACGTGGAGGGGGCCGTCGAGGTGCCGGCCGCGGACGCGATCGCCCGGTTCTTCGCCGGCCTGGTCCGCGAGCCGGTGACGGCGGGTGCGTCGGGCGCGCACTGAGCGGTGGCATCCTTGAACGCTGTGACCACCCCCGCTGACTCGTCGACCGTCCCCCTGCGCGCCGCCGTCGCCGCGCTGCCCGCCTACGTGCCGGGCGCGCGGCCTGCCGAGGGCGCGAAGCTGTGGAAGCTGTCGTCGAACGAGAACCCGTACCCGCCGCTGCCGTCCGTCCTCGAGGCGATCACGCGCGCGGCGGAGGAGACCAACCGCTACCCCGACATGTACGCCACGGAGCTGGTCGAGGCGCTCGCCGCGCACGTCGGCGTCCCGGCCGACCAGGTCGTCGTGGGCAACGGCTCGGTGGCCGTGCTCGGGCACGTGCTCCAGGCCGTCGTCGAGCACGGCGACGAGGTCGTGTTCCCGTGGCGGTCGTTCGAGGCCTACCCGATCGTCGTCGCCGTCGCGGGCGGCGCCGCCGTGACGGTGCCGGTGCGCGCGGACGGCCGCCTCGACCTGCCGGCCATGGCCGCCGCCGTCACGCCTCGCACGCGGGTGGTCATGGTCTGCACGCCGAACAACCCGACCGGGCCGGTGGTGCACGCCGACGAGCTGGAGGAGTTCCTCGCCGCCGTCCCGCGCGACGTGCTGGTGATCGTCGACGAGGCGTACCTGGAGTTCGTGCGCGACCCGCAGGCGCCCGAGGGCGTCGACCTGCTGCGCCGGCACCCGAACGTCGTGCTGCTGCGCACGCTGTCGAAGGCGTACGGGCTGGCGGGCCTGCGCGTCGGGTACGCCGTCGCGGAGCCGCGCCTCGCCGCGGGGATCCGCGCCGTCTCCACGCCGTTCGGCGTCAACCACGTCGCCCAGCGGGCGGCCCTGGCGTCCCTCGAGCCCGTGGCCCAGGACGAGCTGCGCGAGCGGGTGGACGCGCTGGTCGCCGAGCGTGACCGTGTCACCGCCGCCCTGCGCGAGCAGGGCTGGGACCTGCCCGAGACGCACGCCAACTTCGTCTGGTTCCCCCTCGGTGAGGAGACCCTGGCCCGCGCCGCCGAGGCCACCGCCGCCGGCGTCCTCGTGCGCCCGTTCGCCGGCGACGGCCTGCGGGTCAGCATCGGCGAGGTCGAGGCGAACGACGCCTTCCTCGCCGTCGCCGCCACCTGGCGCTGACGGCGGGCACCCCGCGCGCGACCTGCGGTGATGCGCTACCTTCCGGCTGTCCGTGAGGTCACGTCAATCGCAGGAGGACAGTCGAGTGAAGCTTCGTCGCGCCGTCGTGGGGGCCATGGCCACCCTCGGGATCGCCGTCGCCGCCCTGGTGTCGGCCGCCCCCGCCCAGGCCACCACCTGGGGCTGGAGCTGGGACAGCCGCGTCAACTGCTACGCGGGCACGTTCAACAAGATGGTCTCCCTGAACAACCAGGGGTACAAGGTGACGATCCGCGAGTACTGCGGCAAGCACGGGAGCGCCTCGAACCCCTACTGGTACACGATGCTCAGCTACTAGCAGGGGGGTCGGCACGGCCGCCATGAGGCGGCCGTGCCGGCACCGCCGCTACCGGGGCAGGTTCCGCAGGTTCGAGCGGGCCATGGACATGACCTCGCCCATGCCGCCGCCGAAGATCTGCTTCGTCATCGCGGTGGCGAAGCCGCGGATCTGGCCGGACGTGATGGACGGCGGGATGGACAGGGCGTTGGGGTCGGTGACGACCTCGATGAGCGCCGGGCCCTTGCGGTCGAGGCCGTCGGCGAGGGCGCGGCGCAGGTCCTTGGGACGCTCCACGCGGACCGACGGGATCCCGACGGCGAGGCCGATGTTGCGGTAGTCCACCGGCGGGGAGTCGGTGCCGTACGACGGCAGCCCCTCGACCAGCATCTCGAGCTTCACCATGCCGAGCGTCGCGTTGTTGAAGACGACGACCTTCACCGGCAGGTCGTAGGTGCGCACCGTGATGAGCTCGCCCAGCAGCATCGACAGCCCGCCGTCGCCGGCGAGGGCCACGACCTGCCGGCCGGGCTCCGCGAACGCGGCGCCGATGGCGTGCGGCAGGGCGTTCGCCATCGACCCGTGGATGAACGACCCGATGACGCGCCGCTTCCCGTTGGGCGTGAGGTACCGCGCCGCCCAGACGTTGTTCATGCCGGTGTCGACGGTGAACACGGCGTCGTCGGCCGCCGTCTCGTCGAGCTGCACGGCCGCGTACTCGGGGTGGATGGGCGTGTGCTTCTCCACGTTGCGGGTGTACGCGCCGACGACCTTGGTCATGATCCCGGCGTGCTTGTCGACCATGGAGCGCAGGAACTTGCGGTCCTTCTTGCGCTTGATCAGCGGGTTGAGCAGCTTCAGGGCCTCGCCGACGTCGCCGTGCACGGGCAGGTCGAGGCGGGTGCGGCGGCCGAGGTGGGAGGCGTCGACGTCGATCTGCGCGGTGCGCACGTCGGCGGGCAGGAACGAGTCGTACGGGAAGTCGGTACCCACCAGGACCAGCAGGTCGGCCGAGTGCATCGCCTCGTGGCAGGAGCCGTAGCCGAGCAGGCCGGACATGCCGACGTCGTGGGGGTTCTCGTACTGGATGATCTCCTTGCCGCGCAGCGAGTGGCCGACCGGCGCGGCCGCCAGGTCGGCGAGCTCCAGGACGGCGTCGCGGGCGTCGCGCGCCCCGGCGCCGACGAACAGCGTGACCTTCTTGGCCTGGTTGATGGCGTCGGCGAGGGCCTCGACGTCGCCGTCGTTCGGCACGACGCGCGCGGGGCACGCGCCGGGCACGAGGATCGGGGCGTCGTCGTCGGGCACGCGCTCGTCGGCGACGTCGCCCGGCAGGGTGAGCACGGCGACGCCCGGGGCGGCGAGCGCGTGCTGGATGGCCGACCGCGTGACGCGCGGCAGCTGGGCCGGCGACGAGATCAGCTCCGAGAACACCGACGCCTCGTTGAAGATGCGGTCCGGGTGCGTCTCCTGGAAGAACTGCGTGCCGATCTGCGCGCTCGGGATGTGCGAGGCGATGGCGAGCACGGGCAGCCGGGACCGGTTGGCGTCGTAGAGGCCGTTGATGAGGTGCAGGTTGCCCGGCCCGCACGACCCGGCGCAGACGGCGAGCTCGCCCGTCACCTCGGCGTCGGCGGCGGCCGCGAACGCCGCCGCCTCCTCGTGGCGCACGTGCACCCAGTCGATGCCGTCGGTGCGGCGGACGGCGTCGACCACGGGGTTCAGGGAGTCCCCGACGATCCCGTAGATGCGCTTCACGCCGGCGGCGACGAGCTGGTCGACGAGGTGTTCGGCGACGGTGCGGGCCATGACGAGACCTCCTGATGACGGCGGCTGGTCCGTCTCGATCCTGCCTCCGACGCCGTGTTTCCGCAGGACGTCGGGGCGTGAGGTGGCACACCGTCCCTGGAGCGCGCGTCGTCCCCCTGCCTGCCCGCGTCGGGGACGACCCGCTCTGCTAGGTTCCTGGCGGGCTGCCGTCGGCCGCCTCGCCGCGCGCCGTTGTCGCGGACACGGCGGCATCCCGAGACGGAGGAGTGGCCCGATGGCAGAGATCGCGTGGCTGGTCACCGGTGAGCGGTCGGGACTGACGTTCCTCACCAGCCCCGACGGCGACCCCGCCGCGATCCGCGAGGCCCTCGGACGACTCGACGGCGTCTCGGCCGTCATGACCGCCCCACCCCAGCCGGGCTGGTACCGGGCGGTCTCCCGACTGGGCTACGTCTGGTACGTGCTCGTCGCCGTGCTCGCCTTCGCCGTGCTCACCGTGGCGTCCGACCTGACCGTGACCCGGACGCTGCTCTACTCCGTGCTCCTTGCCGCCGTCCTCGGGCCGATCACCGGCGGCGTCCTCGCCTCCGTGGCCCGCCGGCAGGCACGGGTCGAGGGTGCCGACGACGCGGCGCGCGACGCCGCGATCGCCGAGCGCTCCCTGGTCCGCATCCCGCAGCAGGGGACCGTCGAGGCGGTCCGCACGATCGTCGCCGCGGACGCCGCGCAGGAGCCCCGCGTGCACGACCTCGCCTGGCGCACCAGCGCCGCGTACGACGTCGACACCGACCCCGAGGCGTCGACCGCGGCCGACGAGCTGTTCGACCTGCAGGACCGGATCTCCCCCGAGCCCTCCTGAGCGAGGTCGCCGCGTGCCTACGCTGACCGGATGAGCAGCGACGTGAGGAACATCCGGACCGCCCTCGAGAGCATCGCGCAGCCCTGGCAGCCCCACCTGCTGGCGAGCGTCAACGACTACGCGGTGAAGGTGGTCAAGCTCGACGGCGAGTTCGTGTGGCACACGCACGACGACACGGACGAGCTGTTCCTCGTGCTCAGCGGGCGGCTCACCATCCAGCTCCGGGACCGTGACGTCGTCCTCGGGCCGCAGGACGTGTTCGTCGTGCCGCGGGGCGTCGAGCACTGCCCGCGGGCCGACGGCGAGGTGCACGCGCTGCTCGTCGAGCCGACCGCGACCGTCAACACCGGGGACGCCGGCGGCGAGCGGACCGCGCCGCTGCGCGAGCTCGGCTGAGCACCGTGCCCTCGACGGCCCACGACCCGAGTGCCGCCTACGCGGCCCGGGCGCAGGAGTACACGGACCTGTTCGGCTCGATGGACGCCGTGCACGACGACGACCGGGCGCTCGTCGAGCGGTGGGCCGCCGGGCTGACCGGGCGCGTCGTCGATGCCGGGTGCGGGCCGGGGCACTGGACGGACTTCCTCGCCCGGCAGGGCCTCGACGCGGAGGGTGTCGACCTCGCGGAATCGTTCCTGGCCCTCGCCCGGGCGGCGTACCCCGGCGTCCCGTTCCGCCGCGCCTCGCTCGCCGACCTCGGCGTGCCCGACGGCGGCCTCGGCGGCGTGCTGGCCTGGTACTCGCTCATCCACACCCCGCCCGAGGCTGTGGCCGGCACGAGTGGGGACGGCACGGGTGTGGACGACGTGCTCGCGGAGCTCGCCCGCGCCGTCGCGCCGGGCGGCGGGCTGCTGCTCGGGTTCTGCCGCGGCCCGCGCGTCGAGCCGTTCGACCACGCCGTGACGACCGCCTGGTTCTGGCCCGTCGACGAGCTGGCGGCGCGGGTCGTGCGGGCGGGGTTCGACGTCGTCGAGACGGCGGAGCGCACCGACCCGGGCGTGCGCCCGCACGGCGCGATCAGCGCACGGCGTCGGGCGGCGTCCGTGAAGCGCTCGACGATCGGCCGTGCGTCGCCGTCGCGGTAGTAGGCGGTCAGCGCCGTGAACGAAACCTTGACGAAGGCGCCCGCTCTAGTCCAGGGTGCGCAGCGCCGCGGGGATGGGCGTCTCCCCGGCGGAGAACCGGACGAAGCGCCCCACGGTCGCGGGCTCGCGCAGTGTCGCGGCCACGACCTGCGCGACGTCGGCGCGCGGCA
The DNA here is from genome assembly GCF_042793335.1 of Isoptericola sp. NPDC056573. NCBI lineage: Bacteria > Bacillati > Actinomycetota > Actinomycetes > Micrococcales > Promicromonosporaceae > Isoptericola > Isoptericola sp. NPDC056573. The sequence continues at coordinate 59,501 of NZ_JBHTUY010000009.1, forward strand.
CGCTCGTGTCCGTCCCGGCGGGCACGGCGCCGGTCTCGGACAGGACGGCGATGCGCCCGGTGGGCGGCTCGTCCGTCAGCGTGCCGGGGCCGAGGATCGTCCAGTCCAGGTCGGTGGTGCGCAGGTGGTCGTCCGCGGCCAGCTTCGCGTCCGCGTAGGCGAAGAAGCCCGCGCTCTCGGGGACGCCGTGCTCCGGCGTCGAGCCCACCCACGACACCATGACGTACCGGCGCGCCCCGGCGCTCGCGGCGGCGTCCATGGACCGGATCGCCGCGTCGCGGTCGACGGCGTACGTGCGCTGGGGGTCGCCGCCGCCCGCCCCGGCGGACCACACGACGGCGTCCGCGCCGGTCAGCGCGGCGGCGATCTCGTCGGTGCCGGCGTGCTCCACGTCCAGCAGGAGGGGCTCGGCGCCGAGGTCGGCGACACGGTCGACCTGCTCGGGCTTGCGCACCACCCCGACGACGTCGACCACCGGCCCCGTGCCACCGTCGGCGAGCAGCGGGAGGAGCTGGCGCGCGACCTTGCCGAGCGCACCGATGACGACGACCTTCATGACGACCTCCGAACGGGGCGAGGGACCGGACTCCCACCGTAAGCGCCCGCGGGCGGGTCGCCACCGTGGGCAGGGGAACCCGCGGTCAGCGGGCCCGCGCGATCCGGGCGGCCAGGGCGGCGAAGGCGAGCGCCAGCCCCGCCTGCACGCCGACGGCGACGACGAACCCGCGCGGCAGGCCGGCGGCGTCGGGCACCCCGCCATGCGCCGCGACGGCCTGGAACAGCCCGCCGAGCACGGCGACCCCGAGGCCGAGGCCGAGCTGCTGCAGGGTGGTGAACAGCCCGCCCGCGACGCCGGCGGCCCAGGTGGGCGTGCGCGACAGGACGGTGCGCAGCACCGGCCCGTACATGAGCGCCTGCGCGGCGCCGAGGGCCATGAGCAGCGGCTGCAGTGCCGCCGTCGTCCCGGCGTGCCCGCCGCCGACGACGAGGGCGAGCCCGCCCAGCACGGCGGCCTGCGCGACGGCGGCGCCGGTCATCGTCCAGCGCCCGGTACGCCGCTCGATGGCGGGCGTCGCGAGGGCCGTGGCGACGAACGCGCCGCCGAAGCCGAGCAGCAGCACGACCGTCCCCCAGGCGTCGGCGCCCAGCGCGCCCTGCGCGAGCGCCGAGATCTCGTAGAGGAACGCTCCGTAGCCGGTGAAGAACAGCAGGGTCATCACCAGCCCGTCCCGCACGACGCGGGTGCGCAGCACGCTCGGCGGCACGACCGGCAGCTCACCGCGCCGCTCGGAGGCGCGCTGCGACCGGGCGAACAGGCCGAGGACGACACCCGCCGCGGCGAGCATCCCGAGCAGCGCGGGCGGCCAGCCGGCGGACGCGCCGAGCGTCAGCGGCACCACGAGCAGCAGCAGGCCGGCGGCCAGCAGGGCGGCGCCGCGCAGGTCGAGGGCGAGCGGCGCCGTCGACCGCGACTCCGGCACGGTGCGCAGCGCGAGCAGGGCCGCGACGGCGATCGCCCCGGTGGCGGCCTGCACCTCGCGCCAGCCCAGGTGGTCGCCGGCGACGCCGGCCACGGCTCCCGCGAGGACCTGCCCGGCGATGGTCGCGACGCCGCTGACGGCGGTGAACAGGGTGACGCCGAGCGTGCGCAGACGGTCGGGCGCGGTGGCCTGGATGGTGGACAGCACCTGCGGGGTGAACAGCCCCGCGGCGACGCCGAGCCCCGCGCGCAGCGCCACGAGCACGGGCAGCGTCGGGGCGAACGCCGCCAGCACGGAGAGCACGGCGAACGCCGCGAGGCCCGCGGCGAGGAGCCGCCGTCGCCCGTAGCGGTCGCCCAGCCGGCCTGCCACGACCAGCGTCGCGGCGAAGGTCGTCGTGTACGCGGACAGGACGAGCTGCCCGCCCGAGACCGCGGTGCCGAGGTCCGCGGTGATGGCCGGGGCAAGCAGGTTGACCGACCCGAACGTCATGTTGACGGGCAGGTACGCGACGAGCAGGACGGCGAGCCCGAGGCCGGTGAGCGCGCGCGGCGACGCCGTCACGGGTCGCGCGACGCGTCGTGCGGGCGGGGTGGTGGTGGTGGTCATGACGACGACGGTGCGTCCGCGCCCATCCTGGTACCAGGAGCCTGCCGATCGTGGTACCACCACCACCTGGTTGCGTGCCCGGGCGGGAGCGACACTGGGGCGGTGACCTCGACGACCCCCGACCGTGCCGCCCTCGGCGCCTTCCTGCGCGAGCGCCGCGGACGCGTGGCGCCCGGCGACGTCGGGCTGCCCGCCGGCGGCCGGCGCCGCACGCCGGGGCTGCGCCGCGAAGAGGTGGCGCAGCTCGCCGGCGTGGGGGTGACCTGGTACACGTGGCTCGAGCAGGGGAGGGCCAGGAACGTCTCGGACCAGGTGCTCGAGGCCGTCGCCCGGGTGCTGCGGCTCGACGACGCCGAGCGCCGCCACCTCATGGTGCTCGCCGGCCGTGAGACCGCCGTCGCGCCCGGACCGCCGCCCGGGGTGCGACCGGAACAGCTCGCGGTGCTCGCCGGGCTGCTCCCGTACCCGGCGGCGGTGCAGACCGACGCCTACGACCTGCTCGCGGCCAACCGGGCGTACCGCTACCTGTTCGACGACCTCGACGCCCGGCCGGCGGAGGACCGTAACTGCGCCTGGCTGATGTTCACCGAGCCGCGCTGGCGCGGGGCGCTCGGCGACGCGGAGGACGTCGTGCTGCACAACATCGCCGCCCGGCTGCGGGCCCGCGAGCCCGAGCATCGCGACGACCCCCGCTGGACCGCCCTGCTGGCGCGGCTGCGGGCGTCGTCGGCGGACTTCGTGCGGCACTGGGAGTCGTACGACGTCGCCGGGGACGGCACCCAGCTGCGGCACTACACCTCGGCGCGCGCCGGCCGCCTCGACGTGCACTTCCAGAGCCTGTGGCTGGACCGGGCCCGCGGCGACCGCATCATCGTCATGACGCCGGCCGACGACGTCACCGCGCAACGCCTGGAGCGGCTGGACGCGCTGGTGGGGGCGGCGCCCGCCGTCACGTCGCGGGACGACGGGGCCGCTGGTCGCGGATTGGCCGTGTCGGGCACCGCTCCGGCGGGGGGATGATGGTCCCCGTGCGCACCATCCGACAGAGCCGCAAGCTCCGCGGCGTCCGCTACGACGTCCGCGGTCCCATCCTCGTCGAGGCCCAGCGCCTCGAGGCCGAGGGTCACCGCATCCTCAAGCTGAACATCGGCAACACGGCGCCGTTCGGCTTCGAGGCACCGGCGGCCATCCAGGCCGACGTCGTGCACCACCTGCCGGAGGCGCAGGGATACAGCGACTCCCGCGGCATCTACGAGGCACGCACCGCGGTGGCGCAGTACTACCAGTCGCGCGGGCTGCGCGACACGAGCGTGGACGACGTGTTCATCGGCAACGGCGTCTCAGAGCTCATCTCGATGGTGCTGCAGGCGTTCGTCGACGAGGGGAACGAGATCCTCGTCCCCGCGCCGGACTACCCGCTGTGGACGGGCGCCGTCACGCTGTGCGGCGGTACGGCCGTGCACTACCGGTGCGACGAGGAGAACGGCTGGATGCCGGACCTCGAGGACCTCGAGTCGAAGATCACCGAGAACACGCACGCCATGGTGATCATCAACCCGAACAACCCCACCGGCGCCGTGTACAGCAAGGAGATGGTGGAGGCGATGGTCGACATCGCCCGCCGCCACGACCTCGTCGTCCTCACCGACGAGATCTACGAGAAGATCTTGTTCGACGGCGCCACGCACCACCACGCCGCGGCCGCGGCGGGCGACGACGTGCTGTGCCTGACGTTCAGCGGCCTGTCCAAGGCGTACCGCGTCTGCGGCTACCGCGCGGGCTGGGTCATGGTGTCGGGCCCGAAGGAGACCGCCACCGAGTTCCTCGAGGGCCTCACCCTGCTGGCCAACATGCGCATGTGCGCGAACGTGCCCGCGCAGCACGCCATCCAGACGGCGCTGGGCGGCTACCAGTCGATCGACGAGCTCATCGTGCCCGGCGGCCGGTTCTATGACCAGGCGATGCTGGCCGACAAGCTGCTCAACGAGATCCCCGGCGTCACGTCCGTGCGGCCGAAGGGCGCGCTGTACTGCTTCCCGCGTCTCGACCCGGAGATGTACCCGATCGAGGACGACGAGGCGTTCGTCATCGACCTGCTGCGGGCCAAGAAGATCCTGGTCACCCACGGCACCGGGTTCAACTGGTTCGAGCCCGACCACTTCCGCCTCGTCACGCTGCCCGACGAGGAGGTCCTCACCGAGGCGATCGGCCGCATCGGGGAGTTCCTGGCCACGCGTCGGCGGTAGCGAGACCCACCCGTTCTGCAACTAGTGGTTGCGCATCCTTGGCCTGCGGGCTACGGTGATGCGCAACCACTAGTTGCAGGAGGGGTCATGGGGTCGACGAACGAGCTCGGCAGCATCGAACGGGAGATCTACGTCGAGGCGGCGCCGGAGGTCGTCTTCGAGGTGGTGAGCAGCCCGGAGCAGGTCCGCCAGTGGTGGCCGGACGACGCCCGGTACGACCCCGCGCCCGGCGGCACCGGGGAGATCGCGTTCGGCGAGGGCGCCGACCGGACGGTCGAGCAGCTCACCGTCGTCGAGTCGCTGCCGCCGCGGACCTTCTCGTTCCGCTGGACGCACCCGGCGGGGCAGGAGGCGGCGCCGGGCAACTCCCTGCTCGTCACCTTCGAGCTCGTGCCGTCGGGCGACGGGACGCTGCTGCGCATGACCGAGACCGGCTTCCGCGAGCAGGGCTGGGAGATCGCGGTCCTCGAGCAGCGCTACCGCGAGCACGTCGAGGGCTGGACCTACTACCTGCCGCGGCTGGTGACCTACGCGGCGTCGCTGGAGGTCCGCTCATGACCGGGACGTCGTCGCCGGTCGACGACGCGCTCTGGTCCGCGATCGGCGACCCCACCCGGCGCCGCATCCTCGACCTGCTGCTCGCGGACGGCGGCGGCACCGCGTCGTCGCTGAGCCGGCAGCTGCCGGTGACGCGACAGGCCGTGGCGAAGCACCTCGACGTGCTCGACCGCGCCGGGCTCGTCCGGTCGACGACCGCGGGCCGGGAGAAGCGGTGCGAGGTCGACGCCGCCCAGCTCACGCGCGCCGCCGACCAGCTGGCCGCCGTCGGCCGCACCTGGGACCGGCGCCTGCAGCGCATCAAGGGGATCGCCGAGGCGATCCAGAGCTCACGGCAGAGCTGAGCAGTACCGAGCTGAGAGGAGCACGACGATGGTGGACATCCTGCACAGGATCGGGACGACGACCGCGACGCCCCAGGAGCTGTACGACGCGCTGACGACCGTGGACGGTCTCGCCGGCTGGTGGACCGAGGAGACGACCGGCGACGCCGGCCTCGGCGGGAAGATCGAGTTCCGCTTCCCCGACGGCGGGTTCGTGATGGAGGTCGAGGAGCTGCGACCGCGCGAGCGCGTGGTGTGGCGCGTCGTCGGCGGCCCGGACGAGTGGGTCGGCACGACGGTCGAGTGGGACCTGCGCCAGGACGGCGACTGGACGATCCTGCTGTTCGCGCACCGCGGCTGGCGCGAGCCCGTCGAGTTCATGCACCACTGCAGCACCAAGTGGGCCACGTTCCTGCAGAGCCTCAAGGCCCAGGTCGAGGGCGGCGACGCCGCGCCGTCGCCCCGGGACGTGAAGATCGACAACTGGAACTGAGGCCCTACCGCGTCGCGCGGGCTACGGCCCGCGCGACGTGCTCGCGCGTGGCGGCGAACGCCGCCGCCATCTCGCGCGCCTGGCCCGGGTACTCCGCGTGACCGGCGGAGTGCACCGCCAGCTCCAGCTCCGCCCCGGTCCCGGCGCGCTCGGCGGCGGAGACGCCGGCCGCCACGCCGAACTGCCCGGGCGGCGGCACGTGCGCGTCCCACAGGGCGCACTCCACGCGGGTCGGCACCCGCAGGTACGTCGCCGCGACGGACGCGTCGGTGAGCGCGAGGACCGCGCGGGCCTCCGGGTGCTCCGCCACGTACGCCCGCTGCGCCTCGCCGCTGCCGGTGCACGGCACGGTGAGGCGCTCGTCGTACTGGCCGAAGCTCGGTACCTCCAGCGTGGCGCCCACGAACCGGTCGTCCCACGGCACGGCCAGCGCGCCGACGCCGCCGCCGAAGCTGGTCCCCGCGTAGTACAGGGGAAGGTCGGCGGGCACGCCCGGGACGTCGGTCAGCGCCTCCTGCAGCGCGGTCGCGGCGTGCCACAGGTCGACGGCGCAGCGGCCGAGCACGTACGTCTCGACGTCCTCGATCCCGGCGAGCACGTGCGCGGTGCTCACGTCCGGCGCCCCGACCCCGGCGTTGAGCGTCCCGAGCCCTCGCGCGACGGGGAAGATCACCGCCGCGTCGTGCGGCACCCGCTCGAACGACGGCGCCTCGCGGCCGCCGTACCCGTGGCCGTGCACGATCCCCACCCGGACCGGGCCGTCCACGGGCAGCGCCAGCCACGCGCGCAGGCGCAGGCCGCCGTCGGCGGTGAACGTCACCACGGAGACCTCGTGCGCCCCATGCCGGCCCGCCGGCTTGGCCACGACGTCGGCGGGGACCCTGCGCGCCGCGGCGTGCCACGACCGCCACAGGTCGGCGAAGCCGTCCGGCTCGGCGGCGGGCGGCACGGCCCGCAGGCCGGCCTCGTCGTACCCGTAGGTGCCGTCGATCGGGCTGCCCGGGAACCAGGCGTCGTAGGGGGCGGGCAGGGTCACGGGAGCTCCAGGTTCTCGAGGTCCGGGGGAACGGGCGGCACGCTGCGTGACAGACTGTGCCGCGGGTCGAAAGGGGAGCGGGTGCTCGTCGCAGAACGCAGGTCGCGGATCGTGGCCGAGGTGCGCCGCCGGGGCGCCGCGAGCGTCACGGAGCTGGCGCAGGAGCTGGGCGTCAGCGCGATGACGGTGCGCCGGGACATCGAGGCGCTCGCGGACGCGGGCGAGCTCGACCGGGTGCGCGGCGGGGCCACCACCCGCGGGGACGCGGGCGCCGTGCAGGAGCACGGGTTCGCCTCGCGGGTGCAGCAGCAGGTCGGGGCCAAGCGGGCCATCGCCCGCCGCGCCGCGCAGCTCGTGGAGCCCGGCATGGCCGTGGGGCTCTCGGGCGGCACGACGGCGTGGGTGCTCGCCCAGGAGCTGCGCGCCGTCCCGGACCTCACCGTGGTGACCAACTCGCTGCCGGTCGCGGAGGTGTTCCGCCGTCCCGACCGTTCCGACGAGCCGTACACGCAGTCCGTGGTGCTGACCGGCGGCGTGCGCACGCCGTCCGACGCGCTCGTGGGCCCCGTCGCGGTCCGGTCGCTGGAGCACCTGCACCTCGACCTCGCGTTCCTCGGCGTGCACGGCGTCGACCTGCACGCAGGCCTCACGACGCCCAACCTGCTGGAGGCGGAGACCGACCGCGCGCTGCTGGCCGCGGGCCAGGACGCCGTCGTGCTCGCCGACCACACCAAGTGGGGCGTCGTCGGCCTCACGACGATCGTCGACCTGCACGAGGTGGAGCACCTCGTGACGGACGACGGCCTGGACGACGACGCGCGCGAGCTGCTGGAGGCGCACGTGGGCGAGCTCTGGGTGGTGCCGGTCGACTGACCGCCGTGCTCCGGCACGCTGTCGGGCGGCGCCACCCGTCAGCGGGCGGTGCTCGCGCGCCGCACGACGCGCGCGTCCACGACCACGTGCTGCACCGGCAGGTTGGCACCCGGCGGGGTGGCGATCTGCCGCTCCAGCTCGCTCAGCGCGCGCTCGACGAGGGCCTCCTTGTCGGGGGAGACGGACGTGAGCGACGGCGTCGCGAACTGCGCGCCGCGCACGTCGTCGATCCCGACGACGGCGACGTCGTCGGGGACGCGCCGCCCGGCCTCGTGCAGGGCGGGCAGCGCCCCGAACGCGACCGAGTCGTTGGAGCAGACGATGCCGTCGAGCTCGACGCCACGCTCCAGCAGGTCGCGGACGGCGCGCCGCCCCTCGGCGGGGGTGAACGACTCGACCTGGGCGACGAGCGCGGGGTCGTCCGCGATCCCGAGCGCGGCGACGGCCTCGCGGTAGCCGGCGTACCGGCGGTCGGCGGCGTCCGAGGGGCGCGCGTCCCGCGGGCCGACGAACGCGACCCGCCGGCACCCGACCGACGCCAGGTGCTCGGTGGCGGCGTACGACGCGGCCCGGTTGTCGATCGTCACGTGCGTGAAGGGGCTGACGAGGATGTGCTCGCCGAGCAGCACCAACGGCCCGGGGGAGGTGCGGCGCGTCAGGTCGGCCACGGACAGGGCGCGGGGGATGTGGATGAGCCCGTCGGTCGGGGGCAGCCCGATGCCGTTGGCGACGTCCACCTCGCGCTCGTGGTCGCCCGCGGTCTGCTGGATGAGGATCGACAGCCCGCGCTCGTCGGCGCGCCGCACGAGCAGCGCCGTGAGCTCGGCGAAGTACGGCTCCTCGAGGTCCGGCACGGCGAGCGCCACGATGCCGGTGCGCTCCTTCCTGTGCACGGCGGTCAGCGTAGCCCGGTCCGCCGTCCGGGACACCGTCGCGACGCTGCGCGCGGTGCGGGTGAGTCCTGCATGGGGCACGGTCACTCCTGCACGCGCAGCGCGACCACGCGGGCCTGCGCCGAGCCGTTCGTGGCGCGGACGACGAGCCGCGCGGCCCGCAGCGCGCCGAGGTCGTCGGGCAGCGGGTGGGTGCGCAGGCGCCACCGGTTGTCGGTCTCGTCGGCCACCGTCACCCAGTCGCCCCCGTCCGCCGGCAGCACCTCGACCCGGTAGTCCTTGACCAGGGTCGGCATGATCTCGTCGGGCGTGCGGTGATGGTGCAGGGTGTTCAGCTCGACGTCGAGGTCGTCGTCGAGCACGAGGCGGACCTCGCGCGCGGTCACCGGCTCGTCCCAGTCGAGGCGCAGCCACTCGTCGCGGCCCGCCACCATCGGCGAGGACGCCCAGAGGTTCGGGCCGCCGTGGTTGCGGTGGTAGCCGCTCGTCGCGCGCTCCGGCGCGAGCGCCCGGGTGTCCGGGCCGGCGCGGAACACGACGGACCGCCCGCGCAGCGGCTTGGTGGGCCACTGCACCAGCAGCTCCTCGGAGCTGATCTGCACGTTCTGGTCGTCGTTGTCGACGCGGTGCACCAGCGTGAGCACCCCGGCCGGCAGCGGGGAGGTGAGGCGGACGGCGACGTCCGGGTTGGCGCGCAGCACGACGACGGCGTTCTGCGGCACGTCGGGGGCGAACGGCACGTGCGCCGTGACCCAGCGCTCGTCGCCCGCCGGCACGACGACGTCGGTCTTGGCCTCCAGGTGGGCGGGCACCACGTTCTGCGGCTTGCCGGTGGAGAACACCTCGACCGACAGCGTCGTGTCGCGGCGGGCGGAGACGAGCAGCTCGACCGTGTCGAGGCGCGGGTCCACGGGCAGCACGATGCCGAGGTCGACGTCGAGGTCGTAGACGTCGTACGCGTCGTAGGGGTCGCCGTCGCTGGGCTCGGCGACGGGCGCGGCGACCCGCGTCGTCGTGCTGGACGCGGTGACCCGAGCGCGGCGGGCGAGGTCGTGCGGGTCGGTGTTCGCGATGCCGACGGCGGGCGCGTCCCAGCGCAGCAGCGTCTGGCGCAGCTCGTCGAGGTGGTCGGTGTAGATCCCGCGCGGGGTGGTGCCGTGCTCCACGCACAGGGCCGCCGCCGTGCCTGCGGCCTGGCCCATCGCGCCGCACGTCGCCATGACGCGCGCGGCGCCGAAGGCGATGTGCGTGGCGGACACGTCGCGACCCGCGAACAGCATGTTCTCCACGTTCACGGAGTACAGGGAGCGGTAGGGGATCTCGAAGACGCCCTCGGAGAACCGTTGCAGCGCGCCCGCGCCCTCGGCGTACATGCCCTGGGCGGGGTGCAGGTCGATGGACCAGCCGCCGAACGCGACGCCGTCCTCGAAGACGGTCTGGTCGACGACGTCGCCCTGGTGCAGCGTGTAGTCGCCGATCAGGCGGCGGTACTCGCGCTTGCCCGGCACGTTGCCGATCCACTCGAGCGTGAGGTTGTCGGCGTCGAACTTGCCGGAGTTCTTGATGTAGTCCCAGATACCGAGGATCACGCCGCGCAGCTCGTCGCGGATGCGCTCGTTGTCGTCGACGATGTCGAGCTCGCCGCCCCACTCGATCCACCAGTAGTGGGCGCCCGAGTCGCCGCTGCGGATCACGCGGTTCATCGGGATGGGCGTGGTGGTGATGTCGATCGCGGTCTCCGGCGCCACGTACTTCACCGGGTGGCCGAGGTCCTTGGTGTAGAAGAGCAGCGTGGAGCCGAGGAACTCGCGCACCGGCTCCGGCGGCGCCCACTCCTCCCCGAACTCCGCCTGGGACTCCTTGCCGAGCCGGTACCTGGCGCCCGCCAGGTGCCCGACCAGGCCGTCGCCGGTGCAGTCGAGGAAGACCGGCGCGGTGAACGTCGAGAGGATCTCCGAGCCCATCGTCCAGCCCGTGACGGACTCGATCCGGCGCGCGTCGTCGGGGCCGGTCGCGGCGACGTCGCGCACGTCCGTGTTGAGGAACAGCCGGATGTTCTTCTCCCGGCGGACGGTGTCCAGCACGACGTCGTCCCAGTAGACCGGGTTGCCCTCCGGGTTGCGGTACTGGTTCTCGACGTACATCTCGCCGACGATCCCGGTCTCCCGGGCCCAGCGCTGGTTGCCGTGCGCGGTGGCGCCGCACACCCACACCCGCACCTCGGAGGAGGAGTTGCCGCCCAGCACGGGCCGGTTGTTCACCAGCACCACCTGGCGGCCCAGCCGCGCGGCGGCGACCGCCGCGCTGACGCCGGCGAGCCCTCCTCCGACGACGACGACGTCCGCCTCGACGGTCTGCGTGCGCATGATCTCTCAGTCCTCAATCCGGTGGTTGTGCTGGTCGAACGCTGTGCTTCTGGTGGTGCAGGGGTGGGTGTGCGGCGCGGGGCACGGGCGTCAGCCCGCGGCCAGCACCTCGATCTCGAAGACCCGGGCGACGTCGGTCTCGGACGCCGACGGGTCGGTGGCGACCAGGCGGACCTGGTCGGCCGTGACGCCGGGGGTGGGGACGGTGACGGTGCCCGACGTGCTGCCGGTGACGGAGCCGACCTCGACCCAGCCGGTGGCGGTGTGCAGCTCGACCGTGAAGTCGCGCAGCACCGCCGAGGCCGGGTCGACGGCGGCCCGGTAGCCGCTGTGCACCCGGACCGACGCCACCGGGGCGGCGTCGTCCCACGCGACGGTGAGCGTGGGGGTGGCGTCGTCCACGGCGGAGATCCAGCGGCTGGCGTCGGTGAGGAGGCCGTCCACGGCCTTGTCGCCGCCCGTGTCGGTGCGCAGCGCGGACGATGCCGTGACGGTGCCGCCGAGGGCGAGGTTGCCGGTGGGCCCCGGGGTGCCCGGGTCGCCGCCGTCCTCGCCGCCGTCGCCGCCGCGGACCCCCGCCACGACGTCCGCGATCGGGCTGCCGACCAGCGGCCCGCCCGTGCGGGGCACGCGGGCGTGGAACAGCGTGCCCGACGTCGGCCCCGACTCGGCGGCGCTCACGTACAGCACGTCCGTGCCCGACGAGGGGCCGGTGCGGATCGTGCGCGCGGCGAGGCGCTGCTGCCCCACCTGCACGTCGCCGAGCCCGGCGAAGCGCCACTGCCCGCCGTCCAGCCCGCGCTCCGCGCGGACCACCTGCGTGCGGACCTGGCCGTCGACCGTGCCCTGCACGACGGCGTACGCCCGGGTGGTCCCCGCCGCGGAGGTGGCGTCGAGCGCGGCCACGGTGTCGGTCCCGGCTCCCAGGTCGTCGGCGTCGATCACGGTCTCCCGCTGCCAGGCGGAGCCGTCCCACTGCGCGAACCGCACGTCGAAGCGGTCCGGCGTGCCGTCGGCCTTCACCGCGGCGTAGCGGTAGACGACGCCGGCGAGCGTGTCGCCGTGCACGGCCAGCTTGGCGGTCTGCACCGTCGGGCCGTCCGTCTGGAGCGACTCGCCGTCGGTGAACGGCTGGTAGACCACGGCGCCGCCCGCGGACGGGGCGATCGGCGTGCTCAGGGCGTTGCCCGCGGCGTCGTGCCACGAGTCGTCCTTCGGGTCGTAGACCGCGTAGGAGCCCAGGTGCCGGTACGGGCCGGCGGCCCAGCGGTGCCACTCCCACAGCACGTGCAGGCGCCCGTCCGTGCCGACCTCCAGGTCGTCCGGGTAGACCGACGCGCCCGTGCCCGAGGCGAAGACCGCCACCCGCGACCAGGTGCCCGCCGCGGTGTCGAAGCGGTACAGGCGGCCGTCGCGCACGGTGGCCTCGTCCCGGCCGCCGCGCACCATGACGTACGCGTCGCCGTCGGCGCCGCGCGCCGTGACCGGGTAGGTCATGGGGACGCCCTGGTCCGGCAGGTCGGCGCTCGCGTCGACCAGCGACGTGACGTCGCCCGGCGTCGTCGACCGGTAGTACTGCCACGGCACGTGGTGCATCGACACGAACGCGTGGATCGTGCCCTCGCCGTCCACGACGATCGACGGCTGGTCGTGCCCGCTGTCGTCGAGGAACGTCGCGCAGGACCCGTCGTCGGCGCGCAGGCAGCCGACGGTCCACGCGCCGTCGGCGCCCTTCGCCGCGACGTGCACCTCGTGGCGCGCGGCGTCGGCGGCGGGGGAGTCGAACGCCATGTAGGTGACGCCGTCCACCACGTCGAGCGGCGTCCACCAGCCCGCGTTGTTGGAGCGGTCCACCGGGTAGGGGAGCTGCTCGATCGTCTCGGCGTGCTTCCCCTGCGCGGTCACGCCGGCGGGCGCCGCCGACGCCGCGCCGGCGAGGGACGTGCCGGCGACCAGGGCGAGCGCCGCCGACGCGAGGGCGACCCCGCGGGCGGTCCGGCGGCCCATCAGCCGACCAGCTTCTGCGCTGCCTCGCCGGCCTTCTTCATGGCCGTCTTCGCGTCGGTCTTGCCGACCAGCACGGCCTGCACCTGCTCGGCGATGACCGTCTCGACCTGCGAGTACGCGGTGAACTTCCAGAACGGGTTGCTCGTCGACGTCGCGGTGATGCGCTCGTTGAACAGCGACCCGAAGGTGTCGGCGGCGACGACGTCGGACTGCTGCGCCTCCGTGGTGACGGGGGGCAGGCCGCGCACCTCGTAGTCGGCCAGCACCGTGTCGAGGTCGGACGTCGCGAACTGGGCGAAGTCGGCGGCGGTCCCGGCGCCCTCGCCGTCGACGACGGCGATCGCGCCGCCCCACACCAGCGCGCGGGGGGTCTCGCCCGCCGTGAGCACCGGGCGGGACAGCGGCGTCAGCTTGCTGCCGAGGTCCTTGTCGGGCGACTCCTCCTGGACGGCGTTGCGGCCGACGGGGGCGTCGTCGTAGATCGCGGCGCGGCCCTGCGCGAACAGGGAACGGGCGTCGAAGCGGTCGACGTCGGCGGCGATGAGCTTCTGGTCGTACAGCGACTTGTACCAGGTCACGGCCTCGACGGACGCGTCGTCGCCGATGGTGACGGTGTCGCCGTCGACGAGCGGGCTGCCGAACGTCTCCATCCAGATGAGGATGTCCTTGAGCTGGGCCGCCTTGGTGGACGCGGCGTAGGGGATCAGCCCGCCGCCGAGGCCCTTGAGGTCCTTGAGCGCCTTCTCGAACTCGTCGACCGTGGCCGGGAAGGCGTCGGGGTCGATGTCCGCCTTCTGCAGGATCTCGGAGTTCGCGACGAGGCCGATGGCGCCGATGGTCCACGGCAGGCCGTACTGCACGCCGTCGAACTGGGCGGCCGACAGGGCCGCGTCGGTGTAGCCGCGGCCCTCGGTCAGCGCCGACAGGTCCTGCAGCTTGCCCATGGCGGCGAGCGAGCCGAGCCACGCGACGTCGACGTGCGCCGCGCCGGTGAACTGGCCACCCTTCACCTGCAGCGTGAGCTGGTTGATGTACTCGTTGTAGGGGAACGAGACGTCCTTCACGGTGACGCCGGCCTGGTCCTGGTAGGCCTTGACGATCGCCTCGAGGGCCGGGGCCGCGGCCTCCTCGGTGAACGACCACGACGAGAACGCGAAGTCCGTCTTCGCGCCGCCGGTCGCGGCGGCCGACGCGGCGCTGCCGGTCGCGGAGCCGGCGGACGGCGCGCAGGCGGCGAGGGCGGCGGTGCCGGCGCCGATGCCGAGCAGCTGGAGCACGCGACGTCGCGACATGGCGCTCTGGGGAAGGGTGAGAGACATGGGGGTCCTCCGCATCGAGGGTCGTTCGGGGTGGGGAAGGTGGGTGGAGACGACGGGCGTCGCGGGCTCGGTCAGCCCTTGACGGCGCCGGCGGTGAGGCCGCCGACGAGGTACTTCTGCAGGGCGATGAACGCGATGGCGACCGGGAGCGAGACGACGAGCGACGCCGCCATGAGCTCCGGCCACGCCGTCGAGGCCTCGCCGATGAACGTGTTGACCAGGCCGGGCGGCAGGGTCTGCTTCTCCGGGCCGGCGAGGGTGAGGGCGAAGACGAAGTCGTTCCACCCGCGGACGAAGGCGAACAGCCCCGCGGCGATGAGGCCCGGCGCGGCCAGCGGCAGCACGATCGAGTGGATGATCCGCAGCCGGGAGGCGCCGTCGACCCGCGCCGCCTCGATGAGCTCGTCGGGGATGGTGTCGAAGAAGCCCTTGAGCATCCACACGCACAGCGGCAGCGTGAACGTGGTGAAGCTCAGCACCAGCGCGGTGTACGTGTTCAGCAGGTTGTAGGCGCTGAACACGCTGTAGAGCGTGACCAGCAGCAGCGCCTGCGGGAACATCTGCGACGCCAGCACCAGGTACATGAGCGAGCGACGGCCGCGGTAGCGGAACTTGGAGAACGAGTAGCCCATGTACGCCGAGACCAGCACCGACAGCACCGCGGTGATCACCGAGACGATGACGCTGTTGCGCAGGTAGCCGAACAGCTGGTCGTTCGAGGCGAGCGAGGCGAACGCGTCCAGCGTCGGCGCCGACGGGAAGAACTTCGGCGGGTAGCTGAACACCTGGTCGCGCGGCGTGAGCGACGTGGCGAGCAGCCAGTACACCGGCAGCAGGCCGAACCCGCCGCAGACGACGACGGTGGCCCAGGCGGCGATCCGCACGCCGGGGCGCTCCGACCGCAGCGCGCCGCGGCGGAGGCGCTGCGGCGGGCGGGGCGCGTCGTCGGCCGGGGAGGACGCCGACGGTGGGGTGGGCGCGGCGGGGAGCTGCGTCGTCGCGCTCATCGCTCCTCTCCCTTCTCCGAGAAGCGGACGTACACGACGACGAGCGCCATGAGCAGGACCATCCACAGCAGGCCGAGCGCGCCGGCCTTGCCGAGGTCGTAGCCCTGGAAGGCGGTCTCGTACACGGCGGTGGCGAACGTCTGGGTGGCGCCCGCGGGGCCGCCGCCGGTGAGGACGTAGATGATGTCGAAGTGCTGGAAGTTCCAGATGAACTCCAGCAGCAGCACCAGGCCGACGATGCCCTTGAGGTGGGGCAGCGTGATGGAGAAGAACCGGCGCACGGTGCCCGCACCGTCCATCTCGGCGGCCTCGTGCAGCTCGACCGGCACGGTCTGGAGGCCGGCCAGGAGCATGACCATCATCCAGGGGAACGACTGCCAGGTCTTCGCGAGGATCACGGCGCCCATCGCGGTGCCCGGCTGGGCGAGCCACGCCTGCGGCTCGTCCACGAGGCCGACCGTCTGGAGCAGCGCGTTCATCACGCCGTAGTTGGCGTTGAAGATCCACATCCACAGGAACGAGACGACGACGCCGGGCACGAGCCAGGGGATGAGCATGAGGCCGCGCAGCACCTTGGCGCCGCGGATCCTCGTGTTCAGCGCCAGCGCGAGGGCGAAGCCGACCACGAACGGCAGGATCGTGGTGCCGAGCGTGAAGACGAGCGTCTGGCGCAGCAGCCGCAGGAAGTCGCCCTGCAGCACGTCCACGAGGTTCTGCAGCCCGACGAACGTGCGTCCGGGCAGCACGAGGCTCTGCTCGAAGAACGCCGTGACCAGTGCCGCGATGAGCGGGTAGAGCACGACGCCGGCCAGCAGAGCGACGCCCGGCAGGAGCAGTAGGACGGCGAACTGTCCGTCGCTGAGCCGTCGTGGTGTCGTCTGTGAGTTTCTGTGTTCAAGAGTGTGAGTTTGTGAACTCGTCATGTCCACGTCCCTGTGGGTCAACCTCGGCAACGAGGGTGATGAGCTGGTGTCCGCGACACACTCTGGCCGATCTTGGCCGATCTGGTCAAACTCCTGCGGTCTCGGTGCGGTAACAACTTGGCCCGCGAGCGAACAGATCAGAACACAAAATCACACAACAGTGAACATGCGAGAGGCCGCCAAACCCGACGTTGGTCGGGCTCGGCGGCCTCCGGGCGGGGGCGCTGAGGGTGCGCTCAGGCGGTGAAGGGCAGCTGCTCGGGCCGCGCCTCGTGCCGCAACGGCTCGCCGGCGGCCCACCGGTCGACCTCGTCCGCGGCGGCGTGGCCCAGCCGGGCCTCCTCGGTGCCCAGCGAGCCGGCGACGTGCGGGGTGAGGAAGACGTTGCCCAGGCCCAGCAGCGGGTGCCCCGCCGGCAGCGGCTCGGGCTCGGTGACGTCGAGGACGGCGAACAGGTCCGGCCGGTCCGCGAGCGTGCGGGCCAGCGCGTCGTGGTCGACCAGCCTGCCGCGCGCGGTGTTGACCAGGGTGGCGGACGGCGCGAGCAGGCCGAGCTCGTCGGCGCCCAGCATGCCGCGCGTGCCGTCCGTGAGCGGGGCGTGCACGGAGACGACGTCGCTCGCCGCGAGCAGCTCGGGCAGGCCGACCGGTTCCACGCCCGCCCGGCGCGCGCTGTCGGCGTCGTAGTACGGGTCGTGCACCAGCACGCGCACGTCGAGCGGGCGCAGGGCCTCGGCGACGAGGCGCGCGATGAGCCCGAACCCGACCAGGCCGACCGTGGCGCCGTCGAGGCCGCGGATCCCGTCGCGCCCCGGCATCGCGTGCTCCCGGGCGGCCGTGAGGCCGAGCCGCAGCGCGTTCTTCACCGCCAGGTGCACCATCGACACGGTGAAGTCCGCGACGGCGCGCGCGTTGGCGTGCGCCGCCGACGTGACCCGGACCCCGCGTGCCCACACCTCCGGCGTGACCATGCCGCGCACCGAGCCGGCCGCGTGCGCCACGAGCTCCAGGCGCGGCAGCCGGTCGAGCAGCGCGGCGTCCAGCTCCGCGGCGCCCCACCCCGTGACGAGCACGCGCGCGGCGGCGAACGCGGCGTCGTCGGCGGCCCCGAGGTCGACGACCGGGCCGTGGGCGGCCAGCCGGTCGCGCACCGCGGGGTCGAGCACGGAGCCCGCCCACTCCTCGCCGACGGCGGTGAGGATCGTCGTGGCAGGGGCGGCAGGCGGCGTCGGCATGGTCTGACCTTAGCCGGGAGGGCCGTCAGCCGACGGCCTCCACCCGCAGCACGAGCGACGTGCCGGGTGCGGCCTCCGGCGCCTGCAGGCCGGCGACCGCGAGCGCGCGCCCGGTGAGCACCGTGCCGCAGGGCACGTCGCCGGGCCGGGCCGGCCGCGGCAGCGGCGTGATGCCGTCGGAGGCGAGCGCGCCGTCGGCGGACGGCAGCGCGAACCACGGCGGCACGTTCCAGGCGCCGAACGCCTCACTGCTCAGCGGCAGAGGGGTGACGCGGTACCGGCGCTCGGGGTCCAGGCCGCGCAGGGTCAGCCGGCCGGGCGGCGCGGTGGCGGGCCGGGTCAGGGTCGCGACCTGGAACAGGGCGCGGGACCGGTCGGTCGCGACGACGCCCCACACCTGCGGGGAGTCGGCGTCGGGCGCGTCCTGGCGCACGAGCGTGCCCGTGTGCAGCAGGCCGCGCTCGGCCTTGTACAGCTCGACCCAGCCGGCCAGGTCGGCGAGCTGCTCGGGCGTCGAGCGCGTGAGGTCCCACTCGATCCCGAAGTGGCCGAACAGGGCGGTCGCCGCGCGGAAGGCGAGCGAGTGCGCGCGGTGGGTCTGGTGGCTGACGTCCGCGGCCACGTGCGCCCCCAGGTACTCCAGCGGCAGCAGCTGCGCCGTCCAGGGCTGCATCTGCTGGCGGTCCAGCGGGTCGGTGCAGTCCGAGACCCACACGCGCTGGGTGTGCTCGGCGACGCCGAGGTCCACCCGTCCGCCGCCGGACGAGCACGACTCGATCTCCAGCCCGGGGTGCCGCCGCCGCAGCTCGGCCATGATCCCGTAGGCGGCGAGCGTCTGGGCGTGCACGACGGGGCGCCCGTCCAGCCCGGAGCCCGGGTCGACGAGGTCGCGGTTGTGGTCCCACTTCACGTAGTCCACGCCGTGGGCGCCGATGACGGCGCTCATCCGCTCGAGCACGTACGCGGCGGCGTCGGGGTTCGACAGGTCGAGCACGTGCTGGTGCCGCGACGGCACCGGCACCCGGCCGCCGGCGCCCATGACCCACTCGGGGTGCGCCCGCGCCAGGTCCGAGTCGAGGTTGACCATCTCGGGCTCGAACCACAGCCCGAACTGCATGCCGAGGCCGTGCACGTGGTCGGCGATCGGGTCCAGGCCGTCGGGCCAGACCTCGTCGTCGACCACCCAGTCGCCCAGCCCGCGGGTGTCGTCCCGGCGGCCGCGGAACCAGCCGTCGTCGAGCACGTACCGCTCGACACCGAGCTCGGCAGCGGCGTCTGCCAGCGCGGTGAGACGCGCCAGGTCGTGGTCGAAGTAGACGGCCTCCCATACGTTGAGGGTCACCGGTCGCGGGCCGTGCGGGTGCGCCGTGCGGCGGCGGAGCATCCGGTGCAGGCGCGCGGCCTGCGCGTCCAGGCCGTGGCCGTGCACGCCGTACACCCACGGCGTCTCGTACTCCTCGCCCGCGGCGAGCGTCACCTCGCCGGGCAGCAGCAGCTCGCTCCCGCCCAGCACCTGCTCGCCCGTGGGGAGGCGCTCGGCCCAGTGCCGGTGGTTCCCCGACCAGGCCACGTGCACGCCCCACACCTCGCCGTGGCCGAAGCCGAAGCCCGGGACCCCCGCGGTCAGCAGGGTGGCGGCGTCGAAGCCCGTGCGGCCGCGGCGGCCCTCGCGCAGGTGCGTGCCCACCGTGAGGTCGTGCCGCTGCGGCACCCGCTCCTTGCCCCACCGGCCCGTGAGGTCGAGGACCTCGCGCGCCCGCGGCGGCACGGGCAGGACGACGGCGAGCTCGTGCAGCCGGTACGGGCCGCCGTCGTTGCGGAGCGCGGCCCTGACCCGCAGCACGCCGTCCACGGTGAGCTCGACGTCGAGGACGAGCGTGAGCTCCGCGACCGGGTCCGTCGCCTCGACGCGCAGGGCCCCGGCGCCGGCCTCCGTGAGGCCGCCGGCGAGCGGACCGCCGCAGAGCGTCGCGACCGTGGTCGTGAAGCGCGGCGACCACCCGTCGCCGTCGCGCTCGCCCACGAGACCCGGACGGCCGAGCCAACCCGTGCGGGGCTCCGGCGCGAGGGTGAGCCGCGTCGGCTCGTCCGGCCCGCTGTTCACGAGCGGGGCGGCCGCGGCGACGACGACGGCGGCCGCGTCGTCGGCGGTCAGCGGGCCGAGGTCGTCGCCCCAGTGCACGACGGCGGGCAGCTCGCCGCCGCGGGCGTCGACCAGGACGCTGACGCCGTCCGCGCGCAGGTGGACGAGGGTGTCGACGGCGGGGCCGCGGGCGGTGGTGTCGGCGGCGTCGGCGCGGCCGGAGGTGACGGTCACCGCACGAGCGTGCCATGCGCGGTGGCGTGGATCACGCGTGCGCCCGCGATCCGGTCGAACCTGGTCACGCCGGCCGCCGCACCACCCGGAGCCGCCACCCGACGGCGGCGGCCAGGGCTGCGACGACGAGCCAGATCAGCCCGTGCACCAGCGCGTCGTGGGCCTTGGCGACGATCTCGAGGGCGTACTCGGGCGAGGAGCCCTCGAACATCGTCGAGACGTACCAGCGGTTCCCCCAACGAAAGCCGTCGGCGACGGCAAGGAACAGCGCCAGCACGGCTACCACCCGGAGGATCCCGCGACCGCGGTGTCTGCGCACGGCCGTCGGCCTAGGGCGCCGTCTGCGGGCGCGTCAGCCCTCGGGGATCGTCGCGACGGCCTCGACCTCGACGAGTGCGCCGGGCCTCGCGGGGGCGACGGCGAGGACGGTGACGGCGGTGCGCGCCTGCCAGACCTTCTGCGAGGCGGCGAAGCCGTCGTTCGGGTCCACCGACGGGTCGAGGTAGATCGTCAGCTTCGCGACGTGCTCCGCATCCGTGCCGGCCTCCTCGAGGACGGCGAGCACGTTGCGCAGGGCCTGCTCGGTCTGCGGGCCGAGGCCGCCCTCCACGAGGGCGCCGTCGGGGTCCGTGCCGTTCTGCCCGCCGACGTAGAGCGTGCGCCCGGCGGGCAGGACCATGCCCCACGCGAACGCGGGGTTCTGGTGCAGCTGCGGCGGGTTGACGGGCGTCGGCGTCGACTGCGCGTTCATGGGCGGGTCCCTTCGTCGAGGTGTCCCCCGAGCATCCCGCCGGCCACCGACATGCCGCCCGGCCCCGGCTCCGGTTGCGGTGCCGCGCCGCGGCGGAAGACTCCCCGCCATGGACACCGTGGACTACGACCAGCTCGCCGACGACTACGGATGGTTGTTCGGCACCGCCGCGATCATCGTCTACCTCGCGGTCGCCGTGATCTTCCTGATCGCGTACATCCGGATCATCCAGAAGGCCGGCTACTCGGGCTGGTGGGTGCTGGTCGGCATCGTGCCGGTCCTCAACGTGGTGATGTTCCTGGTGTTCGCCTTCTCGCGGTGGCCCGTGCTGCGCGAGCGGGACGCGCTGCGGGCCGGTCAGGGGTACCCGCGCTGACCAGCGCGGCCAGCGTCGACCGCCCTCGCGCTTGGAGGATTCCTCCAAAATGACCGGGGGGACATTGGCACCGCCGCCGGGGGGTCTGCCCCCTGGACGGCAACCTACGCTGGCGTAGGCTACGAAGGCGTAGGTTCCGGTGGTCACCGTCGTGGTGGGCCGGGACCTCCTCCGTGCCGGAGCAGCCCAGCCCCACCCAGGGGCCGTCAGCGAAGGAGACCGCGTGCCGCAGCCCACCACCGGCGAGCCCGACAAGATGCCTGTCGACGGGCCCGCCGACGTCGCGCCCGCTGACGTCGAACCCCTGGTCCAGCTCGTCTCGCCCACCGGCGAGCGTGTCGTCGAACCCGACAACGCGACCTACCGCTCGCGTGTCGACCACCTCACCTCCGAGGACCTGCGCGCCCTGTACCGCGACATGGTGCTGACGCGACGGTTCGACGACGAGGCCACGGCCCTGCAGCGCCAGGGCGAACTCGCGCTGTACGCGCAGGGCCGTGGCCAGGAGGCCGCCCAGGTCGGGTCGGCCTACGCCCTGTCGCCGCAGGACTACGTGTTCCCCTCCTACCGCGAGCACGGCGTGCTCCAGACGCGCGGCGTCGACCCGGTCGACCGCCTCCGCCTGTACCGCGGCGAGGACCACGGCGGCTGGGACCCGAACGAGCACAACGTGCACCTGTACACCCTCGTCATCGGCTCCCACGTGCTGCACGCGACCGGCTACGCGATGGGCGTGCAGCGCGACGGCGCGGTCGGCACCGGCGACGCCGCGCGCGACGCCGCCGTCGTCACCTACTTCGGCGACGGCGCCACCAGCCAGGGCGACGTCAGCGAGGCGCTCGTGTTCGCGGCGGTGAACAACGCGCCCGTCGTGTTCTTCCTCCAGAACAACCAGTGGGCCATCTCCGAGCCGACGTCGCGCCAGTCGCGCGCCCCGCTGTACCAGCGCGGCGAGGGCTTCGGCATCCCCAGCGTCCGGGTGGACGGCAACGACGTCCTCGCCTGCTACGCGGTGACGGCGGAGGCGCTCGAGCGTGCCCGCACCGGCGGCGGCCCGACGTTCGTCGAGGCCTACACCTACCGCATGGGCGCCCACACCACCTCCGACGACCCGAGCCGCTACCGCGCCCGCGCCGAGGAGGACCACTGGGCCCGCCGCGACCCGATCGACCGTCTCGCCGCGCTGCTGCGCGCCGAGGGCGGCTGGGACGACGGCTGGGCCGCCGGCATCGAGCGCGAGGCCGACGCCCTGGGCGAGCGGCTGCGCACCGAGGTGCGCGAGCTGGGCGCCCCGCCCACCAGCGCGATGTTCGAGCACGTGTACGCCACCGAGCACGCCCAGGTGCAGTCCGAGCGGGCGTGGTTCGAGCAGTACGAGAACGAGACGGACGAGACGACGGGGGCGGCCCGATGACCTCAGCAACCCCGCAGACCCTGACGTTCGCGCGGGCCATCACGGAAGGCCTGCGCTCCGCGCTCGAGTCGGACCCGAAGGTCCTCGTCATGGGCGAGGACGTCGGGCGCAACGGCGGCGTCTTCCGCGTCACCGACGGACTGCAGAAGGACTTCGGCGAGGACCGCGTGGTCGACACCCCGCTCGCGGAGTCCGGCATCGTCGGCACCGCGATCGGCATGGCGCTGCGCGGCTACCGGCCGGTGTGCGAGATCCAGTTCGACGGGTTCGTCTTCCCGGCGTACGACCAGATCACGACCCAGCTCGCGAAGATGCACTACCGGTCGCGCGGGCGCCTCCAGGTGCCCGTCGTCATCCGCATCCCCTACGGCGGCGGCATCGGCGCGGTGGAGCACCACTCGGAGAGCCCGGAGGCGCTGTTCGCGCACACGCCGGGCCTGCGCGTCGTCTCGCCGTCCACGCCGCAGGACGCCTACGACATGATCCGCGCCGCGGTCGCGTCGCCCGACCCGGTGCTGTTCTTCGAGCCGAAGGGCCGCTACTGGTCCAAGGGCGAGGTCACGGCCGGCGCCTACCCGACGGTGGCCGCGGCCGGCGGCGCCGACGTGCTCAACCGGGCGCGCGTCGCCCGGCAGGGCACCGACGTCACGCTCGTCGCCTACGGGCCGACGGTCGCGACGGCGCTCAAGGCCGCCGACACGCTGGCGGCCGAGGGCACCAGCGCCGAGGTGGTCGACCTGCGCGCGATCTCGCCCCTCGACGTCACCGCGGTCGTCGCGTCCGTGAAGCGGACCGGCCGCTGCGTCGTCGTCCACGAGGCGCCGACGTTCCTCGGCTCCGGCGCCGAGGTCGCGGCCCGCGTCAGCGAGGAGTGCTTCTACTCGCTCGAGGCGCCCGTCCTGCGCGTGGGCGGCTTCCACGCGCCGTACCCCGTCGCGAAGCTCGAGCACGAGTACCTGCCGAGCATCGACCGCGTCGTCGACGCCGTCGACCGCGTGCTGGCCCACTGAGAGCGACCGAGAGCGAGCTGAGGAGAACGATGACGACCCAGCGCTTCCCGCTGCCCGACGTGGGAGAGGGCCTCACGGAGGCCGAGATCGTCGAGTGGCGCGTCGCCGTCGGCGACACCGTCGCCGTCAACCAGGTGATCGTGGAGATCGAGAGCGCCAAGTCGCTCGTCGAGCTGCCGTCGCCGTGGGCCGGTACCGTCACGGCGCTCCTCGCCGAGGAGGGCACCACCGTCGACGTCGGCACCGCGATCATCGAGATCTCCACCGGGGCCGACGACGCCCCGACGGGCTCCGCGGGTTCCGGTGGCGCGTCCGCCGAGGGCTCCGGATCCGTGCTTGTCGGGTACGGCACGGGCGACGGCGGCACCACGGGCCGGCGCCGCCGGCGGGCGTCCGCCCCGGCCGCCGACGTCGCGGCACCGGCGCCCGCTCCGGCACCGGCGCCCGCTCCGGCACCGGCGCCTGCGCCCGCCCCGGTGCCCGCGCCCGCCCCGGCGTCCGCCGGACCCGCGATCGAGAAGCCGATGGCGAGCGTGCCGGCGACGCCCGGTTCGTCGACCACCCGCGTGCTCGCCAAGCCGCCGGTGCGCAAGCTGGCGAAGGACCTCGGCGTCGACCTCGCCTCCGTGCACCCCACGGGCCCGGGCGGGATCGTCACGCGGGAGGACGTCGTCGCGCACGCCGAGGGTGCGGCGCCGAAGGCCCTCGCCACGTACCCCGACGACGACCGGCCGTGGCTCGCGTCGGGCACGGTCAGCCAGGACGGCCGCCAGACGCGCGTGCCGGTGAAGTCGGTGCGCAAGCGCACGGCCGAGGCGATGGTGGCCAGCGCGTTCACGGCCCCGCACGTCACGGTGTTCCAGACGATCGACGTCACGAAGACGATGAAGCTGGTCGCCCGCCTCAAGGAGGACCGGGACTTCGCGGACGTGCGCGTGACGCCGCTGCTCGTCGCCGCCAAGGCGATGCTGCTGGCGGTCAACCGGCACCCGCAGATCAACGCGAGCTGGGACGAGACCGCGCAGGAGATCGTCTACAAGCACTACGTGAACCTGGGGATCGCCGCCGCGACGCCGCGCGGGCTCGTCGTGCCGAACATCAAGGACGCGCACACGCTCGACCTGCTCGGCCTGGCGAAGGCGATCGCGACCCTCACGTCCACCGCGCGCGCGGGCCGCACGCAGCCCGCGGACATGGCGGACGGGTCGATCACCATCACCAACGTCGGCATCTTCGGCACCGACACGGGCACGCCGATCCTCAACCCCGGGGAGGCGGGCATCCTCGCGTTCGGCGCGATCCGCCGGCAGCCGTGGGTGCACAAGGGCAAGATCAAGGCGCGCTGGGTCACGCAGCTCGCGCTGTCCGTCGACCACCGCCTGGTCGACGGCGAGCTCGCCGCCCGCTACCTGGCCGACGTCGCGAAGGTGCTCGAGGACCCGGCGCGCGGACTCGTCTGGGGCTGACCCGCGAGGTAGTTCCGAAGATGCCGAGGTAGTTCGAGGCCCGGCGAGGTAGTCGACTACCACCCCCGGGCGCGAACTAACACGCGGGGGTGCCGACGAACGAGCCCGGGGCCCGGGGAACACGCCCGTGCCCCGCGG
>NZ_JBHTUY010000009.1:84351-229673 GCF_042793335.1 Isoptericola sp. NPDC056573
CCCTCGCCGCGTTGGTGCGGGCGCCCGGGGGGGGGGGACTCGTGGGGGTCTCCCCCGGGGGTTTGTCCCCATTCGGCGGTGTTTTTTCGCGCCCCGGCGAGGTAGTCGACTACCTCGCCGGGCCTCGAACTACCTCGCGGGGATCCGGACTACCTCGCCGGAGCCCGGACTACCTCGCCTGAGCCCGGACTACCTCGCGGTCAGAGCGGCATGCCGACGTACTGCGTCTCCTGGTACTCGGCGATGCCCTCGAAGCCGCCCTCGCGGCCGGTGCCGGACTGCTTCATGCCGCCGAACGGTGCGGCCGCGTTGGAGATGACGCCGGCGTTGAGGCCCAGCAGGCCGAACTCGAGCCGCTCGGCGAACGCGAGCCCGCGGCGCACGTCCCCGGTGAACACGTACGACGCCAGCCCGTACTCGGTGGAGTTGGCGAGCTCCGCCGCCTCGTCCTCGGTGGCGAACGTCGCGACCGGGGCGACGGGGCCGAAGATCTCCTCCGTCATGCAGCGGGCGTCCGCGGGGACGTCGCGCAGCAGCGTCGCGGGGTAGAAGTGGCCGGGGCCGTCGGGGCGCTCTCCGCCGACGACGACCTGCGCGCCGCGCGCGACGGCGTCGTCCACCAGCGCCGCGACGGAGTCCACGGCCTTCGCCTCGACGAGCGGGCCCAACGTGGTGCCGTCGTCCAGGCCGTTCCCGACGACGACGGCGCGGAAGCGCTCGGCGAGGCGGGAGACGAACTCGTCGGCCACGGACTCGTGCACGTAGAACCGGTTGGCGGCGGTGCAGGCCTCGCCGCCGTTGCGCAGCTTGGCGGCCATGGCGCCGTCGACCGCGGCGTCCAGGTCGGCGTCCTCGAAGACGACGAGCGGGGCGTTGCCGCCGAGCTCCATCGACGTGCGCAGCACGTTCTCGGTGGCGGAGCGCAGCAGCGCCTGCCCCACCGGCGTGGAGCCGGTGAACGACACCTTCCGCAGCCGCGGGTCGGCCATCACCGGCTCGCTCACGGCCGAGGCGGAGGCCGACGGCACCACGTTGAGCACACCGTCGGGCAGCCCGGCCTCGACCATGAGCTGCGCGAACAGGAGCGACGTCAGCGGGGTGAGACGGGCCGGCTTGAGCACCATCGTGCAGCCGGCGGCGACGGCGGGCGCCACCTTCCGGGTGGCCATCGCGAGCGGGAAGTTCCACGGCGTGATGAGCAGGCACGGGCCCACGGGCCGGCGCTGCACGAGCATCCGCAGCGAGCCCTCGGGGGTGCGGGCGTAGCGGCTGTCGTCGTGGGTGGCCTGCTCGGCGAACCAGCGCAGGAACTCGCCGCCGTACGTGACCTCGCCGCGCGCCTCCGCGAGCGGCTTGCCCATCTCGAGCGTCATGAGCAGCGCGAGGTCCTCGCGCCGCTCCTGCACGAGGGCGAACCCGCGGCGCAGGATCTCGGCCCGCTCCCGCGCCGGGGTCGCGCCCCACGACGCCTGCGCCGCCGCGGCGGCGTCCATCGCGGCCCGGGCGTCGTCACCCGTCGCGGAGGCGACGTGGGTCAGGGTCTCCCCGGTGGCCGGGTTCTCGACGGCGAACGTGCCGCCGTCGGACGCGTCGCGCCACGTGCCGCCGACCAGCAGGCCCGTCGGGGTGCTGGTGAGGAGCTCGGCCGCGCGCTCGCGCGGGCTGGTCGAGCTGGTCGGAGATGTCGGAGTGGTCGTCGTCATCGGGTTCCACCGTCCTTCGGCTGCGGGGTCGTGGTGCGGGAGGCGACGCGCGCGGCGAGCTGCTCGGACCCGCGCGCGATCAGGGTGACGTCGGCGCCGACGACGACGTAGGCCGCCCCGGCGTCGAGGTAGCGGTCGGCCATGGCCGGGTCGAAGGCGTTGACGCCCACGGGGGTGCCGGCGGCGCGGCAGGCGGCGATCGCGCCGAGCACCGCGTCCACGACCTCGGGGTGGTCCTGCCGGCCCAGGTGGCCGAGCGACGCGGCGAGGTCGGCGGGGCCGACGAGGACGGCGCCGACGCCGTCCGTGCCGGCGATGGCGGCGGCGTCGTCGATCGCGGCGCGCGTCTCGAGCTGGACGACGAGGGTGATGCCGTCGTCCGCGCCACCGAGGTAACCGGGCACCCGGGCCCAGCGCGACGAGCGGGCGAGCGCGCTGCCGACGCCGCGCACGCCGGCCGGCGGGTACCGGACGGCGCGGACGGCGGCCTCGGCCTCGGCGGCGGAGTCGACCATGGGCACCAGGACGTTCGTGGCGCCGAGGTCGAGCACCCGCTTGAGGCCCACCGGGTCGCCGGACGGGACGCGCACCAGCGTCGCGACCGGGTATGCGGCGGTGGCCTGGAGCTGGGCGAGGACGTCTCTGAGGTCGTTGGGCCCGTGCTCGCCGTCGACGAGCACGACGTCGAGCCCGCTGCCGGCGAGGAGCTCCGCGGCGACGGGGCTGCCCATCGAGGACCAGGCACCGACGAGGGGGCGTCCCTCGTCCGCGGCCTCGGCGAGCATCGCGGCGAGCGAGCGGTCGGTGGTCGGTCCGTCGGTCAGACGAAGCGGCATGTCACGGCCCCCAGGGTCCCGTAGTCGGCGTGCACGGTGTCGCCGGGGTGCACCCACGTGGGGCGGGTGAACGACCCGGCCAGGACGGTCTCGCCGGCGGCGAGCGAGTCGCCGTGCGCCGCCAGCTTGTTCGCGAGCCAGGCGACGCCCGCGGCGGGGTGCCCCAGCACGCCGGCGGCGACGCCCGTCTCCTCGATGGTCTCGTTGCGGTACAGCAGGGCGGACACCCAGCGCAGGTCGACGTCGTCGACCCGCACGGGCCGCCCGCCCACCACCATGGCACCCATGGCGGCGTTGTCGCTGATGGTGTCGACGATGGTGCGTCCCGGCATCTCGACGCGCGCGTCGAGGATCTCCAGGGCCGGCACGACGCGGTCGGTGGCGCGCAGCACGTCGGTGACGGTGGTCCCGGGGCCCTCGAGCGGCGACGCGAGCACGAACGCCAGCTCCACCTCGACCCGCACGTTCGAGTACCGGGCGTGCTCCACGACGCTGCCCGACTCCAGCACCATGTCGTCGAAGATCACGCCGTAGTCCGGCTCGGTGATGCCGGTCGCGGCCTGCATGGCCTTCGACGTCAGGCCGATCTTGTGCCCGACGACGCGGCGGCCGCGCGCCTCCCCGCGCTCGCGCCACGTGCGCTGCACGGCGTACGCGTCCGCGACCGTCATCCCCTCGTGCCGCGCGGTGAGCAGCGGCACGGGGGTGCGGGTGCGGTCGGCCTCGGCGAGCTCGTCGGCGACGGCGACGACGGCGTCGTCGTCGAGGGTGCGCTCGCCGTCGGCCCCCGTCACAGGGTGGCTCCCAGCTTGAACCCCTGCACGCCGCCGCCGTCGGCGTCGTCCCGCCGGGTGTAGGAGAAGCCGTCGGCGCCGACGGTCACCTCCATCTCGGAGTCGTCGGTGCGGGCGACGACGGGCTGCGGGTTGCCGTCGAGGTCCAGCACGAGGGACGCCTCGGTGTACCAGCTCGGCACGACGGGGTTGCCCCACCAGTCGCGGCGCTGGTTGTCGTGCACGTCCCAGGTGACGACGGGGTTGTCCGGGTCGCCGGTGTAGTAGTCCTGCGTGTAGATCTCGACGCGGTGCCCGTCGGGGTCGCGCAGGTACAGGTAGAACGCGTTCGAGACGCCGTGCCGGCCCGGACCGCGCTCGATGGCGTCGGAGCGCCGCAGCGCGCCGAGCTTGTCGCAGATGGCGAGGATGTTGTGCTTCTCGTGCGTCGCGAACGCCACGTGGTGCATGCGCGGGCCGTCGCCGCCGGTCATGGCGGTGTCGTGCACGGTGGGCTTGCGGCGCATCCACGCCGCGTAGACCGTCCCGGCGTCGTCCTGGATGTCCTCCGTGACGCGGAAGCCCAGGTCCTGCATGAACTTCACGGCCCGCGGCACGTCCGGGGTGACCTGGTTGAAGTGGTCCAGCCGCACCAGCTCGCCGGGGGTGTGCAGGTCGTAGCGCCACGACAGCCGCTCGACGTGCTCCGTGGCGTAGAAGAACTCGTACGGGAAGCCGAGCGGGTCGACGACGCGCACCGACTCGCCGATGCCCTTCGTGAAGCCGCCCGGCTCGCGCCGCACCTCGCAGCCGAGCTCGGTGTAGAAGGCGACGGCCTTGTCGAGGTCCTCCGGCGTGCGCACGCGGTAGGAGAAGGCGGCGACGGCGGCCACCTCGCCCTGGCGCAGCACCAGGTTGTGGTGGATGAACTCCTCGGTGGAGCGCAGGTAGATGCTCTGCTCGTCCTCCTCCGTGACGTACAGGCCCAGCACGTCGACGTAGAACACGCGGGAGGCCGCGAGGTCCGTGACGACGAGCTCCATGTACGCGCAGCGCAGGATGTCGGGCGCGGGGCTGGACGGCGTGGCGATCGGGTGGTCCGAGTGGATCGGCGCCTCCTGGCTCACGTAGAAGCCGGAGGAGGTGAGGGTGCGGTCGTTGAGGTGCGTCATTGCAGCGTCCTAAGGGGAGGGCGGTTCACTTGCCGAACGTGGGGTTGTGGACCTTGCCGAGCGTGATGTGCACGGCCTGCTGGTCGGTGTAGAAGTCGATGGAGCGGTACCCGCCCTCGTGGCCGAGGCCGGACGCCTTGACGCCGCCGAACGGGGTGCGCAGGTCGCGCACGTTGTTCGAGTTCAGCCAGACCATCCCGGCCTCGACGGCCTGGGAGAAGTTGTGGGCCCGCTTGAGGTCGTTGGTCCAGATGTACGCCGCGAGCCCGTACTTCACACCGTTGGCGAGCTCGAGCGCCTCGGCCTCCGTGTCGAAGGGCGTGATCGCGACGACGGGCCCGAAGATCTCCTCCTGGAAGATCCGGGCGTCGGGCTTCACGTCCGCGAAGACCGTGGGGGCCACGAAGTTCCCCGTCTCGAAGCCCTCGGGGCGCCCGCCGCCGGCGACGAGCCGGCCCTCGGTCCTGCCCAGCTCGACGTAGCTCATGACCTTGTCGAAGTGCTCGGGGTGCACGAGCGCGCCCACCTCGGTGTCCTTCTCGTGCGGGTACCCGACGCGCACGCGCTTCGCCTGGGCGGCGTACCGCTCGACGAACTCGTCGTAGACGGCGCGCTCCACGAGGATGCGCGAACCGGCGGTGCAGCGCTCGCCGTTGAGGGAGAAGACGCCGAAGATCGTCGCGTCGATCGCGGCGTCGAGGTCGGCGTCGGCGAAGACGACGGCGGGGGACTTGCCGCCGAGCTCCATCGACAGGCCCTTGAGGTACGGGGCCGCGTTGCCGAAGATCAGCTGGCCCGTGCTGCTCTCGCCGGTGAAGGAGATGAGCGGCACGTCGGGGTGCTTGACCAGCGCGTCGCCGGCCTCCTCGCCCAGGCCGTTGACGAGGTTGAACACGCCCTGGGGCAGCCCGGCCTCCTCGAAGATCCCGGCCCACAGCGACGCGGACAGCGGCGTGAACTCGGCCGGCTTGAGCACCACGGTGTTGCCGGTGGCGAGCGCGGGGGCGAGCTTCCACGACTCGAGCATGAACGGCGTGTTCCACGGGGTGATGAGCCCGGCGACGCCGATCGGCTTGCGGTTGACGTAGTTGATCTGGCGGCCGGGCACCTTGTAGGTGTCGTCGGCCTGCGCCACGACCAGGTCCGCGAAGAAGCGGAAGTTCTCGGCGGCGCGGCGCGCCTGGCCGAGGGCCTGCGTGATCGGCAGGCCGGAGTCGAAGGACTCCAGCTCGGCGAGGCGGGCGTCGCGCGACTCCACGAGGTCGGCGATCCGGTGCAGCACCCGCGAGCGCTCCCGGGGGAGCATCGTCGGCCACGGGCCCTCGGTGAACGCGCGGCGGGCGGCGGCGACGGCGGCGTCGACGTCGGCCTGCTTGCCCGCGGCGGCCCGGAGGTAGGTCTCGTTCGAGACCGGGTCCAGCACGTCGAAGGTGGCGCCGTCGACGGAGTCGACGAAGCGGCCGTCGATGTAGTGCCGGATCGCGGTGGGTAGGTCGGCGGGGCGGTGCCCGTTCCTGGTGTGGGTGCTGGCATCCGGTGCATGGCTGGTCATCGCTGGACCTCCGTGGCCTTGTGGGACAGATGGTGGGACGCCTGGCGGGCGAGCACGGCGTCGAGGGTGGTGGTGCGGTGGCGGCGGGCGGCGAGCTCGACCTCTTCCGGGGTGGCGTCGCCGGCCTGGAGCCGCACGACGAGGTCGAGGATCCGGTCGTGCTCGGCGACGGACTCCCGGGCGCGGCCGGGGACGAACGAGAACGACGAGTCGCGCAGCACGGTCATGCGCCGCCAGCCGCGGTGCACGAGGTCGAGCACGTGCGGGTTGGGGCACGGCTCGAACAGGACGGCGTGGAACTCGAGGTTGAGCTCCGTGAACCGGTGCGGGTCGAAGTCGGCGAGGCACTCGCGCATCCGCTCGTTGACCGCGCGCGCGGCGTCGAGCTGCGCGGCGGACAGGTGCGGCGCCGACAGCGCGGTGGCGAAGCCCTCGACCAGCGCGAGCGTCTCCATCGTGTGCTGGTACTCGGTCTCCTTGATGAGGGCGACCTGGGCGCCGACGTTGCGCTCGAACGTCACGAGCCCCTCGGCCTCCAGGCGGCGGATCGCCTCGCGTACCGGCACCACGGACATGTCGAGCTCGCCCGCGAGCTGTGCCAGCACCAGCCGGTAGCCGGGCACGAAGCGCCCGTCCTCGATCCGCTCGCGCAGGTACGCGTACGCGCGCTGGGACTTGCTCACGGCGGTCGACGTCGTCGGGACGGTCATCCGGCACTCCCGGCGGTCTCGCGCTCGTACCGTGCCCGCCACTCGGCGTTCATGGGGAACAGCCCGTCGACGGGGGCGCCGGCCGCGACCTGCCGCGCGACCCACGCGTCGGCGGCCTCCTGGGCCTCGGACTCGGCGAGCACCTCCTCGACGAGCGCGGGCGGGATGACGAGGACGCCGTCCCCGTCGCCCACGACGACGTCGCCCGGCTGCACCGAGGCGCCGCCGCAGGCGACGGTCACGTCGGTCTCCCACGGCACGTGCTTGCGGCCGAGGACGGACGGGTGCGGGCCCTGGGAGAAGACGGGGATGCCGATCTCGGCCACGGCGTCGGCGTCGCGCACCCCGCCGTCCGTGACGATCGCGGCCGCGCCGCGCACGTGGGCGCGCAGGGCGAGCACGTCGCCCACGGTGCCGGTGCCGCGCTCGCCACGCGCCTCGACGACGATCACCTCGCCCGGCCCGACGGCGTCGAACGCGCGCTTCTGCGCGTTGAAGCCTCCGCCGTGGGAGGCGAAGAGGTCGGGGCGGAACGGGATGAGCCGCAGCGTGCGGGCGGTGCCGACGAACCGGTCGCCCGGGTGGTTGCCGTGCACGCCCTCGACGAAGACGTCGGTGTAGCCGCGCTTGCGCAGCGCCGCCGACAGCGTCGCGACCGCGACGCCCGCGAACCGCTCGCGGTGGGCGTCCGTGAGGACGAAGGCGGGCTCGGGCTCCGGCGCGGGGGTGGCCCAGGCCTCGGCGCGCTGCGTCTCGTCCACGGCCGGCGTCGAGCCGAAGTCGCCGAACGCGTGCGTCCCGGCGGTGACGGTGGTGACGAGGCGGCCGCTGGACAGTGTCTCCGAGGCGCTGGCGCCGGGTGCCTCCGGGGCGTCCACCTCGACCTCGACGACCTGCCCGGGGCCGACGACGGACGAGCCCGCCGGGGTGCCGGTGAGGATCACGTCGCCGGGCTCGAGCGTGAGGTGCTGGGACAGGTCCGCGACGAGGCGGCCGAAGTCGAACAGGAGCGTGCCGGTGGAGTCGTCCTGGACGAGCTCGCCGTCCACCCAGGTGCGCACCCGCAGGCCCGCGGGGTCGACGGCCGACGCGGGGATCCAGCGCGGGCCGAGCGGCGTGTAGCCGTCGCCGCCCTTGTTGCGCAGGTTGGAGCCCTTGTCGGCGGCGCGGAGGTCGTAGAGGCCGAAGTCGTTCGCCGCGGTGACGGCGTCGACGTGCGACCAGCCGTCGGCGGGGGAGACCCAGCGCGCGGCGGTGCCGATGCGGATCGCGACCTCGCCCTCGAAGGCGAGGAGCTCGGTGCCCAGCGGGCGCTCGATCGTGCCGCCCGTCGCGGCGAGCGACGAGCCGGGCTTGAGGAAGTAGGACGGCTGGTGCGGCGTCCGGCCCCGCTGCGCTGCGCGGGACGGGTAGTTCAGGTGGACGGCGATGATCTTGCCGGGCTTGGGCTGGTCGTCGGTGACCACGGGCACCCCACTGTCGGTCGAGGCTGTCATGTCGTATCTCGGATGATATACGATCTCGCGAACTGCACCACCCCCCGCGGACTGACAGAGAGGTCTTCCGGACATGACCACCGGCATCGCAGCCACCCCCAGCGACACCGAACGTCGCGAGCTCCGACGGGTCGCCTTCGCGACCGTCATCGGCACCACCATCGAGTGGTACGACTTCTTCCTCTACGCCAGCGCGGCAGGCCTGGTGTTCGGCACGCTGTTCTTCGAGCCCGCCGGCCCGGGCGCGGCGACCCTGCTGTCGTTCGCGACGGTGGGGATCAGCTTCCTGTTCCGCCCGCTCGGCGCCTTCCTCGCCGGCCACTTCGGCGACCGGATCGGCCGCAAGGCGATGCTCGTCGTCACCCTCATCCTCATGGGCGGGGCCACGACGCTCATCGGCGTGCTGCCGACCTACGACACGATCGGGATCGCGGCCCCCGCGCTGCTCGTGCTGCTGCGCATCCTCCAGGGCCTGTCGACCGGCGGCGAGTGGGGCGGGGCCGTCCTCATGGCCGTCGAGCACGCTCCCGACGGCCGCCGCGGACGCATGGGCGCGTTCCCGCAGATCGGCGTGCCCATCGGCCTGCTGCTGGCCTCCGGCGTGCTCGCCCTCATGACCGGCGTGATCTCGCCCGGCGACGCGTTCGTCCAGTGGGGGTGGCGCATCCCGTTCCTGCTGAGCGTGGTGCTCATCGTGGTGGGGATCGTCGTGCGGCGGTCGGTCGAGGAGAGCCCGGTCTTCCTCGAGATCGCCGAGAAGAAGGCGGCGGCGAAGACGCCGATCCTCACCCTGTTCCGCAGGCACTGGCTGCTGGTGCTGCTCGCCGCCCTCACGTTCGCGGGAAACAACGCCGCGGGCTACATGACCACCGGCGGCTACCTGCAGAACTACGCGACGACGCCGATCGCCGACGGCGGGCTGGTCGGCATGGACCGCACGCCGGTGCTGCTCGCCGTGGCCGGCGCGTCCGTCGTCTGGCTCGTGTGCACCTTCGCCGCCGGCGCGGTCTCCGACCGGATCGGGCGCCGGAACACCTACATCATCGGGTGGGTGGCGTTCCTCGCCACCGTGTTCCTGCTCTTCCCGCTGGTGAACACCGGCAACCCGTGGCTGCTGTTCCTCGGCGTGTCGCTCTTCGCGATCGGCAACGGGTTCACGTACGGCCAGCAGGCGGCCTACTTCGCGGAGCTGTTCCCGGCGTCGATCCGGTACTCCGGCGTGTCCATCACCTACGCGATCGGTGCGATCCTGGGCGGCGCGTTCGCCCCGACCATCGCGGCCTGGCTCGTGCAGACCACCGGGACGGCGACGTCCGTCGCGTTCTACATCGCGGGCGTCATGGTGGTGGCGTTCGCCGCCACGCTGCTGCTGCGCGACCGCACCGGCATCCCGCTCGGCCCCGAGCACGAGGACGAGCAGGCGGCCAGCCCGATCTACGGGGTCTCGCGGGCCTGACGACGGCGGAGGGGCCCGGTCACCGCAGCTTCTTGCGCACGCTGAGGTACTTGCTCTCGGTGGCCGGGCCCCAGGTGCCGGTGGCGGACACTCCCACCACCCGCTGCAGGGCGGCGACCGCCTTGTCGTGCGCGGCCCGGGACTTCGGGCCCCACTTGCCGTCCGCGGTGACGCCCACCGCGCGCTGCGCCGTCTTCACGCCGTAGGGGAACTTCCCGCCGTGCATGCGGGAGGCGGCGCGGATCGCCTGCAGGCGCTGGTCGGTGCTCGGGCCCCACAGGTTGTCGCGCTGGGCCAGGGGGAAGTGGGCCACCTGCTGCAGCCGCTGCGTCGTGCGTGAGCCCGCCGGCGCGAGCACGGTGCCCCGGCCGTAGTTCGACGTCGTGCCGACGTCGACGTGCACGTGGTTGCGGTGGCTGGCGGCCGACCCGACCGTCCCGTCCCGCGCGTAGATCACGCCGAGGCCCATCGAGTCCGCCACCTTGATGGCGGTCCGCGCCCGGGTGCGCTCCGAGGAGGGCGCCCCGGCGGGGCCGTAGTTGAGGTCCGCCGCCAGGCCGTCGTAGTGCCAGGAGTTCTTGGAGTGCGCCCCGCGGGTCACGCCGCCGTACGACGGGTGCTCGGAGACCCGGAACCCGTAGGCCCGAGCCCAGCTCAGGTAGTGCCGGAGCATCGTGGACGAGCTCTTCTGGCGCCCGATCCCCAGGGCCAGAGGGCCCTCGGCGGGGCGCGCGGCCGCGCCCGAGCGCTCGGGCGCCTGGGGTGTGGCGACCACGGGCGTCGCGCCGAGCGGGGCGAGCAGGACGGCGCAGACGCCGGCGGCCGCGAGGCGTCTGTGCGGCCCGGCGGCGCGGTGGGCGCGGGCGGGGACGGTCGGTCGTGAGCTCATGGCACCTCGCTCCTCGGCGTGACGACGAAGGGCTCCGATGCACCTGGTCGCCCTGGGCCACCATGCATGCGCATCGACGGTTCTGCCAGGCGACCGTGTCCCCTCAGCCGCCGAGGGCCTCCCGCACGGCGCTCGCCGAGGCGGTGAGGCGGGCGGCGATCTGCGCGTGGTCGAGCGGGCTGGCGACGTGCACGACGGCGACGGCGGCTGGCCCGCGACCGCGCAGCGCCAGCGGCACCGCGACCGACTCCAGGCTGGGGATCACCTCGTCGTGGCTGGTGGCGAACCCGCGCTCCGCGGCCTGCGCGACCGTGGCGTGCAGCGCCTCGGGGGCGCCCGCGGGCCACTGCGCGGGCGGGAGCAGCGTGAGGATCGCCTTGCCGGGCGCGCCCACCGTGACCGGGTGCCGGGTGCCCGGGCGCTGCGCCACCGGGGCGACGGCGTGCCGCGGCTCGACGCTGACGAGCGTCACGCACTCGTCGTGGTCGAGGACGGCGAGGAAGCACGTCATCCCCAGCTCGTTCGCGACGGCGGTGAGCTCGGGCAGCGCCTCGGCCTGCAGGTCGTGGGCGACGCCCGCGGCCAGGGCGGCCATCCGCGCGCCGAGCACGACGCCCCCGTTCGTGTCGCGGACCACGAGCCCGTGGTGCTCCAGGGTGCGCAGCAGCCGGTACGCGATCGAGCGGTGCACGCCGAGCGTCGCGGCGACGTCGTCGATGGTCAGGGGCGCGCGGGCGTCGGCGAGGACCTCCAGGATGCGGATGCCGCGGCTGAGGGTCTGCGACGGCGGGGAGCCTGCGTCGGGCATCGTCGTCCTTCCGGTGGGCTACGCTGCATTCAATAGTAGAACGTCGTGTTCGAATATAGAACACAAACGCAGCGAACGCCACGCCCGACACGGAGGTCGAGCGGCGCATCGACGACGATGAGGAGAGCTCGTGCAGTTCCACCACCACGGTTACGTCTCCGGCGACCCGCGGGTGCTGCCGCCCGCCGGCACGGGCGTGGACCGGCCCGACGAGCTGCCCGACGAGGTCGACGTCCTCGTCGTCGGTTCGGGGCCGGCGGGCATGCTGCTCGCGGCGCAGATGTCGCGGTACCCCGGCGTCACGACCCGCCTCATCGAGAAGCGCGAGGGGCGGCTGGTGCTCGGTCAGGCCGACGGCATCCAGCCGCGCAGCGTCGAGACGTTCGACGCGTTCGGCTTCGCGGAGCGGATCGTCGCCGAGGCCTACAACATCGGCTGGATGAACTTCTGGGGCCCGGACCCGGAGAACCCCCGGAACATCGTGCGCACCTCGCGCACCGAGGACTACGGCCTCAAGATCAGCGAGTACCCGCACCTCATCGTCAACCAGGCGCGCGTGCTCGACTACTTCGCCGAGGCCGCCGCGCTGGGCCCCGCCCGCATCGTGCCCGACTACGGCGTCGAGTTCGTCGGCCTCACCGTGCACGACGGCGACGAGCACCCCGTCGAGGTGCGCGTCCGGCACGTGGGCGGCGAGCGCGCGGGGGAGGAGCGGACCGTCCGCGCCAGGTACGTCGCCGGCTGCGACGGCGCCCGCAGCGCGGTGCGCGAGGCGATCGGCCGCAAGCACGTCGGCGAGTTCGCGGCGCACGCCTGGGGCGTGATGGACGTGCTCGTCAACACGGACTTCCCCGACTGGCGCACCAAGTGCGCGATCAACTCGGAGGCCGGGAACATCCTGCTCATCCCGCGCGAAGGCGGATACCTCTGCCGCGTGTACGTGGACCTCGGCGAGGTCGCCGCGGACGACCACCACCGGGTGCGCAGCACGCCGGTCGAGGAGATCGTCCGTCGCGCCAACGAGATCCTCACGCCCTACGCCCTCGACGTGAAGGAGGTGGCCTGGCACAGCGTGTACGAGGTCGGCCACCGTGTCACGGACAAGTTCGACGACGTGCCCGACGGCGAGGAGCACCGCATCCCGCGCGTCTTCCTCACCGGCGACGCCTGCCACACCCACAGCGCCAAGGCCGGGCAGGGGATGAACGTGTCGATGCAGGACGGGTTCAACCTGGGCTGGAAGCTCGGGTCCGTGCTCACCGGCCTCAGCCCCGAGTCGCTCCTCGCCACCTACTCGGCCGAGCGGCAGCCCGTCGCGCAGCAGCTCATCGACTTCGACCGGGAGTGGTCGAGCCTCATGGCCCGCAAGCCCGAGGAGATCTCCGACCCGCAGGAGCTGGCCCACCACTACCTCGCGACGTCGGAGTTCCCCTCCGGCTTCATGACGCAGTACGGGCCGTCGTCGATCGTGGCCGGCGGCGCCCGGCAGGAGCTGGCCACCGGGTTCCCGCTCGGCAAGCGGTTCAAGTCCGCCGAGGTGACGCGGGTGTGCGACGGCAACGCCGTGCACCTCGGCCACCACGCCAAGGCCGACGGCCGGTGGCGGGTCTACGCGTTCGCCGACGCGGCCGCGCCGGGCGAGGGCTCCGCGCTGGCCGCGTGGGCGGCCTGGATGGCGTCCTCCGAGTCACCTGTCTCCCGGTTCACGCCCGAGGGGGCCGACGTCGACGCTGTCCTCGACGTCAAGGTCGTCTACCAGCAGGGCTTCCAGGACGTCGACCTCGCCGCCGTGCCCGGCGTGTTCCTCCCGCGGACCGGCCCGCTGGGCCTCACGGACTGGGAGAAGGTGTACGCCGCCGGGCCCACCGTGTGGACCGCGGACGACATCTTCGCGGAGCGCGGGCTGTCCCGCGACGGCGTGGTCGTCGTCGTGCGCCCCGACCAGTACGTGGCGCACGTGCTGCCCCTCGACGCCACCGACGAGCTGGCCGAGTTCTTCGCCGGGGTGTTCGTGGGCCGTTGACGACCAGCCGGCCTCGCGCCGGTTGGTACCGTCCGAGCCATGCTCGTCCGCCATCGTGGTGCCACGCCCACCGTCGACCCGTCGGCGTACGTCGCGCCGACGGCGGTGCTGATCGGCGACGTGCACGTCGCCGCCGGCGCGCGGGTGCTGCACGGTGCCGTCCTGACCGCGGAGGACGGCGCCGTCGTCGTCGGCCGCGACACCGTGGTGATGGAGCAGGCGCTCGTGCGCGGCCGCCGCGGCCACGACGCGCGGCTCGGAGACGCCGTGCTGGTGGGTCCGCACGCCCACGTGAACGGCAGCACGGTCGAGGACGAGGTGTTCGTCGCGACCGGGGCGGCGCTGTTCCCCGGCAGCCGGGTCGGGGCGGGCGCCGAGGTGCGCATCCACGGGGTGGTGCAGGTCAACACCGTGCTCCCGCCCGGTGCGCTCGTCCCGATCGGCTGGGTCGCCGTGGGCGACCCGGCCCGGATCCTGCCGCTCGGGAGCCACGACGAGATCTGGGCCGTGCAGCGCGAGCTCGACTTCCCGGGGACGGTCTACGGGACGGCGCGGGACACGCCGATGCGCGAGACGATGCGGCGCCAGTCCGAGTTCTACGGCGCGCACCGCGACGACGAGGTGCTGCCGGAGTGACGCACCGGAACCACCCCGCGACCGCCTGATCCCGGGCCGCCGGCACGGCAGGACGACAGGGTCGTGCCGCCGGGCGAGACACGTCCGCACGCGCGACGACGCGGCGTCGTGCCGATACTGGTGGGCGACCCAGGAAGCGCCCAGCGGCCGAGGAGGCCCCGCGATGGCAGACCTGATGATCGACTACATCACCTCCCTCGACGGATTCGGGTCCGCCGACGGGTGGCCCGGCCTGTGGGGGATGGGCGGTCCGGACTACTTCGCGTTCCTCGAGGAGGACGGCCGGCAGGAGTACACGACGCTGCTGGGCGCCACGACCTACCGGCTGTTCGCGAGCTTCGCCGAGACCGGCGAGGAGGAGCTGGCCGAGGTCACCGCGCGCCCGAAGGTCGTGTTCTCCGGCACCCTCACCGAGCCGCTGGGGTGGGCGAACACGACGCTGGTCGCCGGCGACGCCGTCGAGGCGGTGCGCGCCATGAAGCAGGACGACGTCCCCCTGCGGACGATCGGCAGCCCCGGCCTCGCCCGCTCGCTGCTCGTCGCGGGACTCGTCGACCGCGTCCGCGTCGTGGTGTTCCCCGTCGTCAACGGCACCACCGGCCACGACCGCCTGTACGACGGCTGGCCCGACGTCCGGCTGGAGCTGCTCGACAGCCGCACCCTCGACGGTCGGCTGCAGCTGCTCGAGTACGCGCCCACCGTGCTGGACGGCCCGCCCGGCGTGGGCTGAGACGCTCGCCGGCGGTGCCGGTGCCCTCTCAGCGGGTGCGGTTCACCCGCAGGATCTCCTCCTGGTACGGCGCGACGACGGTGGGCGACACGCGGCAGTCGAGCATGAGGAACCGGCGCTGGTCGACGGGCTCGAGCGCCCAGGTGCCGAGGCGGTCGAGGTCGGCGAGCCGGCGCACGACGACGCCCTCCGCGCCGACGGCGGCGGCCAGCGCGGCGAAGTCGGTCTCGGGGATGCGCATGGGCTCCTCGGCGAGGCCCTGGCGGCCGTAGACGTGCACCTCGGCGCCGTAGACGGCGTCGTTCCACACGACCGCGACGCCGCGGCCGCCGGCGGTGCGCACCGCGGTCTCGAGGTCGGCCAGGGCCATGAGCCCGCCGCCGTCGCCGGTGGTGAGCACGACGGTGGCGTCGGGCTGGGCGGCAGCGGCGCCCGCGACGCTGGGGAAGCCGAGCCCGATGGACTGGAAGGCGGTGCCGACCATCATCATCCGGTCGGGCGACGCCACGGGCCAGTACATGTTGGCCCAGCCGATGAAGTGGCCGCCGTCGGAGACGACCACCCGGTCGGCGGGCAGCAGCGCGCCGATGCGGCTCGCGACGCCGCGGGGGTCGAGCCGCCCGTCGGCGGCGAGGCCGTCCGCGGGCCCGGTGTCGTAGGTGCGGGCGGCGGCGACGCCCACGGAGTCGCGCCAGCCCGACGGGGCGGCGTCGAGGGCGCGCAGCTCGTCGAGCAGCGCGCGGGTCACGAGCGCGGCGTCCCCGCGGACGAACGAGCCCACATGGCGGTGCGTGGCGGCCTGCGCCGTGTCGACCTGGACCACGCGGGTGCCGGGGGAGAAGAGCTCGCCGAACCGCATCGTGAACTGGTTGAGCGACGCGCCCACGACGACGGCGACGTCCGCCTCGCG
Source organism: Isoptericola sp. NPDC056573 (assembly GCF_042793335.1). Classification (NCBI taxonomy): domain Bacteria; kingdom Bacillati; phylum Actinomycetota; class Actinomycetes; order Micrococcales; family Promicromonosporaceae; genus Isoptericola; species Isoptericola sp. NPDC056573. The sequence continues at coordinate 100,046 of NZ_JBHTUY010000009.1, forward strand.
GACCAGGGCCATCGCGCCGTCGGCACCGAACCCGCCGGCGACGCCGAGGTCGTACCGCGCGTCGGGGAAGACGCCGCGGCCCAGCGCCGTCGTGGCGGTCAGGGCCCCGGTCGCGGCGGCGAGCTCGCCCAGGGCCTCGCCCGCGCCGGCGAGCCAGGCGCCGCGGCCCGCGAGGAGCAGCGGGCGCTCGGCCTCGGCGAGGGCGCGCGCGAGGTCGGTGATCGCGGCGGCGTCGAACGGGCCGGCGGGTGCGAGCGGGCCGGGGAGGGCGGGCTCGGGCGCGTCGGGGACCGGGCCCGCCTCGAGCGCGGCGACGTCGTAGGGGATGGCCAGCACGACGGGCACGCGGTAGGTGAGCGAGTGCTCGACCGCGATGACGGTGGTCGCGGCGGCGTCCGCGCGCCCGACGGTATAGGTGCGCGCGCCGACGGCGGCGGCCAGCGCGATCTGGTCCACGTCCCACGGGCGCGGTCCCGACGTCGGCTCGTCGCCCGCGAGCAGGACGAGCGGCACGCGGGCCTGCGCCGCCTCGGCCAGCGCGGTGAGGGTGTTGGTGAAGCCCGCGCCGTACGTGACGGTCGCGGCGGCGATGCGGCCGGACGCGCGGAAGTAGGCGTCGGCGGCGACGACGCCGCCGGCCTCGTGGCGGACGGCGGTGAACCGGGCGGGCGTGGTGCGCTCGACGTCGTCGAGGAACCAGGCGTTGCCGTTGCCCATCACGCCGAAGACGTGGTCGACGTGCTGGGCGAGGGTGCGGGCGACGTGGGCGGACACGGTGGGCACGGGGGCCTCCAGGGAACAGTGACGGATGTGGCGTGCGTCCGTATGTGTCCCGTGCGGTCCCGACGCCGGGTCCGACGTGCTGGCCGTGCAGCGGTGACTGCCGGTGACCGGGCTGCCGTGCGCCCCTTTTTCGAGCGCAAGGCGGCGCAGGTCCGCCTCGACGCCGCGAGTATATCCACGGGACCGCGCGATCTCTGCCGGGGTCTTGTGGGCGCCTACCGTCAGGCGTAACTTACCGTAAGTGGCTACTGACGTATCCGGGTTCGCCGCGCTGGCGGACCCCACGCGGCGCGAGATCTTCGAGCGCGTCGCGGCCCGGCCGTCGTCGGTCGGGGAGCTGGCCGCCGGGCTGCCCGTGAGCCGCCCGGCCGTCTCGCAGCACCTCCGCGTGCTCAAGGACGCCCGGCTGGTCGCCGACGAGGCAGTCGGCACACGCCGCGTCTACCGCGCCGACCCCGCGGGGCTCGCGATGCTCCGCGAGTACCTGGAGCTGTTCTGGCGGCGCTCGCTCGACTCGCTCGCCTCCGTCGCAGAGGAGACCTCCCATGACCACCCCGACCCGACCTGACCTGACCCGATCCGGCGCCGAGGCCTCCCCGGTCTCCGTCGCCGTGGACGTCGCGGCACCGGTCGAGCACGTCTTCGACGTGTTCACGCGTCGGACGTCGACCTGGTGGGACGCCGCCCACCACCTGCTCGACGGCACCGTCGACATGGACGTCGAGCTCCGGCCCGGCGGCTCGATCACCGAGGTCGACGCGGCGGGGAACCGCTGCACGATCGGGCGCGTGCTCGTCGTCGAGCGGCCCGCGCGGTTCGCCTTCACGTGGGACGTGTCCCCGCGCTGGGAGGTCGAGACCGACCCCGCACGGTGCAGCGAGGTGCACGTCGCGTTCACGGCGCTCGACGACGGGCGCACCCGCGTCGTCCTCGAGCACCGCCACCTCCAACGCCACGGCGGCGGCTGGGAGGGGATGCGGGACGCCGTCGGCGGCGCCGACGGCTGGGCCGTCGACGTGCGACGCCTGGCGGAGGTCGCGGGCGCCTGACGGCTACCGGTCGAGGAACAGCTCGACCACCGGCACGGCGACGTCCGGCCGCGCGGTGGGCAGGTGCAGCGTCAGGGTGCCGGGCGGCTGCCCGCCGGGGATCGTGTTGAACGCCTTCTGGTCCGGGTCGGTGCGGCTGGTGCGCAGCTCGGAGCCGTCGTGCAGCAGCTGGGCGTAGCCCACCCGGTCGGCGAGGTCGCGCAGGTGGACGTGACCGAAGGGCCACGCGAACAGGTGCAGGTACAGGCGGTCGTCGCGCTGCGTGAGCACGACGCCGGGCGGCAGCCCCGGCGCGACGGCGGCGGCCAGCTCGGGGTCGGCGGGGCCGGCACCCGTGATCGACCGGCCGTGCAGCCGCGTCCACGCACCGAGCGCGGCGAGGGTGGCGGCGTCGCGCGGGGGGATCGCGCCGCGCCCGTCCGGGCCGACGTTCAGCAGCAGGTTGCCGCCCTTGGACACGGTGTCCACGAGCATGCGCACCAGCAGGTCCGGGTCCTTGAACTTCGTGTTGTCGCGGTCGTAGCCCCAGCTGCCGTTGAGGGTCTGGCAGGCCTCCCAGACGACGAGCTCGCCGCCGTCGTCGCGCATCGGCTCGGCGGGCTGGTACTGCTCGGGCGTGACGAGGTCGCCGGGGATGCCGAGGCGGTCGTTCACCACCGCCTGCGGCTGGAGCTCGCGGACCATGGCGAGCAGGCCCTCGGCGTCCCAGTCCTCGGGGCGCTTGCCCGGCCAGCCGCGCCGGTCGCGGGTGTCGGTGAAGTCGAAGAAGACGTAGTCCACCGGGCCGTAGCCGGTGAGCAGCTCGCGCACCTGGGCGTGCAGGTACTCGCGGTAGCGGGCCATGTCGCGGCCCTCGTTGAGCGCGTGGGCGTCGGGGTCGTCGCGGCGCGGGTGGTCGGCGTCGACGGTGTAGTCGGGGTGGTGCCAGTCGAGGAGCGAGTGGTACAGCCCGAGCCGCAGCCCCTCGGCGCGCACGGCCTCGGCCAGCTCCGCCACGAGGTCGCGCCCGCGGGTGCGGGCGATGCTGTAGTCGCTGACCGCGGAGTCCCACAGGGCGAAGCCGTCGTGGTGCTTGGTGGTCAGCACCACGTACTTCATGCCGGCGTCCTTGGCGGCGCGGACGAGGGCGCGCGCGTCGAACAGGTCCGGGTCGAACACCTCGGCGTAGCGTGCGTACTGCTCGACGGTCATGCGCTCGAAGCTCATCACCCACTCGTGCCGGGCGGCCGCGGAGTAGAGGCCGAAGTGCACGAAGAGGCCGAAGCGGGCCTCGGTGAACCACGCCTGCTCGGGGCGCAGGGGCGGGGCGGCCGTGGTCATGCGGATCACTCCTCGTCGAGCGGGCGGGTCCGGCTCGGAGCCGGTCGAACAGCGCGCGCAGAGATATGACGTCTGTGCGGTGCGATCCGAGGATACTCGCCGATGCCGGGGCTGGCGCAAGCGGTCTGGACGCCTATACATTGGATGAATCAGTCTGCAGGCCGAGGGAGTCCGGATGTCCGACGTCGTCGTCGACGCGCACCACCACCTGTGGGTCCGCGCGCGGCACCCGCAGGACTGGATCGACCCCGCGACCATGGCCGCCATCGACGCCGACTTCACCCCGGCCGACCTGCCCGCCGCCGCCCACGGCGTCGACGCCACCGTCGTCGTGCAGAGCGTGAGCACCTGGGCCGAGACCGAGGACCTGCTCGACGTCGCCGCCTCGCCCGAGGGGCGCGCGGCACGCATCGCGGGGGTCGTCGGCTGGGCCGACCTGTTCGACCCGGCGCTCGAGGACCGCCTCGCCGCGCTGCGCGACGGGCCGGGCGGCGACCGGCTCGCGGGGATCCGCACGATGGTGCAGGCCGAGGCCGACCCCGACTACCTGGACCGCCCCGACGTGCACGCCGGCGTCGCCGTCGTCGGCGCCGCGGGCCTGCCGTTCGACCTCGTGGTCCGCGCGGACCAGCTCGCGTCGTGCGCCCGCCTCGCCGCGGCGCTCCCTGACACCCGGTTCGTGCTCGACCACCTGGCCAAGCCGCCCCTCGGTGCCGGCAACCCCGGCGCGGGCGACCTGAGCGCCTGGCGCCGCGACCTGGCGGCGCTCGCGGCCCGCCCGAACGTCGTCGCGAAGCTGTCCGGGCTGGTCACCGAGGCGCGCTGGGACTCGTGGACCACCGCGGACCTGCGCCCCGCCGCCGACCACGCGCTCGACGTCTTCGGCCCCGACCGCCTCCTGCTCGGCAGCGACTGGCCGGTCTGCCTGCTCGCGTCGGGCTACGGGCGCTGGCTCTCCACCGCCGACGAGCTGCTGTCCGGCCTCGCCCCCGACGAGCGCGCTGCCGTGCGCGGCCGCACCGCCGTCGCCACCTACGGCCTCGCGGTCGAGCACGTCACCACCACCCGCACGAAGGAGCACCCGTGAGCACCGCCCCCCTCGAGAACCCGCCGGAGTTCGCCGGCATCCGCGCGATCGTGACCGGCGGCGCGTCGGGCATCGGCGCGTCCGTCGTGCGCGCGCTGCTCGCGCGCGGTGCGCAGGTCGTCGCGATCGACCGCACGCGCGACGGCGTGCCCGACGGCGCGGGCTCCCAGGTCGCCGACGTCACCGACGACGCGGCCGTGCGCGCGGCCGTGGAAGGCGCGGCGGCGGAGATGGGCGGCATCGACGTCGTCGTGAACAACGCGGGCATCGGCGCGCAGGGCACGGTCGCGGACAACGACGACGCCGAGTGGCTGCGGGTGCTCGACGTCAACGTGCTCGGGATCGTGCGCGTGACGCGGGCGGCGCTGCCGCACCTGCGGGCGTCGGAGCACGCGGCCGTCGTGAACACCGCGTCGATCGCGTCGTGGTCGGGGCTGCCGCAGCGCGCCCTGTACTCCGCGAGCAAGGGCGCCGTGCAGGCGCTGACCCTCGCCATGGCGGCCGACCACGTGCGCGAGGGCATCCGCGTCACCTGCGTGAACCCCGGCACCGTGGACACCCCGTGGGTGGGCCGCCTGCTCGACTCCGCCCCCGACCCCGCCGCCGAGCGCGCCGCGCTCGCGGCGCGCCAGCCCACCGGGAAGCTGGTGAGCCCGGAGGCCGTGGCGCACGCCGTCTGCTACCTCGCGAGCCCGCTCGCGACCGCCACCACCGGCACCGCGCTCGCCGTCGACGGCGGCATGCACGAGCTGCGCGTGCGCCCGCCGGAGCAGGCATGACCGCGATGCCCTCCCGGGAGGTCCGGGAGACCGGGGTCCGGCTGACCGGCCTCGGCTACGGCGCGGCACAGGCCGGCAACCTCTACCGGCAGACGACGGACGAGGAGACCCGGGCGGCGTTCGACGTCGCGTGGGAGGCCGGCGTGCGGTACTTCGACACGGCGCCGCACTACGGGCTCGGGCTGTCGGAGCGGCGCCTCGGGGCGAGCCTGGCCGGCCGCCCGCGGGACGAGTACGTCGTGTCGACGAAGGCGGGGCGCCTGCTGGTGCCCTCCCCGGAGACGGCGCACCAGAAGGACCCGGACATGTTCGACGTGCCCGCCGCCACGCGGCGGGTCTGGGACTTCTCCCGCGACGGGATCCTGCGGTCGCTCGGGGCCAGCCTGGAGCGCACCGGGCTCGACCGGGTCGACGTCGTGTACCTGCACGACCCGGACGACCACGAGGAGCAGGCGTTCGCCGAGGCGGTCCCCGCGCTGGTGGAGCTGCGCGAGCAGGGCGTCGTCCGCGCGATCGGGGCGGGGATGAACCAGTCGGCGATGCTCGCGCGGTTCGTCGCCGAGGCCGACGTGGACGTCGTGATGTGCGCCGGCCGGTTCACGCTGCTGGAGCAGCCCGCCCTGGCGGACCTGCTGCCGGCGGCCGTCGAGCGCGGCGCGGCCGTCGTCGTCGCCGGCGTCTACAACTCCGGGCTGCTGGCCCGCGACGTCGTGCCCGACGACGCGACCTACGACTACGCGCCCGCCCCGGCCGCGCTGCTCGACCGCACCCGTCGCATCGCGCAGGTGTGTGCCGACCACGGAGCGACGCTGCCGAAGGCCGCGCTCGCCTACGTGCGCACGCACCCGGCCGTGGCGAGCACCGTCGTCGGGCTGCGCACCGCCGACCAGGTGCGGCAGGCCGTGGACCGGCACGCCGCCGTCGTACCCACCGACCTGTGGACCGACCTGGTGGGCCAGGGGCTGCTCGCCCCCGAGGCCCACCCCGACGCCTTCGCGTGACGCTCCGTCCGCACCGCCGCCCGCATGGCGGGACGGATGTGACCGGGACGCGACACGGGCGCATGATCGAGGCGCCCCCCAGAGAGAACAGAGGACATCGATGCAGCTGCTCCGCCTGGGCCCGGTGGGCCAGGAGATCCCCGCCGTCAGCAACGACGGCGCCACCTACGACCTGCGGCCGCTGACCGCCGACGTCGACGGCGGCTTCCTCGCCGCCGACGGCATCGCGCGCACGCGCGCCGCCCTCGCCGCCGGCGAGCTGCCCGTGCTCGACGGCGCGGACGCCCTGCGCGTCGGGGCGCCGATCGCGCGACCCACCGCCGTCGTCTGCGTGGGCCAGAACTACGCCGCCCACGCGCGGGAGTCCGGCGCCGAGCCGCCGCGCCTGCCGATCATCTTCTTCAAGCACCCCAACACGGTGGTCGGCCCCGACGACACGGTGCCGATCCCGCCCGGCTCGGACAAGGTCGACTGGGAGGTCGAGCTCGCGATCGTCGTCGGGAAGCAGGCGAGCTACCTGCCGTCGGCCGACGCGGCGCTCGAGCACGTCGCCGGGTACACCGTGGTGGACGACGTGAGCGAGCGGGCCTGGCAGCTCGACGACTCGCTCGGCCAGTGGTCGAAGGGCAAGTGCGGCCCGGCGTTCCTGCCGACCGGCCCGGCGCTGGTGCCCGCCGACGAGGTGGACACCGCCGACCTGCGGCTGCGGTCGTTCGTCAACGGCGAGCCCCGGCAGGACTCGTCGACGACGGACATGATCTTCGGCGTCGCCGAGATCGTGCACCACCTGTCGCAGTACATGACCCTCGAGCCGGGCGACCTGATCTGCACCGGCACCCCCGAGGGCGTCGCGCTGTCCGGCCGGTTCCCGTACCTGGCCGACGGCGACGTCGTCGAGGTCGAGATCGACGGCGTCGGCCGGCAGCGGCACGCCTTCGCCGACGCCCAGGTCCCGGCGCGGGTCTGACGTCGTGCTGCGCTACGAGCTGTTGCACCCGGGCCTCGTCGCGGCGCTCGCCGCGGCGGGGCACGGGTCGCGGGTGCTGCTCGCCGACGCGAACTACCCGCACTCCACGGGCGCCCGCCCCGGCGCGGCGCGAGTCCACCTCAACCTGCGGCCGGGCCTGCTGACCGTGGACCAGGTGCTCGAGGTGCTGCTCGACGCCGTGCCCGTCGAGTCCGCCGCCGTCATGGTGCCCGGTGGCGTGGCGGGCGACGTCGTCGCCGCGGGGGAGGAGATCCCCGCGCACACCGGCTACCGGGCGATGCTCGGGGCCGACGTCGGCTGGGACGAGCTGGACCGCTTCGCGTTCTACGACGCCGCGCGGTCCGACGACGTCGCCCTGCTGGTCGCCACCGGCGACCAGCGCGTCTACGCCAACCTGCTGCTCACGATCGGGGTCCGGTCCCCGTCCGCGTAGCGTCGTCGAGGGGCTCCGCCGGGTCGGCGTCGACGAAGTCGACCAGCATGTCGAAGCTCATCATCTCGAAGATGTCGCGGACCAGCTGCGGAGCGCCGACCACCCGCGGGTGCGGGCCGTTCTCGCACGCGAGGACCACGAGGCGCACGCCGGACGAGTCGATGAACGTCACCCTGCGCATGTCGAGGGTCTTGCGACCCTCGCCCGCAGCCTCCAGCGTGGCGTAGACCTCGTGGGCGACGGCGACGTCGATCTCGCCCCACATCTCCCACCGGAGTCCGTCGTCGCTCAGATTGATGCCACCGTGGGCGGCCATGTTCCGTTCCTCTCACGCGCGTCGCCTGCTGGTGACCGGTGGCTTGATCGCAGGCGACGTCCAGTCTAGGCGCGGCCGCCGGGGACCCTGTCCCGCGGGGTCAGTCCTCGGTGGCCTCCGGGCCGGGCAGGGTCTCCTCGACGTCGAGGAGGTGCGCGGCCATGCGCACGCGCGCGGCCTCGGCGTCGCCGGCGGCCAGGGCGCGCCAGACGGCCTCGTGGTCGCGCTGGGTGCGGGCCTCGGCGCCCTCCTCGTGCAGGCCTCGCCAGAGTCGTTCGCGCGCGGTGCAGCCGGCGATCGCCTCGACGAGGGCGGTGATCACGGGGTTGCCGCCCTGGTCGGCGACGATCCGGTGGAACGCGGTGTCGGCCTCGATGAAGGCGGGGTGGTCGACGTCGTCCTGAGCAAGGGTGCGCGCCGCCCGGTCGAGGACGGCGCGGGCCTCCTCCAGTGCCTCGGGCGTGATGCGGTGCGCGGCCAGGCCGGCAGCCTCCGTCTCGAGCACGCGGCGGACGGCGTGGAACGGGCGGGCGCTGGTGTCGCCGTGCAGGTCCACGACGAACTGCAGCGACGACATGAGCCGGGCGGGGTCGAGGCTGGTGACGTACGTGCCGTCACCCTGGCGGGTGTCGAGGACGCCGAGCACGGTGAGGGCGCGCACCCCCTCGCGCAGGGAGCCGCGGGAGACGCCCAGCCGATCGGCGAGGTCCTTCTCCACGGGGAGCCGGTCGCCGGGGCCGAGCTCCCCGCCGGTGATCATGCGGCGGACGCCGTCGACGACCTCATCGGTGCGGGACATGTCGTGGATTATGGCCCAGTTCGCGCCCGGCTGCACCGATTCCTCCGATGAATCCGGGGGTGTGCCTCCTGCGTGGACCCGCCGTGGTCCGTAGCCTGGCGCGATGGTGGACCTCACGCTCGACCGGCTGCTCGACCTGGAGCGACAGGGGTGGGACGCGCTGTGCCGGAGCGCCGGGGGCGCGTTCTACGGCGACCTCATGACGCCCGCGGCGCTCATGGTGCTCGTGGACGGCTCGGTGCTCGACCGCGACGCCGTCGTCGCGTCGCTCGACGGCGCGCCGCCGTGGGACTCCTACGACCTGCGTGACGTGCGCCGCGTCGGCCTCGACGGCGGCGCCGCCGCGCTCGTCTACCGCGCGCGGGCCGTGCGCGGCGACGACCCGCCGTTCGTCGCGCTCATGGCCAGCACGTACGTCGTCGTCGACGGCGAGCCGCGCCTGGCCCTCTACCAGCAGACAGCGCTGTGAGCGGACGTGCGGCCCTGCCTCCGCCGGGAGACAGGGCCGCACGCCCGCTCACACGCTCGGGTGCAGCCGTCAGGCGGGGACGATGAGCCCGGCGGTCTGGGTGCGGGCGCGCTGGAGGCGTGCGGCGACGTCCTGCCAGTTGGCGATGTTCCAGACGGCCTTGACGTAGTCGGCCTTGACGTTGAGGTAGTCGAGGTAGAAGGCGTGCTCCCACATGTCCAGCATGAACAGCGGGGTGATGCCGACGGGGACGTTGGCCTGCTGGTCGAAAAGCTGGAAGATCGCGAGGCGCTGGCCGATGGAGTCCCAGCCGAGCACGGCCCAGCCGGAGCCCTGGATGCCGGTGGCGACGGCGGCGAACTGGGCCTGGAACTTCTCGAACGAGCCGAAGGCGTCCTTGACGGCCTCGGCGAGCTCGCCCTCGGGCTGGCCGCCGCCCTCGGGGGAGAGGTTGTTCCAGAAGACGGTGTGGTTGGTGTGGCCGCCGAGGTTGAACGCGAGGTTCTTCTCGTGCAGGTTCACCGCGGCGTTGTCGCCGGACTCGCGGGCCTCGGCGAGCTTGTCCAGGGCGGTGTTGGCGCCGGTGACGTAGGCGGCGTGGTGCTTGTCGTGGTGCAGCTCCATGATCTTGCCGCTGATGTGCGGCTCGAGGGCGCTGTAGTCGTAGGGCAGGTCGGGCAGGGTGTAGACGGGCATCTCGTCCCCTTCGTCGTCGCGGATGTCGTTGCTGGTCACGCTACGACCTGAACCCTTGTTGAGGTCAACGTGTTCCGGGCAACGTGTCCCAGGTCACCACGGTCACGACGTCCACGCAGCGCCGCCGGGGAAGCGGAACTCCGCCACGGACTCCGGGCGCATCTGCGTGGAGTAGCCGGGGGCGGTCGGCACGACGTACGACACGCCCTCGCCGAAGTCCCGCACCAGGCACGGGTCGGTGAAGTGCTCGTGCAGGTGGTCGACGAACTCGGTGATCCGCCCGTCGAGCGACCCGGAGACGGCGACGTAGTCGAGCACCGACACGTGCTGGACCATCTCGCACAGGCCGACGCCGCCGGCGTGGGGGCAGACGGGGACGCCGAACTTCGCGGCGAGCAGCAGCACGGCGACGATCTCGTTGATGCTGGCGAGGCGCCCGGTGTCGAGCTGGCAGTAGTCGGTCGCGCCGGCCTGGAAGAGCTGCTTGAACATCACGCGGTTGTGGCAGTGCTCGCCCGTCGCGACGCGGACGGGGGCGACGCCCTCGCGCACGGCGGCGTGGCCGAGGACGTCGTCGGGCGACGTGGGCTCCTCGATCCACAGCGGGTCGAACCGCTGGAGCGCGCGGACCCACTCGATGGCCTCGGGCACGTCCCACACCTGGTTCGCGTCGATCATCAGCGTGAGGTCCGGCCCGAGCTCCTCGCGCGCGATGCCGAGGCGGCGCACGTCGTCCTCGAGGCGCGCGCCGACCTTGAGCTTCACGTGCCGGTAGCCGGCGTCCACGGCCTCCCGGGTGAGGCGGCGCAGCTTCGCGTCGTCGTACCCGAGCCAGCCGGCGGACGTCGTGTACGCGGGGTAGCCGCGGCGCTCCAGGTGCGCGATGCGCTCGGCCTTGCCGGGCTCGGCGGCGCGCAGGATCTCCAGCGCCTCGTCGCGGGTGAGGGCGTCGGAGAGGTAGCGCAGGTCGGCGACGTCGACGAGCTGCTCGGGCGTCATGTCCGCGAGCAGCCGCCACACGGGCTTGCCGGCGCGGCGCCCGGCGAGGTCCCAGGCAGCGTTGAGCACGGCGGCCAGCGACAGGTGCACCACGCCCTTCTCCGGCCCGAGCCAGCGCAGCTGGCTGTCGCCGGTGAGGTTGCGGTACGTGGCGCCCAGGTCGCCGACGACGTCGTCCACGTCGCGCCCGACGAGCCGGTCCGCCTGGTGCCGGGCCGCCAGGGCGACGACGTCCGTGCCGCGCCCGATGGTGAAGGTCAGGCCGTGACCCGCCAGCGGCTCGCCCGCGGCGTCGGTGCCGTCGGTGCGCAGGACGACGTACACGGCCGAGTAGTCGGCGTCCGCGTTCATCGCGTCCGACCCGTCGGCCGTGCGGGAGGTGGGGAAACGGACGTCGGTGATCTCGACGTCGGTGATGGTGGGCATGCGCACCTCTTCGTGGCGACGGGCAGAAAGATCGGATGACTGAAGCCAACCTAGCCGGAACCCGTCGGGCACGGCAACGAACGGGCGGTCGCCCGTGGGCAAGAGATCCGAGGACTGGGGGCCTCAGGAGCGGGTCGAGCCTCGCTCGACCAGGCGGACGGGGACGGTCACGTGCTCGTGCGGTCCGTCCCCGCCCCCCATCCGCTGCTCGAGGAGCCGCACGGCCGTGGCCGCCACGACGTCGTAGCCCGGGTCGACCGACGTGATCCCCGGCGGGACGAACCGCGAGACCCCGAGGTTGTCGAAGCCCACCAGCTGGACCTCGTCGGGTACGCGGACGCCCCGCTCCGCGAGCGCGGCCACGGCGCCGAACGCCACGGTGTCGTTGACGGCGAAGACGGCGTCGAACGACATGTCGTCGTCGAGCAGCCGGCTGACGGCGTCGTACGCGGCCTCGGAGGTGAAGTCCGGCACGGGCGTGACGAGGCGCTCGTCCGCGACGAGCCCTGCCGCACGGTGCGCCTCGGCCCACCCCGCACGACGGTCCGACTCCATGCCGACCGACGCCTCGACGGAGGCGCCGAGGGCGAGCACCCGCCGCGCCCCGCGCTCGAGCAGGTGCGCCGTCGCCAGCCGGGCGCCCTCGACGTTGGCGAGGCGGACGTGGTCGAACTGCTGGGGCACCTCCCGCTCGCCCAGGAGCACGATCGGGGTGGACGTCGGGACCCGGTCGAGCTCGTCGCTGTGCAGGCCGGCCACCGAGAGGAGGACGCCGTCGTACATCCGCAGCCTCGGCATGCTCAGCGACTCCATCTCGCTGCGGGCGTCCGCGCTGGTGCGCTCGACGACGAGGTGACGGCCGCCGGCCTCGACCAGCGGGGCGATCCGGTCCGCGACCTCGCCGAAGTAGTCGTGGAAGCTGGGCACGATGAGGGCGACCGTGTCCGTGCGGCCGGCGCGCAGGTGCCGGGCGGTGAGGTTCACCTCGTACCCGAGCGACTCGACCGCCGCGAGCACCCGGTCGCGGGTGGGCTCGCCCACGCGCTTGTTGCCCGTGAGCACGTTGGAGACGGTCATCATCGACACCCCCGCCTCCCGCGCGACGTCGCTCATCGTGACCATGCGCCACCTCCCGGGGTGATCCTGCCAGGCCGTGCGCGGCGCCGTCCTGCGGGCCTTGACGACGTGGTCCCGCCGTGCGAGGGTCGGCCCGGATTAACGATAAACCGGGAAGGCCCGACGATGTGCTCCGACGATCCGTACGGCTATCTCCTCGTGCACTTCGTGGAGGACCGGGCGGGCCACGGGGAGCGGATCCACCTCAGCCTCAGCGAGGGCGACGACCCGCTGCGATGGCGTCCGCTCCGTGGCGGCGAGCCGGTCCTCGAGACCGGCGCCGGCACCACCGGCGTCCGCGACCCGCACGTCGTGCGCCGGCCCGACGGCCAGGGCTTCCACCTCGTCGCCACGGACCTGCGGGTGTGGCGTCCCGCCGGCCCGGACTGGGAGGAGTTCGCCCGGCACGGCAGCCGGGACGTCGTCGTCTGGGACTCGCCGGACCTCCTGACGTGGTCGGAGCCGCGCCATATGACCGTCGCGCCGCCGCACGCGGGCATGGCCTGGGCGCCGGAGGTGTTCCACGACCTGGACACCGGCGTGCTCGTGCTGCACTTCGCGGCGGCGCTCTACGCCCCGGACGACCCGCGGCACGAGGGCCCCTGTGTGCCGCGGATCCTGACCACCACGACCCGCGACCTGCGCACGTTCACCCCCGCCGAGACGTACCTCGAGCTGCCCGGCGGGGTGATCGACATGACGGCGGTGACCGTCGGCGACGAGGTGCACCGGTTCGCGAAGCAGGACGACGCCGCGCCCGGGTCGTGGCAGGTGTTCCACCAGGTGGGGTCGTCGTTCTTCAACCCGGCCTTCAGGACGCTCGCGACAGGGCTGGGCCAGGGCTTCGGTCCGGCGGTCGAGGGGCCGCTCGTCTTCCCGACGCACGACGGGAGCCGGTGGTACCTGTGGGTGGACCAGTACGGCCGTCCGCCGCAGGGGTACCGGGCGCTGACCACGACCGACATCTCGTCCGCACGGTGGGAGCCGGTGCCGGACGACGAGCTGCACCTGCCCCCGCACACCAAGCACGGCGCGGTGCTCCCCCTCCAGCGCGGCGAGTGGAAAGGGCTTGCTCGGCTCTGAAAAGGTCTGACGACACACGACGAAGGAGACGTATGACGCGACGAGCGCTCGTGGTGCGCGGCGGATGGGACGGCCATCAGCCCGAGGCGGCCACGGACCTGTTCCTGCCCTTCCTGCGCGAGCAAGGGTTCGAGGTGCGGGTCGAGACGGACAACGAGGTGTACGCCGACGCCGACGCGATGGCGGCGACCGACCTGGTGCTGCAGTGCGTGACGATGTCGCAGATCAGCGGCCCCGCGCTGCAGGGTCTGCGCGCGGCCGTCGAGGCGGGCACCGGCCTGGCGGGGTGGCACGGCGGCATCGCCGACTCCTACCGGAACAGCTCGGACTACCTCCAGCTGGTGGGCGGGCAGTTCGCCACCCACCCGGGCAAGGAGGCGCACCTGCGGCACGGCGACCAGACCGACAACTACCTGCGGCACACGATCGAGCTCACGGACCTGGGCCGGGAGCACGCGATCACCGCGGGCCTGGACGACGTCGAGCTGGAGACCGAGCAGTACTGGGTGCTGCACGACGACCTCATCGACGTCCTCGCCACCACCACGCACCCGGCGCCCGACTGGCACCCGTGGCACCGCCCGGTGACCTCGCCGGCGGTCTGGACGCGGCAGTGGGGCGCGGGGCGAGTGTTCGTCGCGACGCCGGGCCATTCCGTGGACGTGCTCGAGAACCCGACCGTCCGCACCATCGTCGAGAGGGGGCTGCTGTGGGCGAGCAGGTAGGCGTGGGGGCGACGAACGCGCCGCGAGGCGACGACATGGTCGGGATCGGCATCGTCGGGCTGGGCGTCATCTCGCGCCAGTACCTGGACACGCTGGCCGGGCACCCGCGGGCGCGGGTCGTCGCGGTGACGGACCTGGACCGGTCGCGGGCGGAGGCCGTCGCGGCGGAGCTGCCCGGGGCGCGGGTGGCCGCGGACCTGGACGCGCTGGTCGCGGACCCCGACGTGTCGGTCGTCCTGGACCTCACGACGCCCGGCGTGCACGCGCACGTCGCGAAGGCGTGCGCGGCGGCCGGCGTCGACCGCTACGGCGAGAAGCCGCTCGCGGTGGACCTGGCGGCGTCGCGCGAAGTGATGGCCGCGGCGTCGGCCGCGGGCACCCGCGTGGGCTGCGCCCCGGACACCGTGCTCGGCACCGGCGTGCAGACCGCCCGAGCCGCCGTCGCGGACGGCCGGATCGGCGCGCCGACGGCCGCCGTCGCCACATGGGTGTCCCCGGGGCACGAGCTCTGGCACCCGAACCCGGACTTCTACTACGCACCGGGCGGCGGGCCGCTGCTCGACATGGGCCCGTACTACCTCACGAGCCTGGTGCAGATCCTGGGACCGGTCGCGTGGGTGCAGGGCGCGGCCTCGCGGTCGCGGGACGAGCGCACCATCGGCTCCGGCCCGCGGGCGGGGGAGCGCGTGCCGGTCGAGGTGGCGACGCACGTCACCGGCGTGCTCGGCCACGCGAGCGGCGCGCTGTCCACCGTGACGGTGAGCTTCGACGCCGTCGGCTCGCACGCGCGGCCGATCGAGGTGCACGGCACCGCCGGCTCGCTCGTGGTGCCCGACCCCAACCGGTTCGACGGCGACGTCGAGCTGCGGTCGCTCGGCGGCACGGAGTGGGAGGTGCTGCCCCCGCGCGCCGGCTTCGTGGGCGCCGGCCGCGGGATCGGCCTGCTGGAGATGGTCGGGGCGGCCGGGCTGGACGGCGACGCGTCGGCGTCCCCGCGCGCCGGTGGCGACGTCGGGCTGCACGTCATGGAGGTCATGACGGGACTGCTCGACTCCGCGGACTCGGGCCGTCGGGTCGAGATGACGACCGTGCCCGTGGTGCCGCCGCTCGTGCCGCTCACGTCGGAGGACGCCTGGCACGGCGGACGGGCCGAGGGCGCGGCGTGACCGGTCTCGATCACCGGCGCACCCGGAGCGCCGTCACGCTGACGGACGGCGACGGTCGGCCCCTGGCCCATGAGGACGTCACGGTGCGCCAGGTGCGCCACGCGTTCGAGTTCGGCTGCGCGGCCTTCGAGGTGGCGGACGCGGACGCCGGCTACCAGGACCTCTGGCTGGGGCTGTTCGACACGGCGACCCTGCCCGTGTACTGGGGGCGCTACGAGCCGCGGCGCGGTGAGACCGCCCTCGCGGACCTCACGGCGGCGGCGCGGTGGTTCGCCGACCAGGGGGTGCGCCTCAAGGGGCACCCCCTGGTGTGGCACACGGTCAAGGCCCCGTGGGTCGACCGCCTGCCGCTGGACGACGCCGAGCGGCTGCTCCGCGAGCGCGTGCGCCGGGAGGTGCGCGACCTCGCCGGCCTGATCGACACGTGGGACGCCATCAACGAGGTGGTGATCATGCCCCGGTTCACGAACGAGCCCGACGGCGTCCCCAACGCGATCAGCCGGCTGTGCGCACGTCTCGGCCGCGTCGAGATGGTGCGGCTGGCGGTCGACGAGGCGCGCAGCCAGGGCACCTCGCCGCGCCTGCTGATCAACGACTTCGACCTGGGGCCGGAGTACGAGCGGCTGATCGAGGAGCTGCTCGACGCGGGGGTGCGGATCGATGCGATCGGGCTGCAATCGCACATGCACCAGGGCTTCCGCGGTGCCGACCGGCTCCTGGAGGCGTGCGACCGGTTCGCGCGCTTCGGGCTGCCGCTCCACTGGACCGAGACGACGCTCGTCTCGGGCGACCTCATGCCGGCCGACGTCGAGGACCTCAACGACCACCAGGTCGCCCGGTGGCCGTCGACGCCCGAGGGCGAGGCGCGCCAGGCGGACGACGTGGTGTCGCACTACACGGCGCTCGTGGCCCACCCGGCGGTCGAGTCGATCACGTACTGGGGCCTCGGCGACGCCGGGGCGTGGCTCGGCGCCCCGGCGGGGCTCGTGCGGGCGGACGGCACGCCCAAGCCGGCGTACGACGCGCTGCGGGCCCTGGTGCGCGACGAGTGGTGGACGGGTCCGACGCCGGGTCGCACGGACGCGGACGGGCGGATCGAGGTCGGGGGCTTCGCCGGCAGGTACGAGGCGCGCTGCGGTGCGGCGTCGGCGACGGTCGACCTGGCGGCGGGCGAGCAGGCCGTCGAGCTGCGCCTCCCGCGGTGATCCATGATGAGACGGGGGTGTGAAGTTGCAGCCCAGATGCGCCAGGTTGCACGGGCGCAAACCCTGCGGGCGCTAGGTTCCTGGGCATGGCCACAGCACCCACTTATCAGCCGTACGTTCCCGTGCCGGCGCGGGTGCCTCTGCGACCTCGTGCCTTGGACAACGGCGAAGACACGCTCGCCCACCACGGGCCGGCTTCGCGGCGTGGTGTAGAGGAGATGCGACCGTGACTGCAGTGACACAGCCCAGCCTCGCCACTCTGTCCAGAGTCACCATGGACCCCGCTGAGCCCCACCTCCAGGGTCTGCCGCGCTTTCCTGCCGAATGCGACGCCCGGTTCGCGACCGTGCGTGCCTTCGCTCCCTCCGTCCAACGCGGCCAGCTGTGCACCCGGGGGCGTCTCGCCGGCCACGTGCAAGGTGCGCTCAGGTGGTGATGTCGGCCTTCGCACCACACCTGCGGTACCAGACGTCGACGGTTGAGTGCGACGGGCAGCTGACCGTCTACCGTTGGCGCTTCGCACCGGCTAACGACGACCTGCGCGACGTCGCCGTGGAGGTCGGGCGCCAGTACGTCTCCGATGCCGCACGGCTGGCGACCCCCCGCGCCTTGCTCGCCAACAAGGTGCCGACGCGCGACACCGTCGTCGCCGGCGATTTCGGTGAAATGCTGGCGCGCGCGCTGTACACGCGCCGGGTGGGCCTCGAGGCGCCGTTCAGCAAGCTCCAGGGCATGAAACCCGTGGCCGAGGCCACAGTTCAGGGTCCGGACGTGATGTGCATGGGCCTGACCCCCGGGGAGCAACCACAGCCCGTCACTGTGGAGGTGAAGACGCGGACCGGCGGTGGGCCTGCAGACGTACTAGGAGCCATCGGCAAGAGCACCAACCTGGACCCGGACTACCTCGCATCCGCCTGGGCGGCAGCAGCTGAGCTCATGCTCACCCACCCCGACGCTCAACGGCACTTCGCGCTGGCGGCCGCCCAGCACCTTGGTCGGCTCATCGACCCTTCGGCGGCGCTGCCGCCGCACGCGGCGCACGGTGTAGCCGTGGTCGGCGAGGACAAGCTCACGCCGGCCAAGCTCAAGGAGTACTGGTCCGGAGCGCCCCCAGTCTCCGTCCTGCACGTCGTGGCCGTGCCTGATCTCGTCGACCTGCGCACCAACCTCTTCGTGCTGGCAAGCCACCTCACCTACGCGGACCTGACGGGAGGGGTGGCGGAACTGGTCTCGTCGAAGTCCCGCGCGGGGGTCACCGCGCTGCTCAGTCCCGACATGGCGAGAGACCTCGCGGGCGCCGGTGACCCGTCGGGGTTGAGCCGCGTCGTAGAGGCTGCGCTATGGTTCCTCGCCGACCACGACGGCATCGGTCTTGCCCGCGCCCGTGAAGCGGCCCAGGACGAGGATATAGCCGTGAAGGGCATGGCCGAGCTGCTGACGGGCAGGCTCGCTGGGGCCGGCGCGACACTCTCCGGACATCCGCTCGAGGCGTTCGCTGCCGCTGCCAGGGCCGTAGTTAACCTCGACTCCGACCGTGAGGCGTTCCTCCAGGCGGCTCGGCGGGAGCACCTCGATGACGACCTCACGGTCGCGCAGGTACACGCGGCGCAGCACGTCGCGGCCAGCCTGGTTCACAGGCTCGAGCGCCACCCGGTCACGCTGACCCGGCAGGTTGGCGCCACCGGAGCAGCTGTCCAGCACGTCGTCCGTCGCCTGCGGCAGTACGGGAAGCACGCGCTGTGGCCCTCGCAGGCGGCGGCCATCCAAGGTGGGCTGCTCGACCGGGGGCAGGGCTCGGTGGTCATCAAGATGCCCACCAGCGCCGGCAAGACCACTCTGATGGACCTGGTCGTCGCCGATGAGCTCGACAAATCTGAGGGCACACTCGTCGCCGTGGTCGGTCCCACGCGTGCCCTAGTGGGACAGCTGTACCGAGATCTACGCCGGAGCCTGCCGGACGAGGTCGACGTCCGCTCCTCGCAAGGAGGTCACGACTACGACACGGGGACCCCCGCATCGACGGCCGTCCTCGCAGGCGAGGGCGTCGTCGTGGTGACGCCAGAGCGGCTTGACCTGGACTGGAGACGCGCCGAGACGGGCGACGGGGCGGCGAGCCTCGAAAGCCTGACATTGCTGGTCGTTGACGAGGCCACCCTGGTCAACGCCCCGGGTCGCGGCGCCGCCCTGGAGCGGCTCATCGCAAGGGCGCTTCGTCGCGACGTGCGCGTGGTGCTCCTGTCGAGCCAGTTCAGTGATGTGCAGGCACTCGCCGACTGGGTCGGCGGCCATGCGCTCGTGTCCGAGTGGCAACCGGCATGGATGGAGCGACTGGTCTACCTGCGCGGGCCAGAGGGCGTGAAGCCGACGAGGTCGCTCGAAGGCTACCTGTGGTCGGAGGGAGGCGAAGCCACACAAGTCCTCACGCTCAAGCCGAGTGAGAAGTCCAGGACTGAAGGGTGCATCCGTGAGCGCAGGTACGAGACCGCAGCGATGGTGAACCGGTACCTCGAAGACGGCCTGGTCGTCGTGTTCACAAGTCAGAAGAACCTTGCTCCCGCACTGTTTGAAACCATCCAGCAGCATGTTCCGGACGCTGGCGCGGTGCCGGCAGCGCTCGAGGAGTTGGCGGCGTCCATTGAACCCAACCACCCGGAAGAAGCGGCTGCCCTGCGCGCTGGGTTGGGGCTGCACCATGCGGACGTCCCTCGGGCGGTGAAGACCGTCATCGAGCGGGCAGCACAGCGGCAGGGCGGTCTGCTGCGTTGCATCGTTTGCACCCCAACGCTGCTCGAGGGTGTTGACTTCCCAGCTCGCACCGTAATCGCGGCCTACCCGCCACAGACCATGGGTGTCCCTGACATCGCCCGGCTGCGGAACCTCGCAGGGCGCGCTGGGCGCGGAGGCAACTTCACCAGTGGTCGGCTGATCGTCATGACCGACGGGTATGAGCAGGCCCAGAAGTGGCGGGAGGCGTTCAGGAGGGAGCTACCCCCAACCGAGACGGCCCTGACCTCAGCCATGAACGAGCTGCTCAAGAGGGACCCTGACCGCTTGTCCGGCGACGCCAAGAACGCACTGGACGCCTTGACGATCGAAGCGTTGGCGGAGGCAGCCGCGGTCGATGGCGACCTTCGGCACGCCCTGGAGACGGCGCTAGAGCAGACCGTGTGGTCGTCGACTTCGGTCCCGAGCGCCAAGGAGGCTGGGCTGGGCAAGGCCGTCGACTACGTACGGGCGGTGGCGGCGCGCGTCGCAGACCCCTGGCAGCGTCAGGCCCTCTACCGTGCTGGGTTCTCCCTCGACAGCTGCCTCGCACTGCGTGATGCCCTGGTCACCGACCTCGACGAGGTCATCGGCCTTCTCTACGACCACTCCGGCGAGGACCACAGTGACGAGCTGATGTACAAGCTTGTGTCGGTACTCGTGTCGGCGTTGAGCGAGTTGGATGCCCTACGTGCTGTGGATGCTGCCGGCCTCGAGGGCGCGCTTCGCATGTGGGTCGCCGCCGAGGCGGAAGATGCCATCGAGGCAGCCTATCCGGACGCCTGGGCGGCGCTGACTTCGAACCACCTGGAGACCCTGCTTCCGTGGGCGCTTACGGGGGCCTTCGAGGTCATCGCAGCACTAGCTGGCGACCTTGACGTGCGTGAACGGGCCCACCGCTTGCTGAGGCCCGTGCGCATCCGGGACGGTGTGCCCGACGCCGAGCTGTGCGAGCTCGTCCGCCGAGGTCACGATCGGGTCACGGTTACCCGCATCGCTCGGGAGATCGTGGCGGAACGCGAGGCTCGCGATGAAGCTGCCAACCTGTCGTTCTTCTGGGTAGATCTGCCGCTCGCGGACGCTGTCGAGGAGCGTCTAGCCGCGGAAGTGGCTGCCGACACGGTGGCTGGCGCGGGAGCGGAAACCTCGAGACAAGCCCAAGTCGATGACGTCGACGTTGCCGAGGAGGTCCCCGCAGCTGCGGGGCACGACGACCACGCTCTAGACGACCACGCTCTATAAGGCGGCGTGCTGATCGATCTACCCGGCCACACGACCCATCTCGGTGTCATGGCCGGCCAGCCCGTACAGGTGGGCAGCCAAGGCGGTCCGCCATGAGTCCCCGGCTGTCCACTGATCCCCGCACGTCGGCAATCTGCAGCTCGGCACGCGTCGACCACTCACGCTGGAGCACCACGAGACCCTCCGCGCGCCGACCTGTTCCGTGCTGTGACCAGCAGGGAACGCTGCTCGTGGCCGCGACCTGGTCCTGGCATGGCACTCGTCCGCTTCGAGATCTGACGTCCAGAGCAAGCGTGGGTCTCGCTCTCGGACTTTGCGCTACTGAAACCAACTGCGCCACGCGCAACCTCACCGCGGGGCTCAGTGTGATGCGCGTGCAACTCACAAGGGGTTGACGGGCCCGGAGGCGGGCTCTAGTTTAACGCTAAAATCCAGGGCGGACCGGGCAGTCGGACGGTACGTCGGCTCGGGCGACGTGGCCCGGGGATCTCGAAGGGGAGACACATCATGGGTGATCTGACACCGCGGACGCGCCGCCCGTGGCGGGCCGTCCCGGCGGCCGTCGCGGCGTCGTCGCTGCTGCTCCTCGCCGCGTGCAGCGGCGAGGCGGAGGAGGACGGCGCCGGGCTGGACAACACCGAGGGGTCGATGACCGATCTCGCCGCCGACCAGCAGTTCAAGGCGACGGAGCCCCTCGACTTCTCGATCCTGTGGACCGACTGGCCGGAGCTCCCGATCAAGGACTCGTGGCAGCTCTTCGACGAGATCGAGAAGCGGACCAACGTCACGCTCCAGCCGACCAACATCCCGTTCAGCGACGCCACGGAGAAGCGCAGCCTGCTCATCAGCGCCGGCGACGCCCCCCAGATCATCCCGCTCGTCTACACGGGCGAGGACGCCCCCTTCGTCTCGTCGGGCGCGGTGCTCCCGATGAGCGACTACGTCGACCTCATGCCGAACTTCCAGAAGTACGTCGAGGAGTGGGACCTCGGCGACATGATCGACAACCTCCGGCAGGACGACGGGAAGTACTACATGGTCCCGGGGTTGCAGGAGGTGTCCGTCCCGGTGTTCTCGATGATCATCCGCAAGGACGTCTTCGACGAGGTCGGTGCCGAGGTGCCGGAGACCTGGGACGAGCTGCGCGTCGCCCTCGAGAAGATCAAGGCGAAGCACCCCGACTCCAAGCCGCTCGCCGACGGGTTCGAGGGGCAGTCGATGCTCAACTACGCGGCGCACGCCTTCGGCACCGTCGCCGGCTGGGGCTTCGGCAACGGCACGTTCTGGGACGAGGGGGCCGGCGAGTTCACCTACGCCGCCACCTCCGACGGGTACAAGGAGATGGTCGAGTACTTCCACGGGCTCGTCGAGGACGGGCTGCTCGACCCGGAGACCCTGACCACGACCAGCGACGGCAGCGTGAACGAGCTGTCCGAGAAGGTGGCGAGCAGCGCGGTGTTCGCGGCGTCCGGTGCCTCCGGCACGGTGGCGGAGTTCCAGCTCGCCCTCCAGGAGGCCGACCCGGACGCCGAGTTCGAGCTCGTGCAGATCGCCCCGCCCGGCGGGCCTGCGGGCCAGGTCGTGGAGCCCCGCAACTTCTGGCACGGGTTCATGATCAGCGCGGAGGCCAAGAACGACCCGCACTTCGTGGCCCTGGTCCAGTTCCTCGACTGGCTGTACTACAGCCCCGACGCGCGCGAGATGCTGCGCTGGGGCGTCGAGGGCGAGACGTACACGAAGGACGCCGACGGCACGATCACGATCGACCCGGACTACTCGCTCGACGCGTACAACATCAACCCGGACGCCAAGACCGACCTCGCGAAGGACCTCGGCTTCTCCACGTTCCTCGCGGAGTCCACCGAGTCGCGCGCCCTGAAGGAGTCCTACAACTCCGACCAGTTCGTCGAGTACATGGACCGGGTCCTGGAGTCGCGGACCCCGCGGGACCCGTTCCCGCCGGCGCCGCTCGACGACGCCGAGCTGGAGCAGGCGTCCCTGCTCGCCACCCCGCTCAAGGACACCGTGGACACGAACACGCTGAAGTTCATCCTCGGCGACCGTCCGCTGGCGGAGTGGGACGACTACGTCACCGAGCTCGAGGGGCAGAACCTCCAGGACTACCTGGACCTGATCAACGGCGCGCAGCAGCGCTTCGCCGAGAAGAACTGACCCGTGAGCACGACCTCGGACCGGCAGGCGTCCGCTTCGGCGGCGGTCCTCGACAGACCCTCGGAGCGACCTCCGAGGGCGGACGCCGGCCGGTCGAGACCCGCACGTCGGTCGTGGCGGCTGAGCCTGCGCCGCGACTGGCAGCTGTACGCCCTCGCCGTCCTGCCCGTCCTGTTCCTGGTCGTCTTCCGCTACGTGCCGATGCTGGGGAACGTCATCGCCTTCCGGCAGTTCCGGCCGGGCGGCAGCATCTTCGGCGAGCAGTGGGTGGGCCTGCGGTACGTGGAGATGTTCATCCACGACCCCACCTTCTGGAAGGTCTTCTCGAACACGGTGATCCTCGGAGGGCTGACGCTCGTCGTCTGCTTCCCGCTGCCGATCGTGCTCGCGCTCCTGCTCAACGAGGTGCGCAAGAAGGCCTTCAAGCGCACCATCCAGTCGATCTCCTACCTGCCGCACTTCCTGTCGCTGGTGATCGTGGCGGGCATGGTCATGCAGCTGCTGTCGCTGCAGGGCACGGTCAACCAGGTCATCGAGGGCCTCGGCGGCGAAGGCATCCCGTTCCTGCAACGGGCGGAGTGGTTCCGCACGATCTACGTGGGGTCGGAGGTCTGGCAGACCGTCGGCTGGGGCACGATCCTCTACCTCGCGGCCCTCACCACCGTGGACGCGTCGCTCTACGAGGCGGCGCGCATCGACGGCGCCGACCGGTGGCAGCAGACCTGGCACGTGACGATCCCCGGGATCCGGCCCACGATGATCACGCTGCTGATCCTCAACATCGGCACGTTCCTCAACGTCGGGTTCGAGAAGGTCCTGCTGCTCTACAACCCGCTCACGTACTCCACGGCGGACGTCATCTCGACGTACCTCTACCGGGTCGGGCTCGTGTCCAACAACCTCAGCTACGCGGCCGCCATCGGCCTCTTCCAGGCGTGCATCGGGCTCGTGATGGTGCTGAGCGCCAACTTCATCTCGCGACGAGTGGTGGGAGCAAGCCTGTGGTGATGCAGCGCGCGACGTCGTCCACGAGCGACGTGCGGTCGGCCGGCACGCCGGTCGGGGCGCGGGACACCCGGGGGTACCGGGCGTTCACGGTGTTCAACACGGTGGCGCTGGTGGTCGTGTCCCTGTTCATGCTCTACCCGTTCGTCACCGTGCTCGCGCAGTCGTTCAGCAGCCCCGGAGCGATCAAGGCCGGCATGGTGAGCTTCTGGCCGGTCGGGTTCAACCTCGACACCTACCGGGCCGTGTCCCAGGACGGGTTGTTCTGGAGCAGCTACCGCAACACCCTCGTCTACACGTTCGTCGGCACCACCATCGCGATGGTCCTGACCACGACGTTCGCGTTCGTGATCTCCAAGCGGCACCTGCGCGGTCGCGGGGTGCTCATCGGCATCGCGGTCTTCACGATGTTCTTCAACGGCGGGCTGGTGCCCAACTACGTGCTCATCTCGTCGCTCGGGCTGAAGAACACCATGTGGGCGGTGGTGCTCCCGGGCGCCGTCTCCGTCTTCAACCTGCTGGTCATGAAGTCGTTCTTCGAGAACCTGCCGCAAGAGCTCGAGGAGGCGGCGCAGATCGACGGGCTGGGGTGGTTCGGGATCTTCGGCCGCATCGTGCTGCCGCTGTCGAAGGCCGTGCTCGCCACGATGGTGCTGTTCTACTCGGTCGCCTACTGGAACGACTGGTTCTCGGCGTTCCTGTACCTCGACAAGAACGAGCTCTTCCCCGTCACGCTCTTCATGCGCAACCTCATCGCCGGGGCGTCGTCGTCGGCCTCCGAGGGTGCTGCCGCCGTCGGTGCCACCACCCAGGCCGTCTCGGCCAACATCCAGGCGGTCACGATGATCCTCACGATCGTGCCGATCCTGTGCGTCTACCCGTTCGTGCAGCGGTTCTTCGTGTCGGGCGTGATGCTGGGCTCGGTCAAGGGCTGAGGAAAGGCGGGCGCGTCCGCGGCCGGTCCGGCCTCAGACCCTGGGAAGGGCGGCGAGGCGGCTGGCGATCCGGTCGCGGTCGCGCACGTCGGCGTCCAGGACGTCGTCGGGCGGGCTCGTGGCGAGGACGACGAGCCGCACGTCCCGGTCCCACGCGACGTCGACGAGGTTCGCGAACCGTTGCGCCCCGTCCGCCGTCGTCGCCGAGAGCCGCGGCACCCGCCACACGACGAGCGTGCCGTACCGGTCGACGAGGTCCATGACGTCGCCCACCGAGGTGGGTGCCTCGCACAGCTCGCGGAAGTCGAGGTGCACCACGCCCTCCGGGGTGCCGGGGCCGGTCGCGGCGAGGGTGCGCAGCGCTGTCGCCGGGAGCCGCACCAGGAAGCGGTCGCCCGGGTCCGGGGTGCCGAGCCCGAGTGCCGTGACCTGGGCGGCGCTGCCTGGCACGACCCACGCCCCCGCACGCCAGCCCGACCGGTCCGCGAGGTGCCCGCGGCGGCGGTAGTCCTCGCCGGGCGCGACCTCCACCACGTCGCAGCACTCCGCGATCGACCGCACGAGCGGGAGCACCAGGTGATGGTGCAGCGGGCTGGGCAGCAGGCCGTCGGGCGGGTAGTTCGACGTCGCGAGCAGCGGGATGCCGCGACCGACGGCCTCGCGCACCAGGCGGGACAGAATCATCGCGTCCCCGGGGTCGTGGGCGTGCAGCTCGTCGAGGAACAGGACGCGAGTGCCGTCGAGCAGGCTCGCGAGGGCGCGCGGGAGGGCCCCGGCGTTCCCTGACTCGCGGGCGACGGCCGCGTGCAGCCGCCGGGCTGCCTCGAAGGCGTGCACCCGGAGCACGCCGTCAGGCGGCAGGGCACTCAGGAGGGCGTCGACGAGGAACGTCTTCCCTCGGCCCACGGGCCCGTGCAGGTAGACGCCCCGCCGTCCTCGACGGCCGAGCGCGACGCGCGCGCCGGCCGCGGCGAGCACGTCCGCGGCGGCGCGCTGTCCGGCGTCGAGCGTCGATCCGAGCGCGTGCGTGGCGTCGTCGAGCGCTGCCCGCACCCGCAGCGTCTCCCGGGACGTCGCTCTCGACCACACGGTCAGGACCCTAGGGGACGGGAGGTGAAACTCCCTTCGAGCACGGGATCCGTACCGCCCGTGGATGGCGGTACGGATCCCGTGCTCGGAGGGAACTCGGTCAGCTCGCGGGGGAGATGCTCATCTCACCCGCCGGGCCCTGCCGGTAGACGGTGAAGTACCCGTCGGTGGCCAGCGGGTTGTCGGCCGCGTCGTCGAGGTAGCTCCACACGGGCTCGCCGTCCACGCGCAGCACCACGCGGGTGCCGCCCTCCACGTCGACGGCGCCGAACGTCACCTCGTGGGTGGAGCCCGGCTCGATCACCGTGTTGGGGAACGTGTCGACCATGAAGACGGCGGGGCTCCACTTCTGCATCTCGATGACGTCCTCCTTGATGACCACGAGGTAGCCCGAGCTGCTGTTGGTCCACACGGGGTCGCCGGCGGTCTTGGACCGCACGGAGAACCCGAACCAGCCGCCGTTGAAGGCGCCGACGGACGTGTCGAACCGGAGCAGCTCGTCGCCGAACTGCTTCGGCTTGAAGCTCCACGCGCCGCGCGGCGCCAGGTGGGCCGCGCCGTCGGCCACCGTGACCCCCTCGCCCGGCGCCCAGGCGGCGGGGTCGAGGATCTCGGCGCCGAGCGACGTCACGGGGTGCTCCGCCGCCCGCACCGTCACGGTGGACGACGCCGCGAGGCCGGGCACCACGGTGGACGTCGCCGTGATCGTGGCCGTGCCGGCGGCGACGCCGCGGACCACGCCCTTCGCGTCGACGGTCGCGACGGACTCGTCGCTCGACGTCCACCCCAGGCCGGTGCGCGTGGCGTCCGCGGGGGTGAACGACGGCGCGAGCGGGTGGGTCTCGCCCGGCTCGATCGTCGCCTCGGACGGCGCCAGGGTCAGGCCGTCCGGGTCGACGCCCACGAGCGAGAACCGCACGTCGTCGAAGTCGAGCGACGTGAAGCCCTGCACGTAGAAGCCGACCTTGCCGGCGCCGGCGGGCGCCGGGTTGGCCCCCGCGACGACCTCGTCGCCGTCGAGCAGCACGCGCACGCCGCCCGCCGTCACCACGACGCGCACGTCGTACTGCGTGGACGCCTTCAGCCCCTCGCCCGCGGGGAGCGTCACCTCCTTCACGGTGCCCCACGCGGAGTCGAAGATCGTCCACGTCGAGCCGGCCGCCGCGTGGCGGTAGCGGACGTACCCGCCCGGCGTGCTGCCGGTGCGGTCGTAGACGAGCATCTGCCCGCCCTCGGGCACCTCGGCGGGCGTCGTCACGGTGAAGTCGAGCGCGTACTCCGAGAAGGAGCGGTCGAGCTGGGAGTTGGCGCCGTTCTTGATCCGGTAGACGTGGTCGCCCGTGCCGTCCTCGACGATCGCGCGGTTCGGGTCGGTGGCCCAGCCGTTGCCGCCCGTCTCGAAGTCCGTCGAGTGGAGCACGCCGTCGCCGGCCGCCACGGTCACGGTCATCTCGTCGCGGACGCCCGCGTCGGCCTTCGCCTCCGCGGTCACGGTCACCTCGCCGGGCGCGACGGCGGTGAGGATCCCCGCGGCGCTGACGGTCGCGACCTCGGGGTCGCTCGAGGTGTACGTGACGGCCTGCCGGGTGGCGTTCCACGGCACCGCCTGGGCGGCCACCGACACCTCGTCGCCGAGCGTCACCGCCAGCTGGTCCGCCGGCAGCACCAGAGACTCCAGGGCCACGCTGTCCGGCGTCTGCGACTGGCCGACGTGACCGTCCGTGCCGATCTCGCCGAACGGGATCGCCTCGAACCCGGGGATCTGGTCGAAGACGGCGGCGTCCTCGCGCAGCGTGTAGTCGCCGTTCGCCGCGTCGACGAACCCCGGGTCGGCGTCCGTCACCCAGTTGGCGTCGTCGCCGGTCCCGTAGTTGAGGAGGTTCTTCGTGTCGAGCGCGCCCTCGGCGTTGACGTCGGGGTTGCGCGCGCGGTCCGGGTTCCACACGACGTTCTTCGCGAACGTGGAGTTGTTCGGGAAGTAGTGGTTGTCCTCGAAGAAGTGGCCCAGCTCGGGGTACTTCTCCAGGTACGGCGTGCCGACGAAGTCCTTGTTGTCGGCGAACACCTTCTCCCACTTCGGCATGTAGACGCGGTCGACGGTGTTGCCCTCGCCGTCGCCCATCCACTGCGTGTAGTTGTCGTACGGCACGGTGGTGTCGACGAACACGTTGTTCGTGGCGTCGATGTGGTCGGCCGAGCCGGACTTGATCGCGTCGTTGCCCATGTCCACGAAGACGTTCTGGCTGATCTCCAGGTCCCACGTGAAGTTGTCGGCGTAGATGCCCTCGACGCCGTGCTTGGTGAGGCCGACGTCGTGGAAGTAGTTCTGCCGGAACACGTGCCCGCGCTGCTGCGGCGTCTCGCCCGAGTTCATGTAGATCGCGCCGAGGTCCTGGAACGTCTTGCAGACGTCGTACACCTCGTTCTGCTCGAACAGGTGGTCGTTGCCGTGCACGATGACGCCCGGGTGCGGCGCGTCGTTGATCTCGTTGCCGCGTGCGACGTTCCCGACGCCGTCGAACATGACGCCCGGGTTGTACGCCTTGTGGTAGTAGGCGAAGTCGTGGATGTGCGAGTCCTCGACGCGGTTGCGCCCGGGCTCCAGGGTCGTCTTGTCCCCACCGGTCAGCACGACGCCGACCCCGCCCACGTGGCGGATGTCGCTGGAGACGACGGCGTGGTCACGACCGCCCCGGTTCACCGGGATGCCGTCGTACGTGTACCGGCCCGGCGAGTTGATGGAGACGCCGCCGTCGGCGAAGTTCTGCACGTCGCTGTTCGAGACCGTCACGTGGCTGCCGCCGAGGACGACGACGCCCAGCGCCCGCCCGTACTCGAGCACCAGGTCGTCGAACGTCACGTACGACGCCCCGTCGGTCCGGATCATCGGCTCGTCCAGCGTCGTGACGACGGGCGCCCCGCGCTCGGCCAGGAACGACGCGTTCGGCACCAGGTAGAGCATCCCGGTCTCGCGGTCGATGTAGTACTCGCCCGGCGCGTCGAGCTCCTCGAGCAGGTTCTGCGCGAAGTGGAAGTCCGGGTACCAGGTCTTCATGAGCCCCGACATCTCGCCGTACCGCAGCGTGATGGTCCGGGCGTCCGTGTCGATCGACTCGACCTTGTTGTACGACCACTCCCAGCTCTGGCCGAAGATGCCGTCCATCCAGACGTCCTCCGCCTCGCCCCAGTACTGCGGGCGGTCGTAGGAGTAGCTGAACGTGCCGCCGCGCTCCTGCAGGTCGGCGTCGTCCTTGGTGGGGCCGGGGTCGACGATCTTGTTCATCTGGACGGTGTCCTTCGCCGCGCCGGCGTTGGGCCAGCGGGCGAGGGTCATGTCCTCGCCGTCCACGTACAGCTCCATGGGCGGCGTCGTCGAGACGTCGTTGGCCTTCCAGTAGCCGTGCCGGCTGAGCTGGCCGTAGTCGTCGATGCCGAGGTCGCGCAGGTCGATCTGCAGGACGTCGTCGTGCGCGGACGTCTCGATGATCCGGTCGAGCACGGCCTCGTCGGTCACGGGGGAGAAGCCGTCGTAGGGCAGCTCCTTGCCGCCCGAGATCGTGGCGCGCTCGCCGGGGTAGGAGCGGTAGGTGATGGGGGCGTCCGCGGTTCCGGAATCCTCCTCGCCGAGGAGGAAGGACTCCGAGCGCTCGTACGTGCCCTCGCGGAGGTACACGGTGACGCCCTTCTTGCGCTGTCCCTTCGGCAGCTCGCGGATCGCGTCACGGGCACCCTCGAGCGTGGCGAGGGGGCGCTTCTGCGTGCCCTTCGCGCCGTCCCGGCCGTCGGGGGAGACGTAGAGGACGGTGCCGGCCTTGGCCTGCGGGGCGGACTGCGGGGGCGGTTCGGCATGTGCTGCCGTCTGCGTCCCTGCGACGAGCAGGGACGTCAGCAGCAGAGCTGACAGTGGTCGCTTCATTGCGAGTGCTCCGACCTCTCGTGTGGTCACGGGGTTCTCGGGGCGACGCGGGTGCGGCGCGCCCGGATCGTCAAGCACCGGCAGGTTACATTAATCGATAATCGCTGACAATGCGGCGACGGCGGCCCCGACCCGCTACGGTCGGACCCGTCCGCCACTCGAAGGAGAGCTCATGACCAGCAGTGCAGCCCCCGGACGCCTCGTGTTCGTCGGGGACTCCATCACCGACGCGGGCCGCGACCGCGCGGACGAGGCGTCGCTCGGCGACGGCTACGTCTCCCTCGTCGCGGCGGACCTGCCCGACGCCGTCGTGCTCAACCTCGGCATCGGCGGCAACCGCGCCGTCGACCTCGAGGAGCGGTGGGAACGCGACGTCGCGCCGACGGCGCCCGACGTCCTCACCGTGTACGTGGGGGTCAACGACACCTGGCGCCGCTTCGACTCCGACGACGCGACGAGCGCCGAGGCGTTCGAGGCCACCTACCGGCGGCTACTCGCGCGCGTGCCGGGCAGCCCGCGGCTCGTGCTGGTCGAGCCGTTCCTGCTCCCCGTGCGCGACGAGCAGGAGGGCTGGTTCGAGGACCTCGACGGCAAGCGGGACGTCGTCGCGCGCCTGGCCGCCGAGACCGGGGCCGCGCTGGTGCCGCTGCACTCCCTGCTGACCCGCGCCGCCCGGGACGCCGGTGCCGCGGCCCTCGCCCCGGACGGCGTGCACCCGACGCCGCCGGCGTCCCGGATGATCGCGGACGCGTGGCTGGCGGCGTACGCTGACGACGCACAAACGATTGTCGATAACGACCCGAGGAACGACGTGAGGCTGCAGGGATGACGGACGCGCTCAGCTCGATCAGCGGCCTGGAGCGCGGGCTGCTGTCGGACCAGATCTACGACCTCGTGAAGTCGATGATCAAGACGTCCCAGCTCGAACCGGGGGAGCAGCTCGTCGAGTCGCAGCTCGCCCGCCGCCTCCAGGTCAGCCAGGCGCCCGTGCGCGACGCGCTCAAGCGCCTCGCCCACGAGGGCCTGGTGACGCACGTGCGCCACCAGGGCAACTTCGTGGCGCAGTACTCCGACGAGGAGGCGCAGCAGGCCAAGCAGGCGCGCGTCGCCCTCGAGGCGCTCGCCGGCCGGCTCGCGTGCGGGCAGCTCGCGCCCGAGACCCGCTCCAGCCTGGAGAAGGTCATCGACGAGATGCACGGCGCCGTCGACGCCGCCGACCTGCCCGCGTTCCGCGAGCTCGACTTCGGCTTCCACCGCGCCGTCATCGAGGCCAGCGGCAACACCTACCTGCCGCGCATGTGGGACATCATCGAGCCCAGCCTGCGGTCGATGCACCTGCTCGGCGACCCCGAGTTCACGGGCGACTGGCACCAGGTGGCCGACTGGCACCGCAGCCTGCTCGACGTCCTCGACGACGGCGACGCCGAGGCCGCGTCCACGCTCTTCGAGGCGCACGCGGCGGGCACGCTGCTGGACCAGGAGACCGGCGCGGGCGACGACGGCGCGACGGCGCGGACGGCTGAGGGCTAGGTCGTCCAGCCCGTGGCGGCGGCCCACGCCTCCGCCCGGGCGGTGATCTCGGCGATCAGCCCGCCCTTGGCGTCGGCGTAGGCGTTCATGCTCGGCCAGTCGCGGGCCGCGAGCTCGCGCTTGAGCGCGGCGTAGGCGGCGTGGTCGTCGGCGTCGTGCCGGAGCCGGTCGCGGAACAGCAGGTGGTTCCGCTCCCAGTCGCTGCCGGCGGCGCACACGTGGACGTGCACGTCGCGCTCGGGCGTGCGGACCAGGCGGTGGCCGGGCTCCCGCACGCGCAGCTCGTAGCCGGCCGCGAGCAGCGCGGGCAGGTAGGCGCTCTCGTCCTCGACGTCGGGCACGCTGACGTCGATGTCGACGATCGGCTTGGCAGCGAGCCCGGGCACCGACGTCGACCCCACGTGGTCCACCCGCACCGCCACCGGGCCGAGGGCGGCGACGACGCGGGCACGCTCCCGCTCGAACCGCGCCGGCCAGGCCGGGTCCGGCTCCACGAGCACGATCTCGCGCTTCTCGACGCCGCCGATCAACTCGACGTCGTCGTGCGGGCCGCCGCTCATGCCTGTGCCTCCCACTCCGGCGCGAGCACCGACCAGACCTCGATGTCCTGCCGCACGCCCCGGTGCTCGTGGTGCTCGCGCAGCACGCCGTCGCGCCGCATCCCCAGCCTGCGGGCGACGGCGATGCTCGGCGCGTTGCCCGACGCCGCCCACCACTCCACGCGGTGGATGCCGCGCTCGCGGACCGCCCAGTCGATGATGACGCGCGACGCCCGCGTCACGAGGCCCCGGCCGGCGGCCGCCGGCTCCAGCCAGCACCCGGCCTCGGCCGTGCCCTGTGCCACGTCCATCGTGCGGAACAGGACGCCGCCCACCAGGGTGCCGTCCAGCCAGATGCCGTAGAGGCGCCCGGTGTCGCTGGCCGCCTTCTGCGCGTACGACTCGAGGAACGACCGGCTCGAGGCGAGGTCCGTGATGCGGTCCGCCAGGCCGACGAACCGACCGACGAACTCGCGGCCGCGGTCGATCGTCGCCAGCAGCTCCTCCGCGTGCCACGGCTCCAGCGGACGCAGCTCCGCGCCGTCGTCGCCCAGCGACCTCGCGAACATCGTTCCTCCCGTGCGTCACGGCCGGCGCGGCGCCGGCACCGTCGCGATCCTCCCACGGCGTCGACGGCGGGCGAGGCGGCGGGCGGCGCGCGCGTAGGGTCGTCGCGTGAACCGGACCGACCGGCTGTACGCGATCGTCGAGGAGCTGCGGGCGGTCGCTCCCCGCCCGCGGAGCGCGTCGTGGTTGGCGGCCCGGTTCGAGGTGAGCCGGCGCACCGTGGAGCGGGACATCACCGCGCTGCAGCAGGCCGGGGTGCCCGTCTGGGCCGAGCCGGGGAGGACCGGCGGGTACTGCCTCGACCGCTCCCGGACGCTGCCGCCGGTGAACTTCAGCCCCGACGAGGCGGTGGCCGTCGCGGTCGCCCTCGGTGGCCTGGCCGGGACGCCGTTCGCTGCCGGCGGGTCGACCGCGCTGCGCAAGATCCTCGCGGCCATGCGCGACGACGACGCGGCCGCCGCGCACGACCTCGCATCCCGCGTGCACCTGCTGGGCACGCCGGCCGACGGACCCGCGATCCCCGCCGTCCTCGCGGACGCGACCTCCGCGCGTCGGGTCCTGCGGTTGCGGTACACAGACCGGGAGGACGCCGCGACCACGCGCGACGTCGAGCCGCTCGGGTTCGTCGGGTCGTCCACCGGGTGGTACCTGCTGGCGTGGTGCCGCCTGCGCGACGGGATCCGGGCCTTCCGCCTCGACCGGGTCGACCGCGTCACGGCCACCGCCGAGCGCGCGCCCCGGCGCGTCGTCCGGCCCGAGGACATCCAGGTGCCGGACGGGGACCTGCGGACGCTCACGCTCCTGGGCTGACGATGGCGAGGGGAGGCGCCCCGAAAACACCGACGTCGGGGTGTCGCGGAGCCGGCGCAGGCTGGTCGGAGCCGCGGGGAGCCTGCGGCGCTGACCGCACCCCGACCGGGAGGACCACCACCATGACCCACGCCAGCAGCCTCGCCACCAGCCTCGTCTCCGTCCGCCTCATCACCGACGACGTCGAGCGGCTGACCGCCTTCTACGAGCGGCTCACCGGCGTCGTCGCGGACCGCCCGTCGCCGGAGTTCGCCGAGGTGCGGACCCCGCGCGGCACCCTCGCGATCGGCAGCACCGCCACCGTTCGCCTGTTCGGGCCGGGCTCGGCGGCACCCGCCAGCAACCGCACCGCCATCGTGGAGTTCCGCGTCGAGGACGTGGACGCGGTGCACGCCGGGCTCGACGACACGGTCGAGGTCGTCACCCCGCCGACCACCATGCCGTGGGGCAACCGGTCGCTGCTGGTGCGAGACCCGGACGGGACGCTGGTGAACTGCTTCGCCCCGGTGACCGCCGAGGCGCTGGCGCGGTTCGCGTAGCGACGGGGTGCGTCGCCGGGGGTGCGCCCCCGGACCCCGGAGTCAGCGCAGGGTGCCGGCGTTCGCCTCCCGGTCGGTGGCGAGCGCCCGGTACGTGTCCGCGACGGGCGTGCGTCGGCGGTCGAGCCCGCCGGCGCCGTCCTCGACGAGGTCCCACAGCCCCATGGTGAGCAGGTAGTCCTCGCGCGGGCCCTCGCCGTGCCGGTAGGTCCACTCGTACATGTCGAACACGGGCCACCAGGTGTAGCCGACGACACGGTGCCCCAGGGCCCGCAGGGTGCGGATCGCGGCGACGGACTCGTGCAGCCAGGCGATGCGGTCGGCCTCCGGCGCGGTCACGGACGTCTCGGTGAGCATCACCGGGACGCCGTGGCGTCGCTCCGCCTCCGCGAGCACCTCCACCAGCCCCGCCACGCCGGCGTCGTGCGGGGGCCGCGGGTCGGAGAACCCGCCGAGGTGGTGGACGCCCTCCTCGAACACCTCGGTCGAGATGCGCGGGTAGTAGTTCACGCCCATGACGTCGGGCTGCACGGCCTGCTCCGAGAACCACGCGAGCGTGGTGTCGTCGACGCCGCCCGCACGGAGCAGCGGGGCGAGCGGGTGCGCGTCGTCGACCTTGCCCGTCACCAGGTCCTCGACCAGGTGGGCCTGGTGACGCAGCCGCTCGACCTGCGCGCGGTGCTCGCCCGTGACGTCGCCGGTGTACCGCATCGCGGCGTCGACGTGCATGAACGTGGCGCGGTCGCCGAGCGTCCCCGAGATGCCCTGCTGGGTGCGGACGAAGCCCTCGCCGAGGGCCCGGACCATCGCGACCAGGCCCTGGTCACCGCTGAGGTAGGGCGGCCAGTACCCGTACGCGCCGCTGAAGAGCGCATGGATCATCGGCTCGTTCACCGGCGTGTAGTCCGTCACGCGGTCGCCGTAGCGCTCGGCGAACGCGACGGCGTACTCCGCGACCACCTTCGGATAGTCCGGGTGCGCGAACTGGCCCTCCAGCCACAGCGGGGTGCCGTAGTGCAGCAGGTCGATCACCGGACGCAGCCCGAGCTCGGCGAAGCGGTCCACGACGCGGTCCACCCACGACCACTCCCACTCTCCCGGCGCGGGGTGCACGCGGTACCACGGCACGCCCCAGCGCAGGAAGGTGGCGCCGGCGTCCACCGCGAGGCCGAGGTCCTCGTGGAAGCGGCGGTAGTGGTCGGTGAGCTCGTACTCGTCGATCGGCCGCTCGCCCTCGCGGGTCTGCGGGACGAACGTGTCCTCGACGCCGAGGCCGAAGTGCAGGGCCCCGTCCTCGAACCAGCGCGGCTCGCGCGCGGCGCCGGTCACTTGAGCCCCGTCGTCGCGATGGACTCGATGAACTTGCGCTGCACGAGCATGAAAGCGAGCACGAGCGGCACGACGGCGACGAGCGCGCCGGCCATCATGACGCCGTAGGGGACGATGCCCCCGGGGCCCGTGAGCAGGGTCAGTCCAGAGGTGATGGTGCTCATCTCCTGTTCGGTGGTGAAGACCAGCGGCCACAGCAGGTCGTTCCAGTTGTTGACGAAGACGAAGATCGCCAGGGTCATGAGCGCCGGTCGGGCGTTGGGCAGCACGACCTGCCAGAACACCCGCAGCTCGGAAGCGCCGTCGATGCGAGCGGCGTTGTCCACGTCGCGCGGCAGCGAGAGGAAGAACTGGCGCAGGAAGAAGATCCCGAAGGCGTCGGCGGCACGCGGCGCGATCATGCCCTGGAAGGTGTTGACCCAGCCGAGGTCGCTGACGATCTGGTAGACGGGGATCAGCGTGGCCTGGAACGGGATCATCAGCGTGGCGATGATCGCCACCAGCAGCACCTTGCGGCCGGCGAAGTCGATCCGGGCCAGCGCGTACGCGGCGAGGGAGTCGAACGCGAGCGCGAACAGGGTCACCCCGCCCGCGAACAGGAAGCTGTTGCCGATGAGACGGGTGAACGGCAGGTCGGAGAAGATGCGGTCGAAGTTCGCCGTCGTCCATGCCTGTGGCAGCAGCGTGGGCGGGAAGGCGTTGACCTCGGCCGACGGCTTGAACGCCGTGAACAGCACGATGAAGAGCGGCAGCAGCACGACGAGCGTGGCGACGCCGACGCCGAGCGTGAGCAGCACGGTGGACCAGCGCGGGCGGCGGCGGGCCCGGAGGCGGAGGGCGGGCGTCGCCCGGACGGCGGTGGGGGCGGCAGCGGACATCAGGACTCCTCCTCGCGGCGGCCGAAGAACACGAACTGGACGACGCTCAGCAGCAGGGTCGCGAGGAGCAGCACGTACGACAGGGCGGACGCGAACCCGAGCTCGAGCTGGCGGAAGCCGGACTCGTAGATCTCCATCACCACGGTCTGCGTGCTGCCGTAGGGGCCGCCGCCGGTCATGACGTAGATCTGGTCGAACGCCTGCAGGGCCGCGATCATCGCGAAGATCAGCACGAACGCCGTGGTGTTGGAGAGCATCGGCAGCGTGATGTGCCGGAACCGGGACCAGGCGCCCGCGCCGTCCATCTTCGCCGCCTCGTAGAGGGACCCGGGGATGTCCTGGAGCCCCGCCAGGAAGATCACCATGTAGAAGCCGAAGTTCTTCCACACGGCCACGAGGGCGACGGCAGGCATGGCGAGGGCCGGGTCCTGGAGCACGTTGCCGAGGTCGATCCCGACGCCCCGCAGCCAGTAGTGCAGGAGGCCGACCTGCGGATCGATCAGGTACGACCAGGCGAGGGCGGCGACGGCCAGCGAGATGATGAAGGGCAGGAAGAGCGCGGTGCGGAAGAGCCCGCGGAACGGCAGCCGCGGGTCGTTGAGCAGGAGCGCCAGCGCCAGCGCCACCACGACGGCCGTCGGGGTGAACAGCACGGCGTACACCACCGTGTTGACGACGGCGTCGCGGACGTCGGCGTCGGTGAAGATGCGGACGTAGTTGTCCCAGCCCACCCACTCGGCCTGGCCGAAGCCGCTGGCGTCGGTGAACGACATCTGCAGCGCCGACACCATGGGCCACACGACGAAGACCCCGAGGATCACGAGGGCGGGTGCGAGGAACGCCAGCGCGGTGCGCGTGCTGCGACCGCTCGACCGTGCGCCGCGCGGCGTGGGACGGCGGCCGCCGAGCGGCGCCGGGGCGCGGAAGGACCGGGGGCGTGGGCCGGTGGTCTGGGCGGTGGTCATGTCAGTGGCCTCTCGGACGGGCGGGGCGTCGGCGTGCCGGGCGGACAGGGGAACGGCGCGCGTCTCATTCGTCCAGCGCCTCCTCGACCTCCTGCTGGGCCTCCGCCAGCAGGGCGTCCACCGGCTGGCCGGCCATCGCGCGCTGGGTGAGCTTGTCGACGGCCTCGAGCACGTCGGCGTTGTTCACGACGCCGGGGAGCAGGGGCCGGGCGAGCGGCGCCTGCGTCGTGAGCGCGGCGACGACCGGGTTGTCGTCGACCTCGTCCGGCCCGACGTCCGTCCGCAGGGGCGGCCAGCCGGAGCCGAGCGACCAGGTGACCGACCGCTCGTGCGCGAGGAAGTAGGAGAAGAACTCCTTCGCGGCCGACCGCTGCTCGTCGTCGGCCTGGACCGTGAGGGCCATCGAGACGCCGATGGCGGACGCCGCCGGGGACCGCGGGCCCGCGGGCACGGGCGCGATGCCGTAGTCCACGCCGTTCTCGTCCGCGACGGACGCCATCCACGGGCCGCCGACGTACATGGCGACGCGGCCGCCGGCGAAGAGGCTGTCGCCCTTCACGCCGTCGAGCCCGGTGGGGCTGATCGAGCCGGTGGCGATCGCGTCGTGCCAGAACTCGAGGGTCTCGGCGTTCTCGGGGGAGTCGACGACCGCCCGCCCGTCCTGCACGACGTCGCCGCCGTTGCCGTAGAAGAGCGTGGGCCAGACGCCGTTGCCCACGGTGGCGTGGTCGGGCAGGGCGAGGCCGTACTGCTCCGGGGTGCCGTCACCGTCGGAGTCCACGGTGAGCTTTTCGGCGGCGGCCACCCACTCGTCCCAGGTCGTGGGGACCTCGACCCCGGCCTCGGCGAAGAGGGCCTTGTTGTAGAACATCGTCAGCGGCACGAAGCCGGTGGGCACCCCGTACGCGCCGCCGTCCGTGGTCACCATGTCGACCGCCCCGGGCTGGAGCTCGGGGGCGGCCGGGTCGTCGGCGTAGAAGTCGTCGAGGTTCACCAGGGCGCGCCGGTCGGCGTAGACGGGCAGGCGCTCGGACGGCATCGCGACGATCTCGGGACCGGTACCCGCCGACAGCGCGGGCAGCACCGTGTCGTCGATGACGTCCCAGGGGTTGACCTCGGTGCTGATCACGACGTCGTCCTGCGAGGTGTTGAAGTCCTCGACGATCTGCTCGAGGACGTCGCCGTCCGACTCCGTGTACCCGTGCCAGAAGGTCAGGTGGACGCGGCCGTCGGCGGCCTCGGGGTCGGCCGAGCAACCCGCGAGGGCGAGGGCCAGACAGAGCGAGGCGGCCGGGAAGGCGGCGGCGCGCTTCATCGTGAGTCTCCTTCGATCCGCTAATACAACGTTGCAAGACAACGTTGTAAGAGGATCATGCGGAGCCGGCGCCGGCGTGTCAACCCCGGTCCGGACGACCCGGGGGTCAGAGGCGTGTGGACTCGCGCGGCACGAGGCGGAACTCCGGGGCGACCACCCGCGGGTCGGCAGCGGGCCGGGCGCCCTCCGCGATCCGCTCGCCGAGCAGCCGCACGGCGAGGCGGGCCACCTCGTGGCGTCCGGGTTCCACGGTCGTGAGGCTCGGGTAGGAGAAGCGGCCGTCGGGGACGTCGTCGAACCCGACGAGCGCGACGTCGCCCGGCACGGACAGCCCTCGCTCCTGCAGCGAGCGGAGCGCGCCGAGCGCGAGGTCGTCGTTCATGGCGAAGACGGCGTCCGGTCGTCGCCCGGCGTCGAGGGCCCGGGCCATCGCCGTGGCGCCGCTCGGGCGGTCCCAGGTCTCCACCGGGATCACGAGGGAGGCGTCGAGCCCCACGCCCGCCGCGGCCAGCGCTGCTGCGTAGCCGGCGTGCCGGAGGCCCGCGACGCTCGACGTCTCGTCCTCGTGCGCACCCAGCAGCATCACGCGTCTGCGGCCCAGCGCGAGCAGGTGTTCCGTCGCGGCCCGGGCGGCGGCCTCGTGCCGCATCGTCACGTGGTCGACCGGACCGGGGAACAGCCGCTCGCCCAGCACGACCAGCGGCGACGACGGCGCCCAGTCCGTGGGCACGTCCCCGCGGGTGAGCCCCAGGGGGACGAGGAGCAGGCCGTCGGTGAGCGCCAGCCGCGGGTTCCGCAGCACCTCGAGCTCCCGGTCTCGGGACCCGCCTGTCTGCTCGACGAGCACCACCAGGCCCTGCTCGGCGGCCACCCGGATCACCTCGTCGGCGAGCTGCGCGAAGAACGCCTGGCTCAGCTCGGGCACGGCGAGCGCGATCACGCCGCTGCGGCCGAGGCGGAGGTTGCGGGCCGTGAGGTTGGGGCGGTAGCCGAGCTCCTCGACCGCCGCGAGCACCTTGGCCCGCGTCGTGTCACGCACCTGCGGGTGGTCGTTGAGCACGTTCGAGACGGTCTTGAACGACACCCCGGCGGCACGCGCCACGTCGTGCAGCGTGGGAGCGGACCGTTCGCTGCGCGAGGGGGGCATGGGGCGAGGTTACAACGTTAAAGGGGGCTGGCGGTCGGCGGGCACGTCGGGGCTGGCAGGCGATAGAGGCGCGCCGCCGTCCCGGACCAGACCGCCGTCGCCGCAGCGTCGTCGAGCGGGGGGAGGGCGGCGGCGGTGCGCTCGACGATCTGCGCGTACGAGGCGACCCGCGCGGACATCGGCCAGTCGCTGCCGAACAGCAGCCGCCCGGTGCCGAGCAGGTCGACGGCGGCCCGGGCGGCCGCGGCGACGCGGGCGGCGTCGTCGGTGGCGGGACAATGGAGGCCAGACAGCTTGGCGTGCGCGCGGGGGCGGGCGGCGACGGCGGCGAGGGCGTCGCGCCACGACGCGTCGGCGTCGCCCGTGCCGAGGCCGAGGTGGCAGACGACGAGGTCGAGGTGCGGGTGCCGCCCGGCCAGCGCGGCGACGGCCGGGAGCTG
Organism: Isoptericola sp. NPDC056573; assembly: GCF_042793335.1. NCBI lineage: Bacteria > Bacillati > Actinomycetota > Actinomycetes > Micrococcales > Promicromonosporaceae > Isoptericola > Isoptericola sp. NPDC056573. The sequence goes on from NZ_JBHTUY010000009.1 coordinate 139,667, forward strand.
GTCCGGGCGCACCAGCGTCTCGAGCACGCGGCCCGACGCCGCGAGGCCTTCGCACAGCGCGTCCATCCCGGCGACGTCGGACAGGTCCGCCGCGCCGCCCGGGACGGCGAGCCGGATCCCTGCGACGGGGACGCCGTCGTCGAGCAGCGGCTGCGCCATGCCGGCCCAAGCGCCGGGGTCGTCGGGGCGGGCGTCGTACTGCAGCACGACCGGGCCGGGCAGCGGCCCGTGCCCCGCCGACTGCCGCGCGAGCCAGCGTGCCTCGCCCTCGGTGTCCGCGGCCTGCACGGCGACGGCGGCCCGGACGGGTACCGGCGACGTCGCGACGGCGCGGGCCAGGTCCTCCGGGCCGACGCCGGCGGGCAGATCCAGGTCGTCCCGGAACCACGAGATCCGCGACGCGGCCGTGTCCCACAGGTGCACGTGCGCGTCCACGACCCCGTTCACGCTCTCGCCGAACAGGCGGTTGACACCGTTATGCGGTGCCATGCGACCCGATAACGGTGTCAACCGCCTGTTCGGCAGAGCTCGCGATCGCGTCGAGCTCCGTCCACAGGCGGTCGGGGACGACGGCGTCGGCGGCGTCGGCGAAGACGTCCACCTCCGCGGGGGTGCGCGCGCCCACGACGACGGCCTCGACGCCGGGGACGAGCAGCGGCCAGCGGACGGCGGCGGTGGGCAGGTCGACCCCCTCGCGGTGGCACGCGGCGGCCATCCGCAGCGCCCGGTCCACCTGCTCCGGCGACGCCGGGTGATAGTCGAAGAACGGCGCCGCCACCGGGTCGGCGAGCACCCCGGAGTTGTAGACCCCCGCCGCGACGACGCCGACCCCGCGCTCGCGGGCGGCCGGGAGCAGGTCGTCCAGGGCGGTGCGGTCGAGCAGGGTCACCCGCCCGGCGGGCATGACGACGTCCAGCGCGCCGGCGGCCTCGCGGACCAGCCGCGCCACGGGCGCGTTCCGCCCCATCCCGACCCCCACGGCCCGCACGACGCCCTGGTCGCGCAGCTCGAGCATCGCGGGCAGGGCACCACGCAGCGCCTCGTCCACGTCGGCCGGGTCGTGCAGGTACAGCAGGTCGACGCGGTCGGTGCCGAGCCGCGCGAGGCTGCCCTCGAGCGACCGCAGCACGCCGTCGCGGCCGAGGTCGCCGACCGTCGTGCCGCCCGGGCCGCCGGTGCCGCCCGACGGGACGGGCGCGCCGTCGGCGTCGACGATCACGCGACCCACCTTGGTGGCGATGACGACGGAATCCCGGTCGACGCCGGCCAGGGCGTGCCCGAGCCGCAGCTCGCTGACGCCCTCGCCGTAGTGCGGCGCCGTGTCGAAGAAGCGGAGGCCGCGCTCGAGCGCGCGGCCGACGGTCGCCTCGGCGTCGGCCTCGGCGACCGGCGTGAAGAGGTTGCCGATCGGCGCGCAGCCGAGGCCGAAGGACGACGCGGCGAGCGTCGCCGCGACGTCCCCGGCGGCGTCGGCCGCACCCGTCGAGGTCAGCGGGCGGAGCCCTGCGCGGAACGCCATGCCTCGAACTCCCCTCGGGTGTCGGGGGTCAGGGGGTAGTAGTCGCTCAGGCGGGCGCCCTCGTCGAGGCGACGCCGGCTGAAGACCTCCCACTCCTCGTGGTCCTGCGCGGACTCGACCACCTGGTCCGCCATCGCGCGCGGGACGATGACGGGGCCGTCGTCGTCCGCGACGACGAGGTCGCCCGGCATGCACAGCACGCCGCCGACGGCGACGGGCACGTCGTAGGCCCAGGGGAACAGCTCCGACTGCGAGGCGTAGTGCGGCGTGACGCCGGTCGACCACACGGGCAGGCCGAGGTCGGCGATCTTGCCCGAGTCGCGGATGCGGCCGTCGACGACCATGCCGGCGCCGCCCTTGCGCTGGAAGTAGCGCGCGAGGATGTCGCCCACGCAGCCCGAGAACCGGCTGCCGTACGCCTGGATCACGAGCACGTCGCCGGGCTGCACGGCCTCGAGCACGTGCCACAGGGCCGTGTGCCGCTCCACGTACTCCTGCTCGTCGCCGGCGGCCAGGTCCTCGCGCTGCGGCATGAACTGCAGCGTGAGCGCGGAGCCCACGACGCGGTACCCGGGCCTGAGCGGGCGCGGGCCCTCGACGAACGAGTGCCGGATGCCGAGGCCGTGCAGCTTCGCGCAGGCCGTCGCGGACGAGACCTGGCCGAGCCGCTCCAGCGTCTCGACGTCCGCGCGCTCGTAGGACCCGCCGCGCACGGGCAGCGTGATCTCGGGCCGCACGAGGCCGGCGCCGGGGTCGGTGGGCACGGTGTCGACGGGCGCGAGGGCTTCGGTCATGGTCGGGCTCCTTCGTGGTGCAGGCGGTGCTGGTGGCGCGGCTGCTGGTGGCGCGGCGCGCTGCCGGCGGGTGCGGTGAGCAGGACGACGTCGGCGCGGTGGCTCGGCGGCAGCTCGACGAGCAGGTCGGGCGCGTCCAGCGGGAGGGTCGCGGCGGTCCGGGTGCCGGCGCGGCCGGCCGACGCCGTGGACGGGCCGGGCCAGACGCCGCCGTCCTCGCCGCGCGTGACGACGCCCGTCAGGCGCTCCTCGCCGAACCGCGACGGCCGCACGCGCACGCGCCGGGCGTGCGTGGGGGACAGGTTGACGAGGCTGAGCTCGACGCGGCCCGTGCCGTCCGCGTCGCGGTCGAGGCCGGAGACGAGCGCCGCGACGTCCGGCGACAGGCCGGGGCGGCCGCGGTCGGCGTCGGTGTAGGCCACGGCGGCGAACGGCAGCCCGCCGTTGTACAGCGTCTGCGGGGTGCCGGTGATCAGCTGCCCGAGCACCTCCGTGACGACCGGGTTGGCGCGCTGCCAGAAGTGCAGGTGCACGGTCTCGGGGTCCACGGGCTCGGCGTCCATCACGGCGACGCGGCGGGCGAGCTGGCCCAGTGCCATCGACAGCGCGCGCTCCGGATAGTCCGGCAGCGAACCGTCGAGGAACGCGAGCCACGGCCCCTCGTGCCCGGCCTCCACCTTGTCGCGGAACGGTCGGACCTCGTCGGAGCCGGGGATGCCGTCGAGCACCCGGTCCAGGCGCTTGCGGTCGGCGTCGTCGCGCGTCCACCACCACAGCCAGGTGGGCAGGTCGAGCTGGAGCGGGCCGAAGTCGAACCAGCCGTCGGCGCCGAACCGGTACGGCACGAGCGTGGCCGGCTCGGCGGCGTGCGGGCCCAGCCGCTCCAGCCAGCTGCCGCGCAGGCTGAACGGGGTCTCGGTGACGGGCGCGGTGATCGCGTGGTCCAGCGCCGTGTCGAGCATGGTGCGCACGAGGTCGAGCGGCCCGTCGTCGCGTGCCCCGGAGGCCCCCGAGACGAACGACGCGTTGATCGCGCCGATCAGCGTGCTCATGCCGACCGAGTGCAGGCCGTGCGGCCAGGTCCAGCCGTAGTGGCCGCCGTACCAGGCGCCGTCGTGCAGGCCGCCGACGACGCCGTCGGGCGCGACGTTGTCCGGCATGAGGCCGCCCGCCGCGGCGGCGCGCTCGCGCCAGCCGTCGACGTACCGCGCCACCCACGCGGCGGACGCGGCGTCGCCGTCGTACAGCCAGCGGTTGACCATGAGGGACGTCGCGGCGAGGTTGACCGCGGTGTCACCCGCCGCCCGGCGCTGGAGCTCGTCGCCCATGAGCCGGGCGTGCGCCGGGTCCTCCAGGTCGGACCACCGCGTGATCCCCGGCAGCCCGTGCAGCGGCAGGCCGTACGCCTCCATGTAGTCCAGCGACGCCGGGTACGTGAGCCACTCGGTGCCCAGCCCGGGCAGCGGGCCCCGCGCGCCGTTGTGCGGCGCGGTGACGATGTTGCGGGCCGGGTCGTAGTTGCCGTGCGCCGGGTCCGTGTACAGGGCGGCGAACCGGCGGGCGCGCTCGGCGAAGCGGTCGTCGCCCGGGTCGGCGGCGCACAGGCCGTAGAAGAACAGCAGCGACTCGCCCTGGTGGAACCAGTCGTACCCGTTCTCGTACTCGCCGGTGAGCATGCCGCCCTCGGTGAGCTGCGCCGTCACGCCCTCGAAGTGGTGCTTCGCGGCGGCGAGCACCTCGTCGCTGCCGCCCAGGGCGTAGAACGCGGGCCAGTTGAAGAACGGCTCGTACAGGTCGTCCACGCCGTCGCGGTGCTCGAAGCCGCCCGCGTGCAGGATGCGGCCGTCGGGCCCGGTGTACCGCGCGGAGAACAGGCGCCAGGCCTCCTCCGTCGCGTCGAACAGGCGGCGCTCGAGCACGGCCCAGGGGGGGACCTCGTGCAGCGGCGTCGTGGGGACGCGGGGGTCGGTCGTCTCGCTCATGTCGGCCTCAGCCCTTCGTCGCGCCGGCGACCAGGCCGCCGATGATGTGCCGCTGCATGAGGACGAAGAACAGGATCGCCGGGCTCACCGCCAGCAGCAGGGTCGGGAAGACGGTCGTGTAGTCGGTGGAGAACTCGCCCACCGCCGCGTACACGCCCGTCGTCACGGTGTAGATGCCGGAGCTCGGGCCCAGGATGATCTGCGGGCTGACGAAGTCGTTCCAGACGCTGATGGAGTTCAGCACGACGATCGTCGCGACGACCGGCTTCATGATCGGGAAGATGCACGACCAGAACGCCCGGATCTTGCCGGCCCCGTCCAGCGCGGCCGCCTCGTCGATGTCGCGCGGCACGGTGCGCAGGTAGGCGGCGAACAGGAAGATCGTCACGGGCAGCGTCGCCGCCGTCTCGAACAGGATGAAGCCCGGGATCGTGTTGATGAGCCCGAGCACCCGCAGCACGAAGACGACGGGGATCAGCGTCACCTGGCCCGGGATGAACAGGCCGGACACGAAGAGCAGCAGCAGGCCCAGGTGCCACTTCGACCGGCCGCGCGCGATGACGTACGCGACGGGCGCGGCGAGCGCGATGCCGCACAGGTTCACCAGCGCCACGAACAGCAGCGTGATGCCGTAGGCCTTCACCACGTTGAACTTCTCGCTGGTGAGCGCGGCCTGCAGGTACTCCAGGCTGAACGTGTCCGGGGTGATCGCCAGCGGCGAGGAGATGATCGCGTCCTGCGGCTTGAAGGCGTTGATCACCATGATGTACAGCGGCACGAGCATCACCAGCGCGCCGAGGCCCAGCACCACCCACTTGAGGATCGTGCCCGCGCCCGGGGCGGGCCGGCGTCGGGACCGCGACGTCGGGCGCGGCGCGCTCGGCGCCGGGGCCGACGGCGGGCTCACGGGGGTCGTCGGGTGCGTCGTCGTCGCCATCAGTCGGCCACCTTCTTCTCCGCGCCGCGCCGGGCGAACGTGACCGCGAGGCCCAGCACGGCGGTGACGAGCAGCAGGACCACGGACTGCGCCGCGCCGAAGCCGAGCTCCGAGTTCGCGAACGAGTCCCGCAGGATCTGGTACACGATCGTCTGGGTGGACCCGGCGGGGCCGCCGTCGGTCAGCGCCAGCACGATGTCGTAGACCTTGAGCAGCCCCACCAGCGTGAGCACGAGGTTCACGGTGAACACGGGGGCGATGAGCGGCAGCGTCACGTTGCGGAACTGCTGCCACTTGGAGGCGCCGTCCACGGTGGCGGCCTCGTAGTACTCGGTGGGCACGGACTTGATGCCCGCGAGGAACAGGATCATGTTGAAGCCGAAGTGCGACCACACGATCGTGAGGATCACGCTCGCCTTCGCGAACGCGACCTCGGTGAGGAACGGCACCGGCCCGACGCCGAGGTGCCCCAGCAGGCCGTTCACCGCGCCCTCGGGGGAGAGCATCGCCGACCACAGGAACCCGATGATCAGCGCGCTGATGATGTACGGGTAGAAGAAGATCGTGCGCAGCAGCGTGTTCGCGCGGCCGTTGCCGGCGATCAGCGCGGCGATGAACAGCCCGACGCCGTTGCACAGGACCGTGCCGCAGAACGCGACGACCGCGGTGAAGACCGCCGCGTCCACGGTGCGGGGGTTGCGGAAGGCCTCCGCGTAGTTCTCGAAGCCGATGAACGTGAAGTTCAGGCTGTAGCCGTTCCAGTCGGTCAGGCTCAGCACGAACGCCAGGACCATCGGCACGATGAACATCGCCAGGAAGACGAGGACGGCGGGGCCGCCCATGACGATGCCGGGCAGGCGGTCGCGCCACACGCGCGCCGCGGGGCGTCGGCGCACGGGCGGGACCGTGCGCGTCGCGGTGAGGGTTGCCATCGCAGGGCCTTCCATGGGTGGTGCGGGCCCGGGCGCGGCGGCGTCGCCGCGCCCGGGCGGGTGGGGTGCGGTCGGCGTCAGCCGATCGTCGAGGCGAACCAGCCGTCCATCGCGGTGTCGACCTTGTCGGGGGCGGTGCCGCCGATCAGGGCCTGCGTCTGCGCGTTGATCTCGTCCGAGTAGCCGGTGGGCAGCGTGCGCTCGCCGTAGCCCTGGCCGGTCGGCGTGTACGCCTCGGCGGGCGTGTCCGCCACGATCTGCAGCAGCTCCTTGCCCAGGTCGTCCATCTCGTACTCGTAGCCGTCGCGGAAGTTGCCGTCGACCTCGAGCTGGCTGGCGACGGCGTCCTGGTCGGTGACGAGGAACTCGACGAGCTTCGCCGCCGCGTCCTGGCTCTCGCTCGCCTTGAGGATCGAGTACGGGCTGGCGATGTTCGCGCCCATGGCCGGGCTGGCGACGCCGTCGACGGCGGGGGCGCGGAAGACGCCGATCTCGGCCTTCTCCTCCGCCTTCGCCTCGGTGCCGGCGAACCAGCTGCCCATCGGGTAGATCGCGCTCTTGCCGGAGAGGAAGGCCTGCTCGGCGTCGGGGTACTTGATGCCCAGCGCGTCCTTGGGGACGTAGCCCTTCGCCACCCAGTCGGCGTAGGTGGCGACTGCGTCGCCGTACGTGTCGGAGAAGGTGGCCTCGCCCGCGCTCATCCGGGCGAACCACTCCGGGTCCTGGCCGATGACGGACGGGAGGCCGAGCGTCTGCAGCGAGTGGCTGGTCGCCCAGTCGCCGCTGGTCTGGATCGGGGTCCAGCCCGCGTCCTTGAGCTTGCCGAGCGCGGCGGTGAGCTCGTCGACGGTGGTCGGGACCTCGGCGATCCCGGCCTCCTCGAACGCGGTCTTGTTGTAGAACCACAGGCTCTGCAGCTGGAAGCCGATGCCGGCCATGTAGTACTTGCCGTCGATCGAGTACTGGTCCGCGAGCGGGCCGGACGTCGCCCAGTCGTACTGGGACAGGTCCACCAGCTCGGGGGCGAGGTCGGTGGTCGGGGGCAGCGACTGCACGACGTCGGGCGCGTCGCCCGCGGTGAGGAGGCGGGGGAGCGCGGCGGTCACGCCCTCGGCGCCCGGGTTCTGGATGACGACGTCGACGTCGGGGTTCGCGTCCTCGAACGGCTTGACCAGCTCGTTCCAGTACTCCTCGGTGAGGTTCGGCGTGACGTTGACGAGCATGCTCACCTCGGTGGTGCCGCCGGAGCCGCCGTCGTCGTCGGAGCCGGCGCAGCCGGTGAGCGCGAGGGCGGCGACCGTGAGCGTGCCCACGCTCGCCAGGGTGCGGTGCTTGATCATCGTTGATCCTCTCGGGTTGCCGCCCGCCGGGGACGCTGCTTCGCGTCTCCGGGCGCTCGGGCTGACGACTGTGGATGACGTCCGGTGTGGAGGGACGTCTGGGACACTAATCGATAATCGTTGGAATGGGAAGAAGGTGCCCGGGACAGGTGATCTCACACCGGGGGCGTCCCGGGGCGCGGCCCGCCGCCCATAGGCTGGACGGGTGACCTCCGCAGCCCCCGCCGTGCAGCGGCCGGGCGGTACCCCGAGCGTGCCGCCGCGGCCCTGGTGGCTCGTCGCCGCCGGGCCCGCCGCCGTCCTCGCCGCCGTCCTCGCCGTGCTGTGCGGCGGAGCCTACTCGGGCGCGTTCCAGGCCCTCAGCGGCTTCACCGACCCGGGCGCGATCGTGCGCTACGGCCTGCCCGTGACGACCGTGCTCACGGAGCTGGGCGTCTCCGTGACGGTCGGCGCGCTCCTCGTCGCGGCGTGCCTGGTGCCGCCAGGCCGCACCCAGACGCGGGTGCTCACGACGGCCGGCGCCGCCAGCGCCGTGTGGGCCGTGGCCGCCGTCCTCCAGCTCGTGCTGCGGTACGCGAACATCTCCGGGACCTCGCCGGCCTCGCCGGCGTTCGGGCAGGGGCTCGCGCAGTTCGTCACCGACCTCGACCTCGGCCGGCTCTACCTCGCGATCATCGTGGTCGCCGCGCTCACGTCCGCGCTCGCGATGGCGGTCCGCGGGCCCGTCGGCGCGCTGTGGACGACGGTCCTGCCGCTCGCGGCCCTCGCCATGCAGTCCACGACCGGCCACGCGTCCGGCGCCGCGAACCACGAGCTCGCCGTCGGCGCGATGCTGCTGCACCTGGTCGGCGCCGCCGTGTGGGTGGGCGGCCTGGGCGCGCTGCTCGTGGCCGTGCTCACGCGGGAGGAGGGGCGCGACGAGGGTCGCACCGCCGCGGCCGCCGTCGCGCGCTTCTCCCCGGTCGCGGGGTGGTGCTTCGCCGCGGTGGGCCTCTCCGGCATCCTCAACGCGTGGCTCCGCATGGAGTCCTGGGGCGACCTGCTGACCCCGTACGGCGTGCTGCTGCTCGTCAAGGCGCTGCTCATGGTGGCGCTGGGCGGGTTCGGGTTCGCGCACCGGATGTGGGTCGTGGACCGGCTCGGCCGGGCCGGGTCCGCCGGCGCCGTCCGCCGTCTCTTCTGGCGGCTGCTCGCCGTCGAGCTGCTCGTCATCGGTGCCGTCTCCGGCGTCGCCGTGGCGCTCGGGTCCACCGCCCCGCCCGTCCCGGACGAGGTGCCGGTCGACGTCACCCCCGCCTTCCAGCTCACCGGCCAGGCGCTGCCGCCCGAGCCGACCATGGCCCGCTGGTTCACCGAGTGGAGCCTCGACCCGCTGCTGGCGTTCGCGTGCGTGGCGGGCCTGGTCGTCTACCTGCGCTGGGTGCTGCGGCTCGCGCGCCGGGGGGACAAGTGGCCCGTGGGGCGCACCGTGTCGTGGTGCCTGGGCATGGTCGTGATGTTCTGGGTGACCAGCGGCGGCCCTGCCGTGTACGGGCACGTGATCTTCAGCGGCCACATGGTGCAGCACATGATCCTCGCGATGCTGGTGCCGCTGTTCCTCGTGCTGGCCGCCCCGGTCACGCTGCTGCTGCGCGCCATCCCGGCCCGCAAGGACGGCAGCCGCGGGCCGCGCGAGTGGGTGCTCGGCCTGGTGCACTCCCGGTTCGGCCAGTTCATCGCCCGGCCCGTGGTGGCCGCGGTGCTCTTCGCCGGCGGCATGATCGCGTTCTACTACACGCCCGCGTTCGAGTTCGCGCTGCGCAACCACGCCGGGCACGTGTGGATGATCGTGCACTTCGCGCTCGTCGGCTACCTGTTCGCCAACGCGCTGGTGGGCGTCGACCCGGGCCCGAAGCGCCCGCCCTACCCGCAGCGGCTGCTGCTGCTCTTCGCGACGATGGCGTTCCACGCCTTCTTCGGCGTCGTGCTCACCTCCGGCACCTCGCTGCTCGTCGCCGACTGGTTCGGCAACATGGGCCGGCCGTGGGGCCTGCCCGCCATCGAGGACCAGCAGCGCGGCGGCGGCGTCGCGTGGGGCATCGGCGAGCTGCCGACGCTCGCGCTCGCCATCGCCGTCGCCGTGCAGTGGACGACGTCCGACGAGCGCGAGGCGCGCCGCCGCGACCGCAAGGCCGACCGCGACGGCGACGCCGAGCTCACCGCGTACAACGAGATGCTCGCCAAGATGGCGGACCGCGACGACACGACCCCGCCGAGGTAGTCCACGACCCCGCGAGGTAGCGCGGAGCTACCTCGCGGGCTTGCGAACTACCTCGCGGAGGACTGCACCACCTCGCGCGAGTCCGTCAAGAGCTCCACGTGCGCCGGGACCGGCTCGCGGGTGTCGGCGTCGGGGACGGCGGCGCCCACGACGCGCCGCACCGGCACGTGCCCGCCCCAGCCCCCGGCGGCGACGTCGGCCGGGTCGTCGACGGGCGCGCCGGCACGGGCCTTCATCGACGCCTCGCGCAGGGGCACGGCCAGCACCGCCGTCGCGGCGAGCTCCTTGCGGGAGGCGGGGCGCAGCGTCGCGGAGCGGCCCGGCGCCATGTGGTCGACGATCGCGTCCAGGGCGCGGGCGCGCTCGGCGTCGTCCGTGACGAGGCGTGCGGTGCCGATCACCACCGCCGACCGGTAGTTCATCGAGTGGTGGAAGCCGGACCGCGCCAGCACGAGGCCGTCGAGCTCGGTGACCGTGACGCAGACGGTCGCGTCGGTCGCCCCGGCCAGCCAGCGCGCTGCCACCGACCCGTGCACGTACAGGGTGCCGTCGTCGTCGGGGCCGTCGAGGTCGACGGCGTAGGCGCAGGGCAGCACGACCGGGTGCCGGTCCGCGCCCTCGCCGACGTCGACGCCGAGGTGGGCGACGAGCCCGTCGGCGAGCAGGGCGTGCAGCGAGGCCCGGTCGGCCACGGCACGGTTCCGGCCGCGCCGGACGGTGGACCTGGGGGTGGGGGAGAGGGCGTCCATGGCACTACCGTGAACCCTGGTTGGCCCGTCGTCACGAGCCATTCCTCGCACGTTTCGACAGGCCACTTTCGACAGGCCACTTTCGACAGGCCGCTTCCGGCAGGCCGCTTTCGGGGGCCGCTGTCGCCCGCCCAGGTCAGGAGTCCTGATGTCCGCGCTGCCCGTCCGCCTCGACCGCGGCGGCCGCGACCCGCTCGGCGCGCAGCTGTCCGCCCAGGTCCGCGACCTGGTCTCCCGCGGCACCCTGCGGCGCGGCGACCGGCTGCCCAGCACCCGTGCGCTCGCCGCGGACCTCGGCGTCGCCCGCTCGGTGGCCGAGCAGGCGTACGACCAGCTCGTGGCCGAGGGGTGGCTGACCGCACGCCGCGGCGCGGGCACCTTCGTCGCCGCCGACGCCGTGCCCCGTCCCACGACCGGACCGCGACGGGCCGCCGGGCCGGTCACCGGCCTCGTGCGCCTGAGCACGGGCGAGCCGTGGATAGACCCGCGCCACCGCGCGGGGTGGCGGCGGGCATGGCGGGAGGTGTCGGCGACCGCGCCGCCGCGGGGGTACGACGACCCGTGCGGTCTGCCCGACCTCCGGGCGGCGCTCGCGGAACGCCTCGGCCGGACCCGGGGCCTCGTCGTGGACGCCGACGAGGTGGTGGTCACCGCCGGGACCACGGCCGGGTTCCGGGACCTGCTCGGCGTGCTGCCCGCGGGTCCCGTGGGCATCGAGGACCCGGGCTACCGGGCCGCCGTCGCGACGGCGCACGCCGTGGGCCGCACCGTCGTCGACCTGCCCGCCGAGGCCCGCCACGACGAGGGCGCCCTGCGCGGGCTGGCCGCCGCGTACGTGACGCCGGCGCACCAGCACCCGTTGGGACGGGTGATGCCCGCCGACGACCGCCGCGCGCTGCTCGCCGCGTCGCGGGCCACGGGAGCCGTGGTGGTCGAGGACGACTACGACTCCGAGCTGCGGTACGACGTGGCCCCGGTGCCGGCGCTCGCGGCGCTCGGCCGGGACCGGGTCGCCTACCTCGGCACGGCGTCGAAGTCCGCGCCGCCCGGGCTGCGGATCGGGTGGCTGGTGCCGCCCCCGGCGATGCTCGACGACGTGGTGCGGCAGCGCGGCGTCGTGCACGACGTCGCGGCGTGGCCCACGCAGCGGGCCCTGCTGACGCTGCTGCGCGACGGCTGGCTCGACGCCGTCCTGCGCACCGCGCGCCGCGTGTACGCCGAGCGGGCGGCCCGCGTCGCCGCGGTGCTGGCGCCGCACGCCGCGCCGGCCGCGACGTCCGCCGGCATGTACTCGACGTGGCTGCTGCCGCAGGACGCCGCGCTGTCGGCCCGCGACGCCGCGCGGCGGGCGGGCTTCGACCTGCCCCTGCTGTCCGACCTGTGCCGCACCGCCGAGGTCACCGGCGTCGTCGTCGGGTTCGGCGGGGTGGACGACGCCGAGCTCGACCGCGCGCTCGCCGCGATCGGCGCGGGGCTGGGCGGCTGAGGACTACAGCAGGCCGTCGACGACCTTCGCCGCGAGGCCGAGCGCCGTCGTCGTGCCCAGCCCGTCCGCGACGGTCACGGTGGTGACGCCCGGTGCGGGGTCGGCGACGACGAACGGCGTGCCGGCGAACGGCCCGCGGCGCGGGCGGGGCACCGCCAGGTCGGGCACCGACCAGCGCCGCCGCACCTCGACGGGCCGCCCGAGCAGGGCCTCGGCCTCGCGCAGCAGCAGCGAGTCGGCGGTCTCCGACCGCTCGGGGTCGCGGTCGAGGCCGGCGCCGTCGCGGCGGTCGGCGTCCGTGCGACGGGCCTCGCCGAGGAGCAGCGTGTCGCCGTGCGGGGTGAACGCGAGGTGGACGCCGGCATCGAGCAGCTCCGGGGCGCTCGTGCGCAGCCGCTCGCGCACGTCCGCCAGCGCGGGGGAGTGCGCGGTGGCGGCGTCGCGCAGGAGGGTCGTGCCGCCCAGCACCGCGGGGCCGGCGGCGTCGTGCCGGCGGCCCGGCGTCGCCACCCGGAGCACCTGCCGCACGTCGGGCCGCAGCCCGGCGCGCGCCGCCTCGTCGGGGAAGAACCGGTCCAGGTCGGGTCCGACGGCGACCAGCACCCGGCGCGCCACGACCTCGCCGCGCGACGTGCGCACCAGCGTGCGCCCCGTGCCGGCCTCGAAGGTGAGCGCCGTCGTCGACCACGCGACGTCGGCGCGCGGCCGGGAGCCGAGCGCGGCGGCGAGCGCCCGGAGGGCGTCGCGCGGCTCGACCCGCAGGTCGAGCGGGAGGAACGCGCCGCCGACGACGTCGCCCGCGCTCGTCAGCCCGGCACGCCGGCCGGCCTGCGCGGCGTCGAGGAGCAGCGCGTCGCCGTCGCGGGCGGCCACGAGGTCGTCCAGCACGGCGAGCTCGTCCTCGGAGCGCGCCACGACGACGGCGCCCGTGTCCTTGACCCAGAAGCCGGCCTCCCGGCCGAGCTTCAGCCAGCGCTCGCGCGACGCCAGCGCGCACGACAGCGTCGCGGCGTCCTGCGTGGTGACGGCGACGTGGCCGCTGCGCCGGGCGGACGCGCCGTCGGGCCGCGGGTCGCGTTCCACCACCAGCACCGAGTGCCCGCGGGCGTGCGCCTCCAGGGCGTGCGCGAGCCCGACGATCCCCGCCCCGACGACGACCAGGTCAGCGGTGGCGGGCAGCGGCGGCAGGTGGGCGGCGCGGGGCGACGGCGGTCTCACGACCAGACCGTGCCCGATCGGGCATCGCCCGCTCAACCGCAGGAGGCGCCCCCGCGAACAAGTTCAGCGAACGTTCATCCGGTGTTCCCCGTGGCCGCCGCCCGACCGCCCGGGGGGCGCGGGCTGTGGTAGACCGGGCGCGTGAGCCAGGACGACGACGCCCCCACGCCCTTCGACGACCTCGACCGCTACCTGGAGCTCCCGCGGGTGGGAGGGCTCGCGCTGAGCCCGGACGGCACACGCCTCGTCACGACCGTCCAGACGCTCGACGCGAAGCGCACCGGCTGGACGACCGCCGTCTGGGAGGTGGATCCCGCCGGCGTCGCCCCGGCGAGGCGGCTGACGCGCAGCCGCAAGGGCGAGTCGTCGGCGGTGTTCGCGGCGTCGGGCGACGTGCTGTTCGCGTCGGCGCGGCCGGACCCGGACGCGGAGCAGGACGACGACGAGCCGAAGGCGGCGCTGTGGCTGCTGCCCGCGGGCGGCGGCGAGGCGCGGGTCGTCGCGACGGCTCCGGGCGGGGTCGGCGGGGTCCTCGCGGCCCGCGTGGCCGACGTCGTGTCGGTCTCCGCGCCGGTGCTGCCGGGCGCGGCGGGCCTCGCCGAGGACGCGGTGCTGCGCAAGGACCGCACGGACCGCAAGCTCTCGGCGATCCTGCACGCCGGCTACCCGGTGCGGCACTGGGACCACGACCTGGGCCCGGACGAGGAACGCCGGTTCGCGGGCTCGCTCGGCGGTGGCGACCGGCTCGAGCTGCGCCCGCTGACCGGCCCGGGGCGTCAGCTCGACGAGCACGAGGCCGACCTGACGGCCGACGGCACCACGCTCGTCACGACGTGGGGCGTGGCCGACCCCGGCGCGGCGCGGCGGGTCACGCTGGTCGCGGTCGACACGGCGTCGGGGGAGCGCCGGACGCTGGTGGACGACCCGGACGCGGACGCCTTCGCGCCGGCGGTGTCGCCGGACGGGCGGTGGGTCGCGTTCGGGTCCGAGACGATCACGACGCCGGAGCAGGCGCCCGAGGTGCGGCTCGGCCTGGTCCGGCTCGACGACCCGGACGGCGAGCTCGCCGGACCCGAGATCCTGGCCGACGACTGGGACCGCTGGCCCACGTCCGTCGCGTGGCTGCCCGACGGCTCGGGGCTGGTCGTGACCGCCGACGATGACGGCCGCGGCCCGGTGTTCCTGCTGACGTTCGGCGCGGGCGGCCCGGGCGGCCAGGAGGCGGTCACGGTGGAGCGCGTGACGAGCGACGACGCGTCGTTCAGCGACGTCCGCGTCGCTCCCGACGGCTCGGCGCTGTACGCGCTGCGCAGCAGCTATGCGGCACCGGCGGAGCCGGTGCGGGTCGATCTCGCCGCCTTCCTCGCGACCGGCGCCGCCGGCGGTCGCACCCCCGTCGCCGCCGACGCGCTGCGCGGGCCCGTGCCCGCCCCCGCCTTGCCGGGCACGCTCACCGAGGTCGAGACGACGACGGCGGACGGCGCGCGGGTGCGCGCCTGGCTCGCGCTGCCCGAGGGCGCCGGCGCGGACGCGCCCGCGCCGCTGCTGCTGTGGATCCACGGCGGCCCGTTGAGCACGTGGAGCGCCTGGAGCTGGCGCTGGAACCCGTGGCTGATGGTGGCCCGCGGGTACGCCGTCCTGCTGCCCGACCCGGCGCTGTCCACCGGGTACGGGCAGGACTTCGTGCAGCGCGGCTGGGGCGCCTGGGGCGGGGCGCCGTTCACCGACCTCATGGCGATCACCGACGCCGTCGAGGCCCTGCCGGAGGTGGACGAGAGCCGCACCGCCGCGATGGGCGGGTCGTTCGGCGGGTACATGGCGAACTGGGTGGCCGGGCACACCGACCGCTTCCGCGCGATCGTCACCCACGCCAGCCTGTGGGCGCTGGACCAGTTCGGCCCCACCACCGACCACGCCTACTACTGGCTGCGTGAGATGACGCCGGAGATGGCGGAGGCGAACAGCCCGCACCGGTCCGTCGCGGACATCCGGACCCCGATGCTCGTCGTGCACGGCGACAAGGACTACCGCGTGCCGATCGGCGAGGGGCTGCGGCTGTGGCGCGAGCTGCTCACCGACTCGGCGCTGCCCGCCGCCGCCGACGGGACCACCGTGCACCGGTTCCTGTACTTCCCGGACGAGAACCACTGGGTGCTCGCGCCGCAGCACGCGAAGGTCTGGTACCAGGTGGTGCTGGCGTTCCTGGGCGAGCACGTGCTGGACGAGGGGCCGGAGCTGCCCGCCTTCCTATAGCGGGCGGTCAGGCGGGGGTGACGATGAGGTCCACGAGGACCTCGAGCATGGCGCTCGCGTCCTTGCGGGCGGTGACGGCGGGCAGCATCGACGCCCGCTGGCCGGCCTCGTGGGCGCCCAGCAGCAGGTCGATGGCCACGTGGTCGTCGACGGCGAAACGCAGGCCGAGGGCGGCCATGACGCGGTTCAGCGCGGCGATCATCTCCCCGCGGAGCACCTGCTGCTGGTCCACGTAGCGCTGCGCGATCTGGGGGTCACGCAGGGCGAGCAGCTCGAACTCGAGCTCCATCACGCACCACGACGTCTTGGCGGCGGGGTCGGGCAGCACGGACGCGATGACCTCCCGCACGGTGGCGCGGAACCCCTCGGGCGTCTGCAGGGCCGCCGGGTCGACGGTGGTCACCGCGCGCTCGAGGGCGCCCAGGTGGCCGCGCGCCTCGCGCTCCGTGAGCGCGAGGAACAGCTCCTCCTTGCTCGCGAAGTTCGAGTAGAAGGCGCCGCGGGTGAAACCGGCCGCCTCGCACACCGCCTCGATCGACGCGGCCTGGACGCCCACCTGCGCGAACACCTGGAACGCGGCGTCGAGCAGGCGCTCGCGGGTGCGCTCGCGCCGGGGCGAGCGACCGGGGCCGACCGTAGCCTCGTCGGGAGTCACGCTCTCGGTGGTCAGGGGGTCCTCCTCGGGATGCTGCCGGTACCGGCACGGTGCGGGCGCCGCGCCCGGCCGGGCCCACTCTAGCCAATACAGCGACGTATCGGATACGTTCGTGCATCGGATACAGTGCCGTATCGAATCCCTGCTCCGTCGTCCCGGGAGAGCCTGTGTCCTCCGTCCTGTACTCCCTCGGCCGCTGGGCCGCCCGGGCCCGGCGGCTCGTCGTCATCGGCTGGGTGCTGGTGCTCGCCGTCGTCGGCGGAGCGGCCGGCCTGCTCTACCAGGGCTTCGACAACTCCGTGACCATCCCGGGCACCGAGTCGCAGGACGCGCTCGACAGCCTGTCCGCCACGTTCCCGCAGGTCAGCGGCTCCTCGGCGCAGATCATCGTCGTCGCCCCCGACGGTTCCACGATCGACGACGACGCGGTGCGCGGACCGATCACCGACACCGTCGACGACCTCGGCGAGCTCGACCAGGTCGCCGCCGTCACCTCCCCGTACGACGACCAGATGGCCGCGTCGGTCAACGACGACGACACCGCCACGCTGCTGACGATCCAGCTCGACGGCGACCAGTCCGTCATCACCGAGGACACCAAGGACGCGCTGCACACCGCGAGCGACGACCTCGCCGCCGCCCTGCCGGCGGGGTCGCAGACCAGCCTCGGCGGCGAGCTGTTCAGCGTCGAGTTCCCGGCCCTGAGCATCATCGAGGCGATCGGCGTCGTCGTCGCGCTCGTGGTCCTCATCATCACGCTCGGCTCGTTCGTCGCGGCCGGCCTGCCGCTGGTGAACGCGCTCATGGGCGTGGGCGTGTCGATGCTCCTGCTGCTCACCGCCACCGTGTTCGGCCCGATCAACTCGACGACGCCGATGCTCGGCCTCATGCTCGGCCTCGCGGTGGGCATCGACTACGCGCTGTTCATCGTGTCCCGGCACCGCGAGCAGCTCGCCGCCGGGCTCGAGGTGGACGAGTCGATCGCGCGCGCCACCGCGACGGCGGGCTCGGCCGTCATCTTCGCCGGCCTCACGGTGATGATCGCCCTGGTGGGCCTCGGCGTCGCCGGCATCCCCTTCCTCACCGTGATGGGCATCGCCGCCGCCGTGGCGGTCGGCATCGCGGTCCTCGTCTCGCTCACGCTGCTGCCCGCGCTGCTGTCCTTCTCCGGCGAACGGCTGCGGCCGCGTGCCCCGCGCGCCGCCCGCAAGCCGAAGGGGAAGGCCAAGCGCGCCGCCGCGCCGGCCGCGGGCGTCCACCGCAACCGGTTCTTCGACGGCTGGGTGCGAGGCGCCACCCGCTTCCCGGTCCTCACGATCGTGCTCGTCGTGGGCGCCATCGCCGCCCTCGCCTGGCCGGCCACGAACCTCCGCCTCGCGCTGCCCGACGCCGGCACGCTGCCGGAGGACAACAGCGCCCGCGTGACCTACGACCTGGTGGGCGAGGAGTTCGGCGAGGGCTTCAACGGCCCCCTGATCGTGACCGGCTCGATCGTCACCAGCAACGACCCCGTGAAGCTCATGGACGAGCTGGGCGACGAGATCGGCGACCTGCCCGGCGTCGCCGACGTGCCGCTCTCCACCCCCAACGAGACCGCCGACACCGGCATCGTCCAGGTGGTCCCGGAGGGCGGGCCGACGTCGCAGGAGACCAAGGACCTGGTCAACGAGATCCGCGACCAGCACGACCACTACCTCGACAAGTACGGCGTCGACCTGTCCGTCACCGGCTTCGCCGCGGTCGGCATCGACGTCTCGGACAAGCTCGGCGCCGCGCTGCTGCCGTTCGGCCTGGTCGTCGTGGGCCTGTCGCTCGTGCTGCTGACGATGGTGTTCCGCTCGATCTGGGTGCCGATCAAGGCCTCGCTCGGCTACCTGCTGTCCGTCGGGGCGGCCTTCGGCGTGGTGACGCTCGTGTTCGAGAACGGCGTCCTCGCCGACGCGCTCAACGTCACGAAGCTGGGCCCCGTCATCAGCTTCATGCCGATCATCCTCATGGGCGTGCTGTTCGGCCTGGCGATGGACTACGAGGTCTTCCTCGTGTCCCGCATCCGGGAGGACTACGTGCACGGCGGCGACGCCCGCCGCGCGGTGCGCTCGGGCTTCCTCGGCTCGGCCAAGGTGGTCACGGCCGCGGCGGTGATCATGTTCGCCGTCTTCGTCGCGTTCGTGCCCGAGGGCGACATGACGCTCAAACCCATCGCGCTCGGCCTCGCGGTCGGCGTGCTCGTGGACGCGTTCGTCGTGCGCATGACGCTCGTGCCCGCCGTGCTCCATCTCCTGGGCGACCGGGCCTGGCACATGCCGCGCTGGCTCGACCGCGTCCTGCCCACGTTCGACGTCGAGGGCGAGGGCCTCACCAAGGAGCTGCGGCTCGCGTCGTGGCCGGAGCCCGACGCCACGGACGCCGTCGCCGCGCGCGACCTCGAGGTCGCCGGGCCGGAGGGGAGCGACGCGCCCGTCGTGGGGCCGGTGAGCGTGCGGGTGCCCGACGGCGGCGCGCTGTGCGTGCACGGCGACGCCGCGGCCCCCGTGTCGGCGCTGCTGCTCGCCCTCGCCGGGCGCATGTCGCCCGACGCCGGGGCGGTCAAGGTGACCGGTCTGGTGCTGCCCGAGCGCGCGATGACGGTACGCGGCCGCGTCGCCGTCGTCGACGCCCTCGCCGAGCACGGTCGCCCCGCCGCGACGGTCGACGCCGCGGTGCGCGACGGCGCGCGGGTCGTGGTCGTGGACCGCACCGACGCCGTCGCCGACCGCCCGGCCCGCGAGGCGCTCGCCGCCGCGCTCGCCCGGGCGCAGCGCGGCGGGACGGCGGTGCTGCTCGGCGCCAGCGGCGTCGCCGCGACCGACCTGCTCGACGACGGCACCGGCCGCGAGGTCGCCGTGCTCGACGTCGGCGCCGGCTGGGGCGCGCCGAGCGTGCTCACCGGCGCGGACGTGCCCCCGCCCCCGCCCGCGCCCGCCGACGAGCACCACCCCGCGCCCGCGGAACCCGACCCCGCGGCCACCGACGAGATCGACGACCCCATCGAGGGTGACACCCACGTGCAGGAGGTGCGGGCATGACCGCCCCGACCATCGACACCCGGACGCGCCGCGACCCCTGGCGCATCGCCGCCGTCGCGCTGCTGCCGATCATGGTGCTCGGGCTGCTGCTCGCGGCGCTGTGGAACCCGCAGGACCGGCTGGACCAGGTGCCGGCCGCCATCGTCAACCTCGACGAGCCGGTCGAGGTCCAGGGGCAGACCGTGCCGCTGGGGCGCCAGCTCGCGTCCGGCCTGGTCAGCGGCGGCGAGACCGCCGACGGGGCCAAGGCCGCCCAGCCGGCCGAGGACGCCACGAACTTCGACTGGACGATCACCGACGAGGAGTCGGCCGCCGACGGGCTCGCGAACGGCACCTACGCCGCCGTCGTGACCATCCCGGAGGGCTTCTCCGCGGCCGCCACCTCGTACGGGAACGACGACCCGTCCGAGGCCCGCCAGGCCACCATCGACGTCAGCACCCCGCCCGGCGGCCGCGTGGCCGACGACGCGCTCGCCCGCGTGGTCGCCGCCACCGCCACGTCCGTCATGTCGAGCACGCTCACCGAGACCTACGTCGATAACGTGCTGGTCGGTTTCAACGAGCTGTCCGACGGCATCGGGCAGGCGCAGGACGGCGCCGTGCAGCTCGCCGACGGCGCGGGCCAGACGCAGGACGGCGCCGACCAGCTCGCGGACGGCGCGGGCCAGGTCGCCGACGGCGCGGGCGACCTCGCCTCGGGCGTGGGCGAGCTCGGCACCGGCGTGGACCAGCTCGCCTCCGGCGCGGACGACCTGGCCGGGGGCGCGGACCAGCTCGCCGGCGGCGTCTCGCAGAGCGCGTCGGGCGCGGACGGCATCGCGAGCGGGGTCGAGGACCTCGCCGCGGGGACGAAGGGGCTGGCCGCCGGCGCGAGGGACCTCTCCGACGGCCTCGCGCTGCTGTACGACGGCACCCCCGAGACACCCGGGGTCTCCGCGCTGCCGGAGCAGGCGCAGCAGCTGGCCGACGGGTCGGCGGGCGTCGCGGTCGGCGTCGACGGGCTGGTCGACAGCCTCACCGGCGCGGCCGGCACGGCCGACGACGCGCTGGCGGACCTGGCCGACCGGCTGGGCTGCGACGGCACGCCGGGGGAGCTGCTCCCGCCGGAGGTCGCGGACCTCCTGACTCCGCAGCAGCTCGAGGAGCTCGGCAAGGCTCTGGCCGGCCAGAGCGCCGACGCGTGCGCGCAGATCGAGGAGGCCCAGGCGGGCCTCGCCGTGCAGACGGACCAGCTCGGGCAGCTGCAGGACGGCGCCCGGCAGGTCGCGGACGGCAACCAGGCGATGGCGACCGGCCTCGGCGAGCTCGCCGGCGGCGTCGACGACCTGTCCGAGGGTGCCGACGGCCTGGCCGGCGGCATGGAGGAGACGGCGTCCGGCGCCGGTGACCTCGCGGCAGGTGCCCGGGGCCTCGCGAACGGGCTCGGCTCGCTGAGCACCGGCGCCTCCACCCTCGCGGGCGGCGCCGGGGAGCTCGCCACCGGCACGCAGGGGCTGGCCTCCGGCGTGGACGAGCTCGGGGGCGGCGCGAACCAGCTCGCGACCGGCACCGAGGGCATCGCCTCGGGCGCCGGTGACCTGGCGGGCGGCGTCGGGCAGCTCGCGTCGGGCGCGGACGACCTGGCCTCCGGGCTCGACGACGCGAAGGACCAGATCCCGACGTACACGGACGACGAGCGTCAGACGCTCGCGTCGGTGGTCGCAGAGCCCGTGGCGGCGCCGTCGGCGTCCGGCATCAGCACGGGGGCGTCGGGCCCGCTGTTCGCGGTCGTGGCGCTGTGGCTGGGGGCGCTGGCCCTCATGACGGTGTTCCCTCCGGTCATGGCGCGGGCCCTGGGCTCGACGCGTGACTCGGTGCGGCTGGCCCTGTCCGCGTTCTGGCTGCCGGCGGCCGTCGGGGCCGGGACGGGCGCGCTGATCGGCGTGATCCTCGCGGCGGTCGAGAAGCTCGACGCGGGGGGATGGGTCGGGTCGATCCTCGTGGGGGCGGTCGCGTCGGTGGCGTTCGTCGCCGTGCACCAGGGCTTCCTCGGCTGGCTCGGCAATCTGGGCCGCGGCATCAGCCTGCTGATCGCCGTCCTGCTCATCGCGACGGGCGTCGTCGCGACCGTGCCTGCCGCCCTGCAGGGGCTGGTCGACGCGCTGCCGATCGGTGCCGCGCGCGACGCCCTGACGGCGGTCGTGGTGCCCGCGGCCGGCGGTCTCGGGATGGGCGTGACCCTGCTCGTGCTGTGGGGGCTGGGCGGTCTCGCGCTGGCGGCCCTCGTCACCGCGCGGGGCCGGCGGCTCGGGGTACGGCGCCTGCTGCGCGCCTGATCCCGCGGGCGGCGGTCGTCAGGAGCGCGACCGCCGCACCACGAGCGTCACCGTCCCCGCCACGAGGAGCAGGACGGCGAGCAGCAGCAGGCCGCCGCCGAACCCGGTGACCGGCAGCGAGCCCCACGGTCCACCTGACGTGCCCGGACCGGCGTCTCCGCCGTCGCTCCCCGGGGCGCCCGGGCCCGCCGACGGGGGCGTCGTGGGCGCGGTGGTCGGCGTCGCCGACGGGCTGGGCGACGGCGACGGGCTGGCCGTCGGTGTCGGGGTCACCGAGGGCGTCGGGCTCGGCGAGGGGGTCGGTCCCGCGTCGTCGTCGTTCGCCACCGTGCAGGTCACGACCGTGCCTCCGGTGAGGGTCACCGTGTCGTCCTCGACGGCGAGCGGGTCGCCCTCGGCGGCGCACGTCCACCCGAGCGACGTGTAGCCCGCGGGCCCGTCCTCGGACAGCGCGTAGTCGCCGGGCGCCACCTCGGCCCCGGTGACCTCGTCCGCGCCCGTCACGCCCGTGACGGGCGTCGGGCCGTCGGCCGCCAGCGTCCAGTCCTCGGGCTCGGCCGTGCCGCCGTCGTCGTTGACGACCTCCTTGACGAGCGTCAGCCTCGCGCCCACGGCCCGGTTGGTGAGCAGGCAGTCCGCCGACTCCGGCCAGACGAGCTCGATCGTGAACAGCCGGTCCCCGACGCGGTCGCCGCCGTCGCTGATGCGGCACACCTGGTCGACCAGCTCGTAGCCGAGCGGCCCGTCCTCGGTGATGAGGTACTCGACCCCGGGTCGCAGGAAGACCTCGTCACCGGTGAGGGAGCCCGTGACCGTCTGGGGTCCGAGCCCCTCCGGGAGGTCGTCGCCGAGGGGCGTCGCGGTGAGCTCCCAGTCGCCGGGCACGGCCGTGCCGCCGAACGAGTCGTCCACCGCCTTGCGCAGGCGCAGCGGGGCCGTGTCGTTGTACGCCGTGCACTCCACGTGCGTGCCGAAGAACACCTGCACGCCGCCGTTGAGGCCGTCGGAGAAGCCGGGCACGGGGTTGCCGTCGGCGTCGATCTCCCGGCACACCCAGCTGCCGGACGAGCCCGGCCTCGGGGTGGCCGTCGGGTCGACGAACTGCGCGTACCGCGGGTCGCCGCCCGACTCCGTCAGCGTGTACAGGGTCTGCGGGATCACGTCGCCCTCGACGCCCGTGGTGCCGTTGAGCGCTTCGGCGCCGTCGGGGTCCAGGGCCGTGAGCGTCCACTGCTCCGGTGCGGCCGGGCCGCCGCCGCGCACCTCCTTGACCAGGGAGAGCTGCGTCGTGCACTCCACCTCGTTGGTCACCAGGAACGTGTTGACGCCCTCGTCGAGCGTGAACGACCCGCCGAGCTCCCCCTCCGCGCCGCCCGGGCCGGTGACCGAGCTGTCGGTCAGCGTGCAGAAGCGCGGCATGCCGGCGCCCGTCTCCCCGAGGGTCTCGTCGACGGTCACCTCGTCGCCCTCGGCGAACCCGGTGGTGCCGGCGCCGCCCCACGGCACGGAGGCGCCGTTCAGCAGCGCGCCGGCGGTCAGTTCGGCCGGCTGGGAGCCGTGCGGCACCGGGTCCGCGCCGTTGATCGACCACTGCTTGTCCACCACCACCGACGCGGGAGGCACCGGCGACTCGTTGTACACGGTGCAGGTGAGGACGGAGCCCTGGTCCACGTCGGCGGTGAACTCCGTCCCGTCGTCGCTGCTCTCCACCGGGACGACCTGCGGCTCGCCCGGCTGCGAGATGTCCCGGCAGACGGCGTTGTCGAGCGTGCCGTCGTCGTCGCCGTCCGTCGGGTGCGGGACGAAGCCGCCCTGCAGCGTCTCGGTGATGGTCACCGACCCCGAGCCGGTCTCGCCCGGGAAGCCGAACTGGAAGTTCACGCCGCCGGTCGCGTCGGTGACGGCGGTGGCGTCCCCCTCGGAGACGGCGTCCCCGTCGAAGGCGGCGTCGAAGGTCCAGCCCGGCATGAGCTCGGCCCCGGTGATGTCGCCGTCGGGCGTGCCCGGCGGCACGACCTGCTTGACCACGCTGATCGACGGGGTGCAGCCGGCCAGCGCGATCGCCCGCAGCTCGGCCCCCGCCTGGGCGTAGTCGGTGGTGCGGAAGTAGTCGGAGCCCTCGACGGTGCCGGAGATGGCCACCAGGTTCTGCCGGCTGCCCTCGGCCGTCAACCCGTCGCCGACGCCGAACGCCACGACCCGGGTGCCGGCGGCCTTGAGGGCGTTCGCCGAGAAGATCCCCCGCTCGGTCTCGCGGAACCGGGTGTTGCTCCCGTTGCCCTGGCCGTTGCCCCACAGCGTCGGGTTCCCGTCGGTGAGGACGATGACCATGTCGTACTGGGCGGCCTCCGGCACCACCTGGTACAGGCCCTCGTCCCAGTTGGTGGCACCGCCGGCCGTGTACCCGTTGATCGAGGCGGTGAGCGCGGCGGCGTTGGTCGCGCTGGAGACGGGGGTGCGCGGCACGTTCGCGTTGTTGCTCGTGTTGGCGGGGGCGGTGTTCGCGAACGTGTACAGGCCCATCGTCGACGGCGTGCCCGTGAGCGCGCCGACGAACTGGGTCGCCGCCGCCTTGAGGGACGTGATCTGACCGGCCACGGAGCCGGACACGTCGGTGACCAGCGCGACGTCGATGCCGCACTGCTCGGGTGCCGGCGGGTTCGAGCGGGACGACTGCCAGACGCCGCCCGAGGCCGTCGGGCCCGCGCCGGTCGACACCATGAAAGGGGTGGTGCCCGGCGCGCCCGTGGAGGAGTACGTCACGCCCGCCTGCATGGCCGGGGTGAGGAAGCGGTACGGAAGGGACGTCATCGACGCGGTGGTGCCGGTGCCGAGCGCCGCGTTGGTCGTAAAGCCGGCGGGCGCGCCCGTCTGCTCGACGAGGAAGTACCGCCCGCGGTTGCCGCCGCTCCCGGTGGCCGTGTCCGTCTGCGGCACGACGAAGCTGCAGTCCCCGTCGGCGTCGGAGGTGCAGAAGCCCCAGTCGTCCGTGACGAGGTCGCCCGCGGCACCCGCCTGGTTGCTGTAGCGCAGCTGGAGCCCGACGCCGGGGAGGAGGGAGACCTCCGACGTCGACTGCCGGTCGGCGCCCGTCTTGACGGTGATGACCGACGTGGTCGTCGTGACCGGCGGCACCTCGGCACCCGCGAGCGGCGGGGCCGTGGCCCCGGCGACGAGCAGCCCGACGATCCCCAGGCTCGCGACCGCAGCGGCCACCCGCGAGGTCCGGCGGGTCCGTGCGGTCGTCACGTCGTGCGTCATGCGGCCTCTCCTCCGAGCGATGAAGAAGGTCAGGACCCGCAAAGGCCCCACGTCGGCGAGGGATGGGCCTGAGGCTTCACCGTGCCACGGCCCCCGCGATACCGCGCGCCGAGCAGCGGCGACGCGGCCTGCGCCGCGCTCAGAGCCCGTGGCTCGCGCGGGCGGCGGCGCGCTGCCAGCGGAGCACGAGGACGGCGTCGGCGCGTCGTCGCGCGGCGTGGCCCAGGTGAGCGACCTGGCGGTGCTCGAGGAGGGCGTGCAGGTCGTGGTCGAGCGCCCAGGTGAGGGCGCGCCGGACGTCGTCGAAGTCGGGCGCGAGCAGGGCTGGTGCGGGTCTCACGCGGGGAGAGATGTCCGACTCGCCGGTTTGTGACATCGGGGTGTGTCACCGGTCTGCACCAGACTCGCCGCATGGACCTCACCCAGGCGCGCGAGACCAAGGCACAGCTCAGCGACTTCGCCCGTGACCTGGCCGAACGGCACGGCGTGCCCGCCAGCCCGTACGCGGTCGGCGACGACGCCACCCCCGCCGACGTGGTGCGCGCGCCCACCCTCTCGCTGGGCCTCGCGCCCCAGGGCGACGGGGGCTTCGGCATCGCCGTGCGCTACCGCCTCGGGGTCCCCACCGCCCGGTCGTTCGTGCGCAAGCTCGCCGCCGAGGCGGGCGACGCCGTCGACGTGCGCCGCACCGGCCGCATCCGCACCCTCGGGGCGCAGGTCCGCCCGCCCGTCGCCACGGCCCGGGCTCTCGGGGAGACCGACCGGGTACGGCCGTTGCGCCCGGGCGTCTCGATCGCCCACGTGGACGTCACCGCGGGCACGCTCGGCGCGTTCGTGGTGAAGGCGGACGACGCCGCGCGGTACGTCCTGTCCAACTTCCACGTGCTGGCGGGGTCGCCGTCCGCGCAGGTGGGGGACGTCGTCGTGCAGCCCGGCCCGGCCGACGGCGGCCGCGCACCCCAGGACCGGGTCGGCACCCTCGCGCAGGTGGTGCCGCTGACGCCGGGTGAGCCGGCCACGGTGGACGCGGCCCTCGCCCTCCTGGACGACGGGGTCGAGATCGACCCGACGTACCCGGTGGGCAGGGTGACCACCACGGCCGTCGCGGTGGGCGGCGAGGCGGTGGCGAAGATCGGGCGCACCACGGCGCACACGCAGGGCCGGGTCACGGCCATCGAGATGGACGACGTCGTCGTCGGGTACGGCGACGAGCTCGGCGCGCTGTCCTTCGACAACCAGATCGAGGTGGAGGGCGCCGGCGGCGCGTTCTCGCGCGGCGGCGACTCCGGGTCGCTGGTCTACCGCGAGGACGGCGTCGCGCTCGGCCTGCTGTTCGCCGGCTCCGAGACGGGCGGCGCCGACGGCACCGGGCTGACGTACTGCAACCCGGTCGACGCCGTCCTCGAGGCCCTGGGCGTCACCCTCGTGCCGAGGTAGTCCACGATTCGCCGAGGTAGCTCGAGATCTGCCGAGGTAGTTCGAGCCCTCGCGAGGTAGCGAACTACCTCGCGGGCCTGCGAACTACCTCGGCAGATCTCGAGCTACCTCGGCGGGTGCGTCAGCCCCAGGTGAGCAGGTCCTCGCCGTGCTCGACCATCGTGCCGACCTGCGCGAGGTGGTCGACGGCGTCGGGCGTGGCCTCGAGCGCGACGACGGGGCAGACGGCGGACTTGCCGCCGTCGCGCACGGCCGCCGGGTCCCACGTGACCAGCACGGTGCCGCGCTGCACGACGTCGCCCTCGGACGCGTGGGTCGTGAAGCCCTCACCGCCGAGCTTGACGGTGTCGATGCCGAGGTGCACGAGCACGGCGCGGCCGTCGTCGTGCTGCACGACGAACGCGTGCGGGTGCAGCTTGACGATCGTGCCCGTGATGGGCGCGACCGCCTCGCCCCCGCGGACGCCGTCGGGCTCGATCGCGAGGCCGGGGCCGACGAGGCCGGCGGAGAACACCGGGTCGTCCACCTCGGACACGTCGACGACGGTGCCGGTGACGGGCGCGAGGACGGTCAGCGCCGTCATCAGCGGAGGTCCTCGATGTCCGAGGCGAGCGTGTCGGCCTCGGGGCCGACGATGACCTGGATGGCGACGCCGGAGCGCACGACCGCGATGGCGCCGGCCTTCGTGAGGTCGGCGTCGATCACCTTGGCGGGGTCCTCGACCTCGACGCGCAGCCGGGTGATGCACGGCTCGAGGTCGATGATGTTGTCGTCGCCGCCGAGCGCGTCGAGGATCTGCTGTGCCTTGCTCATGATGCTCCTTGGTGGGGTCCGGGTGGAGATTCCGGGGGTCGGGGGTGCGGGGCCGCGCTCACATGAGCTCGGCGAGGTCGGAGGCGATCGTGTCGACGCGCGGGCCGACGACGACCTGCACGACGCGCCCGTTGATCATCACGCCGAACGCGCCGGCGCGCTTCAGCAGCGCGGCGTCGACGAGGGCCGGGTCCTTGACGAGGGACCGCAGCCGGGTGGTGCACGGGTCGATCTCCTCGATGTTCTCCACCCCGCCGAGGCCGGCGAGGATCGAGGCGGCGAGCTGTGCGTCGGGGTCGGGCGTGCTCATCGGGGGCTCCCTTCGGGGATGCGTCCGGGGCGTTCGGAAGGCTGGACGGGACGGCCGGCGTCGGTGCCGGTGCCGGGGTCGGCGGACCGCGTGCGGGGGACGAGCGTGGGCCGTGCCTCGCGCAGGGGCACGAAGACGCTGTAGCGGTCGCCGCGGTAGCTGGCACGCGAGTACATGACGGCGGCGTCGCCGCCGAAGGTGCGCCGGGCGGTGCGCATGACGGCGCGGGAGCCCTGCATCTGCAGGGCCTCGAGCTCCTCGGGCGTGGCGTCCGCGGCGGTGATGACCTCCTCGCCCCAGGTGGGGTCGAGGCCGCGCTCGCGCAGCGCCGCGTAGATGCTGTCGGGCACGCCGCCGGACAGCAGGTCGGGGGCGAGGTCGACAGGGATCCACGACTCCTCGACGCTCATCGGGTTGCCGTCGGCGGTGCGCAGCCGCACCACGTGGTGCACCGGGGTGCCGACCTCGCGGTCCAGCGCCTCGGCGACGACGGCGGGCGCGGGCAGCTGCTCGCGCCGCAGCACCGTGGCGCCGGGGACGAGGCCGCGGCGCCGCGCCTCCTCGCCGAACGTCGTCAGGCGCATCTCGAAGTCGGCGCGCGGCGGGGCCACGAACGTGCCGCGGCCCTGCGCGCGCTCCAGCACGCCCTCGGTGACGAGCGCGTCGATCGCCTGGCGCACGGTCATCCGCGACACGCCGAACTTCTCGGTGAGGCTGCGCTCGGACGGGATCGCGTCGCCGACGGCGAGCTCGGTCGTGACGAGGTCGGCGAGGTACGCGCGCACCGCGAGGTACTTGTGCTCGCCGGGGCGAGCGCCGTCCCTGACCATCCTCGTGTCCTGTCCTGCCCTGTGATCGGCATCGATCTGCGTGCTGTGCGACATCGGGACCAGTATCGGGCGTCGCGGCCCGCTCCCGGTGCGGTGTCCTCCCCGCCGAACCGCGGGGTTGACACATCATGAGGTCTAGACCACTCTTCCTGCAAGTGGTCCAGACAACCTGCCGGTGGCAGCGTGTGGAGCACCGGCAATGACGCCCCGACGTCGCGACACTGCCGCCGGACGACGCAGGCACGGGCCTGCAGGACACGCCCGCCCCCGGGCCATCCATCGGAGGAGAACCATGACCACGGTCGCAGAGACCAAGCAGAAGCGGAGCATCCCCGGCTTTGCCCAGCTGCAGCGGGTGGGCCGCTCGCTGATGCTGCCCATCGCCTCGCTGCCCGCCGCCGCCCTGCTGCTGCGTCTCGGGCAGCCCGACATGCTCGGTGGTCCCGCGGGTGTCGCCGGCACCTTCTCGTGGATGCAGCCGGTGGCCGACGTCCTCGGCGCCGCGGGCAACGCCCTGTTCGCCAACCTGGCGCTGATCTTCGCGCTCGGCGTCGCGGTCGGGTACGCCCGCAAGTCGGACGGCTCCACCGCGCTGGCCGCGCTGATCGGCTACCTCGTCTTCACGGGCGTCACCGACGTGCTGTCCCCGTACGTCCTCGGCCTGGACGACAAGGGCGAGCAGCTGATGATCGACTACGGCGTGCTCGGCGGCATCGTCATCGGTCTCACCGCGGCGCTGCTCTACCAGAAGTACTACCGGATCAAGCTGCCCCAGTACCTCGCGTTCTTCGGCGGCCGCCGCTTCGTCCCGATCGTCACCGCGGGGATGTCGGTGCTCATCGCCGTCGTCGGCGCGCTGATCTACCCGGCCTTCAACTGGCTGATCAACGACCAGATCGGCGGCTTCGTCACCGGCTCCACCGTGCTGGGCGCGTTCGTCTACGGCACCCTCAACCGCCTGCTGCTGCCGATCGGCCTGCACCACCTGCTCAACTCGCTGCCCTGGTTCCAGTTCGGCTCCTACACCGACGCGTCCGGAGCCGTGTGGAACGGCGACATCGCACGCTTCCTGCACGGTGACCCGACCGCCGGCACGTTCATGACCGGCTTCTTCCCGATCATGATGTTCGCCCTGCCGGCCGCGGCGCTCGCCATCATCCACACGGCGAAGCCGAAGAACCGCAAGGTCATCGCCGGTGTCATGGGCTCCGCCGCCCTGGTCGCGTTCGTCACCGGCGTCACCGAGCCGCTCGAGTTCGCGTTCGTCTACGTCGCCTACCCGCTGTACGCGATCCACGCGGTCCTCACCGGCACCTCGATGGCTCTCGTCAACGCGCTCGGCATCCGCGACGGCTTCGGATTCTCCGCGGGCGTCATCGACTACCTGCTGAACTTCCGCATCGCGGAGATGCCGCTGCTGCTGATCCCGATCGGGCTCGGCTACGCGGTCCTCTACTACTTCCTGTTCCGGTGGGTCATCACGAAGTGGAACCTGCGGACCCCCGGGCGCGAGGACGACCCCGAGGCCACGGCCGCGGTCGTCGGCGACCAGGCGGTGACCGACCAGAAGGAGGCCGCCGCGGTGCCGGCCGGCGGCGCCCCCGGTGGCGAGGGCGCCGCGAAGGAGAAGGGCTCCGTCTGATGAGCACCACCCTCACCGGTGCCCCGGTGAGCCCCGGGCGGGCGGCCGGCGTCGTCGTGACGATGCCGGCCCCCGTCCCGGAGCCCCCCGCGGCGGCCCTCGACACGTCCGACGGCTCCGGTGCCGACGACGCGGTGTCCCGCCTGGGCGCCGCGACGTCCGCCGTCCGGGACCGCCTCGCCGCGCAGGCGGCGCAGGCCACGGGGACGGCGGCGGACGTGCTCGCCGTGACCGCCGCGATGGCGGCCGACCCCACGCTCGCGTCCGACGCCGAGCGGCGCGTGCGCGAGTCGGGCGCGACCCCCGAGCGGGCCGTGTGGGACGCCGCGAACGCGCTCGCCGCGCAGCTCGAGCCGCTCGGCCCGCCGCTGAGCGAGCGGGCCCGCGACGTGCGCGACGTGCGCGACCGCATCGTCGCCGAGCTCACCGGGGTGCGGCCGCCGGGCGTGCCCTCGCCCGGCCACCCGTTCGTGCTGGTCGCCGAGGATCTGGCGCCCGCCGACACGGCGACCCTCGACCCGGAGGCGGTCGTCGCCATCGTCACCAGCGGCGGCGGCCCCACCTCGCACACGGCGATCCTGGCGCGCGCGCTCGGCATCCCCGCGGTCGTCGCGGCCCGGGGCGCGGAGGACCTCGTCGACGGCGAGACCGTCGTCGTCGACGGCGGCGCCGGCACCGTGCTGCGGGACCCGTCGGACGCCGACGTGGAGGCCGCGCGCAGCGCGGTGCGCGTCGAGCGCGAGTTCGACGGCCACGGCCGCACGGCTGACGGGCACCGGGTGGAGCTGCTCGCCAACGTGGCCGACCCGGAGGCCGCGCAGGCCGCCGTCGCCGCGCACGCCGAGGGCGTGGGCCTGTTCCGCACCGAGTTCTGCTTCCTCGGCCGGGACGTCGAGCCGACCGTCGAGGAGCAGGTCGCCGCCTACCGCGGCGTCCTGTCCGCGTTCGCCGGCCGCAAGGTCGTCGTCCGCACCCTCGACGCCGGGGCGGACAAGCCGCTGCCCTTCGTCACCGCCGACGACGAGCCCAACCCGGCGCTCGGTGTCCGCGGCCTGCGCACCGCCGTCGCCCACCCCGAGGTGCTGGACCGGCAGCTCCAGGCGATCGCCGCGGCCGCCGAGGCCGAGTCCGCGGAGGTGTGGGTCATGGCGCCGATGGTCGCCACCACGGACGAGGCGCGGTCGTTCGTCGCCGCGTGCGAGGCGCACGGGCTGCGGCGCGCCGGCGCGATGATCGAGGTCCCCGCCGCCGCGCTGCGGTCGCGGTGGGTGTTCGAGCACGCCACGTTCGGCAGCATCGGCACCAACGACCTCACGCAGTACGCGATGGCCGCCGACCGCATGCTCGGCGACCTCGCGGCACTGTCCACGTCGTGGCAGCCCGCCGTCCTCGAGCTGGTGCGCGCCACCTGCGAGGGCGCGCACTCCCGCGGCCGACCGGTCGGCGTGTGCGGTGAGGCGGCGGCCGACGCCGTCCTCGCGCCCGTGCTCGTGGGCCTCGGCGTGAAGTCGCTGTCCATGACGCCGCGGGCGCTCGCGGACGTCGCGGCGGTGCTGGCCGAGGTGTCGTTCGTGCGGTGTCGCGAGCTCGCCCGCGTGGCCCTGGAGCAACCCGACGCCGACGCCGCCCGGTCCGCCGTGCGGCGCGAGCTGGTCGACGTCCTGGATCCCCTCGGCCTCTGACACCGACCCGGGTGCGGTGAGCGGGCGGGTGGCCCACCTCTCGACGAGAGGGGCTGCCCGCCCGCTCACGCCATCAGGCGAAGAGGGCCGTGCCGTACTTGAGCAGGACGACGGCGGCGAGGAGCAGGAACCAGGCGGCGGTGAGGATGCCGAACGCGCCGGAGCGCACCAGCGACATCGCCCACGACTGCATCCGGGCCGGCCAGTAGAGGTTGTCCTCGAGGATGTTCCAGTGCAGCATCGACGCGAAGACGAGCGTCGTGGAGACGGTGATCGTCAGGCACCACGGGCAGAGGGCGCCGATGACGAACATCGACTGCCAGAACAGCCAGTACGCGAAGACGAACCCCAGCAGGTAGACCGTCTGGGCGGCCGTCATGAACCAGCGCGGGAACCGCACGCCGGCCAGGCCCGCGACGGCCACGGTGATGACCACGGACTCGGCGATCAGCCCGAGGAACGCGTTGGGGAAGCCGAACAGGCTGGCCTGCCACGACGTGCCGACCGTGCCGCACGAGATCACGGCGTTGATGTCGCACGCCAGCGCGGCGTCCGGGTTCGCCGCGAGCCCGACGGCGTCGACCGACAGCACGAAGGCCGCGACGAGCCCGACGAGCGCCCCGACGAGCATCTCGCCGAACAGCCAGCCGGCCGAGTGGAAGAACCCGCTCGGCCGGGCGGGCCTGTCCGTCAGGCCACCGCTTCCTGCGACAGGAACTCGACGAGGGCGTCGAGCGCGGTGCTGGCGTCGTCGCCGTCGGTCTCGGTGCGCAGCACCACCTCGTCGCCGACCGAGGCGCCGAGGGTCATGATCCCGAGGATGCTCGCGGCGTCCACGGCGTCGCCGCCGGCGGTCTTGGCGATCTTCACGGGCACCGGCTGCTGGCCGGCCTTCTGCGCGAAGAGCGCGGCCGGGCGGGCGTGCAGGCCCTCGGTGATGGCGACGACGACGGTGCGTTCCATGGGGTCCTCCGGGACGGTGGTCTGGACCAGTTCATCGTAGGGACGAGCCGCCGGGTTGGGAAGTCCCGCGCGCGCGGTCGATCGCCATGCCCACGGAGTCGAGCAGCCGCTCCAGCGAGGCCTCGAACGGCGTGGCCTCGGCGTCGAAGCCGCCCGCGTCCCAGATCCGCAGCATGGTGGGGTAGCGCCGTGGGTCGAAGTGGTCCACCCAGAAGCTGCTCATCGACGTCCAGTACTCGTCGTTGCTCTGCCCGGAGGCGTCCTTCTCCGCGGACTCCGCGACGGTCGAGCGCGCCAGCCCGCGCACGAACGCGTCGACGAGCCCGACGATCTCCACCACCTGACGCTCCGGCAGCCCGGTGTCCACGAGGGTGCGCAGCCCGCACTCCTGCGCGTCGAGGACGGACGGGGTGAGGGGCAGGCGCCACATGTTGGTCTGCAGGATCCACGGGTGGCGCTGGAACAGCTCCCAGTGCGCGCGGGCGTACGCGGCGAGGCCGTCGCGCCAGGTCGCCGTGGCGGGCGGCAGCCCGAGCTCGGCGAAGGCGCGGTCGATCATGAGGTCCAGCAGCTCCGTGCGCCCCGGCACGTACGTGTACAGCGACATCGCGCCGACGCCGAGACGTGCCGCGACCTTCCGCATCGACAGCCCTTCCAGCCCGTCGGCGTCGGCGATCGCGGTGCCCGCGCCGACGACGTCGTCGAGGGTCAGCCGGGCCCGGCGGCCGCGGCCCGACGGCTGCGGCGGGTCCCACAGCAGTGCCAGCCGCCGCACGACCTCGGGCGGGCGGGGGACGCCGTCGTCCGGCGGCTGAGGCGAAGTGCTCGACATGGCTCGTCATCCTCCCATCCCGGCGGTCCCGTCCTCGCGCACGGGTCTTGTCGGACCCCCTGGCTAGAGTCGAGACTAGTTCCAGTACAGCGTACGAGAGATGAGGGTGGAAGAGGTGCGGAGATGATTCGAGCACGAGGGCTGACCAAGACGTTCAGCCGTCGCAAGGAGACCGTCGAGGCGGTCAAGGCGATCGACGTCGACGTGGCGGAGGGCGAGCTCGTCGCCTTCCTCGGGCCCAACGGGGCCGGCAAGTCCACGACGCTGCGGATGCTGACGTCGCTCCTGGAGCCGACGGCGGGCGAGGCCACCGTGGCCGGGTACGACGTCGTCAAGAGCCCCGCGCAGGTGCGGGCCCGGCTGGGCTTCATCGGGCAGGGCAACGGCGGCGGCTTCAGCTACAAGGTGGCCGACGAGCTGCACAACCAGGGCCGCTTCTACGGGCTGCCGCCGGAGGTCTACAGGGAGCGCGCCGCCGACCTCATGGCGGCGCTCGAGCTGGGCGGCCTCGAGAAGCGGTCGGTGCAGTCGCTGTCGGGTGGCCAGCGTCGCCGGCTCGACGTCGCGCTCGGGCTGATGAACCACCCCCCGCTGCTGTTCCTCGACGAGCCCACCACCGGCCTCGACCCGCACTCGCGGGCCAACCTGTGGGGGCACATCACGGCGATGCGCGAGCGGTACGGGATGACCGTGGTGCTCACCACGCACTACCTCGACGAGGCGGACAGCATGGCCGAGCGCGTCGTCGTCATCGACCACGGCGAGATCATCGCGGACGCCGCGCCCGACGCGCTCAAGCGTCGGTACGCCGACGACACCCTCACCGTCGTCGTCGCGACCGACGACGGCGGGGCGGTCCGGGCCGCGCTGCCGGACGCTCTCGGCGACGTCGAGCTCACGGCGCAGGACGCCGGGCTGCAGGTGCGGGTCGGCACGGCGCAGGGCGCCGAGGCGCTGCCCGCCGTCATCGAGGCGCTCCGGGTGGCCGGCATCGCCACGACGTCGGCGAGCGCCCGCCAGGCCAGCCTCGACGACGTGTTCCTCAACCTCACCGGCCGGAGCCTGCGCGAGGAGGCGGCAGCATGACCGAGCAGACCCGCACCACCACGACGACGGCGCAGCACGAGGCGCCGCGCATCGTCACGCGCACCGGGCCGGGCAAGTTCGTCTCGGACACGGGGGCGGTCTTCACCCGCGAGATCCTGCTGGTGCTGCGCGACCCGTTCACGCTGATCTTCTCGCTGCTGCAGCCGCTGATCTTCCTCGGCCTGTTCGGGCCGCTGCTCACCGGCACGTTCGGTGGCGGCTTCGGCGGCGAGGGAGCGAGCACGGCGGACACCCTGCAGTGGTTCGTGCCCGGGGTGATCGTCATGATCTCGCTGTTCGGCACCTCGATGACGGGCTCGAACCTGCTGTACGAGATCATGACCGGCTCCTACGAGCGGGTGCTCGCGACGCCGCTGGACCGCTCGGCGATCCTCGTGGGCCGCGCGCTCAAGGAGTTCGCGCCGCTGCTGGCGCAGGGGCTGCTCATCGCCGTCGTGTGCATCCCCTTCGGGTTCACCTTCCACGTGCTGCCCGCACTCGCCGGCCTGGTGCTGCTCGGCGTGTTCGGCGTCGGGATCGGGGCGCTGTCGCACGCCCTGGCCCTGGCGTCGAAGAACCGGGAGTGGCTGTTCTGGGGCGTGCAGCAGTCGCTGCTGTTCCCGCTCCTCATCCTGTCCGGGATGATGCTGCCGCTCGAGGCCGGCCCGTCGTGGATGCAGACCGCGGCGAAGTTCAACCCGCTCACCTACATGGTCGACGCCGAGCGCGTGCTCTTCGGCGGCACGTTCGCCGACAGCGCCGTCCTGTGGGGGGTCGTCGCCGCGGCCGCCACGTGTGCCGTCGGCCTGCTCGTCGGGATCCGCGCCACCCGCAAGGCCGTGTGACGTGCTGTGCGCATGAAGGGGGCCCACTCTCGCTCGCGAGAGTGGGCCCCCTTCTTGCTCGCGGCGATCGGTCAGCGGCCGGTGTTGTTCATCTCGTCGGGGTGGGAGCCGATGCGCTCGCCGCGGTCGAGGCCGGTGATGGAGGCCATGTCGCCGCCGGAGAGCTCGAAGTCGAAGATCTCCAGGTTCTCGCGGATGCGCGACGGCGTCGCGGACTTGGGGAAGACGACGTCGCCGCGCTGCACGTGCCAGCGCAGCACCACCTGGGCGGGGGTGCGGCCGTGCTCGGCGGCGATGCGGGCGAGGGTCGGGTCCTCCAGCACGCGGCCGCGGCCCAGAGGGGACCAGGCCTCGGTGACGATGCCGTGCTCGGCGTCGAACGCGCGGACCTCCTCGTTGCCGAACCACGGGTGGATCTCCACCTGGTTGACGGCGGGCACCACGGTGCCCTCCGCGAGGATGCGGCGTAGATGGTGCGGCTGGAAGTTCGACGTGCCGATCGCGCGGGTGCGGCCCGAGCGGTACAGCTCCTCGAGCGCTCCCCACGCCTCGACGAACCGACCGACGGCGGGCAGCGGCCAGTGGATGAGGAACAGGTCCACGTGGTCGAGGCCGAGCTCCTCGAGCGACCGGTCGAACGCCTCCAGCGCGGCGTCGTGCTCGTGGAACGCGTTGTTCAGCTTGGTGGTGACGAAGAGCTCGTCGCGCGGCAGCCCGGCCGCGGCGATGGCCTCGCCGACGCCGCGCTCGTTGCGGTACATCTGCGCGGTGTCGATGTGCCGGTAGCCCGCCTCGAGGGCGGTCAGCACCAGCTCGCGCGTCTCCTCCGGCGGGACCTTGAAGACGCCGTAGCCGAGCTGCGGGATCGACGTGCCGTTGTTCAGGGGCAGGGACGGGATCTCGGTGCTCATGTCACCCATCTTGTCGCGGACGAGGCGGTGCCGCAGCGAGATCGCGTCCGCGCCGGTGAGGGGCGCGCCGCCGAGATGACGGCGCCGCGTGATCGATCCCATGGCGCCCGGGGTCGCCGTCCCACGGGTGCCGGGAGCACGCTGGAGGTGTCGTCCCGGCGGCCCGCAGCCGCCCAGTCAGGAGGCCCGATGTCGCCCGAGCAGGCACCGTCCGACCAGGTCGAGGTGTACTTCGCGTCGTCCGCGTCGGGCATGGTGCGCCAGTTCTGCGAGCGCCTCGGCCGCCCCGCCCACGACCTCGGCGACCGCGCGGTGCGCCGTGCGGTGCCGGACGGTCCGTGGGTGCTGGTGACGCCGTCGTACAAGACCGGCAACCCGGACAACGACACCCTCCCCGAGTCGGTGCGCCGGTTCCTGCGCGACCCCGTGACGCGACGCCGGCTCGTGGGCGTGATGGGGTCGGGCAACCGGAACTTCGGCCCGCACTACCAGGCGGCGGCGCGGCAGGTGGCGCGTGCGTCCGGGCGCCCGGTGCTGCTCGAGTTCGAGCTCCAGGGCACGAGGTGGGACGTCGAGCAGGCGCGCGAGGTCCTCGCCGCCCTCGACGCCGGGCTGCGCGAGCGGCACGCACGCGTGCCCGCCTGAGACCGCACGACCCGGCGGGGTGGCCGGCGGCGACGGTGCCGCCGCACGGTCAGCGCGGACCGGCCGCCCCGCCGTCAGGGGGAGCGCAGCAGCCGTCGTCGCACCTGTCGTCGTCGCACCCGTCGTCACCTGCGAGGAGCGCCCCGACGGGGGTGCAGCAGGCGTCGCCGCGCCAGGCCTCGACGCCCTCGCGCACCGCGAACCCGGCGATGACGAGCGCCGCGAGCGGGTCGGCCCACGACCAGCCGAGCGTGGCGTTGAGGACGAGCCCGACCAGCAGCACCGCCGACAGGTACGTGCAGATCAGGGTCTGCTTCGAGTCGGCGACGGCGGACGCCGAGCCGAGCTCGCGGCCGGTGCGCCGCTCGGCCCACGACAGGAACGGCATCACCGCGAGGCTGACCGCCGCGAGAGCGATGCCGACGGGGGAGTGGTCCGGGTCGGCCGCGCCGAGCAGCGTGCGGGCGGCGTCGACGGTGACGAACAGCGCCAGCCCGAAGAACGACACCGCGATGAGCCGCAGCGCCGTGCGCTCGCGGCGGTGCGGGTCCGGCGCCGCGAACTGCCAGGCGACCGCGGCCGCCGAGAGCACCTCGACCACGGAGTCCAGGCCGAAGCCGACCAGCGCCGCCGACGACGCCGCGCGCCCCGCCGCGATGGCCACGACCGCCTCGACCACGTTGTACGTGATCGTCGCGGCGACGATCCAGCGCACCCGGCGCTCGAGGAGCGCGCGGCGGGCGGACGGCAGGGGGTGCAGCGGGAGGCTCGTCACCCCGCTGACGGTACACGGATACCTGTACCGTCGACCAGGGCCGGCGGGGGCGGCCCGGATGGCAGGCATGCTGTACCCATGGCGAAGAGTCTCCCCCTGGGCCCCACGGTGATCGACGACGACCGGGAGGTGCGGTTCGTCGCGGGGCCGAACCAGTTCGCGATCAAGCTCAAGGACGGGCACCTGCACGTGCGCGCCATCGACGCCGGCGAGGGCGAGGCCCGGATCACGGTCGCCCCGACGTCCCGGAGCACCCTCGACCTGCGCATCGAACGCCGGTCCCCGCAGGGCCCCGTGGAGGTCGAGGGCCCGACCGTGCGATAGGGGCGCAGGTCACGGCACCCGGACTGCGGCCCTGTCGGCGGGTGGCGCACAATGGAGGGGTCGGAGGTGTTCCATGGTCACGATCGACGAGGCGCGCGCCGCCAAGCCCGCCCTGCGCGAGGCGCTCGAGAGCGTCGAGGGGGTGCGCGGCGTCGGCCTCGCCCAGCGCGGCGACGAGACGGACTGGGTGCTGCAGGTGAACGTCGTCTCCCTCAGCGCGCGCAAGGACGTGCCGCCCCAGGTGGACGGCGTCCCCGTGCAGGTGACGGTGGTCGGCGCGGTCACCGCGCTCTGACGTCCTGACGCTCAGGCGGCCAGCGCCGCGAGCGCGGCCACCTGCTCCAGCAGCTCGTCCGCGCCGACGGTGTCGTCGGGGTCGAGGAGCACCCGCGACACCGCCCCCAGCAGCAGCATCTGCACGAGTGCGCCCTGGGCGTCGGGGACCCCGAAGAGCTCGGCCAGCGCGGCGCGGGCGTGCGCGTTGTCGGCGGCGACGGCGGCGGCCCGCTCCGGGTCGCGCGCGGCGGCCGCGACGAGCTCGAGCTGCACCGCCCAGAGGGCGCGGTCGTCGGCGACCGACGCCATGACCCGCTGCCACACCGCGCGGAACCGCTCGCCCGGCGACGCCCCCAGGTCCTCGGCGCCGATGGCCTCCAACGCGTCGCCCCAGTCGCGCAGGGCGTCGACGAGGGCCGCGTCGAGCAGCGCCTCCTTGCTCCCGAAGTGGTACCCGATCGCCGCGAGGCTCACGCCCGCGGTGGTGGCGACGTCGCGTGCCGACGTGCGGGCGTACCCCTTGTCGCGCAGGCAGGTCCGGGCGGCGGCGAGGAGCGCGGCCCTGTTGTCGGTGGAGCGCATGGTGACCATGCTAGCTCGAACGTCTGAAACGAACGTCTTGCACGATCGTCTAAATTGGGTCTAGCGTGGTGCGCGCCACCTTCCCAGGGTCAGGAGAACTCCCATGAACCGCTCCGTCCTCGTCTCCGGCGGCGGCGTCGCCGGCCTCGCGCTCGCGCACCGGCTCGCCGCCCGCGGCGACGTCGTGACCGTCGTCGAGCAGGCGCCCGCGCCCCGCGACGGCGGCTACAAGGTCGACGTGCGGGGCGCCGCGCTACAGGTCCTGGACCGCATGGGCCTGCTCGACGAGGCGCGGAGCCTGCGCACGGAGGTCCGCGCGGGCACCGTCGTCGACGCCCGCGGGCGCCGGGCCGCCAGCATGGACGGCGACACCTTCGGCGGGCGCGCGCACGACGACGTCGAGCTGCTGCGCGGCGACCTGCACCGCCTGCTGCGCGAGGGGGCGGCCGGCGTCGAGCACGTCCACGGCGACTCGGTCCGGTCCCTGGTGGACACCGGCGACGGCGTGGAGGTGGAGCTCGCCTCGGGTCGCACGGGGCGCTACGACGTCGTCGTCGGCGCCGACGGGCTGCGCTCCCGGACGCGGAACCTGGTGCTCGGACCGGACGAGCGGCACGTCGTCGACCTCGGGTACTACGTCGCCGTGGCGACCGTCCCCAACCGGCTCGACCTCGACCGCGAGGAGGTCACCTACGTGGGGCCCGGCCGCACCGCCCTGGTCTACGCCACGGCGCGGGAGGAGGGCGCGCGGGCGATGTTCCTGTGGTCGTCGGGGCCCCTCGGCCACCGGGACCTCGGGCGCGCGGAACGCGAGCGCCTGCTCGCCGACGCGTACGCCGGCGAGGGCTGGGAGGTGCCCGGCCTGCTGGCCGACGTTCCCGCCTCGCCCGACCTGCTGTTCGACTCCCTCAGCCAGGTGCGCGCCGAGCGGTGGTCGGCCGGCCGCACCGTGCTGCTCGGCGACGCCGCGTACTGCGCCTCGGCGGCGTCCGGGCAGGGCACGAGCCTGGCGCTCGTCGGCGCGTACGTGCTGGCCGCCGCCCTCGACGCGCACGACGACCCCGTCGCCGCGTTCGCGGACTACGAGCGCCGGATGCGCCCGTTCGTGGCGGCGAACCAGGCGCTCGGACCGGCGAACATCAAGCGGATGGTGGTCGCCACCCGTGGGCAGGTGCGCGCCTCGCTCACGATGCTGCGGGTCATGGACAGGCTGCCCGGCAAGGACCGCCTGATGGCCGCGATGACGGCGCCCATCCACAGGGCGGCCAACGCCGTCGAGCTGCCCGACGCCGCCTGAGCGGCGTCACGGGCGATCGTCACCGCGGCGCGTCACTCGCCGCCCGGGGGAGCGCCGATCGCCCAGTTGTAGACGACGTCGAGCTGCTTGGCGAGTCGCCAGACCTCGGCGAGGACGACGACCAGGCCGACCGCCGCGGTGATCAGGCCGAGGTAGTACGGCACGTCGCCGCTCGGGGGCTGCTCGTCCTCCAGGACGACCGTCCCGTCGACGAACATCTGCTGGCCCGCCTGGAACAGGACCAGCCCGACGACCAGCAGGACGATCCCCACCACCAGCGCCGTGGCGGACGGCTTGCGGGGCGGGAACTCGGGGTCGACGGAACCGCCGGCGGCGGGGACGGGAGCTGCAGCGGGCGCGCCGGAGTCGTCGGTCATGGGCACAGTGTGGCGGCCGTCCCGGTCGCCGGGCCGCCGTGACACGGGTGAACCCGGCCGATCCCGCAGAATGGATCGGTGAGCTCCTCCCGACTGCCCCGCGTCCGTGCCTCCGAGCTGGTCGGCCGCGGCTGGCTCAACACCGGCGGCCGCGACGTCACGCTGGCCGACCTGCGCGGCAAGATCGTCGTCCTCGACTTCTGGACCTTCTGCTGCATCAACTGCCTGCACGTGCTGGACGAGCTGCGCGAGCTGGAGGAGCGGCACCGCGACGAGCTGGTGATCGTGGGCGTGCACTCGCCCAAGTTCGCGCACGAGGCCGATCCGGACGCGCTGGCCGCCGCCGTCGAGCGGTACGAGGTGCACCACCCGGTGCTCGACGACCCGGAGCTGGTCACGTGGGGCGCGTACACGGCCCGCGCCTGGCCGACGCTCGTCGTCGTCGACCCGGAGGGGTACGTCGTGGCGCAGATGGCGGGGGAGGGGCATGCGTCGGCGATCGAGGCGATCGTGGACGAGCTGGTCGCCGAGCACGACGCGAAGGGCACGCTGCACCGCGGCGACGGGCCGTACGTGCCGCCCGAGCCGACGTCGGGCACGCTGCGCTTCCCGGCCAAGGCGGTCGCGCTGCCGTCCGGGAACCTGCTCGTGGCCGACGCCGGGCACCACTCGCTGGCGGAGCTCGCGCCCGACGGCGAGACCCTGGTGCGGCGCATCGGCTCCGGCGAGCGCGGGCTCGCCGACTCCCGCGGCGACGCGGCCCCCGACGAGGCACGGTTCAGCGAGCCGAACGGCCTGTGCCGCGTGCCGGACGAGCTGCGCCCGGCGCTCGGGTACGACGTGCTCGTCGCCGACACGGTGAACCACGCGCTGCGCGGCGTCGACCTGGCGACCGGGCGCGTGCGGACGGTGGCCGGCACGGGCGAGCAGTTCATGGTGGGCGGGCAGGTGAACGTCGTCGGGTCGACCGACGCGTTCGACCCGGCCGCGACCTACCCCGCGGCCGCCGTGCGCCTCAGCTCCCCGTGGGACGTCGCGTGGTCGCCGCGCCTCGGCGCGTTCGTCGTCGCGATGGCCGGGAACCACACGCTGTGGGCGTTCGACCCGGTGGCGAGCGACGGTCACGGCTCGATCCGCCTGCTCGCCGGCACGATGAACGAGGGGCTGGAGGACGGGCCGGGCGCCGACGCGTGGTTCGCGCAGCCGTCCGGTCTGGCCGCCGCGAGCGGCCCCGACGCCGCCGACGCGCTCTGGCTCGCCGATGCCGAGACGTCGGCCCTGCGCCGCGTCGTGCCCGCCGCGGACGGGACGGTCGCCGTGAGCACGGCCGTCGGGCAGGGGCTGTTCGACTTCGGCCACCGCGACGGCGCGGCCGGCGAGGCGCTGCTGCAGCACCCGCTGGGCGTGGCGTCGCTCCCCGACGGCAGCGTCGTCGTCGCCGACACGTACAACGGCGCGCTGCGGCGGTACGACCCGGCGGCGGGCACCGTGACGACGCTCGCCACCGGCCTCGCGGAGCCGAGCGACGTGCTCGTCGAGACGTCCGACGACGCGGTCCACCTGCTCGTCGTGGAGTCCGCCGCGCACCGGCTGACCCGGGTCGCGCTGCCCGCCGATGTCGCGGGCCAGGTGCTCGACGGCGGTGCGCACCGAGTGGCGCGCCCGGCGACGGAGGTCGCGCCCGGCGAGCTGCGCCTGGACGTGCCGTTCGTGCCCGCCCCGGGCCAGAAGCTCGACGACCGCTGGGGCCCGTCCACCGAGCTGCGCGTCAGCGCCACCCCGCCCGAGCTGCTGCTCGACGGCGCGGGCGACGGGACCGACCTGGAGCGCGTGCTGGTGCTGAACCCGGACGTCGCCGAGGGCGTGCTGCACGTGACCGCGAAGGCGGCGTCGTGCGACGTCGTCCCTCTCGGCCCGGACGGCGAGCCCGACCCCGACGTCTTCCCCGCCTGCCACCTGGCGCAGCAGGACTGGGGCGTGCCCGTGCGCGTCACGCCCGACGGCGACGCGACGCTCAGCCTGCCGCTGCGCGGCTGACGCGGGCCGAGGCCGCGGCACCCTAGGGTGCCGGTCGTGACCACACCGAGCACCACACCGAGCACCACACCGAGCACCACACCGAGCACCACACCGAGCACCGCCGACGTCCTCGTCGCCGGCCCCGCGTCCTGGAACCGGATCGTGCACCTCGACGCGCTGCCCGACCCCACCCCCCACACCGTGTTCGCGCGCGGCGCGTACGACACGGTCCGCGGCACCTCGGCCGGCAAGGCGCTCAACCTGGCGAGCCTGGGGCGCGGCGTCGTGCTGCGCACGGTGCTCGGGGACGACGACGAGGGCGCCCGCGTGCGCGCGGTGCTCGACGACGCCGGGGTGCGCGTGCTCGCGGAACCGTCCCCGGACGGGCGCACCGAGAGCCACCTCAACCTCATGGACACCGGCGGCGGCCGGCTGTCCGTCTACCTGCGCGCGCCCGGCGAGGTCGCCGCCACGGGGCCCGGCTGGGACGCGGCGCTCGCGGCGGTGGACGCCGCCGCGGCCGTCGTCGTCGACCTCGCGGCGCACTCCGTCCCCGTCCTGGTCGCGGCCGCCGAGCGGGGCCGCGACGTGTGGGTGGACCTGCACGACTACGACGGAGCCACCGCGTTCCACCGCCCGTGGGCCGACGCCGGCACGCACGTGTTCCTCAGCTCCGACCGGCTTCCCGACCACCGCGCCTTCATGGCCGAGCGGCTCGACGCCGGGGCCCGGCTGGTGGTGTGCACGCACGGCGCCCGCGGCGCCACGGCCCTCACCGCCGACGGCTTCGTGGACGTCCCCGCCGAACCGGTGGACGACGTCGTGGACACCAACGGCGCGGGCGACGGGTTCTTCGCCGGCTTCCTCGACGCCCACCTGGGCGGGGCGGACCTCGCCGAGGCGCTCGCGGCGGCCGCGGCCCACGCCGCGCGGGTGGTGCGCAGCCCGGGCCTCGCCCCGGTCGGCTGACGCGTCGGCGTGTCGAGCGGCGTGTCGTCGCGGTGATCGCGTTGCCGGTTGCGGCACTGTCAACAGAGGTGTCAGGTCGGCGTCAGGCCAGGCCGACGTCCCGCGCGACGATCGCCGCCTGCATCCGCGACACCACGCCCAGCTTCGCGAGCACGCGCGACACGTGGGTCTTGGCCGTCGCCTCCGTGATCACCAGCTCGTCCGCGATGCCCTGGTTGGACAACCCTCGGCCCAGGGCGCCCAGCACGTCGACCTCGCGCGGCGTGAGGTCCCCGAGCCGGGGGTCCACGAGGCTCGGCGGCCCGGCGGCGGCGGGCATGGCGGCCGGCGCGAC
This sequence comes from Isoptericola sp. NPDC056573, assembly GCF_042793335.1. Taxonomy (NCBI): domain Bacteria; kingdom Bacillati; phylum Actinomycetota; class Actinomycetes; order Micrococcales; family Promicromonosporaceae; genus Isoptericola; species Isoptericola sp. NPDC056573. The sequence goes on from NZ_JBHTUY010000009.1 coordinate 183,382, forward strand.
GCCGGTCCCCGACAGCTGGGCGAGCACGCGGCGGGTGACCTCGGGCGCGAGGACGCCGTCGCCGGCCGCGACGCGGCGCACGGCGTCGAGCAGCGCGGCGGGCTCCGCCGTCTTGAGCAGGAACCCGGCGGCGCCCGCGCGCAGCGCGCCGTCCACGTACTCGTCCAGGTCGAACGTGGTGAGCACCAGGACGTCCGCGAGGCCCTGGGCGGCGATGGCGCGCGTGGCGGCGATGCCGTCCGTCCCCGGCATGCGCAGATCCATGAGCACGACGTCGGGGCGCAGCGCGCGGGCGTTCGTCACCGCGGCGTCTCCGTCGGCCGCCTCGCCCACCACCTCGACGTCGTCCGCCGCGTCCAGGAGCATCCGCAGCCCGGCGCGGATCGCGGCGTGGTCGTCCGCGATCAGCACGCGGACCGTGCCACCTGTGCCGCCCGCCGTGCCGCCTGCCGCGCCGTCCCGGGTCGCTGGCGTCGTCATCCCCTGGTTCCCCCGCTCTCTCGGCCGTTCTCCGCACCGGCCGGCACCCGCGCGCGCACGGCCCACCCGCCGTCGTCCGTCGCGGCGGCCTCGAAGGTGCCGCCGAGCGCCTCCGCACGCTCGCGCATCGTGAGCATGCCCGTCCCGGCGCTGAGCGGCAGCCCGGCCGCGCCGGCGGGCGAACCCTGCCCCGTCGGCGGAGCCGCGTTCCGCACCTCCAGCGCCACCGCACCGCCGCGGGGCCGGGGCTCGCGGGTCAGGCGCACCGTCACCGGCGCCCCGGGCGCGTGCTTGCGGGCGTTGGTGAGCGACTCCTGCGCGATCCGGTACAAGGCGTGTCCGACGGCGGCGGGCAGCTCGGCGCCGGCGACCCCGTCCGGGTCGACGGCCGTCACGACCGTGCCGCCCGCCCGGGCGAGGTCGAGCAGGTCGTCCAGGCGGTCGAGCCGCCCGGGGGCGGCGAGCGGGTCGCGCGCCGAGTCGGCGCGCAGCAGCTCGATCATGGCCCGCATCTCCGTGAGAGACGCGACCGCGCTCGCCCGCACCTGCTCCAGCGCTCCGCGGTCGCGTGCGACGTCCGGCGGGACGGCCAGGGCGGCGCCGGAGTGGATCGCGATCGTCGACAGGTGCGAGGCGATGACGTCGTGCAGGTCGCGCGCCATCGCGGCCCGCTCCGCCCGCACGGCCTCGTGCCGGTCGAGCTCGGCGATCCGTTCGAGGTCCGAGGCGCGCTTGCGCTCCAGCTCCGCCGCCCGGGCGGCCTCGTCGGCCCGTGCGCGCTCCACCGCCGCGAGCTCGGACTTCTGCCGCACGTTGTCGGCCCACCACATCGGGACCAGCAGGATCGCGCCGAACTGCAGGCCCGCGTAGACGAACATCCGCGCGTCCCGGGTCACCTCGCCGACCGCGATCGCACCGCCCACCGCCAGCACGAGCGCCGTGCTCCACAGCCAACGTCGCGCCGTCGGGCCCGTCCACAGCGCGGCCGCGTACAGCAGGTCCCAGAACACGAGCATGATCGCGAGGCTGCCGCCCCACAGGACGTCGACCGCCGTCACGACGGCGCCGCCCGCGAGCGCCAGCATCGGCCGCGACCGCTTGGCGAGGGTGATCGCGCAGCCGACCGCCAGGAGCGCCACCCGCCACCAGGGCTCGGCCCGGGCCGTCAGGGGCGGGTCCCAGGTGTAGAGGTCGACGAGCCCGACCTCGAGGAACAGCCAGCCGAGGAGGAACAGCGTCACCGCGGTCGTGACGTCGCCGCGCCGGTCGTCGCCGCCCCACACCCGCACGAGCCTCCCGAGGAGGGTGGGCGCGGGGCGGTCGGTCGTCACCGCACCATCCCAGCACAGGGCGTCCCGCGGCGGATCGGTCGAAGGGTGTACCCGTGCCGCGTGTCCCGTCACGGTGCAGGATCAGTCGTTCGGGCGACGACGGCGTCCGTGCCGCGCCGCGAGGATCGTCGGCATGGACCTCATCGACGTCGGCGGGCTGGAAGGCGCGGGCCTCGGCGTGCTCGCGGGAGCGCTGGTCGTGCTGGCGCTGATCGACTCGACCAGCTTCGGCACCCTGCTCATCCCCGTGTGGCTGCTCATGGCGCCCGGCCGCCCGCGCCCGGCGCGGCTGCTCGCCTACCTCGGCACCGTCGCCGGCTTCTACCTCGCCGTGGGGATCGCGGTGATGCTCGGCGCGGGCGCCCTGCTGGACCGGTACGGCGACGCGCTGGACTCGCGGCCGGCGATGCTGCTGCAGCTCGCCCTCGGCGTCTTCCTGTTCGCCATCAGCTGGCGCTTCGACGGCAAGAAGGCCGAGGCCCGGGCCGCGCGCCAGGGCGCGAAGCCCGGGCGGCTGGTGCGCTGGCGGGCGCGGGCGATGGGCATCGAGGCGGGGACGACGACGCCCGGCGGCCCCGTGCCGGGCCTGCTGCCCGGCACGACCCCGACGTCGACGGTCGCGGCGCCGCACGCGTCGCTGCTGCCGCTGCTGGGTCTGGCGCTCGGCGCGGTGGCGCTCGAGGTCGGCACGATGCTGCCGTACTTGGCGGCGATCGGCCTCATCACGACGTCGGACCTGGGCACCGGCACGAGCGTCGGCGTCCTCGCCGCGTACTGCGTGGTCATGGTGCTGCCGGCGCTGCTGCTGCTGGGCGGGCGGCTCGTCGCCGCACGGTTCGTCGAGCCGTTGCTGGCACGGCTGGAGAGGTGGCTGTCGAGGAACGCCGCCGAGCTCACGGGGTGGGCGCTCGGGATCCTGGGCGTGCTGCTCGCCCTCAACGCCCTCGGCCGGCTCGGCTGGACCGGCTGACGCGTCAGGCGTCCAGCTCGTCCAGCACCCGCTGGAGGTTGGCGCGTGCGGTGCGCACGTACCCGGCCACCCAGTCGCCCTCGTACGCGCGGGGCACGATCTCCACGACCAGGAGGCAGGCGAAGTACGCCCGGTAGAGCCGCAGGCGCTGCCAGGCGTCGGGGTCGCCCGACCCGGGCGTGCCGTCGCCGACGCCCAGGTCCCCGCCGGCGTCCCGGTACCCGGCGAGCAGGTCCGCGTCCACCGCGCCGGCGCCGAGCTGGTCGGCGCCGACCAGCTCGAACAGGGGGTCGCCCCACAGCGCCCGCTCGGCGTCGATCGCCCCGACCACCGTGCGGTCGACGGGGTCGAGCAGGAGGTTGCCCGGCCACAGGTCGGCGTGCACGAGCCGCGGCGTCGTGACGGCGGCGAGCAGGTCGTGGTGCCGCTCGACGGCGGCCACGAGGCGGCCGGCGGGCAGGTCGACGCCCCAGCGGGCGGCGTCGTCGAGGGCGGCGCGCACCATCCCGGCGAACGCCTCCGGCCAGGTGGCGGCGGCGAGCCCCGACTCGGGTGCCGGGTACCCGAACCGGTCGCGGGCGTCGTCGTCGCGGGCGAGGCGGTGCAGCCGGGCCATGAGGGCGCCCAACGAGCGGCGGGCCCGGCCGGCGGTCGCCCCGTCCAGCTCGAGGGTGCTCCACAGGTCGCCGTCGAGGAAGGTCGTGACGAGGGCGTCGCCGTCCACGTGGGCGCGGGTCGTGTCGAGGTGCAGCACCCGCGGCACTGGCAGCCCGGCGGCGTGGGCCACCCGGTCGACCGCCGCCTCCGTGCCGAGCACGCCGTGCTCGTAGCGCAGCAGGCGGGACGTGTCCGCGCCGGTCACCTTGACCACCACCGTCCGCCCGTCGGCGAGGTCCGCGCGCAGCACGCTCGCGAACAGGCCGCCGCTCAGCGGGATGACGCGTCGCACGACGCCCAGCGGCGCGAGCAGCGCGACGACCTGTGCGTCGGAGACCGCCGTCTTGGTGAGCACGCGCGCGAGCGTAGCGGCTGCTCAGCCCGCGAGGAGCGCGGGCAGCTCGAGGAGGGAGTCGACGACGGTCGCGCGCGCCGCCTCGGGGCGCTCGGCGTGCAGGAAGCCCCACGGGCCGCGCCGGACCAGGATCGGCACCATCCCGGCGTCGGCGGCGGGCAGGACGTCGTTGTCGAGCCGGTCGCCGACGTACGCGATCTCGGTGGCGGGCACGCCGGTGAGCTCGGCGACCTTCGCGAAGAACTCCGGTGCGGGCTTCTGCACGCCCCACTCGTCGGAGGTGCGGATCGCGTCGACGGGCAGGTCCATCGCCTCGAGCGCGGCGCGCGCCTGGGGCGGCTGGTTCCCCGCGACGACGACGGCGAGCCCGGCGGCGCGCAGCGCGGCCAGCGCCTCGCGCACGTCGGGGTAGAGGTCGTCGGCGTCGAAGTTCTCCCGCAGGCCGGTCGGGTCGTCCGTCGCCCACCGCTCGATCTCGGCGGGGACGTCGAGGTCCGGTCGCACCATCTCGAACGCGTGCCGGTGCGACAGGTCGAGGGCCGCGCACCCGCCGAGGATCCCCAGGAACGTCAGTGCGGGCACCCCCAGGCGGTCGGCCCAGCGGGTCCAGATCCGGGTCTCGTCGATGAGGGTCTCGCCGACGTCGAACACCACCGCACGCACCATGCCGCGACCCTATCGGTCGTCGTGCGCGCGGGCGGGGGACAGCCGCTTGTCAGCCTCCGTTCAGTTGCGGCGGCTATCGTGCGGAGCATGGCCGAACCGCGCGAAGCACAGGCAGTCCCCGTGACGCTGTCGACCGCCTCGGTGTACCCACGTCGCGCGGCGTTCGCCTTCGAGGTCGCGGCCGAGCTCGGGTACGACGGCGTCGAGGTCATGGTGTGGTCCGACCCCGCCACGCAGGACCCCGCGGCGCTGCGGCGCCTCTCCGACGAGCACGGCATGCCGATCCGCTCCGTGCACGCGCCGACGCTGCTGGTCAGCCAGCGGGTGTGGGGCCGGTCGCCGGCCGACAAGCTGCGCCGCGCCGTCGACATGGCGGGCGAGCTCGGGGCCCCGACCGTCGTGGTGCACCCGCCGTTCCGGTGGCAGTACAAGTACGCACGGCAGTTCCAGGACCTCGTCCACGAGCTCAACGAGGCCAGCGTCCACGAGGCCGACGGCGTCACCGTCGCCGTGGAGAACATGTACCCGTGGAAGCCGCGCTCCCGCGGCGACCGGGAGCTCAAGGCCTACCTGCCCGGATGGGACCCCGCGGACCACGACTACGACGCCGTGACCCTCGACCTCTCCCATGCGGCGATCGCCCACCAGGACGGGCTGGCGCTGGTGCACGGCTTCGGCGACAAGCTGCGGCACGTGCACCTCGCCGACGGGACGGCGTCGGGCCGCGACGAGCACATGGTGCCCGGCCGCGGCGACATGGCGTGCGACAAGGTGCTGGAGGAGCTGGCGCGACGCGACTACGCGGGCGACGTCGTCGTCGAGATCTCGACGCGCAAGGCGCGCACCGCGAGCGAGCGGCACGCCGACCTGCAGGCGGCGCTGAAGTTCGCGCGGGCGCACCTCGCGCCGGTGCCGGAGCCGTACCAGCCGCCCCCGCCGGAGCACCACCACCTGCCCGCCGACGCCTGGTAGGCCGCCGGGCAGACGGGGGACGGCGGCGGCCGGGCGGAGCCCTCAGGCCGCGGCGACGCGGGCGCCGACGGCGCGCAGCACGAACGCCTCCGTGGCGCGGATCGCGCGCTCGCGCGCGGCGGGGTCGTCCGGGATGAGCCGGCCCGACAGGCACGCGTTGACCAGCTGCACGGTCGGTTCGATGTCCTGCTCGGGGAACTCTCCCTCCGCGATCCCCGCGCGCAGGATGCGCTTGAGGATGGACTCCACGATCTCCGCGTGCTCGCGCAGCCGCGCCTGGGTGGTGCGCGACAGCACGGTGCGCAGGTCCGGGCCGGGGGCGAGGTGGAAGACGCGGGTGAGCTGGGCCTGCTGGCGGATGTACGTCCGGAGCTGTTCGACGGGATCGTCCACCTCGGCGAGGGCCCGCTCCAGGGTCTGTGCGTACTGCTCGGTCTCGTGGGTGATGAACCCCAGCAGCAGCGCTTCCTTGTCGGGGAAGTGGTTGTAGACCGCGGTGCGACCGACGCCGGCCGCCGTCGCGATGTCGGCCAGCGTCACGGAGTCGAACCCCCGCTCGGACATCAGCGTCGAGAGGGCGGTGAACAGCTTGTGCCGGGTCATCTGGCGGTGCTCGTGCAGGCTCTTCCCGATGATCTTGGGCATGCTGACATCATAGGCATCCGTTGTCAGCACCTCGGGACGCTAGGGTTCCGGTGTGACCGACCCCACCGCACAGCCGGACGGCATCGTCCCGGACACCAAGGACTGGACCTGGGTGCTCGAGCGCCCCTGTCCCGAGTGCGGCTTCTCGGCCGCGGGCGTGGAGCCGTCGGACGTCGGCCAGGCCGTGCGCGAGACGCTGCCCCGCTGGCGCGCCGCCCTCGGCCGCCCCGACGTCGCCGAGCGGCCCCGTCCCGACGTGTGGTCCACGCTCGAGTACGGCGCCCACGTGCGCGACGTCTTCCGGATCTTCGACGAGCGCCTCGCGCTGATGCTCGCCGAGGACGACCCGGCGTTCGCGAACTGGGACCAGGACGTCGCGGCGCTCGAGGGCGACTACGCCCACCAGGACGTCGCGACCCTGGTCGCCGAGCTCGACGCCGACGGCGCGGCCGTCGCCGCGGCGTTCGACGCCGTCGCGCCCGGCGAGGCGGAGCGCACCGGCCGCCGGTCCAACGGCTCGGTCTTCACGGTCCGCACGCTGGGGCGGTACTTCCTGCACGACGTGGTGCACCACCTGCACGACGTGCGCGCCTGAGTGACGGCACCGCCCGCGCGTCTCCGCAGGTCACACGTTCGCAACACGGTCGTGACACGGGGGTGACGGTGCGACCGGTACGGTCCGCGCCATGGCCTCCGTCCCGGCGCTCGTCCCCGCGGAGCACACCTCCGACCACGTGCTCGTCGTGCCGCGCCCGGCCGACGACGGCGTCGGGCCGAGCCACGACCTGCCCGGGTTGGCGGCGGCCTGGTTCGACGACGTCCGCTGGCTGAGCGAACCGTCCACCGCGGCGCCCGCCCGGCCCGCGGGCGGGGCGCGGTTCCACGGCGTGCGGGCCGCGGCCCGGCCCGCCGCCGGCGTGCTGCGGCTCGGCGAGGAGCACCGCGCCACGGGGCCCTTCCCGCTCGACGCCGACGCGGCGGCGGCGCTGGGGTGCGCGCACCCGGCGGAGGCGTGGGCGCTGGGCCGCGCGGACGGCGCGCTCGACGTCCGGGGCGGCCGGCCCGCCGTGCACGACGACCGCGGCGGGATCGCACGGGCGTTCGCCGCGGCGCTGCCCGTGGGGGAGGAGCTGCGGCTCGTCGGCTGGGCGGTCGCGGTGGCCCGGCGCACCTCGGGGCTGCTGCTCGCCGACGGACGGCAGGTGCTGCGCCCCGACCCCGGCGCCTCCGTCGACCTCTCGGTCCGGCCGGCGCGGCCGGTGCCCGCCGGGGAGCTGCTCGAGGTGGTGCGGGCCGTGGTCGCCACCGCCACGCTCGCGGCCGTGCCGGGCGGCCCCGGCCACCGGGTGCTGGCCCGGACGGCGTACGACGGCGACCTGGTGGTCACCCAGGAGGCGGCGGGCGGGCTGCCGCGCGCGCTCGAGACCCGGTCGTGGCCCGACGGGGCTCCCGCGACCGTCGTCCGCCTGGAGTGGCGGCCGCAGGACCCGTACGAGCTCCAGGTCTCCGACCCGTCGGGCCTGCACGTCATCGCCCGGGACCGGGCGCGGGCCCTGCTGGCGCGGGTCGCGACCCTGCTGCTCGGCCGGGCCGGCGGCGCCGTCCTCGACGACGCGGGGTTCGAGGTGACGGCCCGTGAGCTGGAGCTGCGCCGCGCGAGCCCGACCCCGGGGTCGCGCGCCTGGGTGTGAGGAGCGTCGTCCACAGCCGCTGTCCACAGCCGCTGTCCACAGGGCGGGGTGGACGGTGACCGCCTTCCCGTGGTCCCTCACCTGCGACGTTCCACCGTGGAACGGTGTGCGGTGGGCTCACGTCGGGTCGTGCGGAGGTGCGGGGCCGGACGGACCGAACCCCCGCGGGAACCGCGAGATCCTGCGGATCGTGCGTCGAGCAGGGCGGGGCGGCGCCGGGCCTGTCGCGGGCGGCGCGGGGACCCGGCGGGCGGGCGGGGCGTGTCGCGCCCGGCGCGTCGTCCACAAATTTCTTCCACAGGGCTGTGGGTGACGTGGGGATTCCGCGGGTCGCCCTGTGGACGAGCCTGTGGCCGGAGGATCCACCCGGAAAACCTGCTCCGCACCCCTTGCACCGCACCCGTAGCAGGTCTAGAAACGTGCGTACCGGTCTTGCGGAGATCGGGTCGACGATCACCCGAGAGGGCGGCCGCCTGCCCGCTCCACGGGACACGGTCGACCGGAGAACGACGGGCCGTCCCGTACCGCGGTGCGGGTTGTGGGTGACGACACAGGTGCCTGTACGGGGCCGGAAGACCACCCGCGTCCGGCTGTTCGTGGAGAACGGGTTCTGCAGAGGCGACGACGCACCAGGCCTCGACGGGACACGGCGAGCGGTCGGGGTCGTGACGTCGCCACGGCACCCCTGGTCCCCGGGACCGTCGATCAGGGGTACGCGGTTCTCTCCGAGGCCCCCCGGCCGCCCCGGGGGGCCTCGGCATTTCCCGGGTCCTGGGTTCGCCGGCCGCACCGCGCGGCCTACGCTCGGGCCATGAGCAACCTCGAGACGCGTCCCGCCGAGCGCACCTGCACCGCCGGCGACCGCCCGGCCGGCGTCGAGCTGCTGACCGCCCGCGACGTCCCCCTCGGCGGTCCCCGCGCGATGAACGTGCGGCGCACCATCCCGCAGCGGCAGCGGTCCCTCGTGGGTGCCTGGTGCTTCTGCGACCACTACGGGCCGGACGACGTGTCGACGTCGGCGGGGATGCAGGTGCCGCCGCACCCGCACATCGGGCTGCAGACCGTCTCGTGGCTGTTCGCGGGCGAGATCCTGCACCGCGACTCGGTGGGGTCCCTGCAGACGGTGCGGCCCGGGGAGCTCAACCTCATGACCGCGGGCGTCGGCATCTCGCACTCGGAGGAGTCGCCCGCCGAAGGCCGCCCGCCCCGGCTGCACGGCGTCCAGCTGTGGACGGTGCTGCCCGAGGCCGACCGCACGTCCGAGCCGCACTTCGAGCACCACGGCGACCTGCCCGTCGCGACCGCGGACGGCGCGCGCGTGCAGGTGTTCATGGGCGAGCTCGAGGTCGCGGGGGAGCGGCTCGTGTCCCCGGCCCGCACGTACACGCCGCTCGTCGGCGCCCAGCTCGACCTGCCCGCGGGCGGGAGCGTCACGCTGGGGACCGCCCCGGGCTTCGAGCACGCCCTGCTCGTCGACGCCGGCGACGCCCGCCTCGAGGGCGAGGTCGTGCCGCCCGCCGAGCTCGGCTACGTGGCCCCCGGCCGCGACCGGCTCGTCGTGACGGCGGGCGCCTCGCCCGTGCGCGCCGTCCTCATCGGCGGGGAGCCGTTCACCGAGGACGTCGTCATGTGGTGGAACTTCGTGGGGCGCACGCACGACGACGTGGCGCGGGCCCGCGCGGACTGGATGGCGCAGGTCGCCGACTCCGGCGAGGGCACCCCGACGCGGTACGCCGACGGCGCCGCGGGCCGCCGGTTCGGCGAGGTGCACGGCTACGCGAGCGGGCCGCTGCGCGCGCCGGTGCTGCCCGACGTGCGGCTGCGCCCGCGCACCCGGCGCTGACGGCGCGGTTCAGGTCCGGGGGAACGTCACCCGCACGGTGGCGACGCCGGCGGACGTGGAGCGCACGGTGAGCCGCATCGCGCCGGAGCGGGTCGTGAACGACGACCCCTCGCGCAGGGTCGACCGCCGGGCGGACTCCTTGCCCATCGGCACGATCAGGTGCTCGCCGGGATAGGCCCAGGTCGAGCCCCGCCACCCGAGACGGCTCACCGTGACGCCGTACGAGACCGTGTAGTTGCCCGCCGCCCGCCACGGCATGCCGCCGAGGTGCCGGTACGTGGCCCCGGACGGGCGCCGGAGCTCCACGTAGTAGTACTGCCCCGTCTTCGGGTCGACGGCGCGCAGCAGGGTGGGGCGGCTGGTGGTCCGGTGCCGGGCGTCGAGCGTGACGGTGCGGGCGCCGCCCTTCTTCGTGACGGTCACGACGTCGGACGCCGGGAGCACGCCGAGGCGCTTCTTCTGGGCGCCGGACAGCGGGGCGGTGCCGACCGCGGCGAAGTCGGCACCCATGAGGTCCATCGGGTCGAGCCCCTCGACCGCGCCGCAGCGGGAGGACGTGAAGGTCCGGTCCGGGACGCTCCCCGTGCACCAGCCGACGCCCGAGTGCTCCAGGCCCATGTTGTGGCCGAGCTCGTGCGCCAGCGTGGACACCGCCGTCCGGTACTGGGGGTGCGTGAACCGGGAGCTGCGGGTCGCGCCGCCCGGGCCGCCGAACAGGGAGAACGACCAGCCGCCGGGGTTGTCCCGGCCCGCCTTGCTCGGCAGCGAGCCGAGCCCGAGCGTGCCGCCGCACGTCTCCGACTCGCGCGGGCCGCCGGGGTAGTCGCCCCGCAGGTACGGGAAGAGCACCACGAGGTGCTCGCGCGTGCCCGGGCCGCGCGTCGTGGAGTCCATCCAGTCGGCGCCGTAGTGCGCTCGCCCGCCGCGCTTCACCTGCGTGAGGATGCGACCGGTCGTGGTGCACCGGCCGTCGCCGGTCTCGACGCGCTTCACGGCCGAGGAGCGCACGAACCGGACCCGCCCGCCCGACTGCGTCGACCAGTACGTCGACACCTTGGCGAGCAGGGCGTCGACGTCGGCGTCCCGGATCAGCCGCGACGCCCGGGTCTTCGACATCCAGCGCGGCGTCGCGACCGCGACGTCCACCCGGTGCACCCTGCGGTCCGTCTGGGCGGCGGCGGTACGCGCGAGGTCCGGCCGGGTGACGGACGACTGCCAGCGGACCGTGTCGTCGACCACGTCGTCCGGCACCGTGTCGTCGATGCCGGGGGCCTGGGGGAGGGCCTGGGCGGGGGCGTGGGCGACGGCGCTCGGAACGGCGCCCGACGCGGCCGGGGCGCCGACGGCCGCGAGCGGCTCCGCGAGCAGCGCGGCGGTGACGAGGGCGACGACGGTGATCGCGCGTGCCTGCATGGTTCCCCCTGGGCTCCGGATGCGCGCCGGGAGGGCGCGATCGGCCCCAGAAGCGTAGGCACCCACCCCGCGGTGCCGCCCACCGGAGCGGGGGTGACGTGGGCCGGCCGGCGGGTGAAATCGTCGCCCGGGGCGCTCACCCGAGGCGCAGCTCGACCACCGGCACGACCCGGAGCCAGTCCGTCTCGCCCCGCTCGCGGGCGAGGGGCTCGGCCCACTCGGCGAGGACCGGGCCGAGCGTCGCCCACGGGCCGGGGTGCGCGTCGGTGTACGCGCGCAGGATCGCGGCGCCCTCGTCCGGGGCGAGCACGACGGCGCGGGACCGGACGTCGAGCCGCGTGCCGATCGACACGAGCACGCGCGGGTCGGCCCGCACGTTGCGGAACCACTGCGACCGCGGCCCGAGTCCGGCGACGACGACGGCGCGGTCCGGCCCCGGCCGCGCGACGACCTCGAGCACGACGTACCGCCGCTCCCCGCTGCGGCGTCCGCGGTGCTGCATCATCAGCAACCGGCCCCCGGCGAGGAAGCCGAGACCCGCACGGAACATCCCGATCGGGGCGCGGACGAACCAGCGGGTGCGCAGCAGCCGGGACGCGAGGCTCATGCCCGCGAACGTATCGGCGCCGGCCGTCGTCGTCCCGTCGGCGCGGCACCTCGCGCTCGGTCCGGGGACGACGAAGGCCCGGACCGAACGGTCCGGGCCTCGTGATGGAGCGGGTGACGGGAATCGAACCCGCGCTGTCAGCTTGGGAAGCTGAAGTTCTACCATTGAACTACACCCGCGTAGCAGCACCTGACGGTGTGCGCGCCCCGATCATACCCAACCGGGGGTGATGCTCCGAACCGATGGCCGGCACGCCGCGGACGGCGTGCCGGCGGCGGCGTCAGAGCGGACGGATGTCCGAGGCCTGGAGACCCTTGGGGCCCTGGGTGACCTCGAACTCGACCTGCTGGCCCTCGGCGAGGGTGCGGAAGCCGCTGGCCGAGATCGCGCTGTAGTGCGCGAACACGTCGGCGGTGCCGTCGGAGGGGGCGATGAAGCCGAACCCCTTCTCCTCGTTGAACCACTTCACAGTTCCGGTGGTCATGGTGTCTTCTCTCGTTGATGCGACGGACCCGCGAACCGGGGTCCGGTCGTCGCACCCGGACGGGTGCGGACGGTGTGGGCGCGGGCTCGGCGAGCGCGCGGGGTGCCGTGGCGGGACGGGGCGTGGAGCCCCGTCGCCTGGGCAAGCGTGGGGACGACGGCGACGGGCCGCGAGAAGCGGTCGTGCACGTGGTAGCCGTCCGGGAGTCGGGTGATCATGCCCCCGTACTCGCCGTCGACCGTCGCGACCCACAGGTCGTCGTCGGCCCGGCGCCACACGGGGGTAGGTCGGGTGCTGCCCTCTGCCGCGGATGCGGACGTGGGCCTGGCGATGGTGGAAGAAGTGATGCTCTCTGCTCTGCTCTCGCTCCGCGTGACGTCGGTGTTCGGTTCGTCGGGCGGAGATCGTCGTGGACGGCGGGACTGCCGTCTGCGCGCGGACCTGGCTTCGATGCGAGGTACCGAAGAGTGCCGGGGTCGGATCCCGCGGCATGCGCGGCACCCAGGGTACACGACGACGCGGCGTGCCCCGTCATCGGGACGACGGGGCACGCGCCCGCCGACCCGACTACCGTGTCCCCGTGCTGCTCTCCGACCGCGACATCCGGGCCGAGCTCGACGCCGGGCGGGTCGTCCTCGACCCCTACGACCCGGCGATGCTCCAGCCCTCCAGCATCGACGTCCGCCTCGACCGGTACTTCCGGCTGTTCGACAACCACAAGTACCCGTTCATCGACCCGTCGCAGGAGCAGCCCGAGCTCACGCGGCTCGTCGAGGTGTCACCCGACGAGCCGTTCGTGCTGCACCCGGGCGAGTTCGTGCTGGGCTCCACGTTCGAGTCGGTCACGCTGCCGGACGACGTCGCCGCGCGGCTGGAGGGCAAGTCGTCGCTGGGCCGGCTGGGTCTGCTCACGCACAGCACGGCCGGGTTCATCGATCCGGGCTTCTCCGGGCACGTCACCCTGGAGCTGAGCAACGTCGCGACGCTGCCGATCACGCTGTGGCCGGGCATGAAGATCGGCCAGATGTGCTTCTTCCGCCTGTCGTCCCCGGCGGAGCACCCGTACGGCTCGGACGCGTACGGCTCGCGGTACCAGGGACAGCGCGGGCCGACGGCCAGCCGGTCGTGGCAGTCGTTCCACCGGAGCGACGTCTGAGCGCCGCGCGCGGCCGCGGCACCGGGGCGCCTGACGGGGCGTTCCGCGACGGGGCGGGACGTCGCTACGCTCGGTCCCGCCGCGCCGGCACCGGCGCGCCCCGGTCCCGGAAGGAGCTCCGCCAAGTGGCCCAGAACCAGCCCGCCCTGCCGCCGTTGCCCCAGGTGGCGGCACAGGGTCACCAGGCGCGTCACCTGCTGGGTGTGCCGTCGGACGTCGTGGTCGACGAGATCGAGGTCCTCGCGATGTCGCGCTTCGTGGGCACGCGCTGGGACGTGGTCCCCGCGGACCTGCCCGGCGCGGACGTCCCCGTGGGCCGGATGGCGAACCCGGGGGAGCCGGGCGTGCTGCGGCTGTCGCGGCACAGCGTCGTCTCCGGCCCGTACGCGCCGTCGGGCAAGGGTGTCGACGCGGGCCTGCCCGGTGGCACCGCGATGGTCTTCGACGTCGTGTGCCCGCGCGAGCGCTGGGACGACGCGGCCCGCCTCGGCGGCGACCGGGACGGCCTCGGGCGGGCGTTCCCCGCGGCGCTGCCGAACCGCGAGGAGGAGCGGGTCGTCGCCTGGCTGCTCCAGGCGGCACGCCGCCTCGGCGGCTCGGTGCGGCTCGACGTCGCGGGCACCTGGGACGACGCGGACGGTGGCAGGCGCGCGACGGGCCCGGGCGTGGTGCTGACCCCCGACCCCGACCGGGCCGTCGACCTCACCGTCTACTCCGACATCTGGCTGGACCCGCAGGCCGCGCACCGCGTGCTGCAGGCCACGCACCCGCGGGTCCGGCTCGCGACGGAGGGCAAGCCGTACCAGGGCCCGCCCGCCGGGATCGCGGACCGGCCCCTGTACCCGGGGGAGCCGCTCGACCCCGAGGTGCGCAAGGCGATCCACGAGCGCGCGGACGACATCGACATCGAGGCGCTGCAGGCGCCGATGGTGCTCGACGCCTACGGCCTGACGACCGACCTCGGCCTCGACGGCTCCGTCACCGTGGAGGTGATCGGCGACGAGACCCTGCCCCTGCTGGTGCGCGAGCTGCCGTGGGCCGCCTCGGGCGCCGTCTGCTACCACGTGCGCTGGGACCCGCCGGACCTGTTCGAGGCGAACCAGGAGTTCCCGCAGGCGGCGCACGTCGTCGCCCGGCGGCGCGCCGCCGACCTCGTCGGGAAGATGGCGGTGGCGATCCACGCCGCCGTGGGCGGCGAGATCGCGGACGAGGCGGACTTCCTGCTGGCCCCCGAGGACCTGTAGTCCCTGCGTCCGGTCCCGGGGTCGAGCGACCCAGGTCACACCGACCTGTCACCTCGTCAGGGTCGGACCATCGCCCGATGCCGGTAAAGTAAAGCCGACGCCCCGCCCCTCGACCGGACGGAGTGCTGTGCTCTCAGTGCTGCTCTTCACCTTCCTGCTGGCCCTCGCGGCGCCGGCTCTGGTGGCGTGGGTGGGCAGGAGAGCCTTCTGGCTGCTGGCCCTCGGGCCCGCCTCCGCCGCCGCGTACGCGCTGGCGATGACCTCCCGGGTGACCGCGGGCGACTTCCCCACCACCGAGGTCCCCTGGGTGCCCGGGCTGCACCTGTCGATCACCCTGCAGCTCGACACGCTCGCGTGGTTCATGCTGCTCGTGGTCGGCGGCGTCGGTGCCCTGGTGCTGCTCTACTGCTCCGCCTACTTCGCCCGCGACGCCCTCGGGCTCGGCCGGTTCGCCGCCGTGCTCACGGCCTTCGCCGCCGCCATGGTCGGCCTCGTCGTCGCCGACGACCTGCTGCTCCTGTTCGTGTTCTGGGAGCTCACCACCGTCTTCTCCTACCTCCTGATCGGCCACTACGCGGACCGCAAGGCCTCCCGCCGGGCGGCCATGCAGGCGATCGTCGTGACGACGGCGGGCGGCCTGGCCATGCTCGTCGGGCTCATCATCCTCGGCGTCGTGGGCGACTCCTGGCGGGTCTCCGAGCTGGTCGCGAACCCGCCGTCGGGCACCGCGGTCACCTGGGCGGCGGTGTGCCTCCTCGCGGGCGCCGCCACGAAGTCCGCGCTCATCCCGTTCCACTTCTGGCTCCCCGCGGCGATGGCGGCCCCGACGCCGGTGTCCGCCTACCTGCACGCGGCGGCCATGGTCAAGGCGGGCGTCTACCTCGTGGCGCGCTTCGCCCCGGCGTTCGCCGACCTGCCCGTCTGGCGCTGGCTGGTGCTGGTCCTGGGCGGCGGCACCCTGCTGCTGGGCGGCTACCAGGCGCTGCGGCAGCACGACCTCAAGCTCGTCCTCGCGTTCGGCACCGTCTCCCAGCTCGGCCTGATCGTGCTGCTCCTGGGGCTCGGGAGCAAGGCGCTGGCGCTCGCCGGCCTCGCGATGCTCGGGGCGCACGCCATGTTCAAGGCCGCGCTGTTCCTCGTCGTCGGCGCGGTCGACGTCGCCACCGGCACCCGCGACCTGCGCAAGCTGTCCGGGCTGTGGCGCACGATGCCGTTCACCGCCGTCGCGGGCGTGCTCGCCACGGCCTCGATGATCGGCTTCCCGCCGTTCGCCGGGTACGTCGCCAAGGAGGCCGCCCTCGAGGGGCTGTGGCACGACGTCACGCACGGCGCCGGCGCCGTCGAGTGGATCGCCCTCCTCGCGGTGGTCGTCGGGTCGGCGCTCACCGTCGCCTACGGGCTGCGGTTCGCGTGGGGCGCGTTCGGCACCAAGCGGCGTCCGGGCGTCGCCGCGGCCGGCGTCCCGGCCACGACCCGCGACGCCGCGGCGGAGCCCGCGCCCGCGACGCCGGTGCGCCGCCAGCCGTGGCTGCTCGTCACCCCACCCCTCGTGCTCGCGGTGCTCGGCCTGGCGGTGGCGCTCGTGCCGGCGACCGGGGAGCGGCTGCTCGCCCCGTACGCGGACCGCTACCCGGGCGGCGAGCCGGGCCACCTGACCCTGTGGGGCGGCTTCACGCCGGTCCTCGCCCTCACCGTGCTGGTGCTGCTCGCCGGCGCCGTCCTCTTCTGGCAGCGCGCCCGCGTGGAGAAGGCCCAGGACTTCCTGTGGTCCCCGCGCTCCGCCGAGGTCACCTACCGGCGCACCATGCGCCGGCTGGACGACCTCGCGGCCGACGTCACCGCCGCCACCCAGCGCGGTTCGCTGCCCGTCTACCTCGGCGTGATCCTCGTGGTCCTCGCCGTCGCGCCGGGCACCGTCATCGCGTCCGGGCTGCTCAACGGCCATCCGCGGACGGAGCTCGTGCTGTGGGACCGGCCCGCCGACGCGGCGGTCGTCGCGGTCGTCGTCGTCGCCTGCGTGCTCGCCGCCCGCGCGCGTCGGCGCCTCAAGGCCGTCGTCCTGGTGGGTGTCGCCGGGTACGCCAACGCGACCCTGTTCATGCTGCACGGCGCCCCCGACCTCGCCCTCACGCAGGTGCTGTGCGAGACGATCACGCTGGTCGTCATGGTGCTGGTGCTGCGGCGCATGCCCCCGTACTTCACGGACCGGCCGCTCGCCGCCAGCCGCTGGCTGCGGCTCGCGCTGGCCGTGGTGACCGGCGTCGTCATGATGGCGTTCACCGTCGCCGCGCCGCTGGTGCGCGTCGCCGAGCCGATCAGCACCCACTTCCCCGACGAGGCCTACACGTGGGGCGGCGGCAAGAACATCGTCAACGTGACCCTGGTCGACATCCGCGCCTGGGACACCGTCGGCGAGATCTCCGTGCTGCTCGTCGCGGCGACGGGCGTCGCCTCGCTCATCTTCCTGCGGCAGCGCAGCGGCGAGGTGCTGCGGCTGTCCCGCGTGGACGAGGTCAGCAGGTCCGACCCGCACACGCGCCGCGTGTGGCTCGCCGCGGGCAGCACGCTGGAGCCGGAGCGCCGGTCCGTCCTGTTCGAGGTCGTCACCCGCGTGATCTTCCACGCCATGATCGTGTTCGCCCTGTTCCTGCTGTTCAGCGGGCACAACGCGCCCGGCGGCGGCTTCGCGGCGGGGCTCGTGGTGGGCATCGCGTTCGCCGTGCGGTACCTCGCGGGCGGGCGGTACGAGCTGGGCGAGGCGGCGCCGATCAACCCCGGTGTGCTGCTCGGCACCGGCCTGTTCCTCTCCGCCGGCGTGGGCCTCGCGACGCTCGTCGGCGGCCAGGAGGTGCTGCAGAGCACGATCCGCAACCTGAGCATCCCCGTCCTCGGGGAGGTGCACCTCGTGACCTCCCTGTTCTTCGACATCGGCGTGATGCTCGTCGTGGTCGGCCTCGTGCTCGACCTGCTGCGCACGCTGGGCGCCGAGATCGACCGCCAGGACCCCCGACCCGCACGTGAGGAGGTCGAGGTCTGATGGTCGTCCTCGAGAACACCCCGCCGGCCATCCTGGTGCTGGCCATCGGCGTGCTGTTCGCCACCGGCGTCTACCTGCTGCTGGAGCGCCCGCTCACCCGGGTGCTGCTCGGCTTCGTGCTCATCGGCAACGGCGTCAACCTCATGCTGCTCGTCATGGGCGGCCGGTCGGGAGCGTCGCCCATCATCGGCAACGCCCCGGACGGCGTGCGCATGAGCGACCCGCTCGCGCAGGCGATGGTGCTCACCTCGATCGTCATCACCCTCGCGCTCACCGCGTTCGTGCTGGCCATGGCCTACCGGTCGTGGCAGCTGCACGGCCACGACGAGGTCGCGGACGACGTCGAGGACCGGCGCGTCGCCCGGCACGCGGCGCTCAACGCCCCCGCGTTCGAGGACGCGGAC
The DNA here is from genome assembly GCF_042793335.1 of Isoptericola sp. NPDC056573. Taxonomy (NCBI): domain Bacteria; kingdom Bacillati; phylum Actinomycetota; class Actinomycetes; order Micrococcales; family Promicromonosporaceae; genus Isoptericola; species Isoptericola sp. NPDC056573. Next base: position 201,337 of record NZ_JBHTUY010000009.1, read on the forward strand.
GACACCGAGCCCGACCGGACGCTCGACGAGGAGGCCGCCGACGTGTACGACGACGTCGACGACAGCGACGGCGACGACGGTCACCGGGCCCCGCACGGCGCCGCCGGCCACAAGGAGCGCCCCTGATGCCCTGGGACTCCGCCACGCTGGTGCCGCTGCCGGTCATGCTGCCGCTCTTCGCGGCGGGGCTGACGCTCGCCCTGCACCGGTACGCCCGCGTGCAGCGCATCATCAGCGTCACCGCGCTCGCCGCCGCGCTCGCCGCGTCCGTCGGGCTGCTCGTCGCCGCGGACGGCGGGCCGATCGTCGTCGAGGTCGGCAGCTGGGCCGTGCCGGTCGGCATCGACCTGGTGGCCGACCGCATCTCCGCGGTGATGCTCACCGTCTCGTTCGTGATGCTGCTGTGCGTGCTCCTGTACTCCCTGGGGCAGGGCGTGCCCGAGGGGGAGGACGACCCGGGCACCACGCGCGGCGACATGATCCCCGTCGCGATCTTCCACCCGACGTTCCTCATCCTGGCCGCCGGCGTCGCGAACGCGTTCCTCACCGGCGACCTGTTCAACCTCTACGTCGGGTTCGAGATCCTGCTCGCGTCGTCCGCGGTGCTGCTCACCCTGGGTGGCACGGCCGAGCGCATCCGCGCCGGGTCGGTGTACATCATCGTCACGCTGGTCTCCTCGCTGCTCTTCCTCACCGCGATCGCGCTGATCTACGGCGCGACCGGCACGGTGAACATGGCGCAGCTCGCCGAGCGGCTGCCGGAGATCGACCCGACCGTGCGCACGGCGCTGCAGCTCCTGCTGCTGCTCGCGTTCGGCATCAAGGCCGCCATCTTCCCGCTGTCCGCGTGGCTGCCGGACTCCTACCCGACGGCGCCCGCGCCGGTCACCGCCGTGTTCGCGGGCCTGCTCACCAAGGTGGGCGTGTACTCCATCCTGCGCACGCAGACCCTGCTGTTCCCGGACAACCCCACCGTGGACCAGGTGCTCATGGTGCTGGCGCTGCTCACGATGGTCATCGGGATCCTGGGCGCCGTCGCGCAGAACGACGTCAAACGTCTGCTGTCGTTCACCCTGGTCAGTCACATCGGCTACATGATCTTCGGCATCGCGCTCGCCACCGAGGCGGGCACGGCGGCGGCCATCTACTACGTGGTGCACCACATCTCCGTCCAGACGGCGCTGTTCCTCGTCGTGGGGCTCGTCGAGTGGCGGGGCGGGTCGACGTCGCTCGACCGGCTGGGCGGGCTCGCCAAGCTCGCGCCGGGGCTCGCGGTGCTGTTCTTCGTGCCCGCGCTCAACCTGGCGGGCATCCCGCCGCTGTCCGGGTTCCTCGGCAAGGTCGGCCTGCTCACGGAGGGCGCGACCGTGGGGACCGGGCTCGCGTGGGTGCTCGTCGTCGGGTCGGTCGTGACGTCGTTGCTCACCCTGTACGCGGTGGTCAAGGCGTGGAACAAGGCGTTCTGGCAGGCGCCGTCGGAGGAGATCGAGTCCGACGTGCCGCTGCCCCGCGGGATGGTGCTGCCCACCGGCGCGCTCGTCGCGTTCGGCCTGCTGCTCACCGTCGCCGCCGGCCCGCTGTACGGCTATGCGGAGCGCGCCGCCACCGCGTCGATGGACGGCCACAGCTACGTGGACGCGGTCTTCCCCGACGGCGCGGACCGCGGCCGCGGCGAGTCGGTCGTCGTGGGCGACGACACCGACGCCGACGCGGACCAGGGAGGTGGGCACGGATGAGCCCGCAGTCGCGCCGACCCGCCCACCTGCTGCGCCGGCTGGGCTCGCAGTGGCACGCGCTCGTGCTGCTCACCGCCGTGTGGGTGCTCCTGTGGGGCGACCTGTCGTGGGCGAACGTCATCGCGGGTGCCGTGATCGCGAGCGCCGTGCTGACGTTGTTCCCGCTGCCGGCCATCGACATGCAGGGCACGGTGCGACCGTGGCGGGCCGTCGTGCTCGTGGCGCGGTTCGTCGCCGACCTGTTCGTCGCCTCCTTCGAGGTGGCGTGGAAGGCCGTCCGGCCGGGCCCGGCGCCGCACGGCGCCATCGTCGCCGTCCGGCTGCGCAACCCCGAGGACGCCTACCTCACCATCACGGCGGTGATGTCGTCGCTGGTGCCGGGGTCGCTGGTCGTCGAGGCGCGCCGCAGCACCGGCGTCGTCTACCTGCACGTGCTCGACATCGACGGCTCCGGCGGCGCGGAGGCCGTGCGCCGCGACACGCTGGCGCTCGAGGAGCGGGTGCTGCGCGCGTTCGCGAGCGACGCCGTGCTGGCCCGGTGCGGGCTGGCACCCGGTGACGCCGCCGCGGCCCTCGACGCCGCGGCGACGCCGCCGTCCGGGCGAGGGAGGGGGGACGCATGATGCTCGCCGCCGTGATCGCGGCCGCCGTGCTCGTGGCCGTCGCCGCGCTGCTCGCGCTCGTGCGGGTGGAGCGGGGTCCGTCGATGCTCGACCGGGCCGTCGCGCTGGACACCCTCACCGTCACGCTCGTGTGCGCCATCGCGATCGAGGCGATCTGGTCGCGACGCACGGAGACCATCCCGATCCTCGTCGCGCTGTCGATGGTCGGCTTCGTGGGCTCCGTGACGATGGCCCGGTTCGCCGCGAAGGAGCCCGAGGACGAGGGCCGCGTGCGGACGCCCGAGGAGGTCGCCGCCCAGGCGCGTGCCGCGGACGTGCCGCGGGGCGAGCAGCGGGACGGCGCGCGCGCCATCGATGCCGAGGACGACGCCGAGAGCACGGGAGGTGCGCCGAGATGACCCACGTCGACCCGGGTGTGTGGACGACGGTCGCCGACACCGTCGCCGCGGTGTGCCTTCTCGCCGGGGCGTTCCTGACGCTCGGCGCGGGGCTGGGCCTCGTGCGCTTCCCGTCCCTGCTGGCCCGCATGCACACCGTCACCAAGCCGCAGGTGCTCGGCCTCATCCTCCTGCTCACGGCGCTCGCGCTGCGGGTGCGCAGCTGGTCGGCCGTCGCGATGCTCGTGCTCGTCGTGGCGTTCCAGCTCGTCACGTCGCCCGTCGCCGCGCACATGGTCGGCCGGGCCGGGTTCCGCACGGGCAAGGTCGACCCCGAGGACCTGCGTCCCAACGAGTTCGGCGAGCCCGACTGACCCACGGCTGGTAGACCGGGCGCATGGCCCCTGCCGAGCCCGGACCCGATCGCGAGCCCGACCACGTCGCCGCGCCGGACCTTTCCGCGATGCCGGACCCGTTCGAGGCGCTGAGCCGCCCGGCCGACACCGAGCCGGGCGCCGCGCCGCCGGAACCCCTCGCGAGCCCGCGCGTCGTGCAGGACGCGCACGCCGGCGGCGAGAGCACCGTCACCGTGATCATCGCGTTCGCCGCCAACGCGTTCGTCGCCGTCGCGAAGTCCGTGGCCGCCACCATCACCGGGTCGGCGTCCATGCTCGCGGAGGCCGTGCACTCCTGGGCGGACACCGGGAACGAGATCTTCCTGCTCGTCGCCGACCGCCGCTCCCGGCGTCCCGCCGACCGCGAGCACCCGCTCGGCTTCGGCCGCGAGGCCTACGTGTGGTCGATGTTCGCCGCGATCGGGCTGTTCGCCGTCGGTGCCGGCGTGTCCATCACGCACGGCATCCAGGAGCTGGTGCACCCCGAGCCCGCGAGCGACTTCGGCGTCGCGTACGCCGTGCTCGGCCTCGCGTTCGTGCTCGAGGGCTTCTCGTTCCTCCAGGCCAGCCGGCAGGCGCGCGCCGAGGCGAAGAAGGCCGAGCACGACGTGCTGCACCACGTGCTCGTCACCTCCGACCCGACGCTGCGCGCCGTCTACGCGGAGGACGCCGCGGCCCTCGTCGGCCTCGTCGTCGCGTTCGGGGGCGTGCTCGCGCACCAGCTCACGGGGTCGCCGGTGCCCGACGCCGTCGGCTCGATCGTCGTCGGCGTCGTGCTCGCCGTCGTCTCCCTCGTGCTCGTGGACCGCAACCGGCGGTTCCTCGTCGGGGAGGCCGCCCGGCCCGAGACGCGGGCCGCCGTGCTCGCGCACCTCGTGACGATGCCGCAGGTGGAGCGGGTCACCTACCTGCGGCTCGAGTACGTGGGGCCGAGGTCGCTGTACCTCGTGGCCAGCGTCGACCTCAGCGGCAACGAGCCGGAGGAGACGGTCGCGCGGCGCCTGGACGACCTGGAGCGGGCGGCGACGCGGGTGCCCGTCATCGCCGGTGCGGTGTTCACCGTGTCCACGCCCGAGGAGCCCTCGCTCTGACCGGCCCCGGCCCCGGGATCAGCCCGCGTGCCGCGCCTCGTGGGCGAGCAGGCTGCGCTTGACGTCCAGGCCGTACCGGAAGCCGCCCAGGCTGCCGTCGGTGCGCAGCACCCGGTGGCACGGCACGAACAGGGCGGCGGCGTTCATCGCGCACGCGCCCGCGGCCGCGCGGACCGCGGCGGGACGGCCGGACAGCTCCGCGTACCGCGTGTAGGTGACGGGGTCGCCGGCGTCGACGGTGCGCAGCACGTCCCACGCGTGCGCGCGGTACGGGCCGGAGACCTGGCGGACGGGGACGGCGTCGATCGCGTGCACGTCGCCGGCGTAGTAGGCGCGCACCGCCGCGACGGCGCCGGCCACCGCGGGGTCGTCGTCGGGCACGGTCGTGGTGGCCGTGGGCCGGACGTCGGGGTGGACGAGGCCGACCAGGGAGTCGGCGTCCGTCGTCCAGCCCGACGCGAGGACCGTGCCGTCCGGGTCGACGACGACGGTGAACGGGCCGTCGGGGGTGCTCAGGGTGGTGGTGCGGGCGGTGGGGACGGTGGTCGTGGCGGTCATCGGAACCTCCGGGGTCTGGGGTGGGTGCCGCGCATGCGGCTGCGCTCGGACTGACGGCTGAGAAGGTGCGCTACCGCATGCTCGGCGGCAGGGCGGCGCGCCACAGGTGCAGGGCGGCGTACGAGCGCCACGGCGCCCACCGCTCGGCCCGGGCGGCCAGGGCGCGCGAGCGCGCCGTGCGCGGGGCGTCGTCGGGCAGGCCGAGGTCGACGCCGGCCGCGGCAGCGCCCGCGAGGAGCGCGACGTCGCCGTCGAGCCAGGAGTCCGGGTCGCGCAGCACGCGCATCGCCACGTAGGCGGCGGTCCACGGCCCGATCCCGCGCCGCGCGACGAGCGCAGCGCGCAGGGCCTCGCCGTCGTCGCCCACCCCGACGGCGAGGGTGCCGTCGTCGAGGGCGCGGGCGGTGTCGACGACCGTCGCGACCGACCGGGCGGGCAGGCGCAGGTGGTCCGCCGCCGCGGCCGCGACCTGCGCGGCCGTCGGGAACAGGCGCGTGAGCCCCGGCACCGCGGAGTCGTACGGGGTGCCGGCGCCGGCCGCCAGCCGGCCCAGGTGCGTGCGCGCGGCGGCCACGCTGATCTGCTGGCCGACGATGGCGCGCACCACGATCTCGTGCGGGTCCACCGTGCCGGGCAGCCGCAGACCGGGCGTGCGGGCGACGAGCGGGGCCAGCGCGGGGTCGTCGGCGAGGGCGGTGTCGACGGCCGCCGGGTCGGCGTCCAGGTCGAGCAGCCGGCGCAGGCGGGCGACGGCCACCGAGACGTCGGCGGCGGACGCGAGCTCCAGGCGCACGGCGACCCGGCCGGGCCCGACGCCCGGCCCCGCCAGGACCTCCGCCGCGCCCGGCCCGTGGGGGAGCCGCAGCGTGCGGGCGTACCGGACGTCGTCGCCGTCGAGGTCCGCGACCTCCACGCCGTCGACGGCGCGCGCCGCGAGGAAGGCGACGACCCCGCGGGCGTCGAACGGCTCGCGCACCGGCAGCTCCAGGTCGAGGCGGACCCGCGCGACGTCGGCGCCGTGACCGCCGTCCGTCGCCTGCCGGAAGGGGTGGTCGGGGCGGGCCCGGCGGCGGCTGCGCGCGCGCAGCTCGCTCGGCGCGACGGCGAAGACCTCGGTCATCGTGTCGTTGAACTGCCGGATCGAGCCGAACCCGGCCGCGAAGGCGACGTCCGCGAGCGGCAGGTCGGTGCCGACGACGAGGCTGCGCGCGGTCTGCGCGCGCTGCGCGCGGGCCAGGGCGAGCGGGCCGGCGCCGAGCTCTGCGGCGAGCAGGCGGTGCACGTGCCGCGCGCTGTACCCGAGGCGGGACGCGAGCCCGTCCGTGCCCTCGCGGTCCACCACGCCGTCGGCGATCAGGCGCATCGCGCGACCGGCGAGGTCGTGCCGCAGGTCCCAGGCGGGCGTGCCGGGCGCGGCCTCGGGCAGGCACCGCTTGCAGGCGCGGTAGCCCGCCTCGTGCGCCGCCGCCGAGGTGAGGTAGAAGGTGACGTTCTCCGGCTTGGGCGTGCGCGCCGGGCAGGAGGGGCGGCAGTAGATGCCGGTGGACCGCACCGCCGTGAAGAACTGCCCGTCGAACCGGGTGTCGCGCGCGGCGATGGCGCGGTAGCGCTCCTCGAACTCCCGTGCGTCGGGGCGGGCTGTCGTCGTCATGTCCCCATCCTCACGCGCCCCACCGACCAGGTGCTAGCGGGAATCGGACACGACCGTGGGCGCTAGGGGAGAGCCTCGATCCAGTCGAGGACGGCGGCGAGGTAGGCGTCGCGGGCGGGCCGCGGTGACAGGGCCAGGTCGTGGGTGCCGCCCGCGACCGTACGCACGGTGACGTCGCCCCCGAGCCGCCGCGCCCGTTCGCGCATGTGCGCGACGTCGAGCACGGTGTCCGTGGTGAGGTGCTGGTCCGTGGTGGACCGGTCGGAGGTCAGCACCAGCACCGGGATCCGGAGCCCCAGGCCGCGCGCGAGGCGGCGCTGCGCGCGCAGCACCGACCGCAGCCAGGCGGCGCGGACGGCGAACGGCTCGTGCGGCTTCCACGCCGCGTCGAAGTCCCACTCGCCGCCGTGGGCACGGTGCAGGGCCCGCGCGTAGCCGTCGTCGAGGTGGTTCACGACGGCGCGCGGCGCGACGACGCCGAGGGCCTCGACGAGCGCGGTGGCGGCCACCCGCACCGGGCGGGGCTTGTTGAGCTGGACCCAGGGGCTGTTGAGCACCAGGGCGTCCGCCCGGCCCGGCCGGGCCGCGGCCCACAGCGGGGCCACCAGCCCGCCCGTGGAGTGGCCGAGCAGCACGAGCCGCTCGTGCCCCGCGGCCCGGACGACGGCAGCCGCGGCGTCGAGGTCCTGCGCGTACACGGCGATGTCGCGCACCTGGTTCGGGTCGCCGCCGGCGGACACCTGGGCGTCCCAGGCGCGCCCGTGCCCGCGCAGGTCGACGGCGTAGAACGCGAGCCCGCGCCCGGCGACGGCCGCCGCGAGGTGCGGGTGGAAGAAGTAGTCCGCGAACCCGTGGACGTACAGCACCGCCGTGCGCGCGACGGCGCCGCGAGGTCCCGGCGTGCCGTCGTCAGCAGGCGTGGACGGCACGTGCCGCACCAGCACGGCCTCCGCGCCACCGGGCAGCGGCAGCGTGCGCGCCCGGAACTCCGGGCCGAGGACGTCCTCGCGCCACGCCCCGGGTCCGGGGAGCGGCGCGGCCGGCGCCTCAGGCACCCTGCGCGGGACCGGACGGACGGTCCTCGTCGCCGGGGCGGTCCTCGGGCGTGCCCGTGACGTCGGGCTCGACGTCGGGCTCGGTGGCGCCGCCGGCGGGCTCCTGCCGGACCGTGTCCTCCTCGCCCGGGCGGCCGGGCTCCAGCGGCTCGGCGACGGGGCCGGTCGTGGGGCCGGCGGGCGGGGCGGTCTCGGGCGCGGCCTCCGGCTCGAGCGGCTCGGCGACCGGGCCGGTGGTCGGCTCGGCGGGCGGGGCCGCGGGCGTGCCGAAGACCTGCTCCTCCGGCGTCGGGCCGGCGGCCGGCACGGCCCCGGGGGCGGCCTGCGCGGCGAACGCGGCGTCGCCCGTCGCGGTGCCCGTGACCGTCGACGTAGCGGGACGGCGGTTGTTCCGCACGACGAACCACACGACGAGGCCGATGACGACCAGCCCGACGACGAGGCCGACGATCCACCACGGGAAGCTGCTGCCGGCGGTGGCCGAGCCGACCGCGTGGATCTCGGTGTTCTCGCCGACCTTCGGCGTCCAGGTGACGGTGTTGCCGTCGACGGTGCCCGTGGCGTCGCTGACCGGCCCGGGGAACGTGACGGCGAGGCGGACGTCGAAGGCGTCCTGCACGTTCTGCGGCAGCGACTCCAGCTGGTCGGCGCCCTCGGAGAGGTCCATCGTGCCGTCCACGACGTAGGTGTCGCCGTCGCGGGTGATGGTGAGGTCCTCGCCGCCCTCGCCGGAGATCTGGCTGATCGGGGCGTCGGTGAAGGTGTACCTGGTCCCGGTGTACTCGTCGTCGGAGTACGGCTCCTGGGACGTGCCCTCGGGCAGGTTCTGGGAGAGCTCGCCGCCGGCCTGCTTCCACAGCTCGCCGGGCTCCATCCCCATGGTCTCGGCGAGGCTGTTCGAGACGGCCATGACGATCGAGCCGGAGACGGTGTCGTCCTCCGACAGCGTCATGTCCATGTCGACCTTCATGCACCCGGCGAGGGCGAGGAGGCCGACGGCGGCCAGGGCCGCCGCGATCGCGGTGCGGAGGCGGCGCACGGGGCCGCGGGCTGGAGTGGTCACCGGCCCAGCATCCCGCAGCGGCCGCCGGGGAGCCACCCGGCACCCCGGGCGCCTTGCGCTCAAAGTTGAGCGGAATAGACTCAACTTTGGCGGCGTTCCCCCGACAGGAGTCTGACCCGTATCACCGCACGTCATCCCGGAGGTCCCATGGACATCAAGCTCACGACCATGTCGCAGCAGGCGCTCGGCGACGCCGTCCAGTCGGCGTCGGCCGCGGGCAACCCCCAGCTCGAGCCGGTGCACCTGCTCCAGGCGCTGCTCCAGCAGAGCGGCGGCGTCGCCGTCGGCCTGCTCGACGCCGTCGGCGCGAACGCCCAGCAGATCGGCCAGCGCGCCCGCGCGGCCCTCGTCGCCCTGCCGCAGGCGAGCGGCTCCGCCGTCGCGCAGCCCGCGCCGTCGCGCGCGATGAGCGCCGTGCTGGAGAACGCGGGCAAGGAGGCCGAGGCGCTCGGCGACGAGTACGTCTCGACCGAGCACCTGCTCATCGCGCTCGCCGCCGGGCAGTCCGCCGCCGCCCAGGCGCTGACCGAGGCGGGCGCGACCGCCGACGCCCTGCGCGCGGCGCTGCCCGCCGTCCGCGGCTCGTCCCGCGTCACCAGCCCCAACCCCGAGGGCACGTACAAGGCGCTGGAGCAGTACGCCAGCGACCTCACGCAGCGCGCCCGCGACGGCAAGCTCGACCCGGTCATCGGCCGCGACTCCGAGATTCGGCGCGTCGTGCAGGTGCTCAGCCGCCGCACCAAGAACAACCCCGTCCTCATCGGCGAGCCCGGCGTCGGCAAGACGGCCGTCGTCGAGGGCCTGGCGCAGCGCATCGTCGCGGGCGACGTCCCGACGTCCCTGCAGGGCAAGCGCCTCGTCGCGCTCGACCTGGCGGGCATGGTCGCGGGCGCCAAGTACCGGGGTGAGTTCGAGGAGCGCCTCAAGGCCGTGCTCGAGGAGATCACCGCGTCGGACGGCGAGGTCGTCACCTTCATCGACGAGCTGCACACCGTCGTCGGCGCGGGCGCCGGCGGCGAGGGCGCCATGGATGCGGGCAACATGCTCAAGCCCATGCTCGCCCGCGGCGAGCTGCGCCTGGTCGGGGCCACGACCCTCGACGAGTACCGCGAGCACATCGAGAAGGACCCGGCCCTCGAGCGCCGGTTCCAGCAGGTGTTCGTCGGCGAGCCGTCCGTGGAGGACACCGTCGCGATCCTGCGCGGGCTCAAGGAGCGGTACGAGGCGCACCACAAGGTGACGATCGCGGACTCCGCGCTCGTCGCCGCGGCCGCGCTGTCCGACCGGTACATCACCGGCCGGCAGCTCCCCGACAAGGCGATCGACCTCGTCGACGAGGCGGCGTCGCGGCTGCGCATGGAGATGGACTCCTCGCCCGTCGAGATCGACGAGCTGCAGCGCGCCGTCACGCGCCTCGAGATGGAGGAGGTCGTGCTCAAGGAGTCCGACGACGCCGCCTCCACCGAGCGCCTGGAGCGCCTGCGCGCCGACCTCGCGGACACCCGCGAGCAGCTCGCCGCGCTCACCGCGCGGTGGGAGTCGGAGAAGGCCGGCCACAACCGCGTCGGCGACCTGCGCGCCCGCATCGACGAGCTGCGCACCGAGTCCGACCGGCTGCAGCGCGAGGGCGACCTCGAGTCCGCCGCCCGCCTCCTGTACGGGGAGATCCCGCAGGTCGAGCGCGAGCTCGCGGAGGCCGAGCGGGCCGAGGCGTCCCAGGAGGCGGACGAGGCCCAGGCTCACGAGGCGCCGATGATCGCCGACAAGGTGGGCTCCGACGAGATCGCCGAGGTCGTTTCCGCCTGGACGGGCATCCCCGCCGGGCGCCTGCTGCAGGGCGAGTCCGAGAAGCTCCTGCACATGGAGGACGTCATCGGCGAGCGGCTCATCGGCCAGACGGCCGCCGTCCGCGCGGTGTCCGACGCCGTGCGGCGCTCGCGGGCCGGCGTGGCCGACCCCGACCGTCCGACCGGGTCGTTCCTCTTCCTCGGCCCGACCGGCGTCGGCAAGACGGAGCTCGCCAAGTCGCTCGCGGACTTCCTGTTCGACGACGAGCGCGCCATGGTGCGCATCGACATGTCCGAGTACTCGGAGAAGCACTCCGTGTCGCGGCTGGTCGGCGCCCCTCCGGGGTACGTCGGCTACGAGGAGGGCGGCCAGCTCACCGAGGCCGTGCGGCGGCGCCCCTACTCCGTCGTCCTGCTGGACGAGGTGGAGAAGGCGCACCCCGAGGTCTTCGACATCCTGCTCCAGGTGCTCGACGACGGGCGCCTCACCGACGGCCAGGGCCGCACGGTCGACTTCCGCAACGTCATCCTGGTGCTGACGTCGAACCTGGGCTCGCAGTTCCTCGTGGACCCGGCCCTGGACGACGCCGCCCGTCGCGAGGCGGTGATGGCGGCCGTGCGCGCGTCGTTCAAGCCGGAGTTCCTCAACCGGCTCGACGACGTGGTGATCTTCGACGCGCTGAACGTCGAGGAGCTGGGCGAGATCGTCGACCTCCAGGTCGCGGCGTTCGCGAAGCGCCTGGCAGACCGGCGCATCACGGTGGACGTCACGCCCGCCGCGCGCGAGTGGCTGGCGCTGGAGGGCTTCGACCCGGCGTACGGCGCCCGCCCGCTGCGCCGCCTGGTGCAGCGCGAGATCGGCGACCGGCTCGCCAAGGAGCTGCTGTCCGGCGCCGTGTCCGACGGCGGCACCGTCGTCGTGGACCTCGACCCGGACGCCTCCGGCCTCAGCGTCACGCCGAGGTAGCTCGAGGCCCGCCGAGGTAGTTCCGAGCCTGCCGAGGTAGTTCGTGACTCCGTGTCACGAACTACCTCGGCACGTCACGCACTACCTCGGCGGGGCGGGGTCAGCCGATGGAGGCCTGCGGGCCGGCGCCCGCCCGCACGACCGACGGCACGTCGGCCGCCGGGTCGAGCGTGTACGGGTAGAACGACGCGGGGTCGAAGGCGGTCCCGCCGCTCTCCTTCTGGCCGGTGGAGTCGACGACGATGCTGCCGGACTGGGCCAGCGCGGCGGTGTCGTCGCGGTAGTACGGGTCCTTCACCCGCTCGAAGTAGCTGTTCTGCAGCACCATCCTCGTGCCGCCGCGGGCGTAGTTGCCGTAGCTGGCGACGTCCTGCAGGTAGTTGTTGTAGAGGTGGGCGTAGGCCACGTTGTCGGTGCTGGGGTTGCGCTGGTTCGTGGCGCGGATCCAGTTGTGGTGGATCGTGATCTTCGCCGAGACGTTCTCCGTCCAGCCGATGCCGAAGGCCTTGTTGTTCTCCTCGAGGACGTTCCACGACACGGTGAGGTTCGTGGTGTCCTTGCGGGAGTCGATGAGGCCGTCGTTCATCCGCGTGAGCCGGTTGTGGTCGATCCAGACGTGGTCGGCGCCGTCCATCTGGATGGCGTCGTAGTCGAACTCCTTGTCGTCCGGGTCGTCCTCGGTCATCCGCGTGTCCCGGATGGTGAGGTTGCGGAGGATGACGTTGCTGGTGGTGTCACCGAGGAAGAAGCCCCCGCCGACGATCTCGCCCGACGTGCCCTTGCCGACGATCGTCTTGTCCGACGCGACCTTGAGCTCCTTGCCCTTCGGCGAGATCGTGATCGGCGCGGCCACGGTGATGACGTACCGGCCCGAGGCCGTCACGTACTTCTCCAGGTCGGCCTGCGTCGTGACGGTCACCGCCGTGCCGCCGGCGCCGCCGGTGGTGCCGCCGTCGGTCGAGGCGAAGCCGTCGGCGGTCGCCGACCAGCCGCCCCCCGAGCCCGCGGGGGTGAAGGAGACCTGCTTGTTGGTGTTGTGGGTGCAGCCTTCCTGGACGAGCGCGGCGCCGTCGGCGGTGGACGCGCCCGCGATGCTGAGGCAGAGCCCGTTGGCGGCGTTCGCGACGAGGTAGGAGCCGTCGCGCGAGGCGGTGAGGGTCCACTGCTGGTTGGTCTGGGCGGGTTTGCAGCTCCATTGCTGGATGCGGGTGCCGACGACGTCGGTGCCGCTGGGTACGTCGAGGCAGCGGTCGCTGTTGATGTTGCGCAGCTGGTAGGTGGTGGAGCTGACGGGCTCGAGGCGGAACTGTTGCCAGGTGGCGCCGCTGCAGCCCCACTGCTGCAGCTGGGCGCTGTTGTCCTTGGAGCCGGCGACGACGTCGAGACACTTTCCGCTGCGGGCGACGGAGAGCTGGTAGGTGCCGGCGGCAGGTGCCGCGGCGGCCGTGGTGGTGGTGCCGACGGCGAGGCCGGTGGCCAGGACGGCGGCGGTGGTGACGGCGGCCAGGAGACGCCGTCCGCGGCGGTGCGAGGGGTCGGACATGGTCGATGGTCCTTTCTCAGGGCGTACAGGGGTTGTCGTCATGGCTGGCCCACCGGGTTCCAGCCGTCGGAACCCGCGAGGTACTTCTGCGGGGTGTACTCCGCGGCCTGGGAGTCCGAGAGCTGGGGCCGGTTGCTGTTGACCCCGGCCCCGGCGCCGGTGTTCCGGTACTCGAGGAACCGGGCGTTCTGCCAGGTGCTGCCCGACATGTCGGTCCACGGCTGGGACGTCTTGACGGTCGCGGACAGGTCCGACTCGCGGTACAGCACCTGGGCGCCCTGACGCCACGGCCGCCCGAGCTGGGTCGTGCCGTTCGTCGCCCCCGTGATGCGGGACTGGTAGAAGAGGAACCCGTACTTGCGCTCCGCGGGGGTGCTCGCCGCCGTGATGGGGCCGCCGGTGGTGCGCTTCTCGTGGATCGTGCTGCGGTGGAACACGGCGATGCCGCCGCCGTAGATGAAGTCGACCGTGCCCTCGACGTACGTGTCGGTCACGTAGGCGCGGGCGGCGTCGTTGATCAGCAGGGTGTCCTGGTCGCCCAGGAGGCGCAGGTCGTCGAGCAGGATCCGGTCGGCGTTGAGGTAGAGCGCCAGGGCCTGGTCGCCGTCGCCTGGCTCGGACTCGTCGTGGTCGTTCGACACGGTGAGGTTGTCGGCGCTGAAGTTCGCGCCCTCCACCACCACCGTGGCGCTGCCCCGGTGGCTGCCACCCTCCCCGGCGCTGACGCCGTCGACGATCACGACGTCGTCCGGGTCGTCACCGAGCCCGACGAGGTCCACGAAGGGCTTGTCCTTGTCGATGACGACCTTGCCGCGGTAGGTGCCCGGGGCGACGGTGATGCGCTGGCGGGACGTCGCGTTCGCGGGGACCGCGTCGACCGCCTCCTGCACCGTGCGGTACTGCCCCGAGCCGTCGGCGGCGACGGTGGCGTCCTCCGTCGAGCCGCCGCCGGCGGCGGCGAACGTCCACTGCTTGTTGGTGTTGTGGGTGCAACCCTCCTGGATCACGGCCGCGCCGCTGGCGGTGGACGCGCCCTGGATGCTGAGGCAGAGGCCGTTGTCGACGTTGGCGACGAGGTAGGACCCGTCGCGCGAGGCGGTGAGGGTCCACTGCTGGTTGGTCTGGGCGGGCTTGCAGCTCCACTGCTGGATGCGGGTGCCGACGACGTCGGTGCCGCTGGGCACGTCGAGGCAGCGGTCGCTGTTGATGTTGCGCAGCTGGTAGGTGCCACCGGCGACGGGCTCGAGGCGGAACTGCTGCCAGGTGGCGCCGCTGCAGCCCCACTGCTGCAGCTGGGCGCTGTTGTCCTTGGAGCCGGCGACGACGTCGAGGCAGTGTCCGCTGCGGGCGACGGTGAGCTGGTAGGTGCCGGCGGCGGGTGCCGCGGCGGCGGCGGTGGTCGTGACCCCGACGAGGAGCCCGGCGGCCACGGTCGCGACGGCGACGGCGCCGGCGAGCCGTCGACGGCGGTGCTTGGGGGTGTCGGTCATGTCCGACGGTCCTTCCCTCAGGCTGACGGACCGGTGCCCGGTCCGTGGCCCGCGTCGTCGCGGGCCACGAGGTAGACGGTGGGCCGGGGACGACGACAACACTTTTTCATCGATGCACCGCTCGCTAGCATGCAGGCGGTCCGACGACGGCGCGGACCGGCCGGCGACGAGGACGGAGCACGACGTGGACGCGACGGCCGACCGGGTGGTCCGCGCCCAGGGCGGCGACCACACCGCCCTCGGGGACCTCCTCGCCGAGCACCTGCCGCTCGTGCGCGGCGTCGTCGCGCGGGGGCTCGGTGACGACGGGACCTGCGCGGCCGACGTCGACGACGTCGTGCAGGAGACCATGCTGCGGGCCGTGACGTCGCTGGGCGCCTTGCGCGACCCCGCCCGGTTCCGGTCGTGGCTGGTGACGATCGCCTACCGGCAGATGCAGGAGCACCACCGCGCCCGCCGCGGTCGCCCCGTCCCCGCCGACCCGACGCTGGCCCGGGTCGCGGACCCGGGGCCCTCGCCCGACGTGCGGGCGACCGTGGACGTCGTCGTCGCCGACCAGCGGCGCGGCCTGGTCACGGCGGGCCGCTGGCTCGACCCGGTGCACCAGGGCGTCCTCGGCCTGTGGTGGCAGGAGCTGTGCGGCGGGCTCGGCCGGGGCGATCTCGCCCGCGCGCTCGGCGTCGGCCGGCGCCACGCCGCGGTGCGGGTGCAGCGGATGCGGGCGCAGCTCGCCACGGCCCGGGGCATCGGCCTCGCGCTCGACGCGGTCCCCCGCTGCAAGGGTCTGGACAGCGCGGCCGCCGGCTGGGACGGCGCGCCGTCGCCCCTGTGGCGCAAACGGCTGGGCCGCCACGTGCGGGACTGCCCGGCATGCTCCGGCCTCGCCACGACCCTGGTGCCGCCGGAGCGGCTGGTTCCCGCGATCGGCCTGGTGGCGATCCCGGCGGGGGCGGCGCACGACGTCGTGCGCGGGCTCCTCGACGCCGGGGCGCCGGCCCCGCCCGGGTGGTGGCACGCCCTCGCGGGGCAGCTGCGCGACGGGTGGGACGCGCTGGTCGCGCGCCCGGTGGCGGCGGTGACCGCGACGGCGGTCGTCGTGGCCGGCGGCGGGGCGGCGGTCACGACGGTGGTGCTGCCGGGACCCGAGCACGCGGCACCTGTGGTGGCGGCGTCGCACGCGCCGGTGCCCTCGGCACCGGTCGACCCGGTCGCGGCGCCGGCCGCGGAGCCGCCGCCCGACGGGCCGACGTCGGGCGTGCCCACCGCCGACCTGTACGTCGCGCCCGACGGCTCCGACACGGCGGACGGCAGCTGGGCGCGCCCGTTCGCCACCGTGGCCCACGCGGTGGCGGTGGTCCGGCCCGGCCAGGTGATCGCGGTGCGGGGCGGCACCTACCGCGTCGAGGAGCCGCTGTCGATCACGACCGACGCCGCCCCGGGCGACCGGATCACGCTGAGCGGCTACCGCGACGAGCGGGCGGTGGTGGACCTCGCGGGCGTGCCCGCCGACGAGTGGCCCCTCGTGCAGGAGGCCGACCACTGGACGGTCCAGGACCTCGAGGTCCGCGGCTCGCGGAGCCACGGCTACCTCTGCGTGTCCTGCGTGGGCGGGGTGTTCCAGCGGCTGCGCGTGCACGCGAACACGCGCTCGGGCCTCGAGCTGCGCGGCGCGGGGACGGCCCACAACGTCGTCCGTGACAGCGAGTTCTACGACAACCACGACGACGCCTCCCGCGGCGACGCCGGGCAGGGGCTCGGGATCAAGTTCGGCTCGGGCGCCGGGAACGTGGTGGAGGACAACCGCTTCTTCGACAACGCCGACGACGGCGTCGACCTGGGCGAGTTCGCGAGCCCGGTGACGCTGCGCGGGAACGAGTCGTTCGGCAACGGCGTCGATCGGTGGGGCATCGAGGGCTGGCACGGCAACGGGGGCGGCTACACCCTGGGCGGCGGGGACGACCCGCCCGCGGTGGCGCACGTCGTCGAGGGGAACGAGGCGTGGGGCAACGGGCACCACGGCTTCGCGGACGGCGGCAACGCCGGGGCGATCCGGCTGGTAGGGAACACGGCGCGGGACAACGGCGCGGCCGGGTTCTTCCTGGTGACCGCGGCGGCGGTGGTGCGCGACAACACGGCGTCGGGCAACGACGTCGCGGCGAAGCTGGGCGACGACGTCGTCGCGCGGGGCAACTCCTGGCCCGCCCCGCCGGGCTGAGACCACAGGCGTCGAGCCCCCGACCTCGCGTGGCGGAGGCCGGGGGCTCGACGGGTGCTTCGGGAGGTCAGACCGCCTTGCTGCTGACCCGGATGAACGTCGGGTTCGACTGCCAGATGCTGCGCTTGACGACGCCGACGCGCGGGTTGCCGGCGTCGATCTGCTTGCCGTTGCCGATGTAGATGGCCACGTGGCCGGGCGACCAGATCAGGTCGCCGGGCTTGGCGTTCTTGCGCGAGACCTTCTTGCCGACGTGCTTCTGCGCGGACGACGTGCGCGGCAGCTTCTTGCCGATCGCCTTCTTGTACACGTAGGAGGTGAAGCCGGAGCAGTCGAACGAGCTCGGACCGGTGGCGCCGGAGACGTAGCGGGCGCCGACCTTCGTCTTCGCGATCGCGACGACGGGCGAACCGGCGCGCTTCGCGGTCGCGGTGACGGCGGACGTGCCGACCTTGCGGAGCTTCGAGCTGCTCGGCAGGACGAAGATCTGCATCTTGTTCTTGCCGACCTTGTGCATCGACCAGTTCGGGTTGAAGGTCGCCTTGCCCTTGTGCAGCGTGCGGGTGGAGACCGACTTCCCGTTGACGAGGAGCTTGGCCTTCCCGGCCACGGCCTTGCCGGAACGGGTGGCGGTCACGGTGTAGGTCGGGCGCTTCGAGGCGCTCATGTGCTTGACGACGGTCTTCTTCCGGGCGACCTTGAGCGTGACGGTCGACTTGTAACCCTTGGCGGCCTGCACGGCCACCGAGCCGAGGTTCGCGGAACCGACGTTCGCGGAGGTGGCGCCGGTGGCGGCGGACGCGTGGGGGGCGACGGCGACGAGACCGCCACCCGTGAGGGCGCCGGCGACGGCGAGGGCGATGATCGCCCGGCGGGGCCGGCGAGCGGCCGCGGCGGCGGTGCCGGGGCGCGCGGAGGCAGGGGACGTGGACATGGGGCGTGACCTCCAGCCTGCGAGATGAGCTGTCGGGTGAGGCCGAGATCGTTGGCCCGCCACCAGAGGTGGCTGAACCCCAAGGCCGGGAGCGTCCGGGCGGTGTGCCCGGGCGGCCGGCCGGAAGTGGGTCTCCCGCTGCTGCCGTGAGGTTCGTGGTCACCGGGACGCCGGCAGCACTCGGCTGCGTCCCGGTCGGCCGGCACCCGTGGCAGGTGCGGTCGAGGGACGCTAACCCCGCGGACCCTTCGAGGTCACGTTCCGATAACAGGCCCCGCGTGTCGCTGGCGCGGGGGGCGGTGGGCATCCGTGCTGGACGAGTCCGGTCAACCCGGAGCGAACCGGACGCGGTCGCGTGATACCGGATGTGACCAAGATCACTGTAAGAATCCACCCGTGGGGGGATATCGGAGACGTCGACCGTCCTCAGGCCAGCAGGTCGACCGTCCCGGGAGTCTCCGACACGGCGACGCACAGTCCCGTGCGGTCGCCGGCCGCCCAGCCGGCCTCCGACGGGGTGAGGACGACGAAGGTCAGCCCCTCCGCGTCGCGGCCCGCGGTGCCCAGCAGGCCGGGGCCGCAGTCGGCGGACGCCTTGCGCACCAGCGCGTCGTGACCGGGCCACACGGCGCCGGCCGCGGAGTCCGTGCGCCCCACCACCTGTGCCCCGTGCTCGCCCGCGCACGGCACGACGGTCACCCGGCCGACGTCGCCGGGCGGCAGGTGCCGCAGGCAGGACCCGAGCACGAGCTGCGCCGCGTTCACCTCGCGCGCCCCGGTCACCGCGGCCGGCACGGGCGCGGTCGCCCGGTCGCGTGCCGTCGTGACCCCGATCGCGACGGCGCCGCCGACGACGGCGAGCGCCACCACCGCCACGGCCGCGCGACGCACGCCGCGGCGCGCCCGGGCCGAGGCGCCGCCCCCGGCCCGGGGCCGTGCGCCGTCGCGGGGCGGGGGCGCGCCGTCGTCGCCCGTGCCCGGCAGGCCCAGGCCGGCGAGGCCGTCCGCGGGCAGCACGCCCGCCGGCGTCGGCGCGGCGAAGACCGGCTCGGCGGGGGTCGGCGCGGCGTCGGGTGCGGCGTCGGGTGCAGGGTCGGATGCAGGGCCCTGCGCGCGGTCGTGCGGGTTCGGGTCCTGGGTCACGACGTGCTCCGTGCGCGTCAGGCCGGGTCGGCGAGGTCGAGGATCACCGGGACGTGGTCGCTGGCGCCCTTGCCCTTGCGCTCGTCACGGTCGATGGCGACGGCGGTGACGCGCTCGCGCACGGCGGGGGAGGCGTAGGCGAAGTCGATGCGCAGACCCTTGTTCCGGGGGAACGCGAGCTGCTGGTAGTCCCAGTACGTGTAGGTGTGCTCGGCGGGCAGGTGCTCGCGCGTCACCTCGGTGTAGCCGGCGGTCGCGAACGCCGTGAAGGCCTCCCGCTCGGCGGGGGTCACGTGGGTGTGGCCCTCGAACGCGGCCGGGTCGTAGACGTCCGTGTCGAGCGGGATGACGTTCCAGTCGCCGACCAGCGCGACCGGAGTGCGGGGATCGGCGGCGAGCCAGCCGGACGCGGCGTCGCGCAGCGCGCCCAGCCACGCCAGCTTGTACGCGTAGTGCGGGTCGCCGATCGCGCGGCCGTGCGGCACGTACAGGGACCACACGCGCACGCCGCCGCAGGTGGCGCCGAGGGCGCGCGCCTCGATCGGCGGCGGCACGTCGAGCAGGGTGGCCGGCGCCTCGTCGGGCGTCGGGTCCGGGGCCTCGTCGGGTGCGCCGGCCGGTGCGGCGTCAGCGGCCGCGGCGGGCTTGGCGAACCCCGGCTGGCCCGGGAAGGACGTCTCGACGTCGGTGATCCCGACCCGGGACGCGATGGCGACGCCGTTCCACGCCGAGTGCCCGGTGTGCGCCACCTGGTAGCCGGCGGCCTCGAACGCCGCGTGGGGGAACTGCTCGTCCCGGCACTTGGTCTCCTGGATGGCGAGCACGTCCGTGCCCGAGCGCTCCAGGAAGGCGATCACCCGGTCGACGCGGGCACGGACGGAGTTGACGTTCCAGGTCGCGAGGCGCACGGGCGCCAGGCTACCGGCGGTCGCCGACGCCCTCGGGAGCTCATTCCCACGTCGCCGTGTCGGGGTCGACGCCGTGCGTGCGGGCACCGGCGTCGATGACCTCGCGCAGCCACGCCGTCAGGCCGGGGCGGCGTCGGTCGTGCTGGGCGGTGAAGTCGGGGTCGGCGGCGTACATGCGCCCGATGACGACGTGCATCGAGGGTGTGACGTCGAAGTAGGCGCCGAGCGATGCACGATGGCGCTCGGCCAGGGCGTCGGCCTCGGCACTGCCGGGCGCGACGCCGCGGCCGAACGCGTCCGCGAGGTCGTCGAGGACGCGTTCGGCCTCGGCGGCGACCTCCCGCCACTCCTCGGGGGTGCGCTCGGCCGACCGCTCCGCGAACTGGGCCCACTGGTCGGTGTCGCCCCAGCGTGCGCGGGCCCCGGCCGCCCACGACGGCTGCCAGTTGGCGCCGAACAGGGCGACCTGCTCCTCGGGGGACAGCAGGACGCCGCGCTCGCGCGCCTCGACCAGCCGGTCGAGGGCCTCGGCCGCACGCTCCAGCCGGCCCAGCCGCTCGCGCACGAGGTCGCGCTGGCGGCGCAGGGACGCGTCCGCGCCCCGCGGGGAGTCGAGCAGCGCGCCGATCTCGTCGAGCGGCACGCCGAGCTCGCGGTACAGGACGACGCGGTGCGCGCGCGTGAGGTCCGACGCCGTGTACAGCCGGTAGCCCGCGGCCGTGCGCGCCGACGGGTGGACCAGGCCCACGGCGTCCCAGTGGTGCAGCGTCCGGACCGTGACGCCCGCGGCCCGCGCCGCGGCGCCGACGGTGAGGCGGGTCGTCATGGCGACCAGTCTGCCCGCCGCATCAGCCCTCGGCGCCGAAACCCAGCTCGTCGCGCACGGTCTGCGCCTCCGGGCCCGCCGGGTCCCACGGGCGGGCGGCGGTCATGACGACGCGCGTCCGCTCGGGGGTCACGACCTCCAGGTCGAGGGTGCCCCACGGCTGCAGCCGAGGGCCGCTCGCCGACCCGGGCGCGACGCGCTCGCACGCGGCCGCGATCTCGTCGATCTCGCCCTGCACGCACGAGAAGCTCACGCTCAGGGGGCCGGCCTCGGCGGCGGGCGTCGCGGGCACGAGCAGCACGTCCTGGAACGCCCACCGGCGCAGGTGCACCACCGTGCCGGGGGCGGCGAAGAGCTCGAAGAAGCCGAGGCCGCGCACCCAGAAGTCGGTGGAGGCCTCGAGGTCGGCGGTCGGGACGTTGACGAACATCGGCATGCCGTAGATGCCGCGGAACTGCTCCGGCGGCTGCACGCCGGGGCCGGGACGCGGCACGGGGCCGATGCTGAACGCGGGGAAGAACGCGGGGAAGGTGGTGTCGGTCATGCGGCCAGCGTGGGCCCTCACGTCGCGTGAGGGTCAACCCCGCCGCGTCCGCCCTCTAGGCTGCCCCCATGGGTACCGCGCTCGTCACCGGCGCCACCGCCGGCCTCGGTCTGGAGTTCGTCTGGCAGCTCGCCACGGCGCGACACGACGTGGTCGTCGTCGCGCGTGACGCCGACCGCCTGGAGCAGGTCGCCGCGCAGGTGCGCGCGGCGGCGGGCGTGCGGGTGGAGGTGCTGCCGGCGGACCTGTCCGTCAAGCAGGACCTGGAGCGGGTCGCGGCGCGGCTCGCCGTCACCGGCGACGAGGAGGGCGACGACCGGCGCCCGGTGGGCCTGCTCGTCAACAACGCCGGGTTCGCGACGGCGCAGTCCTTCGTGCGCGGCGACCTCGCCGTCGAGCTCTCCGCCCTGGACGTCATGGTCCGGGCGGTGCTCGTGCTCTCGCACGCGGCCGCCGGGCAGATGACGGGCCGCGGGCGCGGCGCCATCCTCAACGTGGGCTCGATCGCCGCGCTGACCGCCGGCGGCACCTACGCCGCGGCGAAGGCGTACGTCCGGTCGTTCACGGAGGGCCTGGCCGTCGAGCTCAAGGGCACCGGCGTCACCGCCACGGTGGTGAGCCCCGGGTTCGTGCGCACCGAGTTCCACGACCGGGCGGGCGTGGACATGTCCACGATCCCGGACGCCGGCTGGCTCGACGCCCCGACCGTCGTCTCCGAGGCGCTCGCGGACGTGCGGCGCGGCGTCGTCCTCTCGACACCGTCGGTCCGCTACAAGGCGGCCGCGGCCCTGCTGCGCCTGGCCCCGCGCGCCGCGGTCCGTGCCGTCGGCAAGTACCGCTGACCACGGCCTGCACCGAGGCTGGGCGAGATCCGGCCGCCTGCCCCACGATGGAGATGTGATCGGGGGGCGAGCACCTGCGACGGACACCGGGGACGGTCGGAGCGCCCTCCCCGGCGGCGACGCGCTGGACTACCGCGACCTCTTCGACGCGCTGGCCGTGCCGAAGATCGTGCTGGACCCCGACCTCGTCGTGCTCGACGCCAACCGCTCGTACACCGAGCTGCTCGGCATGCCGGTGGACGCGCTGGTCGGGCGCACGCTGGCCGACGCGCTGGCGCAGGTGCCGGGCGGCCCTCCGCCCGTGCCCCATGCCATGGACGCCATCGCCCGGTGCCTGCGCACGGGCATGCCCGAGGTCGTCGAGCCGACCCGGTGGGACCTGCCCGACCCGCGCACGGGCGAGACGGGACCGCGGTACTGGATGCTCCTCGCGCTGCCGGTCACGCGTGCGGGCGACGCCGCCGTCCGTGCCGTCGTGGTCCGGGTGGAGGAGGTCGACGCGGCCGACGTCGAGGGCACCGACGGCTACGCCACACCGGAGCGCTTGTCGTGGCACAGCACGGTGGCGCGCATGCGGGCGAACGCCGCCGCCGAGCGCGACGCGGCAGTCACCCTGCAGTCCTCGGTGCTCATCCCGCCGCCGAAGGTCCCCGGGCTCGCCGTGGACGTCCGGTACCAGCCGGCCAACCGGATCACGCGGGTGGGCGGCGACTGGTACGACGTCGTGCTCCGGGAGTCGGGTCGGGCGGTGCTCGTCGTGGGCGACGTGGCGGGGCACGACGTCGACGCGGCGGCCACGATGTCGCACCTCAAGGGCGTGCTGCGCACCGTCGCGGTCGAGGACGACGCGGGCCCTGCCGCGATCCTCGACCGGGCCGAGCGCGCCGCCGCCGTGCTGCGCATCGAGGCGTTCGCGGCGATCACGGTCGCCGTCGTCGAGCCGCCCGCGCCCGACGGGTCGCGGCGCGTCACCTGGGCCCGCGCCGGGTCCCTGCCGCCGCTGGTGCGGCGTGCCGACCTCGGCGCCGAGCTCCACGGCGAGCGTCCTGGCCGGCTGTTCGGGCTGCGGCTGCCCGAGGCGCGGCCGGAGTCGACCCTCGTGCTGGCACCCGGCGCGTCGCTGCTGCTGTTCACGGACGGCCTCGTCGAGCGGCGGGGCGAGCCGCTGGTGGACTCCCTGGAGCACCTGCGTGAGGACGTGGAACAGGTGGTGGACGCGCGGCTCGAGCGGCTGGCCGACTGCGTGCTGGCGCGGAGCACGCCGATCCGGGGTGCCGACGACGTGGCGGTGGTCGCGCTCCAGGTGGACGGCGCCCCCGCGGTCGGGCCCGAGGCCGTCGGTACGATGACCGGGTGACCTCCTCGGATACCGCCTTCGGCCCCACGCCCCGCGAGCAGCTGCGCGACCTCATCACCGAGCTCGCCGTCGTGCACGGCAAGGTGACGCTGTCCTCCGGCAAGGAGGCCGACTACTACGTCGACCTGCGCCGCATCACGCTGCACCACCGCGCCGCCCCGCTGGTGGGCCACGTGCTGCTCGACCACCTCGAGGAGGTCGGCCTCGGCACGGCGGAGGTGGACGCCGTCGGCGGCCTGACGCTCGGCGCCGACCCGATCGCGGACGCCCTGCTGCACGCCGCGGCGTCGCGCGGGCAGGACCTCGACGCGTTCGTCGTCCGCAAGGCGGCGAAGGCGCACGGCATGCAGCGGCAGATCGAGGGTCCCGAGGTCGCGGGCCGCAAGGTCGTGGTCCTCGAGGACACGACGACGACCGGCGGGTCGCCCATCACGGCGATCGAGGCGCTGCGCGCCGCGGGGGCCGAGGTGCTCGGCTGCGCCACGATCGTCGACCGCGCCACCGGCGCCGGCGAGAAGATCGAGGCCCTCGGCGTGCCCTACCACTACCTCTACGACCTGGCCGACCTGGGCCTCGCGTGAGCGGACCTGCCGCGCGACGGCCGAGCCCGGCGCTCCTGGTCGCGCCGATGGTGGTCGTGGTCGCGGCGGTCGTGCTCGCGGCGCTCGGGGTGTTCGACCTGTGGGTCGCTTACGTCCTCGTGCCCGTGGCCGCCGTCGTCGGCGGGCTGGGTTACCTGCGCGCCCAGCGCCGCTTCGTCGTGCGGCGGGGCGAGGACGTCGACCGGCTCGTCGCGGCCGGGCGGTGGACGGCGTACGGCGGCGCCGGGCAGCCCGACGTGCCACGCGACGTGCGGTCGTTCCCGAAGCGCGAGCCGCTCGCGAGCGACGTCGGGCACACGATCGGCGAGGTGCTGCGCAGCCGGGTGGACGGTCGAGACCTGTGGACCCTCGAGCTGGGCGTGCAGCGCCGCTCCGCCGGCACGATCACCGAGACCGGCGCCCGGGAGTCCGGCCCGGCGACGCTGACCGACCCGTACCACCTGGTCGTCACGCGTCTCGACCGCGCGCACGGCACGGTGGAGGTCTCCGCCGCGGGCCTCGCCGACGCGCTGCGGGCCGACGTCGAGGTCGGCGTGCCGGACTTCGACCGCGCGTTCCGCGTGAGCTCCGAGAGCGAGCGCACCGCCCGCGCGTGGCTCGGCGACGGCGGCGGCGCGGACCTCGCCCGCCAGGGCGTGGACGCGCTGCACGGCGGCCGGCTGCGGCTCGACGGCGACACCCTGCTGTGGTGGCGCAAGGGCCACCAGGACCTGGACGTCGTCGACGACGTCGCCCGCCTCGTCGCGCGGGCCGCGGCGTACGCGCCGCGCTGACCCGACGGTGCGTCAGCCGCGGCGGCGCCCGAGCAGGAACCCTGCGCCCAGCCCCACCAGCAGGGTGCCCAGCCCGAACAGCACCCACATCAGCACCCACCTCGACGTCCCCGGGACGAACGCCGTGTCGGAGAGCGGGGCGTACGCGAACCAGCCGAACGACGCGTAGCCCACGGGGCGGGTCAGCACCCAGGCGATCATGCCGGCGCCGACCACGATCGAGAGCACCGCGGGCCAGGTGCCGCGTCGTCTCCGGGAATCCCTTGGCCCGGGGACCGGTGCGTCGTCAGACACGGCCGATGAGGTCCGCGATGGAGTCCACGACGTGCGACGGCCGGAACGGGTACGTGTCGACCTCGGCCGCCGAGGTGGAGCCGGTCATGACCAGGAAGGTCTCGAGCCCCGCCTCGATCCCGGCGACGACGTCGGTGTCCATGCGGTCGCCGATCATCGCCGTCACCTCGGAGTGGGCGTCGATGCGGTTGAGGGCGGAGCGGAACATCATCGGGTTCGGCTTGCCCACGTAGTACGGCGAGCGGCCGGTGGCGGCCTGGATCATCGCGGCGACCGCGCCCGTGGCGGGCAGCGGGCCCTCGGCCGACGGCCCGGTGGTGTCCGGGTTGGTGGCGATGAAGCGGGCGCCGTCGCGCACGAGGCGGATCGCCTTGGTGATGGCCGTGAACGAGTAGGTGCGGGTCTCGCCGAGCACCACGTAGTCCGGGTTCGACTCGGTGAGCGTGTACCCCGCCTCGTAGAGGGCGGTCGTGAGGCCGGCCTCGCCGATCACGTACGCCGAGCCGTTGGGGATCTGGTCGGTGAGGAACTGCCCGGTGGCCAGCGCGGACGTCCAGATCGCCTCCTCCGGCACGTCGATGCCCGACGTCGCGAGGCGGGCGCGCAGGTCGCGCGGCGTGAAGATCGAGTTGTTCGTGAGCACGAGGAACGGCCGCTCCGCGTCGCGCAGCGCGCGGATGAACTCCGGCGCCCCGGGGATGGCCTGCCCCTCGTGCACGAGGACACCGTCCATGTCGGTCAGCCAGCACTCGATCCGTCGTTCGCTCACGCGCCAACCCTAGTGCGCGGGCCGCCCGTGTGCGTGGGCGTCCCCGTGCGTCGGCCAGGATGGGCGCATGACGACGATCGTGGTGGTGGGCGGGACCGGCCAGGCGGGCCGGGCCGTCGTGCGCGAGGCCGGGGCGCGGGGGCACGACGTGCGCGTGGTGTCGCGGCGGCGCCCGGAGGACGTCGCGGAGCTGGGCGGGGCGGCGCACCACGCGGTGGACCTGCTCGCGGACGACGACGCGGCCGTGAGCGCGGCGCTGACCGCCGCGTTCGACGGCGCCGACGCCGTGGTGGACACCAGCAACGGCATGACGCCCGGCGCGCAGGCCGTGTTCACGACCGGTGCGCGGCGGGTCGCGGACGCGGGCGGCCGCGCGGGCGTGGGCCGTGCGGTCGTGCTGTCGATCGCGGCGGTGGACCAGAGCGAGTACCCCTACTACCGCGCGCACGCCGAGCAGGAGCGCGTTTACGCGGCCGGGCCCGCGCCGGTGACGGTCGTGCGGGCCACCCAGTTCCACGGGTTCCTCGACCTCTTCTTCGGCCGCGGCAGCCGCCTCGGCGCCTGGTCGCGGCTCGGGCTGTTGCCGTACCCGCGCGGCTGCCGCTTCCAGACGATCGACCTGCGCGACGTCGCCCGCGCGCTCGTGGACGCGGCCGAGGGAGAGGACCCGCTCGGGGTCGGGCCCGCCACGGGCCCCTCGGGCGCGCCGACCGCCACCGTCGGCGGGCCGCAGGTGCTCGACGCGCGGGCGATGGCGGACGCGTGGCGGCGGGCCCGCGGCTCCCGCCGGCTGCCGGCGGGGGTGCCGCTGCCCGGGCCGCTCGGGGACTTCCTGCGCGCCGGGCGCAACCTCGTGCCGGACGCCGCGGCGGGCACGACCACCTACGACCAGTGGCTGGCCGGACGGTGACCGGCACCGGGCGCGAGCCCGAGCGCGAGGTCGGCGTCGGCCCGTGGCCCGGCGGCCCGTCCGCGTGGCCCCGCCGCGCGGACGGTGCGCCGGACCCGCGCTACGACCCCGAGCTGCTGGAGCACGGCGACCGCCGCAACGTCGTCGACCGCTACCGCTACTGGACCGTCGAGGCCGTCGTCGCCGACCTCGACGTCCGTCGCCCCGACGGCCGGGAGCTGCACGTCGCCATCGAGAACTGGGCGCACGACCTCAACATCGGCTCCGTGGTGCGCACGGCCAACGCGTTCAACGCGGCCGGGGTGCACGTCGTCGGCCGACGGCGGTGGAACCGGCGCGGCGCGATGGTCACCGACCGCTATCTGCACACCCACCACCACCCGGACGCGGCGGCGCTCGCCGCCTGGGCGGCGTCGGAGGACGGCGGGGCCGGCCTGCCCGTGATCGGCATCGACAACGTGCCCGGGTCGGTGCCGCTGGAGGCCTCCGACCTGCCCGCCCGCTGCGTGCTGCTGTTCGGCCAGGAGTCCACCGGCCTGACGCCGGAGGCGCAGGCGGTGTGCGCCGACGTCCTGCACATCACCCAGCACGGCTCCACGAGGTCCCTCAACGCGGGCGCCGCGGGCGCGATCGCGATGCACGCCTGGGCGTCGCGGTGGCTCCCTCCGTCTCACGGAGCCGACGGCATGTGACTCTCATGACCCGGACGTGAGAAAATCCGGTTGCATGCGGGTCGCACGGCGCCCGTCGCGACGAAGCATCCCGCTGCATCCTCGTACGCCCCGTCATTGGAGTACCGCAGATGCCTATCGCAACCCCCGAGGTCTACGCCGAGATGATCGACCGGGCGAAGGCCGGCAAGTTCGCCTACCCCGCCGTCAACATCACCTCGTCGCAGACCGTGACCGCCGCTCTCCAGGGCTTCGCCGAGGCCGAGTCGGACGGCATCATCCAGGTCTCCGTGGGCGGCGCCGAGTACGCGTCTGGCTCCACCGTGAAGGACCGCGTCGTCGGCTCGCTGGCCCTCGCGGCCTACGCCACCGAGGTCGCGAAGAACTACTCGGTGAACATCGCGATCCACACCGACCACTGCGTCAAGAAGAACCTCGACTCCTGGGTGCGTCCGCTGCTCGCCCTCGAGGCGGAGCAGGTGAAGGCCGGCAAGAACCCGACCTTCCAGTCGCACATGTTCGACGGCTCGGACATCCCCCTGGACGAGAACCTCGTCATCGCCGCCGAGCTGCTCGAGCTCTCGCAGGCCGCGCGCACCATCCTCGAGATCGAGGTCGGCGTCGTGGGCGGCGAGGAGGACGGCCACGAGGCCGAGATCAACGAGAAGCTCTACACGACGGCCGAGGACGGCCTCGCCACCGTGCGCGCCCTCGGCGCCGGCGAGAAGGGTCGCTACCTCACGGCCCTCACCTTCGGCAACGTGCACGGCGTGTACAAGCCGGGCGCCGTGAAGCTGCGCCCGTCGATCCTCGCGGACATCCAGAAGGCCGTCGGCTCGGAGATCGGCAAGGAGAACCCGTTCGACCTCGTGTTCCACGGCGGTTCGGGCTCCACGGCCGAGGAGATCTCCGAGGCGGTCGACAACGGTGTCATCAAGATGAACATCGACACCGACACGCAGTACGCGTTCTCGCGTCCCGTCGCGGACCACTTCTTCCGCAACTACGACGGCGTCCTCAAGGTGGACGGCGAGGTCGGCAACAAGAAGGCCTACGACCCGCGCGCCTGGGGCAAGCAGGCCGAGGCCGGCATGGCCGCCCGCATCGTCGAGGCCGCGCAGCAGCTGCGCTCCGCCGGCCACAAGATGTGACCTGCCACCTCACGCCGAGGTAGTTCGGCGTCGGGGTCTCGAGGTCGAAGCCGGGGTCGACG